>NZ_JBFEGM010000001.1:0-725001 GCF_047228845.1 Sporosarcina pasadenensis
GAGGTGGATAGGTCCGGGGTGGAAGCGTGGCGACACGTGCAGCTGACGGATACTAATCGATCGAGGACTTAACCTTAAGTTACTTAAGTACGGTTGAACTTGACGTTCAGCGACAATGTTGGTTTTATCCGGTTTTGAACGAACAAGCATCGTTCATACATAGTCTGGTGACGAAGGCGAAGAGGTCACACCCGTTCCCATACCGAACACGGAAGTTAAGCTCTTCAGCGCCGATGGTAGTAGGGGGCTTCCCCCTGTGAGAGTAGGACGTCGCCGGGCAAAGGCCATCCCCTGTGGGGGATGGTTTTTTTATGTTTGACAATATAACCGAAGGTTAAATATCTGTCATACCAATAGTAATATTTCTGCAAATCGAACACTGCGCTGTTCGATTGGAAAGCGTCCGCTCGCAGCGGAAATCAACATTGTAGCTTTATCTCTATTTTAAAAGAAAAAAGACTGTAGGCAAACACCCACATTCATGGTGTTTGTCTACAGTCTGAAGCAGTCCAAGCAGGTTAGTTTTTCATTTTTATAATATCATGCTCAAGCCGAAAAGGATACTTGAAGCGACCATAGCCGCTACCATTAGTAAGACGACAAACTTCTGTACTTTTTTATTGCTCATTTGGCAAATCTCCTCACGTTATAGATACTTCCATTTTAACAGATTCCTTAAAATTCTCAAGATGTAGCGGATTTAAATAGAAAACGTTACAATGGATTGAAAGGGGGGCGTACGAATGAAAAAAGTTGATCATATCGGAATTGCCGTTAAAAATTTGAAAGATACCTTGCCATATTATACAGAAACACTTGGTTTGAAACTGCTTGGAATTGAAGAGGTTGAAAGTCAAAAAGTGAAAGTGGCGTTCATCGATGCGGGAAATTGTAAAATTGAGCTCCTTGAGCCGATCGGTGAAGAAGGCGCGATTGCAAAATTCCTTGAAAAACGCGGGGAAGGCATCCACCATATCGCATTCGGAGTTACTGATATCCGTACGCGGATGGAAGAGTTAAAGAAAAAGGGTATTCAATTGCTGCAAGATGAGCCGAAGCCGGGCGCAGGCGGTGCAGAAGTGGCATTCATGCATCCGAAGTCATCTTTCGGGGTGCTTTATGAACTATGTGACAAAGGGGAGAAGTCGAATGGACATTTATGATAAAATTAATGAATTATACGACAGGAAACGGGAAATTGAATTAGGTGGAGGCGATGAAAGGATTGCCAAACAACATGAAAAAGGCAAACTGACCGCTCGGGAACGAATCGATCTTTTGCTCGATAAAGGATCGTTTGTCGAGTTGAATCCTTTCGTCATACATAGGACACGTGATTTTGGCATGGATAAGCAGATGGGGCCAGGAGACGGCGTCGTGACTGGATACGGGAAAATCGACGGACGCCCAGTTTATCTGTTTTCACAGGATTTCACTGTATTTGGCGGTGCGCTAGGTGAAATGCATGCCATGAAAATTGCGAACGTCATGGACTTGGCTGCGAAGAATGGCGCACCTTTCATCGGTTTGAACGATTCTGGGGGTGCACGTATCCAAGAAGGAGTCGTTTCACTGGACGGGTACGGCGAAATTTTCTATCGCAATGCGATTTATTCAGGGGTTATCCCACAAATTTCCGTCATTTTAGGGCCGTGTGCAGGTGGTGCTGTATATTCTCCAGCAATCACTGATTTTGTATTTATGACAGACGAAACGAGTCAGATGTTCATTACAGGCCCGAAAGTCATTGAAACGGTGACAGGTGAAAAGATCTCATCCGAAGATTTAGGCGGTTCGAAAGTACATAATTCAATAAGCGGAAACGCTCATTTTCGTGGAAAAGACGAGAAGACGGTATTGGAACAAGTCCGAAATCTCCTTTCCTACCTTCCACAAAACAATAATGAAAAAGCTCCAGTTCTTGAAACCGACTCCCATGATGATTATCGCAACGATTTAGCGGATGTCGTGCCTTTCGAAACGATTCGCCCATACGATGTCCGCAAAGTCATCGAACAAGTCGTCGACGAAGATTCGTTTCTCGAAGTGCAGGCGGAATTCGCGAAGAATGCAGTCGTCGGATTTGCCCGAATGAAAGGCGAATCGGTCGGGTTAATATGCAACCAACCAAAAGTGATGGCTGGAGGATTGGATATCAATTCATCAGACAAGATTGCCCGATTCATCAGGACTTGTGATTCGTTCAATATCCCTGTCATCACGTTTGAGGACGTTACGGGGTTCTTCCCAGGAGTGAAGCAGGAGCACGGGGGCATCATTCGCCATGGTGCAAAAATTCTTTATGCCTATTCGGAAGCTACTGTTCCGAAAATCACAGTCATTTTACGGAAGGCATTCGGTGGAGCTTATGTGGCATTGAACTCAAAAGCGATCGGCGCGGACATTGTCTATGCATGGCCGAACGCGGAAATTGCAGTCATGGGAGCTGAAGGTGCAGCAAACATCATTTTTGCAAGGGAAATCGCAAATAGTGACGATCCGGATTCGACGAGAACCGAAAAAATTGAAGAATACCGGGCGAAGTTTGCAAATCCGTATGTCGCTGCTTCCCATGGAATGGTAGACGACGTTATCGATCCTCGTGAGACACGCATCAAGCTTTTGCAGGCACTTGAAATGATGAGAAATAAGCAAGAGACGAGACCTAGAAAGAAACATGGCAATATCCCATTGTAATCGGACGAAATCGAAGGAGAGATGCATAGTGAATGCACAGCGGCTATTAGATGAGTTTTTTGAGCTTGTACAGATTGATTCTGAAACGAAGCATGAAGAAGGAATTGTCACAGTATTAAAAGAGAAAATGGAAAACCTCGGATTCACAGTAGTGGAGGACGACTCTAAAGATGCGACAGGACACGGCGCCGGAAACTTGATTGCAACATTGAAAGGAACAGTCGAAGGTGCTGATCCAATTTATTTTACATGCCATATGGACACTGTCGTTCCCGGTAAAGGGATCAAGCCGGAACTGCGTGAAGACGGGTATGTTTATTCGGATGGCACGACTATTTTAGGTGCGGACGATAAGGCTGGGATTGCCGCTCTATTTGAAATGGCAAGAGTGTTGAAGGAAGAAGGCAAGCCGCACGGCGATATCCAATTTATCATTACCGCAGGAGAAGAGAGTGGACTTGTCGGAGCAAAAGCGATGTATCCGTCACTGCTGAAAGCGAAGTATGGCTATGCTGTCGATAGTGATGGAAAAGTGGGCGGTATTGTTACTGCTGCCCCTTATCAGGCAAAACTTTGGACGACAATCCATGGCAAGACGGCACATGCAGGAGTAGCGCCTGAAAAAGGAGTTTCAGCGATCAATATCGCTGCCAAATCGATTGCTGCGATGACTCTTGGCCGAGTGGACTCAGAGACGACGGCAAACATTGGTCGTTTCGAAGGGGGACAAGCGACAAATATCGTCTGTGATGAAGTCCGTATTCTAGCGGAAGCCCGTTCCATCAATTCCGATAAGCTCGAAAAACAGACTACCCACATGGTTGAAACATTTAAAAAGACCGCAGCTGCTATGGGCGGCAAAGCTGAAACGGAAGTGAAGCTCATGTATCCGGGCTTCAGCTTCAATGAAGACGCAGAAGTCGTGCAAACGGCAATGGAAGCGATACGTAATGTCGGCAGAGAACCTGAACTCATGACTAGCGGCGGCGGAAGCGATGGCAACGTATTCAATGGGATGGGAGTTCCAACAGTGACATTGTCGGTCGGCTATGAGGAAATCCATACGAAAAATGAGCGGATGCCAGTGGAAGAATTGAATAAGCTCACTGAATTATTGATTGAAATAGTTCGCATTTGTGCGACTAAGGGGGCTTGACCGTTGAGCGACTTGAAAGCGGTAATCATTCAATGCGGGCAAGAGGAATATGCATTGCCTGTAGATACTGTCGTTTCAATTGAAAAACTTGAACGGGTAAATCCGATTCCACATTTGCCAGAGTATATGCTTGGGTTGATGAAAATCAGAGGTGAATTGGTGCCGATATTGGACTTTCAGCAGATCCTTTACGGCAATTCTGCGAAAGATGATCCGAACGCAAGAATTGTTGTCGTGCAAACCGAAAATCTATTTATTGGATTACTCGTTCTTGATGCTAAAGAGATTTTGGATATCCCGGAAAGCAAATTGACTTCATCTGGGTTGATGGCCTATTCAAGAACGCCATATTTCAAGACAGTCGCCAATCTGGAAGATCGGATGATCACCGTTGTCGATGCTGAAATACTATCACGGACGTTGTCAGGGATGGATGAAATCGGGGAATACGTGCAAGCAAAACGTATGCAGGAAAAATAATGTAGAACCGGATGGCTGCATCCATCCGGTTTTTTGAATGAAGTGATGGAGGTGAGGCAAATGACAACTGTCCCGAATGCACAGGCGAAAGTCATCCTTCATCTTGATATGAATAGCTTTTTCGCTTCTGTCGAGCAGGCGCATGATCCGAAATTGAAAGGGATACCGATGGCGGTTGCTGGAAATCCTAAAGAGCGACGGGGCATCCTCGTCACCTGCTCATACGAGGCGAGGGCGCTTGGCATTTACACGACGATGTCAGTCGGCGAGGCGAAGAGGATTTGTCCCCATCTCGTCATCGTGCCGCCGGACCATGAAAAATACCGGTTAGCTTCCAATGCTGTTTTTTCGATTTTGCGTTCTTATACCGATCTTGTCGAGCCTGTCTCGATCGACGAAGCGTATATCGACATTACAAATATCGGTGGGTTGACGAGTGCCATTCAAATTGCGGAGCATATGCAGCAGCGAATCCTAAATGAATTGGACCTTCCTTGCTCTATCGGAATTGCGCCAAATAAGTTTCTGGCAAAGACTGCTTCCGATATGAAAAAGCCAATGGGCATTACGATTTTACGTAAGAGGCAAGTGCCAGATGTTTTATGGCCAATGCCTGTTATAGAGATGCACGGGATTGGAAAAAGCACAGAAAAGCGTCTAAATGAAATCGGCATTATAACAATCGGGGATTTGGCGAAAGCAGACGAATCATTAATTAAAGGCACGATGGGGAAAAACGGCATTAGACTGCGAAAGCGGGCGAACGGAATCGATCATCGGCCAGTCGATCCTGACGCGGCGGAAGAAAGGAAGAGTGTCGGAAGCTCGACGACATTGCCGATTGACGAAACGGAGCTGTCTGCATGCCTCGAAGTATTCAAGCAGTTATCCGTGAAAGTCGCACAGCGATTAGACAGGCGACAGCTGGCGGGTACGGTCGTCATGATACAAATCCGGACGTCCGATTGGCGGAACTTCACAAGAAGCCGGACAGTGATCAATCCGCTTTACAAAGCGGAGGATCTGTACAAAGAAGCAGCAGAACTTTTCAAACGGCATTGGGACGGGGATCCGATCAGGCTATTAGGAATTACGGTATCCAATGTCATTCCGATTAATGAATTGAATGAGCAATTATCATTTGAAAACTTCGAGAAGTACGCAAAAGAAGCAAAAATGGAAGAGCTTGTCACAGAACTAGAGAAAAAATTTGGTCCAAATTCCGTAAAACGGGGGCTAGGAGAAAGGTAGGCGATCGTAATGGAACTATTATTCTTAGGAACCGGAGCCGGCATGCCATCCAAGCAACGCAACACATCGTCGATGATCGTCAATCTATCTGCAGAGCAAGGTGGCTATTGGATGTTCGATTGCGGCGAGGCGACGCAGCATCAACTGCTAAGAACGTCAATCAAACCACGGAAAATCAATAAGATTTTCATCACACATTTGCATGGTGACCATATTTTCGGTTTGCCTGGCTTCCTTGGGTCGCGATCTTTTTTAGGTGGTGAAGATGAATTGATCATCTACGGACCGGTCGGTATTAAGGAGTGGATAACGACTACGCTTCGTCTAACGAAAACCCATTTGACCTATCCATTGAAAATTGTAGAGATCGAGGAAGGAGTGATCTTTGAAGATGATCAATTTATTGTGTCTACACAAGAACTCCAACATGTCATCCAATGTTTTGGTTTTAGAATTGAGCAAAAGCCGTTGCCCGGAAAGCTACTTGTAGATAGAGCATTAGAATCAGGAGTCCCAAAAGGTCCTTTATTAAAAAAGTTGAAAGATGGAGAAGACGTCGAGCTCGCTGATGGGCGAATCGTTTATAGCAGAGATGTCACGGGTGAACCGCAAAATGGGTTTACAGTTGCTGTCCTCGGAGATACAAAATACTGTTCAGCCGCTGTCGAATTGGCGGAAGAAGCAGACATTCTTATCCATGAAGCAACATTTGATATTGAAACAGGTGACCTTGCGAAAGAGTACGGCCATTCTACAATAGGTGATGCGGCACGAACAGCGAATGAGGCAAATGTGAAGGCGCTTATCGCGAATCATATTAGTGCACGTTTCATGCCAGCTGATATCGGTATTTTACAGGAGCAAGGCAAAGCGGTTTTTCCGAACGTCCACATTGCAGAAGACTTCAGTCACTTTGAGTGGAAAAACGAACAGTTGATAAAAAAATAAAGCTGCCGCAGTCATCTTTGACAAGCGGCAGCTTTCCTTATTTATTAAAAGTCCATCCTCGATCATACTGCTTAGGCGGGTCAATCGTCACGCCCAATTCCTTCGCGGCCGTATAAGCCCAATATGGGTTGCGGAGCAATTCGCGGGCTAATAATACAACATCTGCTCGGCCGTTCTTCAAAATT
Organism: Sporosarcina pasadenensis; assembly: GCF_047228845.1. Lineage (NCBI taxonomy): Bacteria > Bacillati > Bacillota > Bacilli > Caryophanales > Caryophanaceae > Sporosarcina > Sporosarcina pasadenensis. The sequence continues at coordinate 6,718 of NZ_JBFEGM010000001.1, forward strand.
TCCTCGGCTTGCAACCCGGTCGTAATCAAGCCGACAGCGCCTGTCGCAATACTGCTTTCTTTTTTTATCTGTTCCGCAAACGGCACTTGATAGCCAGGATACGCATCGATTTTAGCGGGAACTACAGCGCCCGAACTGACATCTATCAAATCGACATCTTGCGTTTTCATCCAATTCACCATTTCGATGTATTGAGAAGTCGTCATTCCGCCATCTGCATAATCCTCTGCGGATATACGGACGAATAAAGGACCGTTCCAAACTGAACGGACAGAATCGATGATTTCGCGCAAAAAGCGATATCGATTTTCAGAAGGTCCGCCATAATCGTCATTTCTCTCATTTGCAAGCGGCGAGAGGAATTCATTGATCAAATAGCCGTGGGCGGCATGAAGCTCGATGACATCAAAACCAGCTTTTTTCGCCCGGACAGCAGCATCTTTGAAAGCGACAATTGTTTCCTCGATTTCCTCAAGCGACATTTCGACTGGTGTTTTATACTGTTCATTGAAGCGAATTGCACTCGGCGCATAAATATCGCCATCCACCGTAGCCTTCCTGCCGGCATGCGCAAGCTGGATACCTGTCTTCGAACCATGCTGCTTCATAAGACGTACAATGTCAGTCAGTCCCTCCACATGGTCATCGCTCCAAATGCCAAGATCCCGATCCGAAATCCGGCCCTCCGGCAATACGGCAGTCGCTTCCACGATAATCAATCCGACTTGCCCGACAGCCCGAGTGGCATAGTGAATCTTATGCCAATCTTCAACTTTACCATCTAAGTTATGACTTGAATACATGCACATCGGTGCCATGACAATCCTATTTTTAAATTCTACCCCGCGAATCGAATAAGGTGTAAATAACATTGCCATTACAATAATCTCCTCCTAGTAATTATTCAAGACAACGCTCCCAGTTCCCGGGAACGAATTTCCGCACTGTTGATGCACTCTTGGATCGTCTCTTTAAATAGTCGATTCTCAAGTGCTTTCAATCCGGCTTCAGTCGTACCACCCGGACTTGTCACATTTTTTCTCAACAGTTGAGGTTCATCACCAGTTTGCCGTAACATCGCTGCCGCACCTTCGAATGTCTGGATGACCAGTTCGCGAGCCACTTCATTAGAAAGTCCCTTTGCGATCGCCGCCTCTTCCATTGCCTCGACCATGTAATAAACATATGCAGGGCCGCTGCCGGACAAAGCCGTAACTGTATGCAACTCATCCTCTTCAACTTCTTTCACAACGCCAATCGATGACAGCAGTTCAAAAATGCGCTTTCGCATATGTGGATCGACTGAAGCATTCATTGTAACCCCGCTTGCGGATTTGCCGATGGTCGCCGATGTATTTGGCATAGATCGGGCGATTGGGCGGGTGCCTAGGCCATTCTCAATCGTATTGATCGACACACCGGCAATTACGGATAAAACAGCCGCATCTTTATTGATCGTATCAGCAATATCACACATTGCTTGTTGGATATCTTTTGGCTTTGTTGCTAAGACGATGAGTTCTGCTTCACGCAATGCATTTCTATCTTGGCAAATAAGTGAAACCCCATATGATTTTTGCATGTATGCTAGCCTCTCATCATCCGATTTGTTCATCACATAGACATCATCGGCCAGCATGACTTCATTAGCAAGTATACCAGCAATAATCGCCTCTGCCATTGAACCGGCTCCTACGAAAACGATTGTTCCCATCCTCATCAATCCTTTCTAGTGAATAAAAAAAGCGCTTCCGTCCCGATGCAATCAGGACGAAAACGCATGTTTCCGCGGTACCACCTAAATTTGCCGAAATGATCCGGCACAACTTTCAAACTTTCGTAACGTGAAAGGGACGGCCATGTTTCCATGGCAGCTCAGAAGCAGGTTCGGGGTAGGAGAGGGATAGCGGCTCTCAGTCGGTGACCGCACTTCCTTTGTCCTTCACTACCTCTACTCGTCTTCGTCAACGCTCAAGTATTGTAAATTAAAGAGATTATTGCACGTTGTCAGACAAAAGTCAACAATTATAAAAAGTCTTGGAACATATATACGATGCCGATGACAAAAGAAATGACAAGAACAGTGATCATTACTTTCCACACGCTGATCGGTGCTTTGCCGCTTACTTTTCCCGTCTGCCCATTCACAAGGAAGCGGTACACGTTATTGTTGAAGGTGAAGGACGAAATCCAGAGCGGGAGCAAAATATGCTTGAACGTTATCCCGTCATATGTCGTGTCTACTTTCACAATTCTAACTTCATCCCCCGTTTCCTTTCGAAGAATGCCATTCCTTATCCGTTGATCGATAATGCCACGAGCGGAAAACCAACCCTCTTTTAAAGGTATGGAATATCGCTCTGCAAGGAAGCCTGATAAATATTCCGTCCTATAGTCGAGTAAGCTTCCAAGTTGGAAAGGCTCTACTTTGTCGATTAAACCGGAGGCGACATTACGTGATGCCTTAACTAATACATCATCGAAAAATTCATTATAGGTGCCATACTGTGTGCGCCACCTTATTTTCCTGACCTGCTCCGTAACTTGCTCGGCTTTTCCGTCGATATATTCAGTCCTTGTCTCGGTCACATAATAGTACGTTCCAATTTTCACTGTATACGAGGACTTAGTATCGGAGTCAAACGTCCAATAAGGGATATATGCACCACTGATTTTTTGCAGCTCATAATCTTTCTTCAATTTTGAAGGGGCGAAATATCTCTTGGATATCCATGCTTTGAATTTCTCAACAGCTTGTTCTTTTGATATTTGAAAGGGAAGCACCAATGCCGGTTTAATACCCGCATCATGATCCGTGACGGCAATATGAGAGGAACCGCAAAATGTGCAGAAATCAGCAACTTTATCATTATCCAACAATGTTTCCGCGCCACAATTATCACATTTAAAGACCCGTTTCTCTTTGCTCCAACTATGATCTGCCAGATCTAATGCATCCAAATAGTCGTGTTCTTTCGTATTTTCACGGGTTGCTTTAATTTCCACTTCAGTTCCGCAAAAAGGGCATTTCAAACCTCGGGAAACAGGGTCGTATACAGCATTTCCTCCGCATGAACCACATTGATTTACTTCTGTTTCTTCAATTGTCTCAACTTCCAGGAATTCGTTGTCTGCATTCGTCATTCCGTCACCCCGTCACGTTCAGCCTTCAAGGTTATCTCCGCAATCTCCACAAAACTTTGCTGTCGGTCCATTTGTTGCGCCGCATCCCGCACATTTTTTCTCTGTCGCTTGTTTTGCGCCGCATTCACCACAGAAATTAGAACCTTCTTTGATTTCCGCTTGGCAATTGACACACGGGACTTTCTTCTCTTGAACAGAAGTTCCGCATTCAGGACAGAATTTCGCCGACGCCCGAATTTCCGCCTGGCAGTGTGGGCAAGCCATTTTTGCCGGTTCGGCCGAAGGGGCTGCATGTTGCTGATTTACGGAGAAAGCTCCAGCCATCACATTACCGATAGCAGCGCCCGCTCCGATGCCGGCACCAGTGGCCGCCATACCGCCACCTTCGTTCTGGGCGGCATCACGGATCGCTTCGGCTGCCTGATATTGCGTGTACGTATTCATATTCCCTAGAACACCCATCGTCGTCCGCTTGTCCATAGCTTCCTCTACTTCTTTTGGTAGTGACAAATTTTCAATAAAGAGGGAAGTGATTTCAAAGCCGAATTCAGCAAAGCGTTCCTTCATCTTCTCCCTACCTTGTACGCTTAGTTCGTCATAGTGCATGGCAAGGTCAAGTGCAGGTATTTGCGATTCCGCAAATAGATCTGTCAATCCGGAAAGGATTGTCTTTTTCAAGTGATTTTCTATGCTGCTCGTATCATACGAACTGTTCGTACCAAACAGCTCTTTTAAAAAACGTGCAGCATCGGAAACTCTGTACGAATAGATGCCATAGCCACGCAAACGAATCATCCCGAAATCCGCATCACGCATCATAATCGGATTGGAAGTTCCCCATTTTTGATTAATGAACTGCTTCGTATTCACAAAATAAACTTCAGCCTTAAACGGGGAATTGAACCCGGTTTTCCATGACTTCAATTTCGTCAAAACAGGCATGTTTTGTGTGTATAAAACATGATGCCCTGGCGTGAACACATCGGCAATTTCGCCTTCATTCACGAATACAGCTACTTGCGATTCACGAACGATCAAGCTTGCGCCCATTTTTATCTCGTTATTTTGCACAGGAAAACGGTAAACCATTGTATTGGAATTTTGGTCCGTCCATTCTATGACCTCAATGAATTGACTCTTAAAAAAATTAAAAATTCCCATATTCATCCCCCTAGGAAAAAATTATCGTCATTATAGTATACTACGGATTAATCGATTAAAGGTTTCAAGATTGGGTTTGCCATGAGTGACGTAGCTGAAGAAAAGAGGTACAATGGACTGAATATCCATTCATTATTAAAACTGATGGAATTTGAAGGAGTTTACTTATATGATACATAAAATCGAAATTCCAACGCCGTTTGCCGTAGGCGATGTCAATTCTTTTGTCGTCAAAGGGGATGCTTTATCACTTGTTGACGCGGGACCTAAAACACCGGAGGCATATGATGCGTTAAAACGCGGTCTGAAAGAAATTGGTTATACATTCAATGATATTGAGCAAGTCGTTCTGACTCATCATCACCCCGATCATGCCGGCTGGATGGATGCCTTTGATAAAGCCGAAGTCGTCGGTCATCCGTATAACAACCTATGGCTGAAAAGGGATCAGGCATTCATGGAGTACCATGATCGCTTTTATTTGCAATGTCTAAAGGAAGAAGGCGTGCCGGAGGTCTATTTCAATTGGGTGGAAAAGATGAAAAGGCCGATACGTTTGATGGGGGACCGGACGCTGGACAGGACAATCGGAGAGGGCGACGAGTGGACAGGGCATCCAGGCTGGACTGTCCTGGAAACACTCGGACATGCTCAAAGCCATATTGTTTTATTCAATGAAAAGACAGGGGAGATGATTGGGGGAGACCTTGTACTGGAAAAAGTATCGTCCAATCCTTTAATCGAACCTCCTGCGGACCGTGCCGCAGAGCGTCCGAAGTCGTTATTGCAATACAATGCTTCTTTGACACGGCTGTTAGATCTGCCGGTTAATATCGTTTACGGCGGTCATGGAAATGAAGTTCGGAATGTCCATCCTCTTATCGAATCAAGACTTCAAAAACAACATGAACGGGCAATGAAAGTACACTCTATGCTAAATGATGGAAGTAGGACGATTTATGAGCTGACACAGCAATTGTTCCCGTCTGTCTATGAAAAGGAACTTGGCCTAACACTATCCGAGACAATCGGACAAACAGATTATTTAGTATCAAAAGGACTCGTACGAGAAACGATTGGAGAAGGCGGTATTTTGTATTATGAACAAACGTAAGACCGTTTTAGTAACCGGGGCGACGAGCGGTGTCGGCTATGCAACTGCGATGCGGCTGTTAGCTGACGCCAATCGGTACACTGTTTATGCAACGGGAAGGGCACCGGATAAACTTTGGGAATTGCAAAATGAAGGGGCGATTGCCATTCCTGCAGATATTACAAATACGGCAGAGATGGAAAGCTTATTGGAACAGACCGGCCCATTGGATGTCGTCATCTTTTCAGCTGGGGTAGGGCGTTTCGAAGCCGCCCATGTATTGTCTGATGAAGAAATCCAATCGATGATAGATACAAACTTCATTGCCCCAGTCGGACTGACGAAGCGGGTCCTTCCGCAAATGTTGGATCGACGGGAAGGGCATCTCATTTATATCGGGTCGCAGGCAGGAAAAGTGGCGACACCGAAAGCCTCCGTTTATGCGGCGACTAAGCATGCTTTGATCGGTTATACGAATGCTTTGCGCATGGAGGTTGCCCCGTTCGACATCAATGTTTCCGTCATTCATCCGGGTCCGATTGATACGCCATTCATAGACATGGCTGACAAAACGGGAAGTTATCGTACTTCAGTCGGCAGACATTTGCTGCAAGTCGACACTGTCGCGGATGCAGTCATTCGGATAATTGACAAACCTGTCCGTGAAATTAATCTACCCGGCATTATGGGGCTCACAAGCAAACTGTATGCACTCACTCCTGGATTAGTTGAAAAAGTCGGTCGTAAATATTTTATGAAGAAATAATTGAGGGAAAAGAACTTGTAAATCCGCAAAAAAAGAGCATGATCCCAATATCAGACCATGCTCTTCTTTCCCGCACCGGAAAATTTGATTGTTTGTTCACTTGCTTCAAACTGTTTTTCCTGACAAACAGTAAACGCCCGTCAGTGCAGTTTGATCGATCTGACCCCTGACTTTAAAAAGTTTGGTCCTATTCATTAATGACCATAATGGGTGTCAGCTTCAAGTTGCACTTCCACAAAAAACTTACCTCTTACCGTACTTAAAGTGGCCGGAACAATACTGTTTATCCCCGGACGAGTGTTCCACTTGCCAGTAAAGCAAATTTTCCGCCAAGGCTGTGCAAATCTCCGTGGAATCGACCATCTTGCTATCTCATCCACTTTCGTTCTGCCTTGTATTCTACATATACCCTTCACTACAACAGGATAAACACTAATTTCAAAAGTTTTTTATTCCTCATCAATTTTTATCTCTTGCCATTTGTTCCTGCGCTAATCGGACCATCTCTTTCACCATATTTCCGCCAATTGGGCCACCTATCCTCCCAGCCTGTTCCGATGTCAGTTTGCCATTGTATTCGTCTGAAAGGGGAATGCCCAATTCCTTTGCAATTTCAAACTTGACCGCATCCGGTTGGTCGTCATCCACTGCATATCCTTTTGCTTTCATTACATCCACTTTTAGCTGATCCATTTGTTTGCGTGCCTCAGGAACTAAAAGACGATTTTTGCTTCCCATCCACTCATCTCCTTTCCAGCATAGTCTTTCCCGAAAATCAATAATGATGTTGAAAGTAAAATATACATTGCTTCTCGAATGCATTAGCAGTTCAACATGTTATACTAAAATGAAATCAATTAAATGAACAAAACGAATAGAAACAGGAGGCGAGCTTGGATATGAAAACTGTAACCATTGAACATATCGTAAAGCGATTCTCATTGGAAGTCCTTGTTGGACATCATATGCTAACTAAAATCTTAAAAAAGACGAAAGTCAGAAGACCGGGCTTGGAGTTTATGGATAAATTTGATTTTATTGCGACGGAACATGTCCAAATTCTAGGGAAGAATGAAATCAATTACTTGCATACGCTTTCGGATGAAGAATGCAAGCTCCGAATCGCCAATATTGTCCAATATGATCCACCTTGCATCATTATTACGTCCAATCAGGAAGAACCGCTTGGTTTAAGGCAATATTGTACAGAAGAACAAATACCCGTCTTACGGACACCTGATTCGACGAGTGAAATGAGCGCCAAGCTAGATGCTTACGTCACGAAAGAGATGGCACCTGAAATTGCCGTCCATGGCGTATGTGTCAATGTAGCTGGCATTGGAATCCTGCTCCGTGGAAAGTCGGGAGTGGGGAAGAGCGAAACGGCCCATACACTGATCGGCAGGGGGCATCGATTGATTGCAGACGATATCGTTGTATTGAAAAAACTTAGTCCGCAAACGCTTCTCGGCACACATGACGAAACTAACAAGGAATTCCTGGCGTTGCGTAGCATCGGTCTGCTCAACGTTGTCAGGCTTTATGGCCGTGCGGCTTTTCAAGAAGAAAGTCGAATTGCGCTCGATATTGAATTGACGGAGTGGAAAGACAATGCATTGAATAATGAACTTGAACTGGACACGAAATTCAAGTCTTATATGGATGTTCCTGTTCCGCATATCCAAATCCAACTACAACCGGGTAGAGATGTGGCAGGTTTAATTGAGGCGGCAGCAAATAACTGGTATTTACAACAGCAAGGATATAGTGCTGCAGAAGAATTCAAGAAGCGGCTTGAATCCGAATTTAATTGATACAGTTAATAGAAGAAATATAACGTAACCAAAAAAACCGATGGATTCGTCCATCGGTTTTTTAGCTATGGATTTTTAATGATCAATGCATTTTTTACCATTTGATTAATGTATTCCAACGTCTTTTGTTGAGCTTCTTCCAAACTATAATCCAGCCGGTTATTCAATATATTCGTGAGCATCCCTTGCCATAAAAGATTAGTCATTTCATTAAGTGAATCCACTTGTCGTTCATCGATCAGTCCATCCTGTGCTACCAATTGTAAAAGTGACTTTCCTCTTTTCGTCATACTTCGTTCGAACAAAATCGGTTTCAACTCTTCGGGGATATTGATCAAGTCAGAAGGGTACATCTCATAATAACGTTCAATCATCCTTTCCGGATGATCCCCAAGATCCATAATGAACACTGCATGGAAAATGGCGGGCTGCTGGAAGGAATGTCTGCAGAAGCATTCCCATGCAAGCATATACTTCTCCAAAGAAGTTTGTCCTTTCTGCATGCTTTCCGTAACTTCCTCCGTATATTCTTTCAACAGCTTCATCGATGCAAAGAAAATCAAATGTGATACTTCACCAAAGTAATTGTATATCGTCGCACTGTTGTATCCGGCACGGTCTGCGACCTTCCGAATCGTTACTTGATTTATTCCATCCTCGTTTATAATCTCCATTGTCGCATCAATAAAATATTTCCACATGCGGCTCAATTGAATTTTCTTGTTGCTCATAACCTCAACTCCATCCTTTCCAATCCATTAAACATAATACATTATTTACATTATACAATATTTACAAAATATTAATTTACCTTTTACAATTGTTCTATCATTTTTCATGTGGTAGAATAATCAATATTAATAAATAATCATGATTAGTATATCTTATCTGATTATCAGAGGTGTTTCCATCTAATCTTTCAATACTAGGGAAACTTGTCTTTGAAAGCGCTATCAAATCAAGGAATGGTAGTTTTGCAATGTAAAAATTAAATAGGGGTGGGAATATGAATAAAGTGAGGATTGATCCAATTATCTTTTGGGCGTCACTAGCAGTCATTATTGCGGCAACTGTTTTGCTAGTTGTCAATCGATCAACTGCAGAGCCTTATTTGGATGAAATGATGACTGCGATTACGTATAAGATGGATTGGGCGTTTCAGTTTTTGACAATCGGTTTGTTTATTCTCCTTATCTGGTTGGCATTCAGCCGCTATGGAAAGATTACCTTAGGTGAAGGCAGGCCTGAGTTTTCAACTTTCAGTTGGGGGACAATGCTGTTTACGGCAGGTATGGGGACAAGCATTATGTATTGGTCAATGCTTGAGCCGATTTTTTACTTTACTGGCCCTCCGTTCGGGATTGAAGCGGAAAGTAAAGAAGCTGCTGAATGGGCATTGACGTACGGCTTATTTCATTGGGGCATTTCCGCTTGGTCACTATATGCATTCCCGACAGTTGTCATCGCCTATTCTTATTTCATTAAAAAACGTCCTTCTTTGAAAATGAGCGTCGCTCTTAGCGGTGCACTCGGCAAATATTCGGATGGCTGGTTAGGCAAACTGATTGATATTCTTGTCATTTGGAGTCTGGTCGGAGGTTTAGGTACATCGCTCGGTTTAGGAGTTCCAATGGTGTCTGCCGTAGTAGGGAGTATTTTAGGTATTGAACAAACCCTAACACTCGATGCCATCATCGTCATTTGTATAACAATTGTTTACTCGGCGAGCGCTTACTTGGGGCTTCATAAAGGAATCAGGAGATTGAGTGACATTAACGTCTATCTAGCATTGGCGTTAGCAATATTCGTATTCATCGCCGGGCCGTCTTTATTCATATTGACGTACTTCACTAACAGCTTCGGCATGATGATCCAGAATTTCGCCATGATGAGCTTTTATACCGATCCCATCAGCCAAGGCGGTTTTCCACAAGGTTGGACTGTATTCTACTGGGCTTGGTTCGCAGCGACAGCCCCTTTCATGGGACTTTTCGTCGCAAGGATTTCGAGAGGAAGAACAATCCGTCAACTGATCACCCATATGCTACTTTGGGGTTCTATCGGTGGCTGGATTTACTTCATGGTATTTGGCGGCTATACGATGAACTTGCAATTGCAAGATATCCTTCCCGTTAAAGACATCTTAACCGAAAGCGGAGGACCTGCATCAATCGTTGCCATCTTGAAGTCATTGCCATTAAGCGCTATCGTCTTGCCGTTCTTTGTCATACTGGCGGTCATTTTCCTTTCAACATCGATGGACTCGGCAACGTATATTCTTTCAGCCATCGCAACGAAGGAATTGGGGGAGGGGCAAGAGCCAGCACGATGGCATCGGATGATTTGGGGAGCAGTTCTAGCAACAATCTCCATTTCGTTGCTGCTTATCGGCGGATTACGGGTCATCCAAACGTCCGCAGTCGTCGTATCTGTGCCAATTTATATTTTCTATCTTCTGCTCGTCGTCTCTCTTTTAAGATGGCTGAAGCAGGACTTTCCAAAAGCGTAAACAGGATATCACTTAGGAGGTTTTCATAATGGTTTTCAACGTTCGTGAAACAAACCGGGTTGTCCGGACAGAATTTCCGAGAAAGATTAAGGAAATGAACAATATTTGGATTCCGATGTCGGACGGAACGTGTCTTTCTGCACGGATTTGGCTGCCTGAAGATGCTGTCCAAAACCCTGTCCCGGCGATTCTTGAATACATCCCGTACCGGAAAAATGACTTTACTGCATTAAGGGATTCGCTGCGTCATCCTTATTTTGCTGGACATGGTTACGCGAGCATCCGTGTCGATTTAAGAGGATCTGGCGATTCCGAAGGGATTATGTATGATGAATATTTAAAGCAGGAACAGGACGATGCATTGGAAGTGCTTACTTGGATTTCCGAACAGCCATGGTTTACCGGAGGCATTGGCATGATCGGTAAATCATGGGGAGGATTCAATGGTTTACAAGTGGCAGCGAGACGCCATCCATCATTAAAAGCGATCATCACACTTTGTTCAACGGATGACCGTTATGCCGATGACGTTCACTATAAAGGGGGGGCGATGCTTGCTTCGGATATGCTATGGTGGGCTTCTACTATGCTTGCCTATAATGCCCGTCCCGCTGATCCGGAAATGGTCGGAGAAGCATGGCGTGACAATTGGTTGGAACGATTGGAAAAGACACCACCTTTCGTTGAGGAATGGGTAAGGCACCAGCACCGTGACGATTACTGGAAGCATGGTTCTGTCTGTGAGAATTACGAGGACATCGAAATTCCTGTATATGCGGTAGGTGGTTGGGCGGATGGCTATACGAACGCCATCCCCCGGTTATTGGAAGGATTGAAAGGGCCGCGAAAAGGATTAATTGGTCCGTGGGCGCATGAATATCCGGAAATGGCAGTCCCGGGGCCGCAAATCGGATTCCTTCAAGAGTGCTTGCGCTGGTGGGATCACTGGTTGAAAGGCATAGATACCGGCATCATGGAGGAACCGATGCTGAGAGCATGGATTCAAGATAGTGTCCCTCCTCAAACCGATTATTTTGTTAGACCGGGCCATTGGGTGGCGGAGGAGCAATGGCCTCCAGCTAATCTCGAAACGAAACGTTACTATTTGGACGGTTCTGTATTGACAACAGAAATTACTGATGCAAATGAAATTAAAGTGGAAAGTGTCCAACAGCACGGTCTTCATGCGGGCGTATTCTGTCCGTTCGGCCAACCGGGCGACTTGCCGGGAGATCAAAGGAATGAAAATGGCTACGCGGTCGTTTTCGATTCTGAACCGGTTGATGAATCCGTGCATATTTTAGGGCACCCATCATTCACTGTTGAACTTTCATCCGACAAACCGAATGCTTTACTATCGGTACGGTTAAATGACGTTGCACCAGATGGTTCATCCACTCGTGTGACGTGGGGACTGTTGAACCTTACACATAGGGATAGCCATGAGTTTCCTGAGCATCTCGTGCCAGGTGAAAAATACAGCGTCACTGTCGAGTTGAATGCAATCGGCCACAAATTGAAGAAAGGGCATCGCTGGCAATTGGCCATATCACCTACGTATTGGCCACATGCTTGGCCATCTCCTGAAGAAGCGACCTTGACTGTCTATCCTTCAGAAAAGACATTTTTGTCGCTCCCTATCAGGGAACCGAAAGCGGTTGACCTGGAACTGGAGCCTTTTAAACATCCAGAGACAGCCCCAGTTTTGGAAAAAGACATACTACGTGATGCAAAAAGGACACGCGCCATTACACATGACTTCGTTTCAAACATGTGGACGCTCGATGACTTTTCGGACGAAGGTGCCAGAAAACTACATGTCAATGGCGTTGAATACGGGAGTACGAACCGCAATATTTATTCAGTCAAAGAAGGTGAGCCTCTATCGGCAAAAGTACAATGTGATTGGACGTTGTCGCTCGGTAGGGGTGAATGGCAGACAAGCCTTGAAACGACGAGTGTCATGACTGCCGATGAAGAGAACTTCTATTTGATGAACAAATTGATCGCGTATGAGGGTGAAGAGGAAGTTTTTAATCGGACATGGGAAACTAAAGTTCCGAGAGAGTTTGTATAAGACACATAGGTCAGGAAAGTGACCGGTTATGGTCCCATTCCGCCTAAGTTTTATATGCGTCAACAAAATACTAAAAAGTCTCTCGTCCAAAATTAGGACGAGAGACTTTTTATATTGTTGTTATTTAATGCTCGGTTCCACTATCACTTCAACATTTCCTTGTAACGCTCTGCTAATCATACATGAAGTTTCCGCTTTCAATGTCAATCGCTCTACAACATTCCGCTTATCCGCCATACCTTTGGTTAAAACGATTTCCGGCTTATGTATGATCTTTTTATATGTAACAACGCCATTTGTGAAGTCCACCACGCCGATTGACTGCATCGTCAGGCTCTTCTTTTCTACTCCGCTTCTATCCATCATCGCGGCAAGCGTGATGATATAACATGTTGCAGCTGCGCCAAGCAGCATTTCATCAGGATTTGTCCCAATGCCTGGCCCGTCCATTTCGGTTGGGATCGACACTTCCGTCTTTAAGTTCAAAGTTTCGATTGTCCCAATATCATTGCGTAATCCTGGCCAGTCCGCCTTAAGATAAAAACGATGTTCTGCCATTTACATATCCCCTTTCTACTGAATTTCATTATATATGATACTAAAAGACATTCCATCTCAAAGATTCCAATGGTAAAGTATAGCGAGTAGTCATAATAGTTAGAGAGAAAAACGAAATAGAATTGGTGGGGTAGATTTGGACAAACAAGATTTGTTATTACTTTTTGACAAAGAACTTCGTAAAAATTTGCATACACCGGGTTATCGTCGTGAAGAAACAGAACACGTAATCCGACATGTCTCATTGCATGGCGAGAGGGGGTTCATTATTGCCTCCTATGTTAATGAGGAGAATGCAAGCGAAGCCATCCAAGAAGAATTGAACTATTTCAATCGACTAGGTGTAGGGTTTGAATGGAAAGTGTATAGCTATGATAAGCCGAATGATTTGAAAGTGCTTCTCGAACAGGCAGGATTCACTATTGAACCTCGAGAATCTCTTATGGTCATGGATATTAATGATACGCATACATTGCTTCAACGGGAAGAAAAGAATTACGTGAAGGAAATAGTTGATGAGAAGGGGATCAGGGAGATGATATCTTTAATAGATATCATTTGGGAGGAATCCCATGAAGAGTTAGGGAACCGACTATGGAGAGACAAGCAAAATGATCCGGATTCTCTATATCTGTATGGAATATATGATGATGACCGACTCGTCAGTGCGGCATGGATTTATTTTGAGAAGAATTCTTCATTCGCAAGTTTATGGGGTGGCTCTACTTTACCGGAGTATAGAGGCAAGGGCTTTTATACATCTCTTTTATCTGTACGAGCTAATAAAGCAAAAGAAAAGGGATATCAATTTCTAACTGTTGATGCAAGTCCGATGAGCAAGCCAATATTAGAGAAACATGGATTCTACTGCCTTGCCTACTCCTACGGCTGTCAATCACCGGAACTAAGCAGCAACCATTAAGAGGATAATCTTTTTAGAATGTTTTAGGGATAAATACGATTAATAGACATATCCCTCAGCCTGATTGAAAACGCTTGTCATCCTAGGCGCGAAGTGGAGCGAAGACGCGAATAGAACTAAAGTTCATGAGCGGACGAGCGACACGAGCAACAACGGATGCGAGCGTTTGTCAACAGGCTGAGAGCCCTAGGGAATGGGCTCTTTTTGACATCTTATCTTATATTGAAAGCTAATTGATCAATTTGGATTTTCTAGTGAATTTGAGATAGACGATAAAAAACAATCCAGCACTCAACAATCGAAGAGCAGAATTAATATACATAGCAATTTCAACATCCCACTGCTCAAGCAACCAGATGCCGATTTGAGGCGCTATAAAGGCGATGATCGACAATAAAACATTATAAGTCGTTATGCAATATGTCCTTACATGATCAGGAGACTGTTCCAACAGCAAGTTGAATAGTAATAACACGACGCCTGCCAGGAAAAATCCCGATGAAGTCTGGACAATCGCGATATAATACAAATTTGTCGAAAGGACTGTTAGAAACGGAGTCGTCGCCATCCCGACCGCAGCCCATACAAAGACCAAAGTATTCGACCTTTTTTCCGCCCATTTTTTCCAAAGGGGGAAGGAGAGGAACTGCGCCAACATGTTACCGACAGCGAACATGCTGACCCAGAAAATGGTTACACCGACGTATCGGACATGATAAATATTAAAAACTCCCCACGCCATCTGCCATGCAAAATTAAAGAAAAGCGCAGCTATCAAGAAAGACACATAATTCTTATGCTTGAAAATTGACCAATCCATCGTTTTCTTCTTCACTGAAGATCCATCATTTTTTACTGGCTCTTCTTCATGCTTCATTAATAAGTATACTTCGAGCATGCCAAAACAAAAAGCAAATCCGAACAATAATTGGTAGGCTGTCACGCTAGCGGATGCATCCTTCATTAAAATCCCGATTACAAGTGTTGAGAGCAAGCCTACAATCGTCAACAATCTGTTCCGGTCGCTGAAAAATGCACCGCGCCTTGATTCCTCTACAAGATCGCTAATGAAAGTTTGCCACCCAATATTGGCAACTGTATTCGGCAAACTCATAATGGCGATAACGACTAAAAAGATCCATGCATGCGTCGATGGGGAGGGCAAGTAGACAATACTTATAATGAACAGGAACATGAGCCTCGCCAGTAAGACCGAAAGCGCCACGAGCTTTTTCTGTGCTTGCGATCTATTCAATAAAATTGCAGCAGGTATCGTCATAATCAATGCCATTAGTGGCGGCAGCGAACTGATTAGGCCGACTTGGTAATTGGTTGCGCTAAGCATAGTTATTGCGAAAATCGGAAAAAAGTTGTTTGAAAAATTTAATGCAATGGTCGAAGCCATCCCATGGTAAATGCTGATCTTCTCATTATATGTACGCATAATCTCTCCACATTTCTATTCATTTGAACAACATACTAATCTGAATTATATACTTCGCTATACGAAATACAAGACTCAATTTATGAACACCAATAAAAAATTCATAGTAAGTGTTACTGTGGCATAATAATTAAGGTGTCCCATTTTTTATTGATAAATCTTCTCACTTAAAGTAAAATGTATTTGAGAATGTTTCTCAATCATAAAAGAAGGAGAGGACAATGTTTATGCTTCGCATTATCATTTTGGCGCTGTTGACAGGTTCTGTCGTCAGCATTTCAGCAATATCCCTTATTAAAGGATTTGACATGCAAGGGGCATTGATCGGACTTACTTCCCTCATCTTCTTATTTGGAATTGCTTCCTTCTTCTATACTGAATATAAAAAACAGACAATCAGTTCATAAACACCAGCCCACTGGTGTTTTTTTAATGGTCAATGAAGGAAATTTTGATTTCAATGAAGTATAATCAAATAGCTATATCTGTATGAGGAGGTACTTATGTTTTTTATTGAAGTTAAACGAATCTTAGTCGTCATATTCGGTTCTTTACTGATGGCGATTTCATTGAACTTTTTCCTGATCAATGCGAATGTATATGCAAGTGGATTTGCTGGGGCTTCTCAATTAGTCTCAAGCATATTGGATGATCAACTGGGCATCTCAATCAGTACCGGTATTCTCCTGTTTCTATTCAACATTCCGGTAATTATCTTAGGATGGTTCAAAGTTGGAAGAGGATTTACCATTTACAGCATCGTATCGGTCGTATTTACGACAATTTTTCTCGAGATATTGCCGGTTCTTTCCCTTTCCAATGATATTATTCTGAATGCTGTATTCGGGGGAGTGATCGCAGGTGTAGGCGTCGGAATATCTTTGAAGCTTGGTGCATCGACAGGCGGAATGGATATTGTAGCGATGGTCTTGTCTCGACTGCAGGATAAACCGATTGGAACATATTTTTTGTTGCTAAATGGAATTATCATTGTCCTTGCAGGCGTATTATATGAGCCTGAAAATGCGTTATATACGATGGTAGCGCTCTATGTGACAACTTCAGTCATCGACATGATCCATACCCGTCATGAGAAGGTGACGGCAATGATCATCACTCATAAGGCTGATGAGATGCAAGAGGCGATTCATCAGAAAATGGTTCGTGGCATCACAATTGTTCCTGCCAAAGGCGCTTATTCGAAGGAAGATAAAAGCATGCTCTATTTGGTCATTACGAGGTATGAATTATATGACCTAGAGAAGATCATTAACGAAGTTGATCCACAAGCTTTCACAAATATCGTTCAAACGGTCGGGATTTTCGGTTTCTTTAGAAGGGAAGACGAGCTCCCAGAACGACCAACAAAATAAAACGAGGTATCCCGGGAATATCGGGATACCTCGTTTTATTTAATTCCATTATCATTTTTGTCCACTATTTTAGTTGTACCTTCCAAGAACTTATTCAATTCCTCTTTATTCTTATCAAAGTCAATTTTAAGGACTTCACCAACATTGACCCTTTCAGGGCTGTAGGAGTTGTCGACCGGGATTCGAAGTGTATCTATTTTTTCGGATTTATTGTCCAAAATCCCTTTGCCTATGGAAAGCATTGTCATCTTGTCCAGATTCGTGTCGATATAGGCGTTTGTAGCTCCTAATAGCTTCGGTAAATTCATAAGACTATGCATGCCCACTGCTTCTTCCTTCAATTTTGAAAGCACTTCCTGCTGGCGCGCTACACGGCCAAAGTCGTTTTGGCTATCGTGCCGGAAACGGACATAACCTAATAGTTGCTCACCTTGCAGCCTTTGCACTCCGGGATGTAGCGTCATGTAAATTCCATGTGACATTGTATATGGAATGTCGACTTCGATACCATCTGGTGCGATAATATCTGCAATTTTAGGAAAGCCTTTGAAATCTACCATCGCATAATAATGTACATCCAAGTTGAAATTTTCCTTGATCGTCTGGCGTACGAGTTCGGGTCCGCCGAGAGTATAGGCGGAATTCATTTTATGCATTCCGTATCCAGGTATATCGACATACGTATCACGCATAATCGATATTAGTTTCACCTTTTCGGTTTTTTGATTGTAATTCGCTATCATCAACGTATCTGAACGGCCTTCTTCATCTTTTCGCGCATCTGAGCCTAGCAACATGATATTGATTTCGCCGAATTGGGGTTCCGGCCCGTCAAATATACCAAAATCCTCGTTTTGGTCTGACAATGTACCATCTTCAGCTAATGCCAATCCTTTATTATACTGATCAAACCAGTAATAAGCTCCAATTCCGAGCAAGACTAAGAAAATACTGATCACAACACCGAATTTCTTTTTTTTCTTTTTCTTCCGTATATCTATTCTTTTCAAATGTATCACCGCCTAATTATAAAAATCTATAATGAGATTGTTTAGCACGCGTATCATATCACCTATTGAACTGCTGAGCAAGGGGCATTTCCACTAGATATAGACGTCGTACAAGGCAAAAGGTTTTCATTTTATATAAAATAATAATTTCCAATTTCTGCAATTACATTTCTTTACCCTCGCTTTGCTGCTTGTATTCCATTGCTACATTACATTTTTACCGATTGAAGTCGCATGATTTGACTCCGAATCTTATTGTATTTATACTAAAATCCACTAAAAGGAGCTATACAACAAAGTCTTCAATTCGGGGCATTTGCCCTCGGCTTTGCTGACAACAACAAGTTGTTTGTGAGACCTTACCGATTATTTGGAGAGGTCTATTTTTGAGGCGATATGACCAATAATTGGTTATATCGTTTTTTATTTTTTATACTGGAGGCCGAATTTTGAAGACTTATGAAGAACTTGCTAGAACAGTACAGATAAATATCAACAAACGACTATTAAAATACGATGAATCATTACTTCACGTCGGAACAGGAAGGAGTGCATTCGTGTTTAGGATAAAGTCGACAATGAAAGCGATGAAAGTGTTTTTTCCTACTTATACTCATATTGCTAAGGAAGAGGCAATCATCTATGGAAAGCTGCAGCATATTGTCCATTATCCTTCCATCTATGCGTCAGGTGCGAATTTTATCGTCATTGATTTCATTGAAGGTCTTACACTTTTTGATTGTATAGTCCAAGGGAAAGTCATAGAGCCTACACATATTTCTGAAATCGATTACGCACTTTCATTGGCAACTGCCAGAGGTCTTAACCCTTCTGATATTCACTTACGTAATATTTTCATAACTACAGAAAATGAAATAAAGATTATTGATGTTGCGCGTTTTAGACAGAAGAAGGACTGTCAACAATGGAAAAACTTTAAAAGGGCGTATAGACAGTTTTATTGCAAGCGATACTTCCCTAAGAAAATTTCCGCCGATCTCTTAAATACTATTGCATGGTTATATAAGAAAGACTGGATACCTTTCTATAGAGCAGAAGCATAAATGGACTGTGTAGAGACTAGGGCAGCCGAATCCATGAATAGAATGCGAGGGATAGGGAATGGAATAAGGAGTGAAGCAATAAAGGAGGCATTATCTTGAAGCAAACAGCAGATTTGAATGAACTGAAGGATTTTGCAATGATGATGAAAGATAATAAAGTTAAAGGAAAGATATTTGTGAACCAGGCAAATTATAATTTGGAAGAGCCTCTTTTGTCGGATGAAAATACCGCTGGGCGGCAACCTCTTCAAATATTTCGGATTGTTATTCAAACAGGTCAGGAATCGATATATTATGAGTATCTCTTCAATGAAGCAACTGACTTGGAAGAAATAAATCTGCAGTTGGAAGAAGTGTATACTTATTTTGAAAAGGAAATAGTATCAGTGGAATATATGAACAAATTGGTGCGTTAAAATCATATTTTTATGCCAAACTAAAAACACACGTGAGCAACTCATCGTGTGTTTTTAGTTTGGAAATCTAAAGAATTATTTTGCTTCTACATACACATGAATTTCAGGCCCATACTTTTCATTGATTTCAACAGCTCTCTTTTCAGCATCTTCCTTATTATCAAAAGACCCGATTTCTATATAAAACTCACTCTCCAACGAGGAAAATAGAATGCCATTTTCTCGAAGAATGCGTAGTCCTTCTTCCTCATGCATAAATCCCTCCAAATTTGCAATTTTGCCACCAAACAAATAAGGGGCGGTCCGGACAGCATACCGCTTCGTATCATCCGTATGCTCATCCTCCGAAATACTTAATATGATTTTTGCTGGATCTGCAAATTCTTTACCTTCAATTAAAACGGGCCCTTTGAAGACTACGACAAATCGTATTAACGAGTCATCATGCGTAACGAGCCAATAGGCATCTTCCACGAAATCACTTTTTTTAAGATCCTCAAAATCATTCGCATCGAATGCTCTTGCGCCATGTATGAAAAAGGTCATAGTGTATGGACGATTCTGATACACAATTTCGAAGAAAGGCGGTACGAGCTGAGGTTCGTCGAATTCTCCTCTCTGTGTGAAGCCGATACTAAGATGCTCAACGTTGCCATCTTTTGTGACAGATATAGATTTTACATTCACGTTATCGGTAATTTGCCCTCCTGTAGCTATACCATTCTCAAACGAAAAATCCTTAATCGGATTACCTGAAACAGAAACGTTTTTAGTTTCTGTTTTTACTACTGTTAGCGGAGATTCATCACTTTCCTTTTTGATAACTGGTTCTTCTCCGAATTCAACCGTTGTAATTATCTTTCCCAAAACCGGGATATTAGAAGTGTTAGCCACCAAGCCCGGGATTGTGTTAACCACCGCAATAAATATAATAATTGTTGCCACTAGCCAAGCCAAAAAGGAATACCGATTTTTGGTTCTTCGTTTATTCATTATTTGTTCAGCTCCTTGAGTGAATCTAATTTTTCTGAATGTTCATCTATATATTATCATTCAAGCGATATGAAAAGAGCACTTTCTTAAAATATAATTTACGGTTGAGCAGGATAAAAACAAGCGTAAGATGAATAAAGTAGAGAAGTGGTCATTAAGAGCAAGGGGAGAAAAAAGTGAGGTTGTCAGAGATTCATCCGTTTTTTTATTACGTTCGAATTGAGCAAAAGAGATTTTTTCGTTTTATAAAAAAATTGTGGGAAAGAAAACGTTTTGCAAAGAGGAAATCTGAAACGAATTTCATCTTTACATGTAAAAAACATCAATCGTTATTGCGTAGGAAGCTAGGAGATAGCGATCCGGTGCTACAGGAAAATAAAATCGTGAATCTCACTCTAGCAGCAAAAAGAATCGATGGAATCATTATTCAACCGAAAGAAATTTTTTCATTTTGGGGATTGGTCGGTAGGGCTACAAGGAAAAAAGGGTATATTGATGGAATGCAGCTTTCAAGGGGAGAAGTGAAGACAGGTGTGGGTGGCGGTATTTGTCAGTTAGCAAACCTTCTATATTGGATGGTGCTCCATACGCCGATGACTGTAGTGGAAAGACATCATCATAGCTTTGATCCATTTCCGGACGAGGGAAGGGTGCTTCCTTTTGGCAGTGGGGCGAGCGTTTTTTATAATTACGTAGACTTCCGTTTCAAGAACACAACTGAATATGCTTTTCAAATTCGTGTATGGGTGACGGACCGTCATTTGAAAGGTGCTTCAAACGAGGAAATTACAAACAGTTATCATATCGAAGAAAGGGCACACCAATTTTATAAGAAAGATGGAAAGACCTTTAGACAAAATGAGATTTGGAGGTGGACTGTCGATAAACGGACAGGAGACTATGTACACGAAGAACTATTAATCAAAAATAATTCGGAAGTGAAATATGAATTGATTGATAGACAGCTAGCGAGTGACCTACAAAAAAGGCCGGGCGGGTAACTATCCCACCTGGCCAATTATTTGTGATCATTGAATTGTTGCAATTATACCTTCTTCTCTATCTAATAACAATTTGATCCCTGCAGCATAAGGATCTTCGTTCAGTGTTTCTCCAATCCAATAACGGATGGCTTGAATCATGTCAAAAGAACCAAGGACTTGTTTATGACCACGATGAGCAATCTCAGCAAAAAAGCCTTCTTCATCGTCGTAGACAAGCTCTACTTCGATTTCTCCCGGGAGAATGTTGTGTTTTTGGGAATAATCAATGCATATTGCATTTACAATATCCTGCTCGGACATCATTAATTCCGCCATGGATTAGCATCCTCTTTTTCTTTTTTTGCTTTTAGAAGAGAGAAAATCCTTCGAATTATACTAATAATGAAGATGATGGCCAACATATTGATCAGAAAACCTAAAACTGAACCTAATATTCCCATATTGGCAAAAAGGCTTCCGAAGAGAAGACCTGCAATCCCTCCGATGAATAAACCGCGCATGAGACCACCTGAGAAGAAACCACCTTTTGAAGATTGGTTTTTAGTAGGTTTAGCAAATGAAGTATTGTCTTCTTGCTTCTTATCCACTTTAGGTTTAGTGAAGTTGTTCTGATTCGGGTTAAAACTTTTCTTGCCAGACTTATATCTTTTCGCTTCAACCGTAGTAGCATGATCATTCAGTATAAAGCTGCCGATTGGTGACATGACTATCGTCAAGGCAAGTAACGCTGATAGTAATTTCTTCAATCCATAAACCTCCGTTAATATGCAAAAATAAACTCTGTACAAGTATAAGTATAAAATAAGTTGATGGCAAATAAATAAACGTTTGTTAACGTTAGGAAGAATGCAGATCAAATTTGACCATGCATTCTTCCCGGTTAGTCAATTACTCCTCTGGTTTAAACGTTTTGCAATCGGTGTCTTCACTATCGGCTGCCTGATCGCCGGTTTGGCTGACGACGTAAATGACATCGGCGTGACACTTATTGCCGTCTCCCCAATACGTGCAGTTATTCACTTCACATAAAATTTTCTGAGTCATTCTCTCACCTCCGTATTTGTATCGTTCCACTAAACTAATGAATCCATGCTTTCCTGAATGAGCATTGGAAGTGATAAAATGACAAAAAGGGGTGTAAGTTATTATGAAGCGTCTGACTGATCATCTAATAGTAATTTCTTTCGACTGTTTATCCTCATTGGATATGCCTATGCTTGAATCGTTGCCAAACTTCCAGAAGCTTTTACATGGTGCAGCCATTTGCAAGCAAGTCAAAACGATTAATCCTTCTGTCACTTACTCTTGCCATACATCGATAATAACGGGAAATTACCCGATTAAACATCGAATTACGACGAACACATTGCTGCAACCGGGGAAAGCATCGCCGGATTGGTATTGGAAAAGGCGATATATTAAAGGGACGACATTATATGATGAAGCGAAGAAGGCGGGAATGAAAACGGCGGCTTTGTTATGGCCGGTCACTGCCAGGGCAAAGATTGATTATCACATACCTGAAATCTTCGCCAACCGTCCTTGGCATTCCCAAGTTGCAGTCTCGCTAACCAACGGCAGTTTGCTTTATACGATTGACATGAATCAGAGGCTTGGACATTTGCGAAAGGGGATTCAGCAACCTTGGCTAGATGATTTTGTGACGGCCACTGCTGTACATACGATCAAAGTGAAAAAACCGGATTTGATGCTCATCCATTTAGTTGACCTTGATTCTCAAAGGCATACCCATGGTTTTGCTTCAAAGGAGGCAGATGATGCTTTGCGAAGACATGAC
Organism: Sporosarcina pasadenensis; assembly: GCF_047228845.1. Taxonomy (NCBI): domain Bacteria; kingdom Bacillati; phylum Bacillota; class Bacilli; order Caryophanales; family Caryophanaceae; genus Sporosarcina; species Sporosarcina pasadenensis. Next base: position 29,864 of record NZ_JBFEGM010000001.1, read on the forward strand.
AAAAGATTGGGCGACATCCTAAAGGCATTGGATGAAAGCGGAATCGCAGAGAAATCGACCATCATCGCTCTTGGTGATCATAGTTCCCTCGATGTATCGAGGGTGATCAAGTTAAATGTTTTATTGAGAGAAAGTGGGCTCATTCAAGTGAATGAAAAAGGGCAGGTGAAAAGCTGGAAAGCTTATTGCAAAAGCAACGATGGATCGGCCTACATTTATTTGAAGCATCCAGATGATAGACAATCCAAAGAAAAAATCCAAGCACTATTGCATTCACTGTTGAGGAATCCAGACAATGGTATAGAGCTTGTATTATCGGGAAAGGAAGCAGGTGAGTCAGGAGCCGATATCGAAGCTGCTTTTATGTTAGAAGCACGTGTAGGTTTTTATTTTACAGAAGAGCTTGATGGGGGAGCGATTGTCGAGATTGCAGATGAAGATTTCGTAGCTGGCAAATATTCAAAAGCCGTACACGGGTATTCGCCGCTAAAACCGGACTATCGGACTGTTTTTATTGCGAAAGGAAATGGGATAATTCCTGATGTGGATATTCCAAATATGAGTTTGGTCGATGAAGGACCGACATTTGCAAGGCTTTTAGGACTCAATTTAGGTGAAACGGATGGGCGGCTCATGAAGGAAATTATAGAAGAATGAAAAATGCCCGGAAATGGATGTTCATTCCCGGGTATTAATTTCGGAAGTCTGATACTCGTTCAGCAATGATGTCGGGATGAACAAACCGACTTTTCCGTGTTCCTCATGATCCATTGTAGCGAAAATAATTCCGATGACTTTTCCATCTTCGTTAAGTACAGGGCTGCCGCTATTTCCTCGGTATACAGGCGCTTTAATCATCATCACTTCATCAGTCCAACCGGAAAGCTTGATTGGTGCCAATATGGAGCCTTCATTGGCGATTCCTTTGAAGCTAAGCGGATTTCCGATAAATGTAATTGGGTCATCCATTTCTAAATTCACGGCATGATCGATAGGAAGAGAAGGGAAACTGTCTCCATTGATTTCGAGAACAGCCATATCAATAGAAGGAAACGTTTCTTTGACAGTTGCCTCATATCGGCCTTCTACCGGGAAGACAACTGAAATGGCTTGGTTATCCTCTACGACATGATAGTTGGTGAGGATAAGTCCATCATTGGAGACCGAGAAGCCTGTTCCTTTCCCATCTTCCGTTACTACAACGACGACAGATTTTTTATATTCAGCGATATTTTTTTGCTTCGACAATGAAGCTGAAGTCATAAGAAAATCGAGTGCGGGTATCGAGAATACTTGAAAGAGGCCGGCAAATGTACTGACGAATAACGTCAAAGACAAAAGCCAGATGAACCATCTCGGTATTTTTTTCTTTGGTTCCGTTTCTTCCTGCTGTTTCAATAACGCTTCCCGTTGCGCTTGCAGCACCAGTTCATGCATTTCTTCCTCGCTTATATCCTCGAAGTGCCTGTGTTCCGTATTATCTTTATGTTCTTCTTTCTCTTCATCTAACACTTTGCATCACTTCCTCTAGTCATTCGTTATCTATTAGTACTATTATAGCAGTGATAATGAATGGATATGGAAGGGCACAATTATGTATGAAAGTCCATATGTATAGAGTGGAAAGGGGAGATTGGCTTGGTAACATTGACACCGATACTCATTGGAGGATATACATTTACCGCGGTAACTGTTCAATTGCCAAAAACGACCTTATTGACAGTGTCCAATGATAAAGGATATATTATGTGCGGAGCTTTGGATGTCGGACTGTTGAATAATGTCTTGGCAGATCGGAAAATAGTGGCTGGCAGGGCGGTCGGCGTAAAGACGATTGAACAGTTGTTGAAAGCGCCATTAGAATGCGTTACGTTGGAAGCTGAGACGCTTGGAATCCATGCTGGAATGCGTGGAGAAGAAGCGTTGTTGAAAATGCTTTAACATATGCAACACATACTGCTTTACTGACTATTTGCGAATTAATAAAAAGACCCCCATCGCGCATAATAAGCGATGGGGTCTCTTTTTGTTATTATCGGTTGTCGTTACGGTTATTGCGGTTGTTTCTGTCGTTATCGTTGTTGTTGTTGTTGTTGTTGTTGTTTCTGTCGTTTCTGTCGTTTCTGTTGTTGTTGTTGTTGTTGTTTTGCCCGAAGAAATCATCGGCAAATTCTGTGTTCCTGTTTCTGTTATTGTCGTTATTGTTGTTGTTGTTGTTGTTCCTGTCGTTATTGCGATTGTTGCGATCGTTTTGACGATTATTCATTGTGTGAGACATCTCCTTTAAATTGTTTTTTGTTAAGTGAAATGCATTCACTTACATGATGTATGATGTCCTCTGTTCAAAAAAATATCCGTTTTTCCGGGGAATGAAAAAAACACCAACCATAAAGGTTGGTGTTTATTAGTGATAACTATGTAAAAGAAAAGCCGCCTTTGCCGTATCGAATCATAGAAAGTTTTAAACCACCACTCCTCAAAGTGGGTGTTCGCAGAAGCGATCCTGTCCGTCCTGATTAGTAATGAATCAGGCATACCATTCCAGCCTCGATATAAAACTCCCTTTTACAGCTTAAAGGTTAAAACTTAATGTGTATACGAACAATGCAGCTCATGTATATATAGTACACTTTTCTTCTGAAAGTATCAATGAAAATATATTCCAAGTCGAAATTCATCGGAAAGAATCCTGTTTGTTTCAGCCGATTACAGGGAAACATATGGGGGAATTTCATTGAAGGGAAGTGAATACCGTGAATCGTATATTTACATTGCTTGTATTCATTGGCGTTCCGCTGATCATCATTGGTTCGGTGATGGATTGGCCGGATATTCCGATTTTCATCATAAGTTGTGTCAGCATAATTGCGCTCGCGGGTTTCATTGGGAGAGCAACTGAAAGCCTGGCGATTGTAAGCGGTCCGAGGGTCGGCGGCTTATTAAATGCCACTTTCGGAAATGCTGTCGAGTTGATCATTTCGTTTTTCACTTTGAAAGCCGGGTTAATTGGGATAGTTCTCGCTTCCTTAACTGGATCAGTTCTAGGGAATTTGTTGCTTGTTTTGGGCGTCTCGTTCTTTGCTGGGGGGATAAAATACAAAACACAAAATTTCAGTATTCATGATGCGAGATATAATTCAGGTTTATTAATATTTGCAGTTATTGTCGCATTTGTCATCCCGGAAATTTTTTCGCAGACGTTGGATCAGGCTGATACTGTCACGTTAAGTATAGGCATTTCCATCATATTGATCACTTTGTATCTTGCTGGCTTGTTTTTCAAGCTTGTAACGCACCGGGGTGTTTTCTCATCTGCTGATACAGACAAGAAAGAGGAAGAAGTACCCGAATGGACAAAAAAGAAGTCAATAATCATATTGCTACTATCGACGATTGCAGTTGCTTACGTCTCTGAGCAGCTTGTACATACATTTGAGACGCTCGGTGATAAGTTCGGTTGGTCAGAGTTATTTATCGGTGTCATCATTGTGGCTATTGTCGGAAATGCTGCCGAGCATTTTTCCGCTATTACGATGGCTATGAAGAACAGGATGGATGTAGCCGTGGAAATCGCGGTCGGCTCAACATTGCAAGTAGCGATGTTCGTAGCTCCAGTACTTGTTTTGTTATCGCTAATGATGCCTGAATCAATGCCGCTCGTCTTTACAATACCGGAGCTTGTAGCGATGATTACTGCAACATTCCTCGTCATCAACCTCTCAAACGACGGCGAGTCGAATTGGTTTGAAGGTCTAACATTATTGGCTGCTTATGTCATTATCGGAATCGGGTTTTATCTATTATAAGGATGCTTACGAATTCTCATTCAGTGGTATAGACGGATAGGGAGGGATGAATCGATGTTAGTTCCAATCGGAGTATTCATGATGGCGATTTCTTTCGCCATTTTTGCGGTTGCACTATCTAAATTGCTCCTTCGTGCTTCATCTAATATTGAAGTAGTACGAACGACAGCAGTGCAAATGGAGTCTAAATTGGATGGAACCATTCAAGCGCTTGAGGGAATGTTGGATGAGACCGGCAGGACAATATCCGACATGGAGGAAAAATCCACATCGCTTGACAGTGTGTTTTTATCAGCAGAGGAATTAGGTAAGGCATCGAATGCTTTAAGTGAAGAATTGGAGTCTTTGACGCAAGGTTATGCTAGTAATGGAGATGCCCGAGGGGCAAAACCATTTGTACGTATTATTCAAACTGCTGAGTTTGTAAAGGGTTTGTTCAATTCATGGAAGCGCGGAAAAGCGCTATCCGACATTTAGAAAGGAGAGGGAGCAATGAGTTTGTCTGGAATTGGTGTCTTATTAATAGGGATAGGATTTTTAATTCTTTCTATCTTTCTTGCCCGAGTGCTTAATAATATGGCAGCAATTTTAAATGGTGTAGGCCGAACCGTAGAGCAATTGCCAGACCAATTAGATGACGTATTGAATGAAACTGGACAGATCATTCAAAATTCCAATGATACGTTAGCCGACGTGAATGAAAAGTTAGGCACGCTTACACCACTCTTTCATATCGTGGGAGATGTCGGAGAATCGACGAGAAAGCTTGCTTCATCCGTCAATGATATTGCAGGGACAATCATAAGGAAGACGGAGTCGGTTGATGAAGAGACGCGCAATAAGCGCCTTGGCGGTCTTTATGGATCAGCTGCGCTTGCATTATATGCAGTAAATAGTGGCAAGGAAAAGAAGAGGGGATTTTTAAAGCGACATTCTAAATTATATGCATCTGGTGAACAACGGGCTTTTGACATCGACCGGATGAAAGAGGAAGCAAAAGAAGCTGCCATGGAGAGCAATTACATGAGCAATGAAAAGTAAAAGCGATGGAGGAATAATTGTCCTCCATCGCTTTTACTTGTTATTTTCGAGCATCTGACCTTTCTTTCATTTCTTTCATTTAGTTTTCCGTTGGGAAAGATAGAAGATGAATGACAGAATGCCGTATATGCCTTCATATTTTTCGCGTTTCGTGAAATCGGAAGCATGGCTTGTATTCGTCTTTATCTCATTTGTTTTTTCCAGTGCGGCAAGTGTCAGTTTTCTTGTCGCCTCGCCAGTATCCCCGATAATATGGAAAAGTGGACTGACCTCTTTCACTTGATTATTGACATTGGCAATCGTTTCATTGCTCGATTGCATCACTTCTGTAGTATGTTTCGACAAATCATCAACCAATAGCGGCAGGCGATCTGTTGTCTGTCTAACCCCATCCAATGTATCGGTCAATTTACGTAATGGTTTGATTAATAACAAAGTGAGAAAAGCAAACGCTATACCGATGATGAGAACTCCGATCCCGAGCCAATCCATATGAATCACCTCTGCATATAAGTTTACTTAACTTTCTGTGGAGAAGGGAGTTGGTTCAGCTCTTGCTGAACGAAAGGGTCTTGCTTTCGCTTTACTGATTTGAATTTGAAGTACATTCGGGAAGCCGTTTCAGTCAAAATCGTCAATTTCTCCATTAGTTCACGTTGTTTCGGTTCGGGAGTGGCAATTTGATGAGAGATTGACTGGAATGAACGATTGAGATTTTCCGTTGATTGTCCAATATGTTGAGCTGATTGCGAAATGCTTTCCAATCGTTGGATCTTGCTTTCTACATCTGCGGCTATGCGATTGGTCCTTTCCATCAACTCATTCGACTTTGTTGTGATGCCGCCTAACTTATTTTCCATTCTGGCAATCGTATCTGATACTTCTGTCATCGTCTTTTTCGCATTCCGTAAAGCGACAATGACAAAAATGGCGATTAATAATAAAGATAAAGCCGCGATGATTGCACTTATATAGAGGAGAATCTCCATCCGGGTATCAGCTCCATTCTAATAATATTCCACTTACCTATCTCGTACCACTCTTTCCTTCCTTATAAACACCATAGAAGGATCAAGCTGAGTAGAAGAATAAAGCAACGAGCATGAAGAAGATGATTGGCAAACCGGAACGGAAGAAGAAAGATGCTTTCATCGTCACAACTTCAGAAGGTGGTCGCATCGTTGTTATTTCACTTTGAACATGTTTCCGGTAAAGCACCTTTTTCATACTAGTAGAAAAGAAATCGAAAAACCCAGATTGTAAAATTAATACGAGGATTCCAATGAAGAGATAGGATGCTCCTATATAGAAAGAAACGTTAATATAATCTAGAATTGTATGTTTCTTATAGAAGATTAAAACAAATAGCAAAATTAATAATTGGTTTACAATAATGTTCAACGCAATTTTCTTCATATTCTAACCTCTCTTATATCGTTTATATTATTTATTATTTATGTATATTATATCATTTGATTGAAGAATGCAATTTGAGCAAAAGTCAATGATTATATGGTTTTGCGAGTATATAAGTAGAATAATCGGACTTTTGTTTCTTTAATAATTATGTTCTTTCAGAAAAAAACATAAAAAAAGTCTTTGACTTAAGATGTTTTGAATGTATAATAAAAAGTGATAATTCTTTCAGACAATTACAAAAGGGAGGTCAATGCTTTGAAAACAAACAAATGGCTTTTGCTTGTCGCTTTATCATTAGTGCTAAGCGTCGTGCTTGCTGCTTGCGGTGGCAAGGACAAGGACGAAGACAAAACTGCTGCACCTAACAAAGAAGACGACAAAGCAACAGAACAAAAAACAGAAGAAGCCGGCGAACCGGATGCAGAACAAGTTGTAAACTTGATCGAAACTGCAGCAATCCCATCTGTTGACTCCGCAATCGTGGAAGATGCAGTAGGATTTAATGTATTGAACAACGTTAATGAAGGTTTGTACCGCTTGAACCTTGAAAACATTGCTGAACCGGCAATGGCAGCAGAGGAAGCAGAAGTGAGTGAGGATGGTCTTACGTACACATTCAAGCTTCGTGATGCAAACTGGTCTGATGGAACACCTGTAACAGCGCATGATTTCGTATTTGCATGGCAACGTGCAATCGATCCTGCAACTGGATCACCTTATGGTCCGTTCATGATGTCTGGAGTTATCAAAAATGCAACAGCAATCAGTGAAGAGAAAATGGACAAGTCGGAACTTGGCGTAGTTGCTGAAGACGACAAGACATTGGTCGTTACATTGGAACGTCCAGTGCCATACTTCCTATCACTCATGTCGTTCGGAACTTTCTATCCGCAAAAAGAAGAGTTTGTAACTTCTAAAGGCGATGCGTACGCAACGAACTCAGATAACCTTCTTTACAACGGTCCGTTCATTCTTACTGAGTGGGATGGAACTGGGGATAGCTGGGTATACAAAAAGAACGAACATTATTGGGATGCGGAAAATGTAAAACTTGAAACTATCAATGTAGACGTAGTTAAAGATTCTGCAACTGCAGTTAAGCTTTACAACGACGGAAAGAAAGACCGTGCAGGAGTTTCAGGAGACTTAGCTCTTCAATATGGAACTCATGAAGAAGCCGTAAATGAGTCGGACACTGCTGTGTTCTACTTCAAATTCAACCAAGAGCGCAATGGTGAAAAAACACCTCTTGCAAACGTGAATATCCGTAAAGCGCTTGCAAAAGCTTTTGAAAAAGAAGATTTGGCTGACGTTGTTCTTGCAAACGGATCAACTGCTGCAAACTTCTTAGTACCAAGAGACTTTGCATATGATGAAAGCGGAACAGACTTCCGTGACATTAGCGGAGATCACCTTGTATACAATGTGGAAGAAGCTAAAGAATATTGGGCAAAAGGTTTGGATGAGCTAGGTGTAACTGAAATGGAACTTGAAATCCTAGGTGGAGACACTGAACTTTCCAAGAAAATGAACGAGTATTTCAAAGCACAACTTGAAGGCAACCTAGAAGGATTGAAAATCAAGTTGAAAGAAGTACCGTTCGCAGTACGTTTGGAGCTTGATGGAAACCAAGACTATGATATCCAAGTTTCTGGTTGGGGCCCTGACTTCCAAGACCCGATTTCCTTCATGGATTTGTTCGTCACAAATGGAACTAACAACTTGATGTCATTCTCTAATAAAGAATACGATGAGTTGATCGAAGCTACTAAAGATGAGCTTGCATTAGATCCTACAGCACGTTACGAAGCATTCGCGAAAGCTGAAAAAATCCTACTTGAGGATGAAGCAGCTATCGCACCGATCTACCAACGTGGTTTGATTCAACTTCAAAAACCGTACTTCAAAGGACTTGGAGTTCATCCTTTCGGAGCTGATCATAGCTACAAATGGGCTTATATCTCTGGTAAAGAGTAAGTAAGCTTTGACAGTTTAATAACAAAGAGAGTATATGGCGGAAAATCCATATACTCTCTTTTTACTAAAAGGTAATAAAGTGAAAGTTTGTAAGTGTTTTCATTTTGAAAAGAAATTGATTATTCAATTTGACATAAATCAAACTCACGTACTTTGGAGGTGTGCAACGTGGTTAAGTATATTGGAAAACGGCTTGTTTACATGTTCCTGACGATGTTCCTGATTGCAACTGCAACGTTTTTCTTAATGCAAACGCTACCAGGTTCACCGATCGCTTCTTATAACAAGCTAAATGAAACTCAACGGGCGATTGTGGAAAAGAAGTATGGCATCGATAAACCGAAACCGGTTCAGTACGCCATTTATATGAAAAACCTTGCTAAAGGGGATTTAGGCACATCTTTCGTCTTTAAAGGGAAAAGCGTTAACGACCTGTTGGCGTCAAGGGTGAAGCCTTCATTTATTTTAGGGGCGCAGGCGATGGTGTTCGGTACGATTGTAGGAATTCTGTTAGGAATGCTCGCCGCCTTAAAGCAGAATACGATATGGGATTATGGAAGTACATTTCTAGCAATATTAGGGGTATCAATACCTTCATTCGTATTCGCCGCATTATTGCAATATTGGGTCGCTACTCAGTGGCATCTATTACCGGTTGGTCTTTGGGATGACGGATGGAAGTCAAGTATTCTACCATCCATCGCATTGGCAATGGGGCCGCTTGCACTATCTGCACGTTTCATACGTACTGAAATGATCGAAGTATTGAGCTCCGACTATATAACATTAGCAAAAGCGAAAGGCGCCAACGGTTTTGAAATCGCATTCAAACATGCTTTACGAAACGCGCTCATCCCTCTCGTTACTGTATTAGGACCGGTAGCAGCTGGAATAGTCACGGGTTCCCTTGTTGTAGAACAGATCTTTGCGATTCCGGGAATCGGGGAGCAGTTCGTATCTTCCATCATGACGAATGACTTTGCAACGATCATGGGTACGACACTATTCTTCTCTGCATTGTTGATTATTATTATCTTCATTGTAGACCTTCTGTACGGAATCATTGATCCGCGAATCCGTTTGTCTGGAGGTAAAGGGTAATGAGAAAAGAAGAACTTCAACAATTGCCGCCGGAAAAATTCGAGCGTATTACGATTGATAGCAGTAACGCCGAACGTATTACTAAACCGAGTTTAAGTTTTTGGCAAGATGCATGGTTAAGATTGCGCAAAAACAAAGCTGCAATCGTTAGCATGTTTATCCTTGTGTTACTAATCGTTATGGCATTGATAGGACCGCATCTAAATGGACATGATGGCGAGCAACAAGTTTTACGCCACGCCAACTTGCCACCAAAAATTCCTGGACTTGAGAAATTGGGGATATTTGATGGTATGGGTCAATTGGGCGGCGAGAAAGTAAACTTATATGAAATTAAGAAAGTGGACGAGTATTACTGGTTCGGAACCGATGGACTTGGCCGTGACTTATTCACCCGTGTTTGGGAAGGAACACAGATTTCCTTATTGATCGCATTCGTTGCTGCGGCAATCGATGTAGTCATCGGCGTCCTTTATGGAGGAATATCGGGGTATTTCGGCGGCCGTGTCGATGATATTATGCAGCGGATTGTCGAAATTTTGATTGGTATCCCGACACTGATTATCGTTATTTTGATGCTAATGATTATGGAGGCGGGATTAACCGCCATTATCATTGCGATTTCCATTACAGGATGGATCGGCATGTCCCGTATCGTGCGCGCCCAAATATTGAAATATAAAGGTCAAGAATTTGTACTAGCGTCCCGTACGTTGGGAGCAAGTGATAAGCGAATCATTGGCAAACATTTAATGCCAAATATTATGGGCATCATCATCATTAACACGATGTTCACGATTCCGACTGCTATTTTCTTTGAGGCATTCTTAAGCTTTATCGGACTAGGGCTGCAACCGCCTGCCGCATCATTAGGTACGCTAATCAATGATGGCTTTAAAGTGATGGAACATCAGCCGTATTTCCTTTTGTTCCCGGCTGTAATTATCAGTGTCTTGATGATTGCATTTAACTTGATCGGTGACGGACTGCGTGATGCGCTTGACCCGAAAATGAAAGATTGATTGGAGGAAAGCCAAGATGGAAAAAATATTGCAAGTAAAAGACTTGGAGCTTTCCTTCCACACGTTTGCCGGTGAAGTGAAAGCAATCCGCGGAGTCAGCTTTGATTTGAATAAAGGAGAGACATTGGCGATTGTCGGTGAGTCAGGATCCGGGAAATCGGTGACAACAAAATCGATTATGCGTTTATTGCCAGAGTCGAGCTCTGAATTTAAAAATGGTGAAATTCTTTTTAATGGAAATGACTTGACGAAACTTTCCGACAGGCAAATGCAGAAAATTAGAGGGAAAGAGATTTCAATGATTTTCCAAGATCCAATGACTTCATTAAATCCGACGATGACAATCGGCAAGCAGGTAATGGAGCCAATTTTAAAACACCAAAAAGTTAGCAAGGCAAAAGCGAAGGAAGTCTGTATCGATTTATTGCGCATGGTAGGTATACCAAATCCGGAAACCCGGATAAAAATGTATCCACATCAGTTTTCTGGCGGACAGAGACAGAGGATTGTCATTGCGATTGCGCTAGCTTGTAACCCGAAAGTATTGATTGCCGATGAACCTACTACTGCACTTGATGTAACAATCCAAGCGCAAATTCTTGAACTTATGAAGGATATCCAGAAAAAAGTAGATACGTCGATCATTTTTATCACACATGACCTCGGTGTTGTTGCAAACGTAGCAGACCGTGTCGCTGTCATGTATGGCGGTCGGATTGTGGAAGTGGGAACAGTGGATGAAATCTTCTACAACCCGCAGCATCCATATACATGGGGGCTTCTCAGCTCGATGCCATCCATGGATTTGAATGAGGAAAAGCTGTATGCGATTCCCGGCACTCCGCCAGATCTGTTAAACCCTCCTGTTGGAGACGCATTCGCGTTGAGGAGTGAATATGCTTTGAAAATCGATTTGGAGCAAGCACCGCCGATGTTTAAAGTGAGCGATACCCATTATGCCGCAACTTGGCTACTGCATCCGAATGCACCACAAGTTGATCCACCAAAAACAATTATCGAACGGATGAAGACATTCCGTGGAAGCAGATATTATGAGCAATCGAATGGAGGTAATGCATGATGGCAAAAAAATTGCTTGAAGTGAAAAACTTAAAACAATATTTTAATGCCGGGAAGCCTTCCGAAGTTCGTGCGATTGATAATATCAGCTTTGATATTTATCGGGGGGAGACATTCGGTTTAGTAGGTGAGTCGGGATGTGGAAAGTCGACGACTGGTAGGACAATCATTCGGCTTTACGATGCGACTGACGGAGAGGTTCTTTATGATGGAGTTAGTGTACATGCCAATAAATCTAAATCCGAAGTGAAGGCTCTGAATCAGAAGATGCAAATGATTTTCCAAGACCCATATGCATCCTTGAACCCGCGAATGAAAGTCCTCGATATTATTGCTGAAGGACTGGATGTTCACGGTTTGGCGAAAAACCCGAAAGAGCGAAAGCAAAAAGTTGTAGAGTTGCTGGAAACAGTCGGATTGAATAAGGAGCACGCTGATCGTTACCCGCATGAATTTTCGGGAGGTCAGCGGCAACGGATCGGGATTGCGCGGGCGCTTGCCGTCAATCCAGAATTCATTATCGCCGACGAACCGATTTCCGCGCTTGACGTTTCCATTCAAGCCCAAGTCGTCAATTTGCTGAAAGACTTGCAGAAAGAAAAGGGATTGACGTATTTATTCATCGCACATGATTTATCAATGGTAAAATACATCTCAGATCGCATTGGCGTCATGTATTTCGGAAAGCTTGTTGAAATGGCTCCTGCTGATGAATTATATAGAAATCCACTACATCCGTACACGAAATCGTTATTATCCGCAATTCCGCTTCCGGATCCGATTTATGAACGGTCACGGGTAAGACAACCGTACGACCCTAACCAACATAATTACGGACCCGATGAAAAAGTGGATTTCCGTGAAATAACACCTGGACATTTCGTGCTTTGCTCTGAAAAAGAGTTCAAAGAAATGAAAGCGCAAGTAAAGTAATAAAGAAAACCGCTATTCACATCGGATATTTCGATGTGAATAGCGGTTTTCTTATTTCTAATGTTAGACGCTCTTCGCAGTTTGTACTACATTTGCTTGTTTGCTACTATGCTGTTCAGCCTTTACTTTTTTAATATCAAATTGAATTAAGATTGAAATGACCAATGCAACGGCAAATAGTCCGGCGAAAAAGAGCAAGCTGCTTTCATAACTTCCAGTCGTGTCTTTCATCCAGGCCGCAAACATCGGTCCGGCAATGCCCGCCGCTGCCCAGGCTGTTAATATATATCCATGAATTGCCCCAAGTTGCTTTGTTCCAAAAATATCACCGATATATGCAGGTATGCATGAGAAACCACCGCCGTAGCAAGTGTAGATCACGGCGAGCATTACTTGGAAAGCAAGAGCGTTTGTTGTGAAGGGAAGAAGAGAAAATAATACTACCTGAATAACAAAAAATGCCGTGTACGTATGTCTTCTGCCAATGTAATCGGAAATGGATGCCCAGCCTAGCCGTCCAAAGCCATTAAAGAGGCCTAGCACGCCAACTAGTGCAGCAGCTTGTATTGTAGTCATTCCAATACTTTCGATAGCTAGAGGCTTGGCCGCCGACAAGATGGCGATTCCGCAAGTGACATTTAAGAATAGCATCATCCATAGATAGTAAAATCGTTTGGTCTTGACAGCTTCGTTCGCTGTCAATTGTGCCAAGTCTACCTTTGCTTCGACTTTTCCGGACTCTAATTTCTTCACATAACCTGCAGGCGCCCAGCCTTCCTCAGGTTTCTCAAGATATAGGGAAGAGGCGATCATAACTAATAAGTAGGAAGCTCCAAGGATATAAAAGGTGTTTTGAAGACCAACAGAATTAATGAGTGCTTCCATTATCGGACTACTGATTGCAGCAGCGAAGCCAAATCCCATTATTGCCATTCCTGTTGCAAGACCACGCCGATCGGGGAACCACTTCACAAGTGTGGAAACTGGAGCGATATACCCTACACCTAAACCAATACCGCCTAGTACCCCATAAAAAATATACAATAGCGTTAGTGAGGACATGCTTACAGCAAAACCAGCACCCATGACGCCGATTCCAAAGCAGGTTGCCGCAAGCAGCCCTGCTTTACGTGGGCCATGCTTTTCAACGAAGTGGCCCAGAAATGCAGCGGACAGACCTAGAAATAAGATTGCAATACTAAATGTCAATTGTACTTGGCTTGTGGACCATCCAAATTCGTCGATGAGCGGGTTGGTAAAGTTGCTCCAGGCATACACGGAGCCGATTGAAATGTGAATCCCAACAGCAGAGGCGGCAATTAACCATCTGTTCTTTGTTTTCTTCAATTTTCCTTTCACTTTCCACATCTCCCTTTGATAATAAAGTAGTATGACAAAGAAATCATTCTCTCGTTTAGTAATTACAATTGTAGAATGTAAGCGTTCTCATTCAACTGGAATATCAATGCGAGAGAAAATACATAATTTGTCATATTCCTGTCATAGTACCATCATCATTTGGGTTTGTCACTAAATATTATATATAATCTAAAAACATAGAAAAGTCATAATTCAATTCTTTCAGGATGCGAATACACGTTGAATGATTGACCTCTAATGAATCCCACTGCCGTTATTCCTAACTCATCTGCTAACTTGACTGCCAGTTCTGTCGGTGCGGATTTTGAGAGGACGACTTCACAGCCGATTTTTGCGACCTTCAATAATATCTCTGAAGATATTCTGCCGCTAAAGACAATTACCTTGTCTTTAACAGAGATATCTTTTTTTAAACAATATCCATAAATTTTATCGAGTGCATTATGACGCCCAATATCCATTCTAGTCAGCATGAAATTTTTTGGATCGCAAAGTGCAGCAATATGAACTCCGCCAGTTTGTTGAAACAAATCAGCTTTTTGATCCATCTTTTCCATTAACGTAAAACAGTCCTTAGGTGCTAATACTACATTCCTTTGCAACATTCGTTTTGCTGTGAGTGCATCATTGGCGAATACAAACCCTTGTCTACTCATTCCGCAGCATGATGTAATATATCTTTTGTTTTGGAGCTGTTCGTAAAATGGGAATGTTCTTCTTGTCTGTACATGGACTAAGCCCGCTTCTTCCTCCAACCGAATTTCCTCAATGTCTTGATAATGTAAGATAATCCGTTCGGATGCAAGAAATCCGACAACCATATCCTCTACATGTTCGGGCGTACAGACGATTGTCAATAACTCTTTACCGTTCAATTTAATAGTTATCGGGTATTCGGTTGCGACGTCATCCGTCTTTTGTTCAAACCCACCGTTGGCAAATCGGTAAATGGACCGACTTTGAATCCGGTTCATAATTGTTCTCCTTTCATTGATCAATGATTCTGTCAAACAAAAATACAGATACTGCAATATCATCCTCTAATTTAATGTCTGAAAATAGATGGAGGAACTTCGCTCCTACTACTTCTTCAAGACCCTCGGGAGGGGATTCCTCATACACTTCTTGTATCATTTTTGTTCTGGCGGAATGAACCATCTCTTTACCTTCACGTGTCCCTGCGATGAATTTTTCTGTAGGTGTTAAATTACCGTAAAGCGTCGAGATTGCCATATTGTCGATGAATATTGTTGAAATCCTTTCCGGGCCTTTTCCAAAGAGTTCTTTTCTCAACCTTCTAATAATGTCATTGAAGTCATGTATTCTTTTAGACATCCTCCATACTCCTTTTCAAAACAATGTGAATTGCCTTGCACTAATCCGTGAAATCTATTGAATAGTCTGTTCTTCTATTCTATAATACTAATAAGTATGATATCGGGGTATGAATCTGCACCGGTGTTATCCTTCCATTACTTTACATTCGGATTGGTTATTTAGCAAGCTCTGCTACTAGACTATTCCACCATAGACAAGCACACCTACTAGCAGGTGTATTTGTCTATGGTGGTTTTTTAATCTCAAAGGAGGCATTTACATGTCAATCAAGATTAATGGAAAGGCATTTCCGTTCAGGGACGGCATGACAATATTACAAGTGGTCAATGAACAGCAGATTGAACATCCGCAAATCTGTTATTTGCCTGAAGTGGATCCGATAGAAACATGTGATACGTGTATTGTGGAATTGAATGGACGCCTTGTACGTGCGTGTTCTACTAAAGCTGAACGAGGAATGGATGTGCAATTGTCTTCTCATCGCGCCAAAGAAGCGCAAACGGAAGCGATGGATCGTATCCTTGAAAATCACTTACTATATTGCACGGTTTGTGATAACAACAACGGCAACTGCAAAATCCACAATACCGTCGACATGATGGGTATCGAGGAACAGAAGTATCCATATGAACCTAAATGTACGCAAGACAGCGTCGATTTCACTCATCCATTTTATCGTTATGACCCTAACCAATGCATCGCTTGCGGCCAGTGCGTGGAAGTGTGTCAAAATCTACAAGTGAATGAAACGCTAAGCATCGATTGGGAAAGGGATCGACCGATTGTACTATGGGATGGGGGAGCGAAAATCAATGATTCTTCCTGTGTAGGCTGTGGCCATTGCGTCACTGTCTGCCCTTGCAATGCATTGATGGAAAAGTCCATGTTGGGAGAAGCCGGATTCATGACCGGGATGAAAGAAGAGATTTTGACACCGATGATTGATTTGGTGAAAGACGTCGAACCCGGATACAGTGGGATCATGGCAATTTCGGATGCGGAAGCTGCGATGCGCGATACGAGGACGAAAAAAACGAAGACAGTCTGTACATTTTGTGGGGTCGGGTGTTCCTTTGAAGTTTGGACGAAAGATCGTAAAATCCTGAAGATCCAACCGGTTTCTGAAGCACCCGTCAATGCGATTTCGACTTGTGTCAAAGGGAAATTCGGATGGGATTTCATCAATAGTGAAGAGAGGCTGACAACACCGCTTATCCGGAAAGGGGATTCTTTCGTAGAAGCGAGTTGGAAGGAAGCTTTGGATTTAGTAGCCGAGCGTTTAGGAACGATTCATAAAGAGTATGGAGAAGATAGTGTCGGTGTCATTTCATCCTCAAAAATTACCAACGAGGAGAACTATGTTATTCAAAAGCTCGCAAGGCAAGTGTTTAAGACGAATAACGTCGACAATTGTTCACGCTATTGCCAATCGCCAGCGACCGACGGCTTATTCAGGACAGTTGGAATGGGTGGGGACGCAGGAACAATTAAGGATATTGCAAAGGCAGGTCTTGTAATCATCATTGGAGCGAACCCAGCTGAAGGACATCCGGTTCTTGCCACGCGTGTAAAACGGGCACATAAACTACATGGTCAGAAATTGATCGTTGCTGATTTACGCAAACATGAAATGGCGGAGCGTTCGGATATTTTCATTAGCCCAAAGCAGGGAACTGACCAAGTATGGCTTATGGCAGTGACAAAATATATGATTGACAAAGGCTGGCATGATGCGGCATTTATACGTGAAAATGTCCACCATTTTGAAGAGTTCAAAGATGTTTTGAAAACATATACGCTTGATTTTGCTGAGCACGTGACAGGAGTACCGAAAGAAATGTTGGTCAGGACAGCTGAAATGATTCGCGACGCTGATGGAACATGTATTTTATGGGGAATGGGAGTCACTCAAAATACTGGCGGATCGGACACTTCCGCTGCGATTTCCAATTTACTTCTTGCAACGGGCAACTATCGCAGACCAGGTGCAGGGGCATATCCGCTTCGTGGCCATAACAATGTACAGGGCGCATGTGATATGGGAACGCTCCCCGGATGGCTGCCAGGTTATCAGCATGTGACCGATGAGTCTGCACGTGCAAAGTTCGAACGTGCTTATGGAGTGGAAATTGGCAATAAGCCAGGATTGGATAATATCCAAATGCTGCATGCGGTCGACGAAGGAATTATGAAAGCGATGTATATCGTCGGAGAAGACATGGCGCTTGTCGATTCTAATGCGAATCATGTACATGACGTCTTATCCAAACTCGATTTTCTGGTAGTCCAAGATATCTTCTTCTCGAGGACTGCAAGATACGCAGATGTAATTCTGCCAGCGGTACCTTCCTTGGAGAAAGACGGGACATTTACAAACACAGAAAGAAGAGTTCAGCGATTATATAAAGCATTACCGGAATTAGGGGATGCAAAGGCTGATTGGTGGATTGTCCAGGAAATCGCTACAAGACTGGGAGCGGATTGGAAATATTCACATCCTAGCGAAATTTTCGCTGAAATGGCCAGCCTTTCGCCATTATTTAGCCAAGCAGATTATAGCAATATGGAAAACTGGGATAGTTTTTTATGGGGGAGCCTTGACGGGAAAAGCACTCCATTACTCTATGTCGACGGTTTCAATTTCTCTGATGGAAAAGCAAGGTTCGCTTTATCCGATTGGGTGGAGCCTGTCCGTTATGATGATGAATTCGATTTGCACATTAATAACGGAAGGATGCTTGAACACTTCCATGAAGGGAACTTGACGAACAAATCTGAAGGAATCCAATCAAAAGTCCCTGAAATCTTCGTGGAAGTATCACCGGAACTTGCGAAGGAGAGGGGCGTACTTAGCGGCTCATTAGTAAGACTCGTGTCACCGTACGGAGCCCTTCGATTGCCGGCTTTAGTGACAGATCGGGTAAAAGGGAATGAATTATTCCTTCCGATGAACTCAGTCGAAAAAGAATCGGCCATCAATTTTTTGACTGGCACAGCGGTGGATCAGAGAACAAATACGCCTGCTTTTAAACAAGCTAAAGTTCGGATGGAAGTTTTGCGTAAGGAAGGCGAGAATCCATTGCCGGCAAGTAATCACCGGAATAAAAAACGGCATCCTCAAGATGGAGTCGAAGTCGAGCGGAAGTGGGCAAGACCTGGCTATGAGCATCTGACAGATCAAGTGGAGAAAGGGTGATTTCGATGGCAGCGCCAATTACTTCTATTAAAAGAAAAGAACTTACGGCGGAGGAATTGCAATATCAGAAGCTGAATGAACTGCAATCCCTCCTTACAGAACAGCAACAATCCTTGCAGAAAATCATTGAAATTACCGCCGAATTGGACAATGCAGGCGTGCTGGATGCGATGACTGCAATGGTGAAGGCGAAAGATGAGATTGCAGGCATCGCTGTCGCTCAAGTTTCGCGGGAACCGATGACGAATCTCATCAATAATATAATGAATGCGACAGGTCTTTTAACAACACTCAATCCAGAAATTACGGAAAGATTGAAGGATAGCATTTCAAAGGGGATTGAGGAAGCCGAGCTGTATAAAGGAAATGGCGATAAAGTATCCATTTTGCAAGTAATGACAGCGCTTAACGACCCACATATAAATCGTGCAGTGAAATACGGATTGGATTTCCTTAAAGGTGTTGGCAAAGGGCTTAATAAGTAAAATCAAATTTCCTATTATTCTTGAAACGAAATTACTTCTTATACGTATGTATGAATAAGGAAGAATAAGAATAATAGGGAGTGAGATTTCGTTGCAGAACATTGATAATGACGAAAATGAAAGTCAACAAGTTAACCCGTGGACTTCTGTATGGCTTCACCCAAGAAAAACAGTCCAACATGTCATGGAATGCAAATCTAGCAGCTTTGTTCTTTTCATTGTTGCTATTTCCGGGGTTATCCACTTACTCGATCAGGCAGTAGACAATGATTTAGTTGAGTCATGGAATATCGCCGCCATATTATTAGTTGCATTAATTGTGGGACCTATTGTTGGAATACTGGGCCTCTATATTGCCTCAGGCATTTATCATCTGTTTTCAATGATGCTGGGTGGGATGGGAACATATGAGCAAACTAGAACGGCATACGCCGTTTCGGAAATCATTATCGTAGTCGGTGGTATCGTTTGGATTCCGAACCTGCTCATTTTAGGTCAAGGCAATTTTATAAGCGATTATGATTTCTCGATTGGCCAATCTGTATGGCTCGTCATTTCGTTAATCATTAATGTTATTGTCAGCATTTGGTCACTAGTCGTCGTTATAGCAACAATTTCCGAAGTTCATCAATTTTCAGCGTGGAAGGCTGCTTTGGTCATCTTCCTTCCAATTATTATTCTAACTGTAATCGTTGTCTTTATTGTCGGATTGACTGCTCCAGCTTTATTTTGAAAATGAAAAAAGAGACGTCTCTTTGTCAATTACATCGAGACGTCGTCTTTGTTATTAGTTCGTTTTTGATTCATCTTTTTCTTTTTGTTCCTGTTGGGTCTTCCTGTATGCATTAATCATGGCTTCCTTATAATCGCCTAACGAAGCGAATTCATGGAATTGTTTTGAGTACTTTTTGTTCAACGACTCAATTTCATTCCGTTTCGTAATTCTTCGTTCAACTTTGTCCATTACCCGACCTCCTCATGGATCTTTTTTCTTAGCTTGTCTGATATGTCTTAAAATATGACATGAAACTAAGAAAGATGGAGCCGGGACAATGAACCATTGATTTTATTTTGAGTCGTCCACGAACTTTCCGTGATCGGGAACCGCAAGCGATTTAAATTCTGACGCCAATCTATTCAGATTCTCCTCCAACCATTGACCTTCGACTGGGACTCCGTGACCCGTAATGGCAATACTCGGATGTAATGCAGCTAAAATTTCAACCGACTGTTCCGCTGTCTCCCAATCGGGTGTCAAATAGCGAGGAGGACCTCCTAATTCTTTTTCTTGAGTAAACACTTTATATAGCTCATCCTGTATGACTGTTACGAAAGCATCGCCGACAATCATGGCATGATCATCATTTCGGAACATCGAAATATGTCCTTCAGTGTGTCCAGGTGTATGGATCCATTTCCAGCCTGGCATGAACGGGATTGTATGATCGTCTGCAAGAACATGAGCTTTTGACCCGATGTCAATGCCTTCATTGGGAAACATGAATGACAACTTGGCAACCATGCCTCCTTCAACGCTTGTATCCGGCTCAGGGTAATTCTTTTTGCCGGTAATATAAGGTAGCTCTAATTCATGGGCATATACCGGCACATCCCAAATCTCCAATAGGTCAATCAATCCTCCGATATGGTCGAAATGTGCATGTGTCAGGATAATGGCCTTTGGAGGGTTATCTTTACCGAATCTCTTTTCTGCTTCTTCCTTAATCCTTTCAGCTGACTTCGGCATTCCCGCGTCAATCAACACCCAGTCATTTCCTTCTCCCGGATAGCCGTAAAAGACAACATTAACAATCTGAACCGTATAACAGTAGAGGTCAGGAGCAACTTCTACTCCTTGTCCACTCGATACAGAAGTTAAAGGCTGAAATCTTTCTGTAGAAGAACTTCTTTCCATATGTCAAATCCTCCTTAGATATTTATCCATTTCTCTTATACCCTAATATGTGTATAAAACACTTTGTCATACGATTTATATAGAGATGGGAGAATAAATTTGTTGCCCTAAGCAGATCTAGTCTTTATAATAGAAAGGTACTTTCCTTTGTCTCAGTAGCTCAGGGGATAGAGCAACAGCCTCCTAAGCTGTGGGTCGCAGGTTCGATTCCTGCCTGGGACGTTTTTAGATAAAAAAGAGAACACGAAAATAATGACCGTAAACGCTGATATAACAGTGTTTACGGTCATTATTTGTTTTTTGAGAATATGTTCAGGCATGAAAGAAACTGAAATCATTTTACACATTCAATATACTAGCCATGTCCTCATATAACTGTACTGTCTGGTTAGCAGATTCCGTATCAAGCTCCTTAACAACATGAGTATATCCGGGTGAATTGCCATTCCTATATCAATAGTAGAAACGCCCTTGGAATTTAGAAAATTAACTACTCTTGTTGCGATAAACAAATTCTTGCCATTTGATGATTGAATTAGTTTAATGCTTGTCCTCCTTTACAACTGAAAGGCCCCTCTTTGTCAATTTTTGATAAGGACCAGTCTTTCCTTTTTGTCACTGTATGTAAATCACTCGTTTGAACAAAATTCGCGAATTAACCTAGAGGCTTTCGATTGGCTGATAGCTAAATCGCTTGCAACGCCTCGAGTCGACCCATGTTTTGCATATGATTTTTTAATTAATGTTCGAGTAACTTCGGTGATTGCATTGTCGAGTGAATTAGGATGCATAAGTTCGGGAACTTCCTTCACTTCTTCTGTAATTACTTGCGGTAAATCGGTTACCTCAATGATCGAGTCACTCGTAATTACTAGGCGTTCCATTAAATTTTCCAACTGACGGACATTACCAGGCCAAGAATAATGGTAAAGTACTTGTAAACAATGTTCGGAAATCGCTTTGTTTACATTGTATTTGCTATTGAATTTATTTAAAAATCGATACGTCAAAGGAATAATATCATCCTTTCTCTCTGCTAAAGTCGGCATGTGAATATCAATCACATTTAGACGATAATATAAGTCCTCCCGGAATGTTTTATTTCGAATCATTTCCTCCAAATCTTGATTGGTTGCAGCAATAATTCGGATATCAACCGTTTTACTCGTATTGCTCCCAATAGGTATAAATTGCTTATCTTGTATAACTTGCAATACTTTCGCTTGTAACGGCAACGCCAATTCTCCGATTTCATCCAAAAAGATAGTCCCAGTATCAGCCGTCTCAAATAGACCTGTTTTTCCACCTTTATTGGCCCCTGTAAAGGATCCGCTCGTATAACCAAATAATTCGGATTCTAACAGTTCTGCAGGAATTGCTGCACAGTTAACATTTAAAAAGGGTCCATTTTTTCGATTACTAATATTGTGTAAATGATGGGCAATGACCCCTTTTCCTGTACCTGATTCTCCGTGAATTAAAACGGTGGAGTCGGTCGGAGCAATTTTCTCGCAAAATTGTAAGATTTTCCTGAATTTTTCATCGTTTGCAATGATAATATTGTGCAGCTCGTGATTTTGGGCTTCTTCGATTTGTTGTTTTTTCATTGTAATCATTTGGTTAAAAACTTGGATTTCGGTAGACGTAATGACAATATAATCAATGTCTTGATCCTCATTGAGAATTGGAAATGCTCTCGTTAATAGCTCTGCGCCTATATAGGTTTGCTGTCGTATAGAAACGGGCTCTTTCTTTTCAAAAACCTCTGGAAGGACGGAAGGTGCCCAATAGCCTTGATCCAAAAATTCATTATTTAACTTCCCAAGGACATCATCTTTTTTTAGACCATAGTGCTTTTCGCAATTTTTATTTACATAGACAATACGCGTATCGCGATCGACTACATAAATTTCATCAGAAGAATAATCCAATATTTTCAAAAAGGACTCTAATGTTAAATCGCTATTTTTTAACTTTTCATTCTCTGGCATGAAACCACCCCTTTAAGGTTAGTTGAGTCATTTTTGGAAAAACACATTTTTTTGTGAGTCAATTTTGAATAGATTATAGCACGTTTTTAAATGAAATAGGAGATTGAGATAGAATTTTACGATTTTTTGAAACTTGGCATGCAAGTTGCATAACTATTTAACAACGTGATTAAGATATGCATTTTTAAAGATCACGTCATCAAGAGCAATCGGTTTTAACACCAAAGCAAACAAGGAGGCAAAGTTATGAATCATTCTGAAGTTATGGATATAACAATAATTGGTGGTGGACCAGTAGGATTATTTACTGCTTTTTATGCAGGATTGCGTCAAACATCAGTAAAAATTATTGAGAGCTTACCCCAATTAGGTGGGCAATTATCCGCACTTTATCCGGAAAAATATATTTACGATATTGCCGGTTTCCCAAAGGTCGGGGCTCAACAGCTTGTGGATCAACTCATCGAGCAAATGAATCAATTCGAAACGACAATTTGTCTCGGAGAGTCTGTCGAAGAAGTTGAAAAAGGTGATAACGGTATTTTTAAATTAACGACAAACGAAGGTGTTCATTATACGCGAACGATTATTATTACAGCGGGGAATGGGGCTTTCCAGGCGCGGAAAATGAATATTATTGGAGAAGACAAATTCCAAAATACGAACCTTCATTACTTCGTAAACAATATGAACCAATTTAAAGATAAAAAAGTCGTGCTATTTGGCGGCGGCGATTCAGCGGTCGACTGGGCATTAATGCTAGAACCGATTGCCGAAAAAGTGACACTTGTCCATCGACGGGACAAATTCCGTGCTCATGAGCATAGTGTTGAGCTTTTACAGCAATCGAAAGTCGACATTGTCACTCCGTACGTTCCGGTCGAGCTCGTAGGTGATGAGAAAATTGAAAGGGTTATCATTCAAGAAACGAAAAATGGTGAACAACTGGAACTTGAAGTAGATGATGTTCTTGTGAACTACGGTTTCGTTTCATCCTTAGGACCGATTAAAACATGGGACTTGGAAATTGATAAGAACTCAATTGTTGTGAATTCAAAAATGGAAACAAATATTGAAGGCATTTATGCGGCAGGAGATATTTGCACCTATGACGGAAAGGTAAAACTTATTGCAAGCGGGTTTGGTGAAGCGCCGGTTGCTGTCAGCAATGCAAAAGTCTATATTGATCCGACTGCAAAAGTACAACCACTTCATAGTACATCCGTTATGGGAGAACAAGAAACGAAAAAGAAAAAAGATCAGGTAAGTGTCTAGATTTAATTATAAGGAGGATTTCTGATGGCGACATACACAATGGTAGATCGTAGTACTTGTATTGCCTGTGGTGCCTGTAATCCCAATGCTCCAGATCTGTTTGAATACACAGAGGATGGATTGTCCTATGCGTTATTAGATGGCAATGAGGGCATTACGGAAGTACCCGAAGATTTAATTGAGGATTTGGAAGATGCTATAGAAAGTTGTCCAACAGACTCGATTAAGATGTCTGACACACCATTTAATTGTCAAAGGGTCGAAGCGAGTTAAATCTAGATACAACAATTTAAAAACTAAAATGAGAGTTAGGGGAGACGGAAAAATGGCTTATAACAAAGTGCAAAATGCGACAAACAGGACGTTTGAAAGAACAATGACATATGACATGTACACAGATCCAAAAATATTAGAAAAAGAAAGAGAGCTCATTTTTGACAAGACCTGGCATCTTGTCGGTCATGTAAGCCAAGTAGAAAAAGCAGGGCAGTTTTTCACAGCTGAAGTGATGGACGAGCCAATTATCATCATGCGTGGGACAGACGAAGTGTTGCGTGCATTTTATAATGTTTGTCCACACCGTGCAACAAAGCTTGAAAAGAATGAATTTGGTAAAAAGAAAATTTTGCAATGTATGTATCATGGCTGGACATTCAAAACAGATGGTAAGTTGAACAAAGCACCAAACTTCCGTGGAGAAGAAGAAGCGTGTGTCAAGGATGCTTGCTTGCGATCTGTCAGAATGGAAGTACTTGAGTCTTTAATTTTCGTTAACTTGGATGATGATGCCAAGCCGCTAAGCGAGTCTTATGGAGATTTCTTTGACCGCTTAAGCAAGTTCGAATTTTTAAGTGATTTAAAACGTACTCACCGTAAGACACGTACTTTTAAATCAAACTGGAAAGCTTTTATCGATAACTACCTAGAGTGTGATCACTGTCATGTTGCACACCCAAGCTTTGTTGATACATTGGATATGGATGACTACCAAATCATTACATGTGAGAACTATTCATTCCAGGGATCTATTGTGAAGCCGGACAAACAATACGGTGAAGTCGATCTAAATGAGGCGGAAATGCAAGGCGGTTCGTTCTTCTGGCTATGGCCGAACCTCATGTTAACGTTCTATCCTGGACCAGGGAATATGGCGTCGATTGAAATGATTCCAATCGATCACGAAACGACAATGGCTGTTTACACGTATTACTTCCGTGAAGATAGCTTGGATAAGATTTCCCAAGAAGAAAAAGACTTGATGACATTTGCTGAACAAGTTCGTTCAGAGGATATTGAGCTTGTTGAACTGGAGCAAATCGGCTTCCGCTCTCGTGCATTTAACAGAGGACGTTTCTCTCAATCAGAACAAGCAATTGTGCAATTCCACGAAATGGTATTGGAGGCCCTCGATGAATAAGATACTCGATCGAACAACGAAAAAATATTTATTGATTAATGGTGAAAAAGTGGAGACAGCAAATTACGCTCCACTTTACTCCCCGTATTCACGTGAACAAATCGCTGATATTGCGATGGCAGATGAAACGTTGACAAAACAAGCCATTACAGCTGCATATGAAGCAAAAGATATTATTGGCGAAATGCCTGCTTATCAACGAGCGCAAATTCTAGAAGATGTTGTAAAAATCTTAACGGATAGAGCTGAAGAAGCTGCAACCATCATTTCCACGGAATCGGCAAAACCAATCGTATTTGCACGGGCAGAAGTGGCAAGAACAATTGAGACGTACAAGTTCTCCGCAGAGGAAGCGAAGCGAATTCACGGCGAAACGATTCCATTTGATGCGGCAAGCGGCGGTGTAGGACGAATTGGTTATACGATGAAAGAGCCTATCGGTGTCATTGGCGCAATTACGCCGTTCAACTTTCCATTAAATTTGGTTGCACATAAAGTTGGACCTGCGATTGCAGCGGGTAATTCAATTGTATTGAAACCAGCTTCACAAACGCCACTTTCGGCTCTATTCATTGCAGAAGTGTTCGAGGAAGCTGGATTACCAGCAGGAGTTCTGAATGTTGTAACAGGTCCTGGCGGTGTTGTCGGGGAAGCGATGGTAGAAGATGACCGTGTGAAAATGGTGACATTTACAGGGAGTCCACGCGTCGGCATCGGCATTAGCAATAAAGCGGGCTTGAAAAAAACGACATTGGAGCTCGGTTCAAATTCCGCTTTAATTATCGACAAGGACGTTGAAATCGACGAAATCATTGACCGTTGTGTTATGGGTGCGTTTTCGAACCAAGGGCAAGTGTGTATCTCTTTACAACGCGTATATGTTCACGAAGATCGACACGATGAGTTTGTCGAGAAATTCGTGGCAGCAACGAAACAATTGAAAATGGGTGATCCGCTCGACTCGGAAACGTATATCTCTTCGTTAATTACACCTGGCGAACTGGAACGTACACTGGGTTGGATTGAAGAGGCGAAACAGAGTAATGCAACAATTCTTACAGGTGGGGAAGCACAGGATGGTATACTTGAACCGACGATCATCACAGATGCGGATTCATGCTTAAAAGTATCATGCCATGAAGCTTTTGCGCCGATTGTTGTTGTGAACAAAGTAGCTTCTGTTGAAGAAGCGGTGGTCCTTGTGAATGACTCCCAATTCGGTTTACAAGCGGGCATCTATACAAATAATGTGAAACATGCATTATACGCCGCCAAAAAGCTGGAAGTCGGTGGTGTGATGATCAATGACGTACCAACGTACCGGGTTGATCAAATGCCATATGGTGGATTGAAAGATAGTGGGACAGGTCGTGAAGGGATTAAGTATGCTGTTGAAGAAATGACAGAGTTAAAACTCATTGTTTGGAATCAAGGATAAGGGTGAAAAAACGTGAAAAGAATATATAAAATTGCTGTAATTGCTGGGGATGGCATAGGTCCTGAGGTAATTGATCAGGGAATTAAAGTACTCCACAAAGTAGCAGAACTAGACGGTAGTTTCGAGTTTAACTTTACACATTTTCCATGGGGTTGTGAATATTACGCCGAGCATGGTCGAATGATGGAGGAAGACGGTATTGAACAATTAAAACAATTTGACGCGATCTACTTGGGTGCTGTTGGTTTTCCAGGTGTTCCCGATCATATCTCCTTATGGGATTTATTATTGATCATCCGTAAGAGTTTTGATCAATACGTGAATATCCGTCCGGTGAAGCTATTGAAAGGTGCACATTGCCCATTAACAGATGTAAATCGTGAGGATATTGACATGTTGTTTATCCGTGAAAATACCGAAGGGGAATATTCTGGCGCTGGTGACTGGTTATTCAAAGGCCAAGAAAATGAAGTTGTGTTGCAAAATGGTGTCTTTTCACGTAAAGGGACGGAGCGAATTATTCGTTACGCATTTGAAACGGCGAAAAAACATGGACACAGCGTAACAAGTATTAGTAAAGCAAACGCTTTAAACTATTCAATGGTTTTCTGGGATCAGGTTTTTGAAGAAGTAAGCGCGGAATATCCAGAAGTGGAAACGGCCTCTTATCTCGTGGATGCGGCAGCGATGCTTATGATCACAGATCCAAAACGATTTGAAGTCGTCGTTACATCGAATTTATTCGGTGATATTTTGACGGATATTGGGGCTGCTTTGGCAGGTGGTATTGGCCTTGCAGCGGGTGCGAATGTGAATCCGGAGCGTGAGTTCCCGTCCATGTTTGAGCCAGTTCATGGTTCTGCACCGGACATAGCCGGAAAGGGTATTGGAAATCCATTAGCTTCTATTTGGTCCGCTAGTCAAATGCTAGACCACTTTGGACACGAGAATTATGGCAGATTAGTTGTAGACGCAATTGAAGAATTGCTAATCGAGAACACGACATTAACACCAGATATGAAAGGGACTGCCTCTACCTCTGAAGTCGGAGATCGTTTGGTCGGCATAATTGCAGAAATGATGCCTGCTACTGTATAAGTAACTATACTATCGGTGTGATTTTTCGCGCCGATAGTATAGTTGTAAATTTTTAAATTAATGCATGATTCGGTTAACTAGAAGAGAGAGATCAACTAGGAGTGAATGCATGAGAGGAAATACGATTGACAAACAGATTTTGAGTATCGCATTGGCATTGGTGGCACTATTAACGGTTCCGATTTTGATAAATCCAAAAAAGGGAACTGCTTTTTTAAACACAGTTTTGAATACGATTACAATTAATTTTGGACCCTTATATTTATGGGCATGTTTGGGTATATTCGGTTTTTTACTTTGGATTGCATTCGGTAAGTATGGAAAAGTAAAGTTAGGTAGTGGCAAGCCCGAGTTTTCTACGTTTAGCTGGCTAGCACTGATTTTTACTGCTGGAATCGGTTCTGGGATTATGTATTGGGGTATTATTGAATGGGCTTACTACTATTCAAGCCCACCCTACGGACTCGATCCTCTGAGTGTGGAAGCGGCCAGTTTTGCTTCTACATATGGCATGTTCCATTGGGGGTTCTCAGCTTGGGCAATTTACTGTGTTCCGTCAATCCCGATTGCGTACGCTGTCTATATTAAGAAGCATACGTCCTTCAGACTAAGTACGGCATGCCGTGGGATTATCGGCGATCGTGCAGACGGGCTTGTAGGAAAAATCATTGATATTTGCTTCATGTTTGGACTAATTGGTGGAATTGGAACTTCTTTAGCATTAGGTACACCGCTCTTGGCAGAAGGAATCCATCATTTGTTCGGTGTGGAGAAAACGCTTACACTGAATTTAGGTATCGTCGTATCGTTAATGGTTTTTTTCTCAATCTGTCTTTATTTCGGACTGAAGAAGGGGTTAAAGCTGTTAAGTGACTGGAATTTGTATTTATATATGGCGATTGCCGTATTTATCTTCATTTTCGGTCCGACGGCCTTTATCGTTGCTAGTTTTTCAGAAAGCGTTGGTGTGTTGTTTCAAAACTTCTTTAGGATGAGTCTCTATACTGATCCAGTCGGAAAATCTGGTTTTAGTGAGTCGTGGACATTATTTTATTGGGGTTGGTGGTTTTCTTACGCACCATTTACAGGTATGTTTGCTGCTCGAATTTCTAAGGGGAGAACCATTAAATCGCTTATTGTTGGGCAATTGGTGGGCGGTACGTTAGGATGTTGGCTGGCGTTCGCGATCTTCGGTAACACGAGTATGTTCTTCGAAATGACAGGTCTCGTCCCTGTATTGGACATTCTTCAAAATGAGGGTGCTCCTGCAGCCATTCTTGCGTCGTTGAATGCACTTCCGTTGGGCGGTATTGTGCTTGTCCTGTACTTGCTTGTGGCAGCGATTTTCCTTGCGACGACCGTTAACTCTGCAGCCTATACATTATCAGATGTCGCTTCTCAAAACTTACAAGCTGACGAAGAGCCTGCTCGCTGGTACCGTGTGTTTTGGGGAATACTGTTGACTAGTATCTCAATCGTTCTGATGTACGGCGATGGGTTAGAAGCGTTGCAGACACTATCCATCATTACTGCATTACCGTTAGTATTTATCATGTTGTTAATGATTGCTTCATTTGTTAAATGGATTAGAATAGATTATGACACAATCATTCGGGAGCAAGAAAACGCTGTAACTGATAGTTCACATTCGGAAGAGGAACAAGTTCCAGTTGAGAAGAAACGGAAGCGTTCGGATAAAGCATCGATTCTTTCAAAAACTAGATTCGAAAATTAAAACGGCCCATAAGAATATCCCTAATCATAAATTGCATCCCAATTGTCAGACGATCATCTGACAATTGGGATACTTTCCTTATGGGGGAATTTATAGAAAGGGGAAAGTTAGAATCTGTTCAATATAAGGTAGCTTCAAAGCTTTTACTATATGAGAAATAATCTTGAAGGAATGAAAGCTGATCATTGGTAAAAGGTTCGTTGTTGAGGGAAAACATCATATAACAAACTATTCGGAGACACAATTCATATTTGAATTAGTGTCTCCTTTTTAGAATTATAATAGACCCGAACAGAATTTGAGTTAATCTCAATTGTCTATTTGAGGAAATTGGTGAGCAAACACGTTGCCAATTCCTTAAAAATCACAAAACGGATTTGGCTGTTTTAGATAGCCCCGATTGATGGTTTTCTTTATGCTGAAATTATCCGTTTTCCGATATACGATTTTCGACGATAGACACTTAACACTAAGCCGATTAAAAAGGCATTTAGCAGTAATGGTGTAATCCCGTAGCTAATAAATGGCAACGGCACTCCTGTTAGTGGTAAGAAACCAAACACCATGAAAATCGAGTAAATACTTTGGCAACAATATAGTGTAACGGCTGCTATAACGAGTAATTTTCCAAATGATTGTGGCATTGTGCCTACCATCCAAAAAATACGTAGCGCAATAGCGAATATGACAATAATGACTGAGATTCCTGCAACATAACCATACGCTTGAATAAGCTGTACTAATACAAAGTCAGTATGTGCTTCGGGAACATAGTAATTCGTTTCCGTGCCAAACCAACCAGCCGCCGCAAGTACTGTTTTTAATTGGAGCATCATGTAACCTGCTGATTCTGCATATAATTCAGGATGTAAAAATGCCGCGATGCGGACTTTTTGATAGGGCGCAAGTAAATAGTGATAGGCAAATACACTATACGCCAATACCGTTAATCCAATTCCCCCTACAACTAAAAATACATTACGCTTCGCTTTTCCTGTGAAATAACTAAATCTGAACAATACAGCTACAACTGCAATATATAGCAGCGTTACAGTAAGATTCGGTAGCATCATAAAAAAGAATAGCGGAAGTATAAATAACCCAGTTAGCTGCCAACCTTTCAATTTATATTCAGTGAAAAATCCTGCAAACGCTACTAATAACAACGGTAGTACCGTCCACGCCTGAATGAGAATCGGGCCGATTCTAAACATTGCCTCGCCATTAAAAAAGATATTCGGCATAAACAATAAAACAATTAATAACAACAGTGCAACCCCATATATGAGCATACTAAAGCGTTGTAATTTACGGTAATCAATAAACATTAACATCGCCATTAACGCAATGGCTAAAACAATATGAACAACTTTATATTCGACAAAGTGACGTGTCATATCTGCCCCAAATTGCTGATTAAAATCGGTCGTTAAAATAGGCACAAAGCTGACAACAATCAACATGATTACCCCGCTAATTAACCAAAAATCCCATTTTGGCCGATGAATTTTGTCCATCGATTTCCCTAGCTGTGAAGCAGATCCCATTTCAGCAATCGATTTTTGCTCAGCCTCTTTTGGTGAGTAACCTTTGTTCATCCAAGCTTGTTTGGATTGCAGTAGATGATGCTGTAATTCTTCTTCTACGTAGCCACGCGCTTCTTTTGAGCGGATATAGCTCGTTACTTGCTGTAGAAATTCTTTATTCGACATGCATGTGCACCCCCAAAATTTGCTCCTTGATTGATAGCTTTACATGCGCGCCACCTTCCTGTAATTGCTTTTTACCAAGCAGCGTTAATTGATAGTATTTCACGCCATTTTCCCACCTTGCAGTAAGCCAACCCTGCTGTTCAGCTTCATGTAAAATCGAGTAGATAAGCCCTTCGTTATCCACAATTTGCTCAACACCGCCTACATGTAGCATTTGCGTTAACTCAACGCCTGATTTTACTTCCGTGAGCATAGATAACATTGTTTGTTTTAAGGGCAATACCTGTAGTTGTTTGTGTATTTGTTGTTGATGCTTAGCCGAAAATTCGACTTTGTTAAAGGCGGTTTGATCGACAGCTTTTTTTAAATTTTTCAAACGTTCCTCCACCTTATTCACGCTCCAATCGTTTCTTTAATAGTTGTTTTGCTTTCCGCAACCTCGTCTTCACGGTACTTTCATTTAGCTGCAAGACGTCTGCCATTTCCTTCATCGATTGCTCCTCGTAATAGCACAAATAAATAACTTCGCGGTACTTTACCGGTAGAGCGAATACAGCTCGTGCTAGTTCATCAAATTGTTGCTGCTGAATAACCTTCTGCTCGACACAATCTCCACTTTTCACTCGTGTGAAAAGACCTTCTTCAGTCGCGTCAACATTTCTTGCGTACCAGCTTCGTAAATAATCCTTTGAATGATTAATCGCAATGCGCCATAACCAAGTTTTCATTGAGGAATTAAAATGGAAGGTTGGCAATGCCTTATAGCACTTTACAAATATTTCTTGTGTTAAATCCTCCGCAACAGAAAGGTTATGTACATATTGCATAACAAGTTGTAATATATCTTGGCCGTAATCGGTCATTAGTTCATCTATGATTGTTTCATAGGAAAGTAGTTTCGTTTGTTCAAGTGAATAGCTATCCATTTCATTTCCTCCCTTTATAACATTAGACGATTGCCGATTGATGAAAGTTTGATTTTTATTTGTATTAATTTTTTAATGTGCCATTCTGGGTACGATCCAATCTTTTTGCGCACGCTATAAAAAAGTGTTTTTCGTACTTGGAGTCCTTTTAATCGTTGGATTAGTTGCTTAATATTGCCGACACTTATAATTCAGGCTTTCAATAATCTTAGTTATAATTCAAAATAAATGATACTCCTTTTTACTGGATTGTGGAGATATCAACTCATTCTTGTTCAACTAACAGGGCAGTTTAGTTGAACAGTATTTTTATTAAATTTGGAACATTTGCCAATATATAACGTTAAACTTATTGTGGTATGTGAATTTATTTTTGAAAGGGGAATTTAGAAGTGATGAAAAAAGCTATAATTGGAATTGTATTGTGTTCAATCTTGTTAATTGGATGTAATACAACCGAGGTATTAGAAAGCGAGCAGGAATTAGTATTTTCTCAAGGAAACGTGGAGAATGATGGAATATCAAATTTAATATCAGAATTAAAAAATGAAATAATAGTATCTATTACAGAGCAAACGGAGCTTGAAAGTGATTCACTAACAATAATGATAGATGGTGGTACTGATGAATTAACAGTTTCAGTAGGTTCCCCGAAGGATGCAAAAATTGATGATACGTTGATTCAACAAATAGTTGAAGATTCTATTAAGAATGTTTCTGAAACAAATACAGTAACAACTAGCGAAAAAAAAATAAAGGTGAAAATAAAGATAGAGAAATACTAACAGTGAATTTCTTAAAGGATACAAACAGTCTTATAAATGAAGTGGTTTTATAAGTGTGTGAAGAAATGTACTTAAACTAACGGGTGCTTAGTTGAAGAAATTTTTTGCTACTCTAAATCCACTATTATAAAATAGAAGGAATATAAAAGCTGTGATGGGGTGTGTACATTGGCTGAGATAATTCCTTTCAAGACAAAGCAGCAGTTGGAAACAGAGAAGGCGAGAAAAGCTATCTGTGATTGGGAAGATTATTTAAAATGGGAAGAGGCTAACTGGCATAATGTAATAAATAATGATGAAAACAAGGTCGATTTATCAAAGGAAGAGGTCGACTGGCTAAATGACTGGTTGCAGAAGAACGATGAGTAGTTGATGAGATTTTGGATATTAATTACGCAGAGAAATTCTGAAGGATTTATTTAAACGCAACACAAATACAACACAAGATACTTATAAAGGCTGTAACAGCAACGTATTTTGGCATATATACACGTCTGTCTGTTAGATGAAAAGTTAACTCAATAAGAAGTGAAAATAATGACCGTAAACGTTGATAGCACAGCGTTTACGGTCATTATTTGTTTTTCATAGAATATGTTCAGGAATGAAAGGAAGTGAAATCATTTCACAAAAATTTTACACATTCGAAGTACTAGCCATGTCCTCATATAGCTGTACTGTCCTGTTAACAGATTCCGTATCAAGCTCCTTAACAACATGAGCATAGTGTTTGAGTGTGGTTTGTCTCTTAAAGTGTACAATTTCGTTCGGGAAGTCCCAAATAAACGAGTGAACGTTCAAAAGTGATACTACATTTTAACGAACGATTTTCTAATATGAATTTCATTTAAATTGTTCAGTTCGTAAAAGTGTACAATTACGAAATTACCTTAAGTCTAATAATTTTATCTTTTGCAAACTCCTATTCTTTTAAACGGTGATTCAATGCTTGTTTTGTTTTTTTAAATAGACCAGCATTGTCTCATTTGGTCCAGCCAATTACATTAGAATGGAGGGGATTTGCATGAACGTTTTTCTAAAGGACTATCAATAAATGAATAGTGTGATACAATAGAACCACCTTCTGACTATATTATGATGATTTCGGATCAGGAAAAAGGTTGGTTGGTTAGCAGGATGTCATGAGTGTAAAGTTGTTATTCTTCAGGGGAAAGTATATCTTTCTCCAAAAATAAAACCACTAAAAAACTGTATTGAATATAACAAGGGGCTTCGTAGCATAAGGCTCAACGCTATAGATATGTTGAAAAAGGAAAGTAATGGTACGCTAAATAAAAAAGAAAAACTAGTATTGGGAAAATGGAAAAAAGACGAGGTATTAAATTTGGTCCCCAACTAAACCTAAATTCGATAATGAAATAAAAATGGGAAGTTCTGATTTGAAAAGACGGCTGAATAAATAAAGGTGCTGTCGGGTGACTGAACCTCTCACTAGGTCACGATGTATGCGGTGAAATATAGATAGTTAGTTAATGAATTTACTTCCTTGTTATGAACTGCACTATGTAATTGGGTGGTTGTGTTTTACGTTGACAGAGGACTTACTTTTAATGTGCTATTAACATATTTAAAATCATGACGATAGATATAGTTAGAAACACCTTCGATAATGGCAAACTTATTGAAAGATAAGGACGCAAAGCCACGGGTCTAAGGCTATGGAAAGAATAGCTATGACAGCCGGGTTACCGAAAAGGATTGGATAAAATAGGATTTGCAAGCTGAGTAGTTCTTTTTAAATAGATCTATTTACTGCTATTTCTTAGCCCACCAACCTTTTGGTGGGCTTTTTTTTGGTGCTGCGTCTGCGGTATTCGATTTGTACACGTTAGGGTACGTATGGCTTTATAAGGGGACAACCTTGAGGAAGGTTTCACTAATCTATACTCATTTAAAAAGGAGATTTATATTATGACAGTTGAAATAAAGAAGGGGTTACTTGAGGAACATATCCGTTCTGTTTTGGAGTTAATTGGTGAAGACCCAAATCGTGAAGGATTAATGGATACGCCGAAACGAGTTGCCAAAATGTTTGGAGAAGTCTTTGCGGGGGTTGGAATTGATCCGGAAACGGCGTTAACAACAACGTTTGAAGAGTACTATGAAGGAATGGTTGTTGTGAAGGATATTACATATTACACATTTTGTGAACATCATCTGATTCCGTTCTTTGGAAAGGCGCATATTGGCTACATTCCGAATGGACGAGTTGTTGGGTTAAGTAAATTTGCCAGACTTGTTGAATTGGTGTCGAAACGACCACAGGTACAAGAGAGAATGACCCAACAAATTGCTGATGCCATTATGAATGTATTAAGCCCTGAAGGCGTGATTGTTAGCGTCGAGGGACAGCATCTTTGTATGTGTGCAAGAGGAATAAAGAAGCCGGGTAGCTCTACTGTAACTACAATAAAAAAGGGCGTCTTTAAAGAAAATACTGCGTTAGCGGAAGAATTTGAAAGGTCTCTGCTACGAAATTAGGAGGTATGTTACCAATGCTTTATTTATCACGTAAGATGTATTTCTCGGCCGCTCATTATTATCGAGTTGATGAGTGGAGTGAAAAGGAGAATCAAAGGCTGTTTGGGCCATGCAGTAACCCACATGGACATGGACATGATTACATCCTTGAAGTGATGGTCAAAGGAAAGTTAAACAATGATTCTGGGATTGTTGTGAATATTACGGATATCGATAAAGTTGTAAAATCCTTTGTCCAAAAAGAATTAGATGGAAAGTTTTTAAATAAAGAAATTCATTATTTCGAAACTCATATGCCGACAACAGAGAATATCATTTCATATATATGGAATTCGTTGGATGGAAAGATTGATAATTGTCAAATTCATAAAATTCGTTTGCGAGAAAATGATTTCTTATATGCTGAAAAGGAGGAATCGACTTTGGTTCGATTAACACGAAAATATCATTTTTGTACTGCACATCGTTTGCATAGCGATCAACTAAGTAATGAAGAAAACCGTGAAATCTTTGGGAAATGCAATAACCTCTATGGTCACGGTCATAACTACTATCTAGAGGTAACAGTTAGTGGGAAGCCTGATCCGATAACTGGTATGGTTTCGAATCTTGCTGATATTGACCAGATAGTTGAACAAGAAATTATGAAAAAGTTCGATCATAAGAATCTGAATTTAGATACCGAAGAGTTTAAAGAATTAAATCCAACCTCAGAAAATATGACAATCGTTATTTGGAATCTTCTCTCTCCGAAACTCAGGAATCTATTCAAAATTGGATTATTTGAAACGGAAAAGAATTATTTCGAATATTACGGTCCGGAAATGGAATAAGCAGGATGACTAGTAAATCCTTATTTGGAAAAACAATTGCAATTACAGGTTCTAGTAAAGGGATTGGGAAGGAAACAGCAACTTTGCTTCAGGGGTTAGGAGCAAACCTGGTATTAGGAAGTCGTAGCAATTCCAAATCGCTGAATGGAAATGCATTGGAACTTCCACTTGATGTCACGAACGAGGAATCAGTTAAAAACTTTTTTTTACAAGCAATTAATCAGTTCGGCAAAGTGGATGTATTAATTAATAGTGCTGGGGTTGGAGTATTTGAAAGTATCGTAGATTCGTCAACTGAGGACTTTGATAATATGCTTTCTATCAATTTACGCGGGACATATCTTACGTGCAAACATTTTGGTAGACATATGGCTGAACTAAAGAAAGGCCATATTTTAAATTTAGTTTCAATTGCTGGAACAACCGCATTACCTGGCTGCGGAGGGTACTCAGCTTCGAAATTTGGTGTAGTAGGATTAACGAAAGTGCTACAGACTGAGCTACGTGGGAAAGGTGTCCAGGTTACATCTGTCATTCCAGGTTCCGTAAGTAGTAGTTTTTGGGACGATATCGAAACAGATCTCGACACCACAAAGATGATTCCGACAAATACTGTTGCAAAGCATTTAGTTTATTTAATTACTCAACCGCCAGGGGCATTTATTGATGAAATTACCATCATGCCACCTCAAGGTATTTTATAGGGAGGGGCTACCGTGAGACGGCTATTTGGTAAAGTTTTTAAGGATTTTTCAAAAGTAAATGACCAACCTGTCATGTCTCTCCCCTCTGAGTTGGAATTCACAGACATAAATAGTATGACGAAAAGGGGATTTCTAGCGAAGAAGTTGTCTAAATACGTTGGGTTAGGGACTGATAGGACTCAAGGAGATTATTTGTTTTACTTATCGTTTTCCAAAAAAACATTTCATAACCCAGATAATGAAAATGAACTTGTTCTCTTTTTAAGTGAGCTTATGTTGAAGTGGAGTGAACAAAATGAAGACATTCCACTTCAAATTAATCAATTAGACGTAGAGAATGAGACTCAAAATGCTATGCTGAAAGCTTTTGAAATCTATAAAAAAGACTTATTTCGTGTCCCTGATCCATCAGACAAAAAACATGAAATGTCGAAATTATCGCGGCATCCTGATGAGGGTAAGTGGGAAGTTTATCGTGATGTAATTTTAGCGGCTACGCAAGGTAAGTTTACGCTATTAAGAAAAGATGAAATAAACGGATATATAGCAGGAGACGTTTTTTGTGAAGGGACGATAAAAAACCGTTCAGATATCCCTAAATGTAGAAATCGCGCTAAAGAAAGTCTTGAATCGAAAGATCTTGCCAAAACGCAAATCATGAGTTGGTTACTTGTTCTATCAGAAGCCATTACGAACACGATCAAACATGCTGAAGAAGGAAAGATGACTCTGATTGAAAATGTTGAGAATAATGAAATTCGATTTGTGATTGAAGACAAGGGGCCAGGCTTTTTGTTAAGTGATTTGCCGCAGATGACTTTATTGGCTGGATACTCAACGAAGAAATCAATGGGACAAGGGTTTACTCTAATGATGAAGATGGCAAAGCATGTCGCACTGCATACCTCTCAAACAGGCTCAACCATTATCTTGACTTTTGACTCGAGCAAAGAGAAGGAGAAGAAATTTGATGCAACAGGTTAATAAGCAAAAACAATTAATGACGACAATTGATAAAACACTATTAACAGCTAATTTATTTGATGGCTTTTGGGATCGATGGATCGTGCATGGAGTTGAAATCGATGACTTAGCAAAAATACGTTCATCGATTTTAACAAAGGAACAATGGATCAATAGCTGGCAAAATCTTGCCATTCAAAAACATACGGAAGCAAAAGTATTAGAAGCAATGAATCAAAATGTGGACGCAGAATTAAAATATCGAACTGCAGGCCTGTACTACCATTTGATACAATGGCTAATTCCGGAAGATAGTGATGAAAAGTTAGATTGGTTAAATAAAAGTGTGATGAATTTTCATAAAGCTGATCAACTTTCTGAAATTAAGACAAGCTATGATCTTTTTGAAATAGAAGGTTCGCTTTATTTCGGAAGAGTGAGAATCCCGACAAATCCAAAAGGATTAGTTATCATTATTAACCCATTGGATTCAACAAAAGAAGAATTGTTTTCATATGAAATGGACTTTGTAAACAAAGGTTTGATTACGGTAAGTTTTGATGGACCTGGTCAAGGCCAAACGTTTACTTATATGGGAGTGCAAGGTACGAGATGTCTTTGGGAACGATTTGTCGATAAATTGATAGACTATGCAACAGAAAAATTCCCGCACTACCCAATTAATTTATTTGGAACTAGTTCAGGTGCAGCATGGTCTATATACGGTAGCTGTAACCCAAAAGTAAATAAAGTAACAGCTGTATCACCTGGATTTTTAACGGAAGATATTAAGTTGCCAGATTACTTTATTGAAAGGACTCAATTTATATTAGAAGAAGAAAATATTCTTCCAGCATATGATCGACTAACCTACCAAAGTCCTGTTTTATTAGTACATGGCAAGATAGATGTCATGGTTTCTGATAAAGACATTTATGACTTGTATAAATATTTACCTGAGGGGAAACGATTTTTGGAGTTTGAGGATGAAGGTCACTGCTGTAATTATAAACTTCCAGAAATCCGTCAAATTGCAACTGATTGGTTTCTAGAAAACAAGGAGGAAACGAAGTGAGTTTTGAAGAATACTGTCAGCTTATTTCAGAGCTTTCAAATGTACCAGTCACGAAAATTGAAAGACAATCTTCGTTTCGTGATGATCTAGACTTAGACTCTTTACAAATGGTGAATTTAATCGTAGAAATATCGTCTAGATTTGGATTGGATATGCCTAAAATCCAAAGCAATGAGGATCTTAAAACTGTTGAAAATATGTATAAAATATTTACGGGGGAGTGTTAATCTATGGGAACTATTTATAATTGGATTTTCAATCAAGATTTAGTCTTAAATAAAACGATAATTTCAACACAGCATGAAGATTACACATACAATGACATTCAGAATGAAATTGAAAAGTACACGAAATTATTACAACCACTTGGAGAGTTGAAAAACAAAAAAGTTGCACTAATAGTACCTTCTGTACCAAGTTTTATTTCTCTGGTGCTAACGGTAAATAAGTTAGGTGGTATTTTTATTCCGGTAAGTCCACTTCTTAGAAAAGATGATTTAGTTAAAGTATTGGACTTTTCGGATCCACATATTATCTTTACAACTAAGAATCATAATGGTTTTTCTTTAGAAGAAAGTGTTCATTCTTGGGCGGAAAGCTCCAAACTGGAAACAATCATCTTCGATTCGGAAGATCATAAGGTCTGGGAGCAAGTACACTATAAAGGTGAAAAGCGACCGTTAGAGCTAGAAGAAATGCAAATGCTAGCTTGTACGTCTGGAAGTACAGGTACACCAAAAGGGATTGTTGCTGATTTAGAATACGTTAAAGCAGCAAGTAATAGCTTCGTTGTGATGGGTGAATTAAACAAGTATGATGATGTGTTTCTAATGGCTCCAGCATCAGGAAACTTCGGAGTATGTTGGTTGTTATCAAGCTTACATGCTCAATATCACCTAATTACGACAGAATCTTTTAGTTTCCCAGACATTATTCAAATTTTGGAGAAGAAGCCATGTCAAAAACTAGTTTCCACGCCATCATTAGTACGCGCATTGTACTTATTTGCTACATCTTCTAGTAGTCCTGTATTTGAAAAACTCTCATTGATTTTCCTTGCAGGCGAAATGATATCAGAGGACTTTTTACATGCCCTTTCTAATGTTAAAGGTAAAATGAGAAGCTGTTACGGGATATCTGAATATGGTGGGATGATGTATACCGTAAATGATATTCGTGAGGGAATCAATTGGACAGTACTTCCAAATGTCGAATATAAATTGGACAAACAATCGCAAGAAAGTATTGGGGAGCTGGCGTTTAAAGGTGAAAACGAGTTTTTAGGATACTATAAACGTCCTGACCTCACCGAAGAAGTATATAAGGCAGGATGGTATAACTCAGGCGATCTAGCAAAAATAAACGAGGATGGAACTATTGAAATTATTGGTAGACAAAAAGATATGATTAAAAAAGGTGGACAACAAGTCATTCCTGGTGAAATTGAACAATTCTTCGGGAAACATCCTAGTGTTCAAAAAGCGGTCGTTGTGGGCATTCCGGATTCAGTCTACGGTGAGCGAATAGTGGCATTTGTCTCAAAAGAGACTGAAATAGACGTGAAAGAATTATATGAGTATTGTCACAACCAAATTGCCCGATATAAGGTACCTGATGAAATTCGCTTTATTGAAGAGATTCCCATTATCAATGGTAAGACCGATAAAGTAGCTTTGAAACAATTAGCAATGCAATCCAACTAATCTTAAAATTGAATTGGGGAATTATACCGGGATGATAAAACATACTACATTACGAAAACAGTTTTCAGTTAGAATGATATCGATTTTACTAGTTATTACATTAATTTCAGGGATTATACAAATCTTTGTTATGAATCGACAAATGGATTATGAAATTGAAAAACAGTCATTTATGATTTCTAAAAGTATAAGCCAGGGAATCAATGAAACAAATCTTGCTGCAACAAGTATTGAACATCAAATTGATTTGAAAATCACCGAACAGTCAAAGCGGATAGCAGAAATGTTGAATACAAAAAAAATTGATGATATTACAAATGAAAAATTGAATGTGATTAAAGAAGAATTGAGTCTATCTGATATATCTCTTTTTGTTAGAAAAGATAATAATTTTGTTGTTGTAAGAGCAACGGACCCCGAGGAAATCGGCTTTACTTTTGACC
This sequence comes from Sporosarcina pasadenensis, assembly GCF_047228845.1. Taxonomy (NCBI): domain Bacteria; kingdom Bacillati; phylum Bacillota; class Bacilli; order Caryophanales; family Caryophanaceae; genus Sporosarcina; species Sporosarcina pasadenensis. The sequence continues at coordinate 71,157 of NZ_JBFEGM010000001.1, forward strand.
AGCCAGATATTATTCAATCAACTGAAGTTATGTTTAAAAACGAAGATCCTGCGGTGCCAGGATTATACACTGAAAAAGGGCTAGTTGTGTTACCGATCATGAGATCTGGAGTACATGAAAATAGCTATTATAAATATGCATACTATCATCCAGAAGGTGCTGACTTTTTGATAAATCCGTATATTACCTCGGATGAAGTATATAAATTTACCGAAGAAGTTGGCCCCAATTCCTGGATAGAAAAAATGAAGGAAGAAAATACTTATGTAAAAGAAATTGCTGTTATAGACCCACACGTTGTCCAAAATCCGGAATTAGCGGATCAATTTTTTCCTCCATTGAAAAAGATTGTCTATGGAGATTATCAATACGAGTCAGAGGATGACAAAGAAATTTTTATTAAAATGTTAGAGTCACCTAATAAACAATCATTTGTTCAAAAGGTAAATGGTGAAAAGGTTTTAAAACTCTTTTATCCTACGGAAACTAATCAAGTCATAATGCTTGTATTAGATTATAAAGAACTGACAGGACCAATTATCCGTCATTCTTTAATTTTATTAATAACTGGAATCGTTTCATTAATCTCATTACTTTTATTAATTGTTCGTTTCTTCAACAATATTTATGAAAACATCAAAAATATAACTAATCAAATTGAAGCTTTGGAAAAAGGGGATTTAACTGCTCACAGTACGATTAACGACGGAAGTGAGCTAGGAAGGTTGTCTGAGACTACGAATAGAATGGTGGACAGGTTGAACAAACTTGTGAAGGATACTCAGGAACAAGCAACGAAAACACAGGGACTTTCAGTTCTATTAGAAGCGGAAGCATCTCAATCTGTTGAAAAAATGTATGAGTTATCTACGGAAGCAACAATTAAATCAAGAGAACAATTATATGATATTTCCACCTTCTTAGATGAAGTAGTCGAGGTATTACTACCGTATAAAGAAGATGTACACGTACAGTCTGTTGTTGAGAGGATTGATCTTATGAGGAACATTGCGAATGAACGTACAGCTGCAACTACTGATATGACGATTACACTTTCAGATTTATTGAAGTCCTTGCATGGACAATCAAGTGAACTATCTGATATTTCAAATACATTGCTTGGACAAATGGGAAAATTCAAGTTGTAAAGTGAGGGCTATGATATGGAATTAACGATAAATAAAATAGTTGAAGGAAATAAAGTTACGCTGAACCTTAAAGGGATGTTAGATATTACAACAGCGAATGTCATTGACCCATTTCTTGACGAAGTGAATGATATTGATACATTAATTATTGATTTTTCCAACTTAGAGTTCATTGATTCAACCGGTATTGGGGCAATTATGAATGCGATTTTCTTATCAAATGAAAAGAATTTCAAACTAAAGCTTCAAGGAGAAGATGAATTAACGAAGGAAGTCTTAGAAACTGTCGGTCTATATGACATTTTGACTGCTATGCAAGGGGAGGTTGAATAATGTATATGGATAGTTTGACATATACTTTTTCAAATGCCCCGGAAGAGGAAAATAAAATGGATAAGACTTTACAGCGTGAAATCAATCTAGCGAAAAATATTCAAACATCCTTGCTTAATGGTAAAACTCCCCCTGTTGAGGGGGGAGAAGTTAAGGGGTCTTCGGTTCCTGCAAGATTAATTGGCGGAGATTACTTTGACTTCTACCCATTGGTAAATGGAAACCTTCGCATAGTTATAGGAGACGTCATGGGTAAAGGCATTCCAGCCGCGATGCTAATGATTTTAACGAGAGGTGCATTTCGAAGTGCTGCAGAGAGCACCCAAAGTCCGGGTGATACATTAACTGCGATGAATCAAGCATTGTTTGAAGATTTACGAACACTAAAATCGTTTGTGACTCTCTTCTGTGCGGATTGGAATCCGCAAACTTCTGTTTTAACGTATGCAAATGCCGGTCATAACCCACCGTTACTTATTAGAGGTTTAGGTAACACGGTTCAGGAGCTGCCTAAGGTGAAGGGGATAATGGTAGGAGGTCTTCCTAATCAAGTATATAATGAAAAAACGATTAAATTAGAGGAACAGGACACCGTCTTTTTTTATACGGATGGAATTGTTGAGGCACAAAATAAAGCTGGGGAGCAATATAAGTTAGAACGTCTTTCTCAAACATTATTAAAGAATAAGGATAGTGCTGTTGGGGAAATTGAAAAAAGTGTTATGGATTCTGTACTTCATTTCACAGAAGGAATGCCTCAGAAAGATGATATTACTATGGTTTTATTAAAAATCAGTGAAAAAAAGGCTGATATAACAAGTTTAAACTCTCCGGTGATATGGTAGGGGGATATACTTATGAACAGTATTGTTTCAAAGGGTAAGGATATCAATCAAGCAATTACGATTGGTTTAGACTTACTAGAGGCGAAAAAGAGTGAAGTATCAATTGAAATTATCCAAAATGAAACGAAAGGCTTTTTAGGGATTGGATCACAGGAAGCAATAGTAAAGATAACAAGGAATAATGGAACCAATAAACAAAAGGATATAGATCCGTTTGACTTGGTTGAGAAAATAGCTTCTGAATTACCCGGACAACAGAGTTATATTGAAGAATACAAAGAAGATAATTCTGAGGATACGCAATTAGAATCGCTTGAAGGAAAAGTCTGGGTGGAGGATGGACGTTTATATTGTAAATCTTCACCGATACGTTTTCCGATGGTGACAATACCGGATGGAGTTAAACTTTATAAAAATGGGCGGCAAGTATCAGAAAGAACAGCGGTTATTTCTGAGAAGGATTCGTACGAAATTAAGGTAGAAGATGTTGAGCAAGATACAAAGTGGTCAATATCGATGGACCAACAGCGACTAAAGGTTATGCTAGATGTAGAGCCTGGTTACAAGGTAAAAAGGAAAGTGATCGATCTTGACCCAGCTCATCATCTTGAACTAGTGGTTGAGGAAACGAGTGAGGTTGAAAATAATCTATCATATGCAACAGTTCTTCAAGAGTTAGAATCATTACGAGTAAAGCATGGCTTTAATCAGTCCGAAATTAGCAAGGCAATGGAAGTAATGCAACCGGCTACTTTTGAAATTGCGACAGGTATCAAACCAAAGCCTGGCAAGGATGGCTGGCTTGATATCAAGGTAGATGTGGATACATCTGAAGGGCTTAAGGAAAAAAAGGATGGCAGTGTAGATTTTAGAGAAATTAAAACCATTCCATCGGTTGAAAGAGGTCAGGTCTTAGCCGTTGTGCATCCTCCCATACCAGGCGAAATGGGTTATACCGTGACGAATGAACCGCTTCCAGCGAAACAAACCTTTCCTCTTATTATAAAAACCGGAAAAGGTGTTATGTCCGTCGATAATACAATTGTAGCAACTGAATCTGGTCGTCCTTTTATCGAAAAAAGAGGACAGCTCGTTAAAATATCAATTATGCAAAAACTGACCCATATTGGTAATGTTGATTTGACGTCAGGAAATATTCGATTTTTAGGCGATGTTGAAGTAGTTGGTGAAGTGAAAGGAACGATGAGTGTCGAGGCGGATGGGGATATAATTATTCACCAAACGGTTAACATGGCAACTTTGACAGCAGCAGGCGCTGTTATTACGTACGGAAATATTATTGGCTCAGAGATTTCGGCTGGGAAAAATAATATGTTAGTCGCTGAATTGGGGCACTTGCTCGGTATTATGAATCAACATGTTTCAAATCTAATCGGGGTTATTCAACAACTCTCCGTTTCACCAGCTTTTAAATCAAGTGATTTATCAAGAGCAGGGATTCAACCATTGATCCAGATTTTACTAGAGAAGAAATTTAAAGCCTTGCCACCAATTGCCAAAAAATATGTAGACATTGTAAGAATGAGTGAGGATTATTTACAAGAGGATGATTGGAGAGAGGTTGCTACATGGCTGCATAAACTTTTCTTATCATTAACGAATGAAATTGCATCCATTGATACTATTATGGGACTATCGCAAAAGATGATGCATTTGCATGAATTAAGTCAAACACCAATCGAACCTGATTCGTATATTACGATTTCGAATTCGCTTAATAGCAGTCTATATTGTAGTGGAAATATAATTATTATTGGTCAAGGCTGTATCAATACGAAGGTTCATGCCGGAGGTAGCCTGAAAATTATGGGTATCCTTCGTGGCGGTGAAGTGTATGGTCGATTAGGTGTGGAAATTAATGAAGTAGGTGCGGAAAGTGGTACTTCTACTTTAATTTCAGTGCCGGATGACCAACAAATTCACATTAAAAAGGTGATGGAAGGTAGTTCTATCAAAATCGGAAATAGCAAATATACCTTTACCAATACAAGATATAATGTTACAGCATACCTCAGTGAGGATGGACGAATAGTTATTCATTGATGTGAGAGGTAGGGAAAAAAATGTTTTGTTTTTTATTAACAATGATAAAAGAGCATGTAGAAGTTGAATTTGAAGGCGATTTAGATATAGATGGTACGGAGGTAGTGATAGATGAGCTCATCCCATCATTAGAGTCGTTCTCCTCAGTTAAATTAAACTTAAAGGATGTACCGTTTGTAGATTCTTCAGGTATTGGACTCCTATTAGATTTGGTCAAAACGATGCAAGAAAAAGGGGCAGAGGTCACTATTTCAAACGTAAGACAAGAGGTAATGGAGGTATTTGAGTTATTGCAAATCCAAGAAATTATTGGAGAAGAAATATTCGTTTAATCATTCGGCAGGGCTTTCCCAGAAGGTCATGAAAAATGGCTCTTGGGATGGCCCCTTATTCCATTATAAAACCAACTGATTTCCATTCTGGCGGACAATTTCCGTGGGCAAGGCGAGGATTCAACAGATGACTGGGTAGGACAATTGTCGATTGAAAAAAGCGACTATCAGTATTCCCTGCTTAAACGTTTATATTCTTCGATTACATAGGAATTGCGTTAGTGTGTAAATACATTCGGTTAAAATGAATATTTTCTATAGACCGAACGATCTCAAAAGGCTCCATCTTTTTACGAAGGATTCCTTTTATCCAAATCCTTAACGCTTCTTAGATACAATCTATTCCTTCATATGAAGACAGGGTGATAATTTTTATGTTTGATTCCTCGTTAATTAATTTTTCCGTATCCCGAAAAATAAAAAGGGTTTTTCCAAATGAACCCTATATAAATGATTAAATAGTACGCCAAGCAGAAGTTTCTGACAAGAAAAGATAGGTCTTGGATGCATTCGAATAAATTCATAAACGAGTCATCCTGCATATTTAATATTATTGGGCTTGAGAAGGCATTTAAAGTGTTATTGTTTCATAGATACAATTACTATGCAATAAGAACTAATTAAAGGGTTTGTGTTGAGTAATAGGAACTATTATTAATTGTCGAGTATTGTCGAATGACGGATAATAATAGTGAGAAAATGTTTTTAAAAAGAAGGTTAGTGCAAATGGATAAATATTATCTTTCAAAGTCACACTTGGATATTTTAGACCCGATAACTGATCATTTTTTTGAGGCTGTTGTTCTCTTTGATCGAAATGGCTTTTTAAAACTTTCAAGTGATTCTATAGAAACTGTACTGGGATATACACCAGAAGAGATGAATGGTAAAAAGTATTATGATTTCATCGATAGAGAAGAATGGCAAATTGCCAAAATGATTGCTTCAACTTGTGTAAAGAAAAAAAGGGGATTTCTTGTAACCGAATTGAAATTGAAGAAAGCGAACGGTTCATCAATCTTCTGTGAGATTCAGATTGAAAATGGTTTAAGCAATTCGGCAATTGCTGGCATGATCATCAATGTCAGACGAGCTTCAAACAAAGTAGAACCCTTATTTGCATTGAGTGATGCTAGACGGCATACAATTATATATAATGATTTGCCAAAGGCGATTGAAAGAGACGAATTACGACTTCATTACCAGCCAAAGGTGAATTTGAATACAGGGAAGGTTGTCGGGGTTGAAGCACTTGTTAGATGGGAACACCCTGAGCTGGGTCTAGTATTTCCAAATGAGCTGATTCCTGTTGCGGAGGAATTGGGTGAAATAACTGTAATCGGCAATTGGGTCATTCGGGAAGCGTGTATGCAAAACAAAACATGGCAAAACGAAGGTCATCCAACCCTAGTTATGTCCGTCAATCTTTCAATGCAACAATTTCAAGAAGACAACCTCGTTTCCGTCATAGCTGAAATATTACAAGATACCCTACTCCATCCCCGGTATTTGGAGCTGGAAATCACTGAAAGCATGACGGCAGACGTACAGCATACAATCAGTGTTCTTCAACGAATAAAATCTCTCGGTCTACTTATCAGTATCGATGACTTCGGAACCGGATATAGCAATTTGAATCATTTGAAGAATTTTCCTTTGGATATATTAAAAATAGATAAATCATTTATCTCAGAATCGACCCATAATCCAGTCGATCAAGCGATTGTGAAGACAATCATTCACCTCGCCAGAGATTTGGACTTGAATGTATTGGCTGAGGGAATTGAAAGTGTGGAGCATCTCCAATTCCTAAAAGAGCAATCCTGTACGTTAGGACAAGGATATTTATTCAGTAAACCTGTAGACGCCTCCGAATTAATGAGGACAATTAATCATATCGAATCCAATATTGATTTGCGGATGAATAGAGCCGCTTATGCGGAGTATTGAGCCACCAAGTACGAGGAAAAGAGCCACTGTCTTTGGGACAGGAGGCCACCAATCTAAATAATAGCCTCTTGTATAATTAGTTTGCATGCAAATACGCATGACAATAATGTACAGGAGACTTTTTTATAATTAATTGTCGGAGGATTCCGGAACTTTATTTTGAAGGAATCAGTCATAGAACAATCAGTTCTAGCACTGGACACTCAAGGAATACTGTTTCCGATGCCGTTCGCAGCACCAAGAAACTCGGCGTTGAAGACTTGGATGATACAATGACCAACTCCTGTCTAGAGGCATCTCTTTCCAGAAAAACAAGCCCTCGATAAGGGGTACTTCCCTGTTGACTGGGGCACGGTGCACCAGGAATCACAAAAAAAGAATCTCACTCTGATTACAGCCATCGGAATGTACCGCCTCTGCCATCTTTCTTACCTCTGAATGAAAATAAATGTACCAGGGTGTGAATATCAGTGTTAAAATCCTCAATAATAACGGTTTAAAATTCCCCAGTTTTCACTTTGTACAATCCTTGACATAATTTTATCCATTACCTAGCCAAAAGGGTACTAATGAAGAATGGAGAGCTTATTACTTCATATCATACGGATTATCAAAAACTGCATTTCGATATAGGAAATGTTATAATTGGCGATTGAAATTGAATGTTTTAATAATGTTGTTACTTCGCAAACGAGCCATTTAATGGAATGAGTCTTGTTAAACAACGGAGCAGTTTAGACCACTAAGAGTCAATGACAGATTTATTTAGCCTTGGAAGTATCTAACTGTTGTATACTTATATACTAAGGCAACTCTATTGATAAAGGCAAAATTATCGAAAGATAATGACGCAAAACCACAGATCTAAAGCATTAAGCTATGATGGCTGGGTTACCGAAAGGAGTAAGGGAATAATTGAAAAGAAAATGTTTTAAATACTCATTAATTTTTTTATTTACTGCTGTCCTTATTTTTATTGATACAATTTTGTCTGAGGAAGCGAGTGGACATTATCCATTTATATGGTCACTCGCTCTGATTCCGATTATCTATATTATAAATATGTATCCTAAATGGAAAGTAACTATAGGGGCTGGAGTCATTTATAGCTTATTGAAGTACACAACAGAGTTTAGTCAGAAAATTAAACCTGATAATAGCGAAATTAATGCTCTTATCTTAGGTTCGCTGATTAATTGGTCTATTGCTCTAACTGTTGGATACTTCATTATCAAATCTCATAAATTATATTTAAAAGTAGAAGAGCTAACTATTATAGACTCATTGACTGGTGCTTATAATCGAAGATATTTAGAGCTTTTTATGGAAAGAACTATTCCTATTAGTAAAAGGACGAACAGTTCTTTAGTTTTTATGATATTAGACATAGACCATTTCAAAAAAGTTAATGATAATTATGGTCATCAATGTGGGGATCAAGCTCTTAAGCATACTTCCAGTATTATTGATAATCACGTAAGAAACTCTGCTGGTGTCTTCGTTCGTTTGGGCGGAGAAGAATTCGCAGTTATTCTTCCAAACACCGATCTTGCTGAAGGGTTAATAATAGCAGAACGTATACGTGAGGCTGTAGAAAAAACAGAGTTCATTTATAAAAATGAACGTATTCATTTTACAATTAGCATTGGTGTATCTATTTACAATGAGGAAACCGTTGAGGAGTTTATAGAGAAGTCAGATAATGCGTTATATAAAGCAAAAGAAAACGGTAGAAATCAGATAGCAATTATTAATTGATACTTACTTTTTCTGCTGATTTTTATTTTACAGGAGCTTACTACGATATCTAAGAATTATTATTAATATAATTTGTATTTGAAATGACAGATACTTATGATAGCTTACGCCTCTGAAAATTTAAGGTCTGTTTTTCCAAAGCAAAGTCAATTTAAATTGAATTATTATAATAAACTAAGGAAAAATCGAATGGCAAATTATTAGGTACTATACATAGGATGTGGATTTTTTTCTATTTGTGCGAACGGGGAATATACTCTTTTTTAGCACAAAGTGTTGTCCAATATACTTTTAATTGATCGACACGCGGTCTCCGACTTGTTTTGCTTTAGTTTGATCTGCTTTTTCTAAGAAATGTAAATACACGCTTATTAACGCCTAAATCGTCAAATACCTATGACGTTCCTGTATCACTTTTGCATGAACTCCTTTGTAAAGATGAATTCGTCTGGCGTTACCATGTCGGTTCACAATCCTCCTATTTTTAGTTATGATTGGATGCGGAGGAGATCAACATGAAAAAACTATTCATCTTATTTATGGCTGCTATGTTATTGGTTGCTTGTGCAGATGGCACAAAAGAGCCGGCTGTTGTCGAAGATGATGCGACAGTCAAAGAAGAAATGCCTGAGCAGGAAGAAGTGAATGAAGAAGAACCTGTGGAAGAAGAAACGCCTGTTCAGGAAGAACCTGCTAAGGAAGAATCACAAGGTATGTCTATTGAAGAAGTTACTGAACTTATTGACTACAATGGCGTAGGTGTTGACGATAAGTTAGTTAGCGTGACTATTGAAAATGAAGAATTAAAAGCTGTTATAAAAATGGCAACAGATGATAGATTATCCGCAGAAGATTTAGCCGTTACAAGATATAGCCAACTCTCAGATGAATTACTGGATCATGAAGGTTGGGAAACTTTGACAATCGAATACGTGGGTGTGGGAACAATCAGTATGAATCGCACGGAAAAAGAATCAAACGAGTACGGCGATTACTTCCCAACAATAGAAATAGAAAATCGTTTAAAATAAAGTCCAACTATCATATCGCAGTAAAGTAAACACTCTCTAAATCGGGAGTATTTTTTTGTACTTAGCACTGTTAGACTTCGTAGTCGATTTAAGGAGTTCCGTTGATTGAAGCGGAAGGCGGGGACTCCTGCGAAAGCCGTTACGAAGAACGGCTTTTGCGAGCAGGAAGGGCTGCCTTAATTTCTGCAAAGAACGCAGAAATACGGCAAATCGAACCCTTCGCTGTTCGATTGGAAAGCGTCCGCCTGTAGCGCAATTCAACAGTGTAACAAAGCTTTGTACTTAAAAATAAATGGGGGTGACGGTGATGGGAAGTGCCGAATTTGAAGAGGTTCAACAAGATCGGGAAACAACTGAGGTAACCTTCAAGGATCTAGCTGAAAAGCATGGCATTAAAGATGGCAATCGGTATGAATAAATTCATCCGGGTCATTTGTATTTATTTCATTAACGAAGTATTCTTAACTACAATGTTTACAATACCTATAATTATAGTATATATTAAGGATAGAATGTTGGAAGGGGAGATTGAATATGTCAATTAAAAATGATCATCTGAAATTCGGCAGTGCGGATGCACCTTTGAAACTAGAGGCTTTTATTAATTTAGCATGCCCCGGCAGTGCAAGAATTTATCATTTAGCAAAAGAAGTATTGCCCCCATATATCGAAAACGGTCAAATCGAAGTAATTGTGAAATTATACGATAAACCGCGCGAAGAACTTCTCCGCGGTGCATTAATTCACTGGACATTTGATAATGCGAATCCAACAGAAACATTAGACGTGATAGGTAAACTACTTGAAACACAACAAGAATGGCATGATCTATCAGATAAAGAATTAAAACGATTACTTGTCGATAAATACACTTTGCAAGAAGAGGAACGCCTTGAAAATGTTGATGTAAGCTTAGCGATTACGGCTGAAGCGATAGAACGCGAAGTGAAAATCGTGCCAACTTTATTCTTCAATGGTGAAAAATTATTAGGTTTTACATATGAGCTAGAGCCTTCTGATTTAAAACAGGCAGTAGAAACGTCATTGGCTAAAATTTCATAAGACGATCAATGAGGAGAAGGTCTCGCACATCTATTAACATGCCTTTAAACCTAGATTATCATTATTTTGGACAGCAGCTTGTAAGTAAAGCTGCTGTTTTTTTATCTTCACTCAGCAAATATTTTTAAGCTGAGCGTCAGCTACAGAAGACTCCCGCCTTTATAGGTATAGGGATGAATGTGCTTTACTGATCAGCGGGTTTTCAAACGCCCGCTGATCGGGGGAGGAATGAAGTTCGATTCCTCCTTTATAAAGCCTCCGGCGTAATTGCTTACATTGACTCGGCCTCTTTAATTGCCGTTTGAGCTAATTTTGAAATCGTCATATCGTCCATCGGTGGATTATGTAGACCCGCTCTTACATCACGATAATACCTTTGCAATGGATTTGACATTTGAAGACTTTTGGCTCCGACCAATCGCATCGCTTTATCCACAATCGTAATTGCTGAATTCGTCACTATATGCTTAGCGGCAGCCAGTTCATTCGTTATCTGTTTGCGGCGAGAATCATCATCTACGGCATCGGCCACACTGTAAAGGAAGTGTCTTGCTTTCATCAGTTCTAGGTCCATTTCGCCTACTAAATTTTGGACATTCGGCAATTGACTAATCGGCCCTTGTAAACTATTAGGGGAGTATTCAACTGCAAATTTCACCGCATAGTCACGAGCCGCTTGTGCAATGCCTAGATAACAAGCGGGAATATGCAGAATCCAGCCATTCACAGTATTGCCCCTAGGCCCAAGATTGAATTCAACAAATTTCTCTTCCGAAACTTCAACATGATCTAACACTAAGTCATGACTCTCTGTTCCCCTCATCGCGATAACATCCCATGTTTCTTTAATGGATAAACCTTTTGAATCTCGTTCCACTAAGAAGAAGCCGATGCCCTCTTTTTCTTCAATCCATGCAGATACTAAAAAATGTGTTAACACGGGTGACATCGTCGTAAAGTTTTTTTGCCCCGTAATAACCCATTTGTCATTTCGTTTTACGGCATTCGTCCCAGGACGTCCACCACGTGTTGGACTGCCTGTTTGAGCTTCACTAACTGCTCGATTCACCAGCGCCCCGTCCAAAACCTCTTGTGCAAATGAAGTTAACATATCTTTACTCCACAGTTTTTTTCCATAAAGTTCACCGACAACACCTTGGTGCCACCCAATTGCTAACCCTGTAGCTCCATCAAAACTAGCAATCGTTTCTTGGAAAAGAACCATGTCACGGACGCTTATACCATCGCCGCCATATTCCTTCGGTAACGTTAGTTTCGTATATCCTAAATCTACAAGTGCTTTTATATTTTCTTTTGGAAACCGAACCTGCTCATCATTTTCTTTCGAATGACTTTTAAAGGCGTCCTCAAGGTTCATTAGCTCTTCAAGCCATTCCTTTTGAAATGCATTTTCAATAAATAACTTTTTTGACATGCCCGACACTTCCTTATTAGATTGATTAGTCTACACTTTCAATGTAACTAGTATATCTTTCTAATGTCTACTTTACAACTCGGATTACTTATGATAATCTATGAACTATTAAAATATATTCAGAATATTATAGGAGGGGGTGGGGAATTGATAACGGTAAGAAATATTAAAAAGAGTTTTAATAAGAATCCAGTGCTACATGGCATTGATGTAATAGTAAATAAAGGAGATATCGTGGTAATTGTCGGGCCGAGTGGATCAGGGAAAACAACCCTCCTTCGTTGCATAAACTATTTAGAAAAACCCGATGAAGGAAGCATTTCAATCGATGATTTTTCCATAGATGAAAAAAGTGCAACGAAAAGAAACATTCTAACCTTGAGACGAAAAACAGCTATGGTTTTTCAGCATTATAATTTATTTAAAAATAAAACTGTACTTGAAAACATTATGGAAGGCCTTCTCGTTTCGAAGAAAATTAACGTAGCTGAAGCACGTCAGATCAGCATGGATCTTCTTCGAAGAGTCGGTCTTGAAGAAAAAGCAAATGACTACCCGGTACAACTTTCAGGCGGACAGCAACAGCGCGTAGGGATTGCCCGCGCACTGGCATTAAAGCCTTCCGTATTGTTATTCGATGAACCAACGTCTGCACTCGATCCCGAAATGGTAGGAGAAGTTCTCTCTATTATTAAGAAAATCGCGGATGAAGGAATTACAATGATTATCGTGACACATGAAATTGACTTTGCTCGAGAAGTGGCCACTGAAGTTATTTTCATGGCAGATGGGGTTGTTGTTGAACAAGGTACGCCGAAAGATGTCCTAGTCCAACCAAAACACGAACGCACGAAACAATTTTTAAGTAGACTTACGAAAGAACCGGAATATGAAATTTAAGAAAGAGGAAGGGATACGTATGAAACGTAATTGGCTAGTACTTTTAGGAGCAACGGTGTTCCTAGCTATTCTCGCGGGTTGTTCAAATGGCGGGAGTTCAACAACAGAAGACGGAAAAAAGATTATTAAAGTCGCATTGAGCGATGATGTCAATCCTCCCTTTCTATATACAGATAGTGAGAATAACCCGATTGGCTACGACATGGACTATTTAGCTGAAGTTGAAAAAAGGTTGCCGGACTACAAATTCGAATATATCTTCGGAGAGGAAGAATCTAATTTAGTTGGTCTTGCTACAGGTAAAGTTGACATGGCGATTAACTGGTTTTTCAAAAATCCGGAAAGAGAAGAGAAGTTTCATTATCCTAAGTATGAATATGGCTACTCTCTAACATCTCTTATAACGAAAACAGACAGAGATGATTTAAAAACATTAGATGACATGGTTGGAAAAAAGTTCACGCCTATGTCTGCTAGTGGCGGACTTCGTTCTATTTTAAATGGGTACAACACAAGTAATCCTGATAATCCTTTAACAATTGAAAGCATTGAACACCCTTCAAATGCAGATAACTTAAAGCGTGTTGACGAAGGAAAAGCGGATGCGATTTTCCTCAATAAATCGACATTTGATGCCGTGCAAGAAACATTGAACTTAGATTTAAAAGTAGCTGGAATCGTTTCAAAAGAACCTATCTTTATTGTATATAATAAAGAAAATATCGAACTGGCCGATCAAATCGACGAAATTACGCTCGAATTGACAGAGGACGGTACACTTTCGAAGCTATCCGATAAGTGGTTTTCGACAGACTTCTTCCAAGACCTCGAATATATCAATGAAAAAGGATTCAGCTACGAATAATAATGAACACCGCATTGAATTGAAACAAATTCATGCGGTGTACGTTCGTACATATTTATTAGGTGGTGGGAAAGATGGGCTCGAGTTTGACAGACTGGATTGACATATTCGTTAGAGTACTGGATAAACTCCCGCTAACACTACTGATGACGGTCTTGTCCTTATTCTTCGCTTTACTTATAGGTTTAGGTATTGCGGTTATACGAATTCAGAAGTACCGGTATATCTATGGAATTGCAACATTATATTTATCATTTACAAGAAGTACACCTTTGTTAGTACAACTGTTTCTAGTTTATTTTGGACTCCCTCAGCTGCTACTTGTCTTTAATGTAGATATTAATCATTGGGATCGGCTTGTATTTGCCATTATGGCCTTCTCATTTCATACAGGTGCATTTATGTCTGAGGTTATTCGTTCAGCCTATTTAGCAGTAGGGAAGGACCAACTTGAAGCAGCCTATAGCGTCGGAATGAGCTATCCACAAGCGTTAAGGAGAATTATATTACCGCAAGCCTTTCTCATCTCGTTGCCTAATTTAGGAAACAATATTATCGAATTATTGAAAGACACATCGCTAGCCTTTACGATTGGCATCATCGACATTATGGGGCAAGTCCGTATTATTTTAGGGAATAATCATGGCATCGGCATGTTTCAGATTTACGTTGTGATTTCGCTTGTATACTGGGCAACTTGCATTATTATTGAAAGTCTTGTCGGTTATGCTGAAAAAGCCTTCAGGAAAGGGCATGTTGGTCTATCGAAGTAATATCTTGTTGAGGATCGTGATGAATTATGGCTGTTGTAGACTTTAAATTTGCTTTAGAGCAAGTGCCGACAGTGTTAAAAGGCGTGCCTTGGACAATAACAATAGCCATTGTTGCAATGCTTTTTGGGCTCGTTTTGGGTTTACTAATTGCTCTTTGCAGGATATATAAAATACCTGTATTAAATCAGTTATCCATTTTGTATATCTCTTTCATTAGAGGAACGCCCTTAATTGTTCAGCTATACGTCTTTTTCTACGGTGTTCCCGTACTCGTAGACTATCTGAACCCTCGTCTCGGTTTACAAATAGATGCAGATGAAATTCCACCACTTCTGTATGCGCTTGTTGCTTATACGATAAATACCGCAGCTTATCAGGCGGAAATCTTCCGTTCATCCATTAATGCCACAAATGAAGGACAGATGGAAGCAGCCTATTCGGTCGGGATGACAACGAGACAAGGTTTAATGCGAATCATTCTGCCACAAGCGTTCTTAATCGCATTGCCTAATTTAGGAAACGTTTTTATTGGGCTTATTAAAGCAACCTCGTTAGCTTTCGCTGTAAAAGTTGTAGAAGTAGTAGCCATTTCCAAAATTATAGCGAACGATGGATACCGCTTTATCGAAATGTATCTAGTCGCATCCATTATCTATTGGGTTCTTTGCCTCGTCTTTGAATTTATCTTTTTTAAACTGGAGAAGAGGATGAGTCGTTCTGAAGCAAGAATCGGTCTGAATACATCTGCTTAATATGGAAGTGATGAAAAGTGCCATTGCTCATGACTATGAGCAATGGCGCTTCAGATTGTAGCGTTTTGTTTCTGTTCATCTATCTTTTGGGTTGATGCTGTTTGGCTCTTTTCCAAAATGATTCATCCGCTGTGAATAATATTCCTCGGGAGTTTCCTGGAATGACAAGCCTTTTTCAAATATGGTTTCCGGATCCATTCCATTCGGTTCTCTTTCTGACTCGTTCCTTGCAGGGTGACCCGAAGGAGGCTGCTGTTTTTGCCTTGCTTTATCATTCATGCTGTTTTCCACAAATTCATTTTTGAATTCCTGCTCTTTATCTTCACTTTGCAATTTTTCTCCCATGAGATCTTTATCCATTTCAATCTCCTCCTTTAATGTATTATCCGTGCTTCTCAATTGAGGCTATTACTGTTCAATTGCCTTTTTTAACAGAATCAAAACTTATCTTCCATATAATAAGGACGGGTTTATTAAAAAGAAAATTCCGTAATTCGTTTAAGGGGTTCTCTTTAAAGGTAAAGCATGATATATTAGCAATACGTTAACAGACTAAAGTGATAAAGCGAGATAATAAAAAAGGAGAGAGATCAATGAGAAAATATATGACATTATTCATCCTTTCAGTAGTTGCATTGCTCGTCGTAACAGGATGTGGCAATTCAAAAACAGACGGAAAGTCGGGTGGGAAAGACGTTCTCGTCATCGGTGTAGATGATAAATTTGCTCCAATGGGCTTCCGAGATGAAAACAACGAACTCACCGGATTCGATATTGAATATGCGAAGGCTGCTGCAGAGCACATGGGAATGGAAGCAAAGTTCCAACCAATCGATTGGAAAACGAAAGAAACAGAATTGAGTAGTGGACGAATCGATTTGATTTGGAATGGGTATACAATTACGGATGAACGGAAAGGTAAAGTGCTCTTTACAAAACCTTATTTGGAAAACGCCCAAGTTGTTGCGACGTTAGTGGATTCAGATATTGCAACATTGAAAGATCTGTCCGGCAAAAAAATAGGTTTGCAAGGTCTTTCCTCGGCAGCGGACGCTTTGAATGCCAATCCAATTCATTCTGAAATTAAGTCTGTCTCCGAATATGCGGATAATGTTCTTGCACTTTCTGACTTGAAATCTGGCCGTGTTGATGCGGTCATCATTGACGAAGTTGTCATTGATTATTACATGTCCAAAGAAGAAGGCAAGTTTAAAGTGTTGGACGAGTCCTTAGCGCCTGAGGAATATGGAGTAGGTGTGAAAAAGGGCAACGAAGAATTGCTTGAGAAGCTACAGAACGCACTAGATAAAATGAATGAAGACGGCAGTGCTGCAAAGATCTCCACGAAATGGTTTGGGGAAGATAAAGTACTTAAATAATGAAACGAGCATGCCGGGTTTTCGATAAGAAAACCTGTTTTGCTTTTTAGAAGGAGTTATCATATGTCTATCGACTATTTCTTATCCATCTTGAAACCGATGCTGGAAGGGGCCCAAGCGACCGTTCTACTATTCCTAGTGGCGATCATTGTCTCAATTCCACTTGGCTTCCTGCTAACATTGGTTGCTAGAAGTTCCATCAAGCCGTTAGCATACTTGGCACATACTTATATTTATTTGATGCGGGGAACGCCGCTCTTATTGCAACTCCTATTCATCGTTTTCGGTCTACCGCTTATCCCAGTTATTGGGGAATTTTTAGTGCTTGACCGGTTTGTTGCAGCGTGTTTAGGATTCATTTTGAATTATGCAGCTTATTTTGCTGAGATCTTCCGTGGAGGTTTGCTTGCGATTGACAAAGGTCAATATGAAGCTGCCCAAGTGCTTGGTTTGAATCGCTGGCAGACAATGAGGAAGGTTGTACTTCCTCAAATGTTCCGTGTTGCATTGCCCGCAGTGGCGAATGAGTCGGTCACTTTGGTGAAGGATACGGCTTTGTTGTACGCGGTAGCAGTCCCTGAACTGTTGCACTTTGCGCAAACAGCTGTCAACCGTGACTTCACAATAACTCCATTCTTACTTGCTGGAGTCATATATCTACTCATTACGTTATGTTTGACACTGTTCTTCAAATGGTTGGAAAGACGATTGCGGTTCGATTAACTTTTGTTCGGAATAGATACGAGATTATTCGTTATTGATAAAGAGGAGTGTAAGGCATGCCGATTCTTGAAGTTGAAAACATAAAAAAATCATTCGGTCCGTTGGAAGTACTGAAGCAGATCAGTTTTGAAGTGAATAAAAATGATGTCATCGCTGTCATCGGACCTTCAGGATCGGGGAAAAGCACGATGCTTAGAAGTCTTGTTCACTTAGAAGAACTTGATGGAGGCAGCATTGCGGTAAATGGAAACTATATCGTTAAGGATGGAGTTTATTCAAAACCTCAACAATTGAAAGAGATTACATCCAAAATGGGAATGGTGTTTCAACATTTCAATCTGTTTCCGCATTTGACGGTCGTGGAAAACCTTGAACTAGCACCAAAGCTTTTGAAACAGGATAGCTCGAAACAAACCCGTGAGTTGAGCATGGAATTATTGTCAAAGGTCGGCCTGTCAGATAAGGCTGATGTATTGCCGTCCAAGCTTTCGGGCGGACAGAAACAAAGGGTGGCGATTGCCCGTGCCTTAATGAGGAAGCCCGAGATTCTATTGTTCGATGAACCGACTTCTGCCCTCGATCCGGAGTTGACAGGAGAAGTTCTCCGTGTCATGAAGGACCTTGCTCACGAGGATATGACTATGGTTGTTGTCACTCATGAAATGGAATTTGCAAAAGACGTTGCAAATAAAGCGATTTTCATGGATAAAGGCGAAATCGTGGAATCCGGAAGTCCGATCGATCTTTTGACGAATCCGCAAATGGACAGGACAAAAGCTTTCTTATATCGCACATTGTCCAAATGAACAGTCAGTAATTATCATGCAGTCGGGAAATGAGTCCCGGCTGTTTTTTTTCGGTTCTAAAATATTTGTTGGGGTATTCCCCAAATTCAACAAAAAAAGCACGTGAACACCAGAATTCCAAAGGTTTTCTTGAGGAGATTAACCATAATAAAAGTTATGAAATGCAATGCGTACGGTTTTAGGCGTTTTGATCACTTTAAAGCAAAGATATTATTGAACATTGGATATAAAGAAATCGGGGTTCATTTAGGTTAGGGATTTATCTTACGGCGCCGTTGATTTAAAAGAGATTCGTTGATCGGAGCGAAAGGCGGCGACTCCTGCCGGAATAGCATGAGCTGAAGACCCTGGACTGAGCAAAGCGAGGGAAGCGGCTGAAGCCATGCCGGCGGAAAGCGTCCGCCTGTAGCGTAAATCAACATTCTACTTCGCAAAATCTAAATGAAAGGGTGACGTGCAGATCACATCACACCAATATTTGACTTAGAACCTTTTTTCATTTTGACAACAATGTGAAGTGGAGTTTATGGTACGGAAATTATGTTACACTACGGATAGAAATGTATTGTTTAAGGAGATGTTTTCATGAATCAATCCGCAGAAGGGAAGCCGTTTAAAAAACGAAATTACCGGCCTGCCATCATCATTTTATCAGTCGTTTTAATAGGTATAATCGGCATATTGTCGGGGATGCAGGGGGTAGAGAATTTTGATGCGTTCGATGTTACAATCCTCCCGATGTTAAATGCTATTTTTAATAGCTTCACATTCCTCTTTTTAGTCGCAGCTCTCATCGCCATAAAGAAAAGAAATGTGAATGTTCATCAGAAATTCATATATGCCGCATTTTGTACGACAGCATTATTTCTCGTCACCTATGTTGCGTTTCATTATTTGTCCCCTTCTACACCATATGGCGGGGAAGGCATCTTAGCTGGGATCTATTATTTTGTGCTCATAACACATATTGTTCTTGCTGCGGTAATCGTTCCGCTTGCGTTGACAAGTGTCGCAAGGGCATGGAACAGGGAGCATGAACGCCATCGTAAAATAGCACGTTGGACAATGCCGATATGGTTGTATGTCAGCTTTACTGGTGTTCTCGTCTATATCATGATTTCACCATATTATTAAAATAAAAAGGCTGTTCCCGTGTGAGGGAACAGCCTTTATTTATTTTAGATAAGCGGGCGATCCGGATAATCCATACGATTGTTTACATACTCGCCATCTACTAAAACAAGAATTTTGCCTTCATTGAAATAATCATTATAACGATGAGCTTCCTCCTCCGGAATACCCATTCCGATCAATGCGCCAGTAAGTCCGCCGACTCCAGCCCCTGCAGCCGCGCCAGTGATTCCTGCCACGATTGGCCCCGCCGCAATGATTGGCCCGATGCCTGGAATCGCTAGTGCTCCAATTCCAGCTAATACTCCTCCAAGTCCGCCAAGCAATCCTCCTGTTGCAGCACCTGTTGCAGCGCCGTCTGCAGCATGGGTTCCTGTCTGCTCTTCGATGTTTTCTACGTGATCTCTATCTTTACTAATGATGGAAATTTCATTTGAACTGTATCCTTGTCGTTTCAATTCTTCAATTGCTGCTACAGCTTCAGATTCGGTTTCGTAATAACCTACCACGTGTCTTTGTACCATTTCAAAACGCCTCCTGATTATATTTTTGGTCTAGCTAATTGCTATTCTAGAAAATACCCCAACTAATCTATTTAAAACATCATAAGCCGTTTTTGATTTAAAGCGGCATATTCGGGTATTTAACTACCAATAGAATAGGAGGTATCAAGATGGATTATCTAATAATTGGTATGAAGCTCGTCGTCGGATTGATTACTTTCATGATTGTCATTCGGCTTCTAGGCAAGAAACATTTGGCTGAAATGACTCCGTATGACATCATCTATTTAATAATGTTCGGTGGAATCCTTGAAGAAACTTTGTATGATGAAAAAATTACAGTATGGAAGTTCCTATTCGCAATCGCAATTTGGGCTGTAGCAATTTTTGCTGTCGAGAAGCTGGTTGCTAAATTCAATTCGTTGCGAATTCTTCTTAAAGGAGAGCCTGATCAATTAATTGCAAATGGAAAAATCAATCAAAAAGCCTTTAAGAAAAACCAATTAGAAATGGAACAGGTTCGAACAATGCTTCGTCAACAAGGGATCTTTTCATTGAGAGAAGTACGTGACATGTATATTGAACCAGGCGGCCAAGTTTCCATTAATACGTTCGCAAAGTATAAGTCCGTCGTAGCCGAGGATTTAGGAATCGAAAAGAAGGAAGAAGAGCCAAGTGTCTTGCTCATCGATGAAGGCAAGGTGAAAACCGAAGTCTTGAATGCCATTGGAAAATCCAATGAGTGGCTGCAAGAAGGAATCAATGCAAAAGGATATGATCGTGTGGAGGAAATTCTCTATTGTGAATGGTCAGGTACAGATGGTTTCTTCATAAGAGGATTTACTGATACTATAGAATTGAATAATCATCAGCCGAGCTGATCGGTTGATGGAGGAGGCTGTAAGATGCAATCATTTTCAATGCTCATTAATGGAGAGGAATTCGGAGAGAGTCTTTCTATTATACAAGTCATGAATCCCGCGACAGGAGAACAGATAGCTACTGTACCTAATGGAGGCACAAAGGAAGCTGTTTTGGCTGTGGATGCAGCATATGACGCTTTTACAGATTGGTCCGCTTTATCTGCCTATGAACGGAGTTCACTTTTGAACAAATGGCATGAGCTGATTGAAATCCATATGGAAGAACTTGCGCGAACAATGACGGAGGAACAAGGAAAACCTTTAGCTGAAGCTAGGGGTGAAATAAAGTACGCGAACGGATTCATATCTTGGTATGCGGAAGAAGCGAAACGCATTTATGGTGAAGTGATCCCTTCAAGCCATACGGGAAAACGGATTTTCATCCATAAACAGCCAGTTGGCGTAACGGCTGTCATTACGCCTTGGAATTTTCCGGCGGCAATGATTACAAGAAAGGTTGGACCTGCACTGGCAGCAGGTTGTACAGTCGTCATCAAGCCTGCCGAACAGACTCCGATAACAGCTATCCGATTGGCTCAGTTGGCGTTGGAAGCTGGTATACCTGCTGGTGTCATTAACGTTGTAACAGGTGATGCGAGTGCTATAGGTGAAGCTTGGCTGAAAGATACACGTGTCCGTAAGCTGACATTTACCGGTTCTACGGAAGTAGGGAAGCTGCTAATGCGCGGAGCGGCGGACACGGTGAAGAAAATTTCTTTGGAACTCGGAGGTCATGCCCCGGCAATCGTCATGGATGACTGCGATATTGAAAAAGCGGTAGATGGAGTCATTGCCGCTAAGTTTAGGAATGCAGGACAAACATGTGTATGTGCAAATCGTATTTACGTACATGAAACAATTGCGGAAGATTTTACAGAAAAGCTTGTTGATCGGGTAAAACGTTTAAAAGTCGGAAACGGAGTGGATGAAGATGTTTCAATCGGTCCACTTATCGATGAAGACGCAATTAGTAAAGTACAATCACATGTAGATGATGCACAGTCAAAGGGTGCGAAAATTGCTGTCGGCGGCTCAAGGAAACAAGGTCTGTTTTACGAGCCGACTGTCTTAGTTGATGTTAAAGATAATATGGTTTGCATGCAGGAAGAGACCTTTGGCCCCGTAGCACCGATTACAACTTTTTCTTCGGAAGAAGAAGTTCTCCGAAGGGCGAATGATTCGATTTATGGATTGGCAGCCTATCTATTTACAGAAAATATCTCAAGAGGAATCCGGATGAGCGAGCAATTGGAATATGGAATTGTTGGTTTAAATGATGGACTTCCTTCGACTCCCCAGGCGCCATTTGGAGGATTCAAGCAGAGTGGTCTTGGTAGGGAAGGCGGCCATCATGGCTTGGATGAATATATTGAAATCAAATATATTTCAGTAGGGTTATAAGGCAAAATAGAGACATCCGCTCAAAGTGGATGTCTTTTTTTGTCTTTTTTATTTCATGCCTATCAAAAGTAGTATATTTCTAGGTTGAATATTTTAATAAATAAAATAGTTTTATCTTAAAATCTATTTATTTGCCTTGTAATAAATGGTAGACTGAAAACGACAACGCAGAAGAAGGGGGAAATGGTTTGGTTTTCAAAAGAACTTCCATATTTTTTATGGTTGTTATTATGTCGTTTGCTGCCGTGTTCACAGTTGTTCCAAGTCAGTCAGATGTACAAGCTTCAGGTCAGTACGAGAGTCTGGAAAGAAAAATCAATACGATAATGGCTGATTCATCAATGAAGTCTCTCGACGCCAGTGTCACTGTACGAAAGGCGTCAACTGGGGAGATTATATTCGAAGCTAATGCGGATCGCAAAGTTACACCTGCATCTACTTTAAAGCTTCTCACATCAGCGGCCGCTTTGGAAACGCTTGGTGAAGAATACCAATTCACGACAGATGTGCTCACGGACGGCTCAATAGCAAAAGGTGTTTTAAACGGCAATCTTTACTTAAGAGGGCAAGGGGATCCCACTCTTATGAAAAGGGATTTGGATCAATTTGCTGCCACTCTTTCAAAGCTTGGCGTAAAGAAA
Organism: Sporosarcina pasadenensis; assembly: GCF_047228845.1. NCBI lineage: Bacteria > Bacillati > Bacillota > Bacilli > Caryophanales > Caryophanaceae > Sporosarcina > Sporosarcina pasadenensis. Next base: position 93,912 of record NZ_JBFEGM010000001.1, read on the forward strand.
ATCACCGGTGATTTAGTCGGAGATGACAGTTGGTTTGATTCCGAACGCCTATCACCAGGAATTGATAAAAGTGACGAAACTTTTTACTATGCCGCGCAAATATCCGGATTGACGTTATCACCGAATACTGACTATGATGCCGGCACTGTGATAGTCAACGCCATACCGACAAAAAAGGGGTATAAAGCGAAAGTGACAATGACGCCTGATACGGGCATCATCACGATTATTAATAAAAGTAAAACTGTTTCGAAGGGCTCTAAAAACACATTATCTATTAAACGCCAACATGGAACGAATAATATTGTCATAACGGGAAATGCCCCTCTCGGAAGTGGGGGTAAAAAGGAATGGGTGACCGTCTCTAACCCGACAGCTTATACGCTAGATGTTTTTAAAAAGGCACTTTCCGAAAAAGGGATCACGTTCACAAAACCATCGAAGGTGACAAGGCGGGAAGCCCCTCAACAAGCCAAAGTTCTTGCATCCAGACAATCGATGCCATTGAAGAAATTGATGAAGCCTTTCATGAAGTTAAGTAATAATACACATGCCGAAACATTAGCAAAAACGATGGGCAAACGAGTGTATGGGGAAGGAAGCTGGAATGCTGGTTTGCGAGTTATGCGTGAATTTGGACAAGCCATTGGTTTACAAACGTCTGAATGGAAATTTGAAGATGCATCTGGCATGTCCCATAATAACAAAGTAACGTCAGCCCAATTAACGGAATTGTTGTTCCTTGCGCGACAAGCACCTTGGTATGGAAGTTTCGTACAAGGTTTGCCTGTTTCAGGCATGAATGACCGTTTCGTTGGAGGTACGTTGAAAAACAGATTAAAAGGTGCTTCTGTGAAAGGGAAGATTATTGCAAAGACCGGTAGCTTGAACCAAGTCAGTTCATTGGCAGGATATGTTGAAACGGGAAATGGGGAGACATTGATTTTCAGTGTCCTAACCCATGGGAAGAAAACGAATGCACTACCAGCGATTGACAGAATTGCGACAGTAATCGCGACAACACCGATTAATTAAAACCCACAAACGGCATTAAAGTGTCGTTTGTGGGTTTTTCCTTTTGCAATCAAATTAGCAATTCGAATAACGTGCTGTCTTTATTCACTTCGGTGAACGGGAAGCCATTCTGTTCCATACGGAGCAACAGGCCTTCGTAATCTTCCTTCCTCTTCAATTCTATGCCTACCAGTCCCGGCCCGTTTTCCTTATTATGCTTCTTCGTATATTCGAAAGTGGTAATATCATCGTCCGGTCCTAACACGGAGTCTAGAAACTGCCGCAAAGCGCCTGCACGTTGTGGGAAATTGATAATGAAATAATAGAGCAGCCCTTCATGCAAAAGGGATTTTTCCTTAATTTCCTGCATCCGTCCAATATCGTTATTCCCACCGCTGATAATGCAAACGACCGATTTCCCTTTGATCTGGTCTTTATAGAAATCAAGGGCGGCAATCGGCAAAGCCCCTGCAGGTTCGGCGATGATAGCATGTTCGTTATATAAATTCAAAATAGCGGTACACACTTTTCCTTCAGGAACACTCATAATGTCATCGACATATTTCCGACAAATCTCAAATGTTTTAGCCCCTGCACATTTGACAGCAGCTCCATCGACGAATTTATCGATGTTTTCCAAAGTCATGACAGCGCCGTTCCGGATTGCGGCTTTCATACTGCTTGCCCCCTCCGGTTCGACTCCGATCATCTTAGTCATAGGGGATAGGTTTTTAATATACGTGCTGATCCCCGCCATGAGACCGCCGCCGCCGATGCTTGCGAAAACAAAATCAATCGGCTCTTCAATATCATTCATCACTTCGACAGCTACTGTACCTTGACCCGCGATAATATCCTCGTCATCGAATGGATGGATGAAAATCCGATCTTCCTTTTCTGCGCACTTCACTGCATGGGCGGAAGAATCATCGAACGTATCGCCGACAAGGATGACCTCGACAAAATCCCTCCCGAACATTTTCACTTGGTTTATTTTCTGTTTCGGCGTTGTTTGCGGCATGTAAATTTTGCCACTAATCTTCAAATGGGCACAAGCATATGCGACACCTTGTGCATGATTGCCCGCACTTACACAAACAATACCCTTTTCGCGTGCAGCTGTTTCAATCCGCTTAATTTTGTAAAATGCGCCACGTAATTTGAAGGAGCGCACATATTGTAAATCTTCCCGCTTAATATAGACATTACAGTCATATTTCTCGGATAGCCTCTCGTTTTTTTGCAAAGGTGTATGATTTACGACATCCTTGAGCAATTGATTGGCAATCAGTATATCTTCCACTTGTACTGTCTTCGTTTCACTCTTAGCCATCTTTGTCATACGCTCTTTCCCCTCCGGTAATAAAAATGAATATTTTATTATATTACCATGAAACCCGGAAGAAGAACATAAGATTGTTCATAATTGCTAATTAATTTTAACGATTTCATCAAGACACATTATTCAATAAAATATGTAAGCGTTTTCTTTACAGGAAAATCAAATATTAAGACGTCACGACAAGTTTTAATGCCTTTGGCCGGATGGAGAGATGAATTTTTTCAGAGTAGAAGATTTCCCCATCGATGACATAAGGCAATTTCCTTTGTCCTTCAATCATAATTTCCTTTCCTTTGAAATAGGAAACTTCATTAGCAATGAGAGGCTCTCCTTTTAGCAGTTCGGGGAAGAGTTTGGATAAGACTTTCAAACGTCTCGCATCATGTAAAGCTGTTACATCTATCAGACCATCGTCAGGTTGTGCAAGAGGGCAAATCGTAAGGCCGCCACCATACATTTTCACATTGCCATTCGCAATTAGCCATAGGTCAGTTTGGAGAACGAGGTTCCCATCGACGAAAAGTTTACCGTAGAATGACTTGAACGTCAGCAATTCAATGATGGCTGCAATCGTATAGGCGTCTCCTCCACGATTAAATTTATTGAGCCATCTTTTATAAATGGAGCGATCGGCCCTTATTCCAATCTGTGCATCCATTCCGACACCGACTACCGTCATTGCGTACATTCCATTCACATATAATAGATCCACAGACCTCGTTTCGCCGTGAATCAGCTTTTCGACAAATTGCTTCGGCTCGGCAACCAAACCGAAATTTCTAGCGACATCATTGCCTGACCCGGCAGGAAAGACAGCTAATGGTATGTTTGTATCGACCAATTGTTGGAGGACAGAGCTTACTGTACCGTCACCGCCAATTACGACAAAAGCCGTTTTTGAATGCATAGCTGTAGTTTCATTTATATAAGCACGTGTGATTTCTGAAGAGACGCATATATGCGCTTCATAAGGTAATTTCTTTTCTATAAGAATCGCTTCAATTTCATGCCATATGGCAACTGCTGCACCCTTACCTGAAGTTGGATTAATCATAAATACAAACATCGGATGACCTCTTTTCTATCTAATAGTTTAACATAATTAAAACTAAGGAATTACTCCAATTTCGAATAGTCTGTTTAGAGAATTAGAAGTCGGGGAAACTTATAGGGATGTACGAAGAAAAGGAGATGATATCATGCAAAAATGGGATAGTAGACCAGACAAGCCCGATGCCGGTTTATGGACCGCATTGGGAGTGTCTACACTTATCATACTCATTGTCATCTTCGTAAATCTTATGTAATTCTGTAAGGCTTCTTTCCGTTAAAGGAAAGAAGCTTTCTTCGTTTGTCTAAATTTCACTCTATTATTATAATGAAAATAGTGAATTGTGTTTAAAATGGGAGGGGGGAAAGTAATGAATAAGGTGGAATCCATATTACGTGCAGATGCTTTTGATATTAAGGAAATGATACTCAATGAGAAAGTGACTGTTGCAGAAGTCACTTCGATCTTCAGCGAGAGAATGAAAGAAAAAAATCCGACAGTCAACTTCCTGGTGGAAAACCGTTTTGATGCTGCGGTGGAGCAGGCTGCAAAGGCAGATGCCGCACGATCGAACGGTGAAGCAAAAGGAAAATTGTTCGGTGTTCCGATGAGCATGAAAGAGTCATTTAATGTCGCTGGAATGCAAACGACAGGTGGATTGATCGGAAGAAAAGGATTCGTACAGGACCAAGATGCGGAAGTTGTCAGGAAGTTGAAAGCTGAAGGTGCGATTATTATCGGGAAGACGAATACACCGGAATTATGTTTTTGCCAAGAAACGGACAATAAATTGTATGGCAGGACAAACAATCCATGGAATCTAAATCGAACAGCAGGCGGTTCCAGCGGGGGAGAAGGAGCAGCGATTGCACTCGGAGCGGCTACTGTAGGACTCGGTTCGGATATTGGTGGTTCAATCCGGTTTCCAAGCCATTTTAATGGTGTCGTCGGATTCAAATCTGGAAAAGGGCAAGTTTCCCAAAAGGGAAGTTTTCCGTTAGTGGAGAATGCATGGCAGCAAAGGATGCTTGGCATTGGACCGCTCGCGAAAACAGTAAGGGATGCGAAACTAATCTATTCGATCATTGCAAACCATGAAATGGATGAAAAGGACATTGGTGATTTTTCTATTGATGTATTTCGCACGACTGAATTCCCGCTTTCAGATGACATGGTGAAAATATTGAACGATGTATATCTATACTTGAAAAACAGCTATACGACGGAACGGGAGCCCATTCCGCACCTCGAGGAATCGGCACTTCTTTGGCAGGAGATCATGTCGATAGATGGTGGGAAGTCAACTAGAACGATAGCCTTCGAGAATGGAAAGGGTAGTCCATTTACCGCATTCACTAAAGAAATGACAGGCAGGAACGCAACTATTCATCGTTATTTGTCGTGGGCGTTGATCGGCGCTTCTTTATTCAAACCATCGGCGAAAAGGGTGAATGAAATATCGCTTCTGTTGAAAGATGGGGATGAATTCCTAGAAGAGTATTTGGAAAGACGGTTGATCGTCATGCCGGTTTACCATACTGCCGCACCGCCTCATGGCATCGTTTATAAAGAAATATTCTCAATTAAAAAGACATTCCTTAAATATATGCCATTCGTTGCGTATGCAAACACATGGGGACTTCCCTCATTGACGGTTCCAATGGGAAAGGATGATGACGGAATGCCGGTCGGTCTGCAAATCATCAGTAAAAACGGCAACGAGGACGCCATCTTTTCCCTTGGTACGATTCTTGAAAACCAATTTGGAGGCTACACGATGGCGAATTAGTTGTCAGAAAAGTATTCAAATAAGGCAGATGGGGGAGAGCAAAATGCTTTCCTTCATCTGTTTCTTTGTTGAGTTGCTGAATAATAGAAGATAATGAATACTATTTTTTTTATCACTAATTTTGATGGTGATTAAAGGCTGCTATGTTATAATGCATGATGAACATAATTTTTTTATCGAGGAGTAATGAAAATGTTAAAAGACTTCTTTATCGGCCTATCTCAAAATCAATTTTTGAATAGTGCGGCAAAAAAATATGGACTAAAACTAGGTGCGCAAAACGTAGTAGCTGGAACAAATATTGCAGAAACGATTGAAAGTATTAAAGAACTGAATAAGCATGGCATCTCTTGCACTGTAGACAACTTGGGCGAATTCGTGTTTGAGAGAGAGGAAGCAATTGCTGCGAAAGAACAAATTCTCGCAGTCGTTGAAGCCATTCATGAAAATGGCGTAGATGCACATATTTCATTGAAGCCTTCTCAATTAGGCCTAGATATCGATTATGATTTCTGTAAGGTAAACATTGGAGAAATAGTTGCTTCGGCAAATAAATACGGTATCTTCGTCAATTTTGACATGGAAGACCATGCTCGTCTTCAACCATCATTCAACTTGCTGGACGAGCTATCGAAGCAGTACGGCAATATCGGTACGGTCATCCAAGCTTACTTTTTTCGGGCAGAAGAGGACTTGCATAAATATAAGAATTACCGTCTCAGAATTGTTAAAGGGGCATATAAGGAACCTGCAGAGTATGCTTACCAAGACAAACAGGACATTGATAAGAATTACATCAAATTGATTGAATGGCATTTACTGAACGGTAAATTCACTTCCATTGCAACACATGACCATAATGTCATTAACCACGTTAAACAATTTGTCAAAGACAATAATATTTCAAACGATAAGTTTGAGTTTCAAATGCTATATGGTTTCAGGAAGGATATGCAGTTGGAGTTGGCGAAAGAAGGGTATAACTTCTGCACATATGTCCCTTTCGGCCAAGATTGGTATGGCTATTTCATGCGTCGTCTTGCTGAAAGACCACAAAATATGAACCTTGTTGTCAAACAAGTGTTTACGAAGAAGACGAATACGATGATCGGGTTAGCTGCAGGCGCATTCCTACTTGGACGCCTAACGAAGAAGAAATAATAGACGGCCAGCCACTAGGATATAACTAGTGACTGGCCGTTTTCTTATCCGAAAACAACGATTGTAATGAAATAGATGATCATGGCGATCAGGCCGATCGGCACTCCGAATCGCGCCCATTCGACACTTTTAATATTTAATTTTCCTGCGGCGATAATATTAGGGATATTGCCGGGGATGAGCATCCCGCCACTAATTAGAAGCCCTAATAAGATCGCTTTAATCGTCGGCTCGTCCATCTCACTGCTAATTTCCGCGGCAGCAAGCGTTGCATTATCGAGTACGGCCGATATCATATTGATCCAATAGAGAATATATGGATTAAGATCAAGCAGGAATCGTTTAATGAACGGTTCAAATCCGGCACCTAATAATGTCAAAGCCATAACGAATAGATACACTTTAAAGCCGCGGATAAGAATATCCGTCAATGACTCTTTCCCTTGATTCGCCTTCAACCCTTTTGTCTTTTTGGTAGGGTGGATAAGAATAATTGCTAATAAGCCAAAAGCGATGACTCCAGGAATGATATCTGAACCGATTAGCCTTAATAGATAAAAGAAATCTGCATTCAGTTTGCTCGTTGCAATTGTTGAAAGGGGCTCCCCGATAGGTGTCAATACAGCACCCATCCCAATTGAATAACAGGCAAGAATGACAAAACGGACTTCCGACTTACGATCAAGCTCCAACACACTAACGATCGCCACTAAAACGAGCGCTGCAATGATTGCAGTGATTACACTTGAAACGATTCCAAGAATGATGATAATGAGCGCCAAAAAGAGTTTGAAAGGAAGGATCTGGCTGACTCCTTTGATACTTTTTTCAAATGGCTTCTGCAGCCATTTGAAAATGAGGCCCGCCACTACGACAGCAATCGTAATATGTATGGGGTCTTCAAGAGCTTTCATTACCAAATCCCTATTCAGAACTCCGCTCACTACAACTGCCGCAATACCCATTACGAAGAGGAACATTTCTAAATTGCGCTCGACAAACGGGATTGTAAAGGGCAGAAATAGAACTAAAACTAGGATAATCGACAATCCCACAATCATAATATTTCCCCTTTTTACATTAATTAATTTTCTATCTATTCTATCATACCATTTTTAATTTTAATGGAGAACATCTTTAACAAAATAAAAAAGCAATACCGCGAGCGGTATTGCTTCATAAATGAAATAAGATCAATGAACACCCTTCATATACTTAAGGATGATAGGGGAGATGGCGAAAAGAATTAAACTTAAGGCAATCGCCACACCACCGATAATACCGAAATACATCATTTCAGTTTCAACAGAATAAAACTTCACGAGCTGTGCGTTAAGTGCTTGAGCTGCGGCGTTCGACAGGAACCATAAGCTCATCGTCTGTGCAGAGAAGGCTTCGGGTGCCAATTTAGTCGTTGCCGACAAACCTACTGGAGAAAGACAAAGCTCACCTAATACTGCAATGAAGATACTTAATACAAGCCATAGTGGATTTACAAGTGTACCAGCTCCACCGAAATAGGCAGGCAATAGAATGACGATAAATGAAAGCCCTGCAAAAAGGATACCGAATGAGAATTTTTGTGGGATCGTCGGTTGGCGATTACCCATTTTAATCCATAACCAAGCAAATATAGGTGCTAAAACAATGATGAATAATGGATTTAAAGATTGGAACCAAGCAGGTGAAATACGGAATCCTAAAATATCCAAATTTGTTCGTTTATCTGCATAGAGTGCCAAAATGGTTGAACCTTGTTCTGCAATAGCCCAAAACATGACAGAAGCTAAAAATAATGGAATGTACGCGAGTATCCTTGATTTTTCGTCAGATGTCGTCTTCTTGCTTCTATACATGAGTACGAAATAAGAAAATGGTATTAAGAACCCGAGAATCCCTACAAGACCGATGAACGAGTCAAACGTGAGCCAACCTCTAGGAATAGAAATGAATATAAGAGCCCCTAAAACTAATACAGCCGCTAGAGTGGCTATGAAGAAACGTTTGCGTTCTTCTGGGGGCAACGGATTTGCGATTTGAGTGCCTGCTAATCCCAAGTTCTTTTTCTTAGTTAAGACGAACAAAACTAACCCAAAGAACATTCCGACCGCTGCAAGACCGAAACCGAGGTGGAAGTTATATTTCATCCCCACAGTCCCTACAATCAAAGGTGCAAGGAAGCCCCCCATATTAATGCCCATGTAGAAAATACTAAAGCCGGAGTCACGGCGAATATCGTCTCTTTCATAAATATCTCCGACGATGCTTGAAACGTTCGGCTTCAATAGACCAGTTCCTAGAACAATTAATCCCATCGAGATGAAGAGCGCTGTCGCACCTCCAGGCAACGCAAGGACAATATGGCCCAGCATGATTAATATTCCACCATAGAATACCGCCTTGGACGTTCCAAATATGCGGTCTGCAAGCCAGCCCCCGATAATTCCGGACATATATACTAATGCACCGTAAATGGACATAATGGAGAGCGCTGTCGTCTCATTGATGCCAAGTCCGCCCTTTGACACTTCATAATACATGTAGAAGACAAGGATTGCCCTCATACCGTAATATGAAAAACGTTCCCAAAATTCTGTGAAAAACAACGTAAAAAGGCCTTTTGGATGTCCGAAGAATCCTTTTTGGGGAACGCTTTCAACAATTTGCTTTTTCGTTATTTGTGACATTTGAAATGTTGCCTCCTTTAGTATTTCATTATTATATAGACAAATTAATTATATTGTCAAAATAAAAATGGCTTCATTAAAATTTGTTTTTATCGCGATAATAGAGTGTTTTCAGATACTTCATGTATTTTTAAAATTATATTTATATCAAATCTTCGTATAGGTCATCTTTATCGGGACCTCTTTATCATTCCCCGGGTAATGGAACCGATACTTCACGGAAATAACGTATATTCATTGCATGTTCATTTTCAGTACAATTCATAATGAAAGAGAACGTCAACATACAAAAACAGTTGAAAATGAGCTATCATGAAGATATGCAGTTAGTAGAAATGGATGTGTTGGTATGAGCCAATTGATAGTTGAGAACTTAACAAAAACCGTCGGAGAGAAAACGTTGTTCCGTGATATTTCCTTCACGATCTTGAATGGCGAAAAAGTCGGCTTGATCGGGATAAACGGAACAGGCAAGTCGACGCTCCTTTCAATCATAGCCGGTACAGAGGATGCAGACTCCATCGCGAAGGAGCACCCGAATAAATATAGCATTTCTTATTTACCTCAATCTCCTGTACTAGACCCGGATAAAACTGTAATGGAAACAGTTTTCATGTCAGATGCACCGATTATTAAATTGAATTTGGAATACGAGTATGCACTTGCGCAACTCGCCAACGATTCTTCTTCATCTGAAAATCAAGAACGTTTTTCACGTTTGCAAAACGAGATGGACGCAAGATCGGCATGGGACTTGAATACAAAAGCGAGGATGGTCCTCACGAAATTGGGGATTGATTCATTTGATAAAAAGATGGGTGAGCTATCAGGAGGGCAACAGAAGCGAGTAGCTTTAGCGAAAGTGATCATTGAACCGACAGATCTATTGCTTCTTGATGAGCCGACGAACCATCTAGACGTCGAGTCGATCACTTGGCTTCAAGAATACTTGAAGGGCGAGCAAGGCGCTGTTATGTTCATTACTCATGATCGGTACTTCCTTGACGAAGTGTCCACGCATATTTACGAATTAGCCGACCGTAAGCTTTACACCCATACAGGAAATTTTGCCGATTATTTAGAATCAAAGGCACTTAGGGAAGAAATGGCGGAAGCGACCGATGCGAAAATGCGTAATCGGTACCGAACTGAGTTAAAGTGGATAAGACGCGGTGCAAAAGCCAGGTCGACGAAGCAGAAGGCGCGGATTGGCCGCTTTGAAGAACTGCAGGAGAACTTGAAGAAAGACGGGCCTGCTGTTGACATGGACGTATCATTGAAAACATCCCGCTTAGGCAAGAAAGTGATTGAGGCGAATAATATCTCAAAAGCATACGGCGAGAAAAAAATCATCAATCGCTTCAGCTGTATTTTGCAATCGGGGGACCGTATCGCCATCGTCGGTCCGAATGGAGCTGGAAAATCGACACTTATGAAACTATTCGCGAAAGATCTTGAACCGGATGACGGTTCCATTGAAATGGGATCGACCGTGAAGATTGCCCATTTTCATCAACATCTTCCTAAAATGGACGAAAACAAGAGGATCATTGAATATATTCGGGAAACTTCAAATGATATTGAAGATGGAAGCGGAACGCGGATATCCGCTACTCAAATGCTTGAACGCTTCCTGTTTCCTTCCGCCTCCCATGGTACCCCAATCGGAAAGCTATCCGGCGGTGAAAGGAAGCGGCTATATTTGTTGAAACTTCTCATGGAGCAGCCAAATGTGCTGTTGCTCGATGAACCGACGAACGATCTCGATATCGAAACGCTGTCGGTGCTTGAATCATTTATTGATTCCTTTCCAGGCGTTGTGTTGACAATTTCGCATGATCGCTTTTTCCTTGATCGAACTTCATCAAAGCTGTGGGTGCTCGATGGGTCAGGGAATATCGAAACCCTTTACGGCGTTTATTCCGACTACTTGGAGATGGAGAATGCCAAAAACAATGATGCCGTACCGATAAAAACTTCCCAAGACGAACATAAGCCGGAGCAAGCGCCAACTAAAAAAAGGATGTCCTACTCTGAGAAAAAGGAATGGGAATCGATCGAATTAAACATTGCCGATGTAGAGGCGAAGATTGAATCGACAGAAGCACAAATGGTTGCATCGGGATCAGACTATGATCGTTTGAGTGAATTGACGAAGGAACTGGATGAATTGAATGCGGAACACGAGCGTTTATTCGAGCGGTGGGCATATTTGCAGGAAATATCCGAATCATAATGAGAGGAGTTTTCGAAATGAAAATTGTAACGATAGAACCGACACCAAGTCCGAATTCAATGAAGATCATATTGGATGAAACACTACCTATGGGTATCAGCCATAACTATAAAAATGAAGATGCAGAGGGAGCACCTCACCCTGTTTCGAAAATACTTGCAATCAAAGGGGTTAAAGGAATTTACCACGTCATGGATTTCATGGCGGTCGAACGAGTAGGCAATATCGCTTGGGAAGACATTCTTGCGGAAGTGCAAGCTGTCTTCAATGACGAATCTGTGCATGTAGACAGAGATTCCGAAAAAACACCGGATGATCATTATGGAGAAGTGTATGTCCACGTCCAAACGTATAAGGACATTCCTCTTCAAGTGAAAGTTTTCGACAGTGATTCCGAACTAAGATTTGGGCTGAGTGAACGTTTTCGCGATGCAATGGAAAAAGTCCATAGTACTGAGGTGGAGAACTATATCCTCCTTAGGAAATGGGCTGACTACGGCATCCGATATGGAGACAAGCAGGAAATTGGTGAAACTGTCGTTCTGGAAGTTGAAGCGGCCTATCCGGAAGATCGGTTGCAGGAAATTATTCGCCAATTTGGACAGGGGAAAAGCAATGTGGAAGAACGGAAGCGCAAAGTCACGTTGCCAGATTTTGACGTTCCAGAATGGGAAAAACGTTTCCAACTGATCGATCAGATGCCAGATCCAGATATTTCGGATCTTCCTTTGCTTGATCGGGCATTGGATGATGAAAAGATGTCGATCCGACGTCTTGCAACGGTCTACCTCGGAATGATCGAGGATGAGTCTGTCATCCCTTATGTAGAAAAAGCGTTGAAAGATAAGAGTTGGGCGGTTCGCAGAACGGCAGGCGATTGCATGAGCGATTTAGGGTTTGCCGGTTTTGAGAGTGCTGCCATCGGGGCGTTGAAAGATAAGAACAAGCTCGTCAGATGGCGCGCTGCCATGTTCCTTTACGAAACGGGGACCGAAAAAGCATTACCCGCATTGCATGATGCCGAAGACGACACGGAATTCGAAGTGAAGTTGCAAGTGAGGATGGCCATTGCAAGAATTACTGAAGGGGAAGAGGCGAAGGGTTCCATCTGGAAGCAGATGACAGAAATCCATAGCAATTCCACCGATTAATTAGTATAACCGTGATTGTTCGTATAATTATATTATGTAAACAACTGCAATCACTTTTTGGTTTAAGTAATATCGAAAACATGAAATCGCTTTTTATTCATTGTAGAATGATGCTGATAGAATTGATTTGAATTGTCGAAAGGGGAATGGATTATGAACGCTTATGATGAGTATATGAAAGGTATCGTGAAACCGATGCGGGAAGAGCTCGTTCAATTTGGATTCACTGAGCTAACAACTTCCGAAGAGGTCGAAGGGACGATGACATCCCTTGATGGGACTGCGCTAATTGTCATCAATTCTGTTTGTGGCTGTGCGGCAGGGCTTGCACGTCCAGCTGTCCGGGAGGCTTTGCAAGCAACTGAGTCAAAACCGGATCATTTATTCACTGTGTTTGCAGGACAGGATCGAGAAGCGACTGAAATGATGAGAAGCTATTTTCCTGAAGTCCCTCCAAGTTCTCCTTCAATCGCCGTATGGAAAGACGGGAAGCTCGCCTATTTCATCCCAAGGGAGCAAATCGAGAACTTTGAGATGGAACAGATTAAAGATCATTTGACCGGCGTGCTTGAACAAGTTTGTGGCAAATAATACGATCATTACAACGGCTGGAAGACCAGATCCGATCACTTATGAATTGGCTGCAATCGCTAGCAGGGACCTCGGATATCCAGTTGTGGAAAGGAAAAAACGGTCCGTATTGCGTATGCAACGTGAATACGAAGCGGATGTCCTTGTAGCCGGAAAAGAGCGTTATGAACTTTTCCGCGTAGGAATGGAGCAACCGTTATTCTTCCATCCGAATTCAGCAGCTTTTCGTTTGAAGCGCATGTTGAAAGGTGAAAAAGATCCTTTGATCGAGGCGAGTGCTTTAACGGAAGGGGACACGTTCCTCGATTGTACACTCGGTCTTGCTTCAGATAGCATTATTGCCTCCTTTATTATAGGAAGCAAAGGTAAGTGTGTAGGTCTGGAAGCGGACCCTACTGTTGCATTCTTAACCAAAACAGGCCTTCGGCAATTTCCAGCTTCGACGGAAGCATTGGCGGCATCCATGAAACGCATTGAAGTCATTCAATCCGAAGCAGTAGAGTTTCTAGCGAATGAGCCGGATCGCTCTTGGGACGTTGTTTATATTGATCCGATGTTTCATGCGCCGATTGAAGAGTCATCGAATTTCAAACCTCTTCGCCAAGCGGGCGTACACACATCCTTATCAGCGAAATGGATGGAAGAAGCATTCCGGGTATGTGCCCGTCGAGTAGTAGTGAAAGATCGGTTTGATTCGAAAGTCTTCGACCAATTTGCATTGCAACGAAAAATTAGGCCGAACACCAAGTTCCATTTCGGTTTCTTGTCAAAATGAAAAAGCCGTCCATTCCGTTTCAGGAAGGACGGCTTCTTGTATCAATTTGTAAAGTTCAATGAGCTCAAATAAAGGACGAGTACGAGCATTCCGATTCCCATAAGTAATTCCACGTTCATTTATAAAAACCTCCTTCATAAAACCTCACAATTATCTTCATTTTTATTGTACAATGAATTTAAGAAATATGAAACCTTTTCAAGCCCATTTCGTAATATGAATAAGCCAATGAAACATAGAAGAATCAAATAATAATAGTAATTGAGTAATTGGAAATTTCTAAACACATAATAAAAAGCAGGTGACCTGATGAAAAAACATTTACAGAACTTTATTATTGCACTCGTTGCAGTCCTTACTCTTGGCGTCATTTCGCCTAGCCATGAAATTTGGACAACTCTTCAGCCTAAAGACGATACGAGGGAAGCAGACCTTCCAACTTCATCTAAACATGATTTACGGTTAGGGTTAGAGGATTCCATTTTCGAAAGTGAACCATTTGAACAACCTTTGTCAATTGAAGAAGCCCTTTTTCAGCCCGCTAAGGAATTGGCATACTTGAAATTCGGTTCGAAAATCGGACCGGTCATTGAAGACGAATTCGAGGAAATCATTTTCCCTAAAATTGAAGAGGTTATCCAACGCACAGTCGCTTCCACAGAAAGTTTTGGAAATAGCATGCTATCCATTACTGAATATCCTTCCGGGGATTATGCAGAAAAAATGTTCCACGTTTCTGACAAAGTGCTCGATAAAGATCTAATCCGTTTTCATGTACGGACAGAGAAAAGGCCACAGGACGGATATTTCTATAATTTCCATTATCATACTGCAGAAGACGGCTTTACAGTGCATCATTCACTTGGAGATATTTATTGGTCCAAGAATACACCGCCAAAATGGTTATCTTAAAAATGTTAAAACACTCGTCGAAATAACGAGTGTTTTTTCTTTATGAAAATTTCTTAGTCACCCTAGAAAATGCCAAATTGTAACCTTAGCATTCTAAATATGTTCCGTATGATGATTTACTATCAGGTTACTTTCCGGGCATCACGCCTAAGCCCTTATTCACCTCAATGCATACTTTGTATGTATCAGCTATTTGCCCAACTACCATCAAATGGCAGAAATATTGAAGGGATGTGTACCACTGATGATAGTAAAGAGATTCAAACATAAGTTGGCATTATTTAGTAGCCTACTTTTAGTTATGGGGTTGGCCTTGAGTGCTTGTGGAACGACTGAAGATGCAAAATCTCAAACTACTTCAGACCAAAAAATTCGGATCGGTTATCAGAAAAATGGTCCTTTGTTCATCTTAAAAAACTTAGGAACGTTAGAGGAACGGTTAGAACCGCTCGGATATAAAGTTGAGTGGCATGAATTTCAAGCAGGTCCAGCTCTTCTTGAAGCTTTAAATATGGGGAGTGTCGATTTCGGAAGAACTGGTAATTCTCCACCGGTCTTTGCGCAGGCCTCGGGTTCTTCACTGCAATATATAGCTGTCGCATTCTCGAAGTTCAGAGGTTCAGGAATTTTGGTGAAGGGTGACTCACCCATCCAAGAACTTGAGGATTTGAAAGGAAAAACAATCGGTTTTGCTAAGGGTTCTAGCTCCCATTTTTTACTTGTAAAAGCTTTGGAGAAAGCAAGCCTGAAGTATGAGGATATTACACCGGCATTTCTGTCGCCGGGGGATGCACGCGTTGCGTTCGAAAAAGGGGACATCGATGCCTGGGTGGTTTGGGATCCATATACGGCCGATACGGAAATCTCAACAGGTGCACGACTTTTAGTAAACGGTGAAGGGTTAACTACGGACCGTGATTTCTTTCTCTCATCGTCAGACTTTGCCGCTGAACATAGCGACATCTTGAAGGAAGTAATTGAAGAAATCCAGAACTCCAGTAACTGGGCCAATGAAAATCCTGAAGAACTTACGAAGATGCTCTCAGATATTTTAGGGATCGATGAAGCTTCCATGAAGTTAGCGGTAGAAAGAAGGGTACATGGAGTAGAGAAAGAGATTTCCGAAGAAATCATAAATGAACAGCAGTCAATCGCAGACACTTTCTATGAATTAGGAATCATCCCCCAAAAAATTAACGTAAAGGAACGGGTATTTTCATTTGAAAAGGATGGGGGGAAATGAGACCCGTCGTTACAAAGACCCTTTCCAAAACACTCCCTTGGGTCGTACCCTTTCTGCTTCTGATCATCTGGCAACTAACAAGTATGACAGAAATCCTGTCAGCTAAAACCCTATCTGCGCCATCGGACGTCCTAATGGCAGCAGTTAAGCTAACTCAATCAGGAGAGCTGTTCCATCATGTTTGGGTGAGTCTTAGGAGAGCTTTAATCGGTTTCTTGATTGGAGGAAGTATCGGGTTCATTTTAGGACTCGTGAACGGATTATTTCGTACATCTGAACTGTTATTTGATACTTCCGTACAGATGCTACGGAATATTCCACATCTGGCGCTAATTCCGCTCGTCATTCTATGGTTCGGAATCGGGGAAGAAGCGAAAATCTTTCTCGTTGCATCAGGAGTACTATTCCCGATCTACATTAACACGTACCACGGCATTAAATCTGTCGACTTAGGGCTAATCGAGATGGGAAAGATTTATGGCTTGAATAGAATCTCCCTATTTTTCAACGTGATCTTCCCAGGAGCCCTCTCCTCGATCTTAGTCGGAATTCGCTTTTCTCTCGGAATAATGTGGATTACCCTCATTGTGGCTGAAACCATCTCCTCCACATCCGGAATCGGCTATATGGCGATGAATGCCCGGGAATTCATGCAAATGGATGTCATACTCCTGAGCATCTTACTGTATGCCTTCCTCGGTAAATTTTCTGATATAATTGCACGCTTCCTTGAACAACGATGTCTAAAATGGCATCCAGGCTACGCGAAACAACTTTAGGGGTGGAGGATGAGCATGAAAGAAGAACAATTTCACATACAGCTTAAGGATTTGAAGAAATCATATAACGGCACAAAAGTGCTTGATCAATTATCCCTGAACATACGCAAAGGCGAATTTGTTGCTATTGTCGGAAAGAGCGGCTGTGGGAAAAGCACGTTGCTTCGGCTACTTTCCGGTTTGGAGAAACCTTCGTACGGACAGATCCTGATTGAGGACGAACAATTAATGTCCATCAATCGACAATCGTGCATGATGTTCCAAGATGGACGCCTACTGCCTTGGAAGAGGGTTTTGGAGAATGTTGCCTTAGGATTGAAAGGATCGCACCGGGAAGAGGCTATGGCTGTATTAAGAAATGTTGGTCTCGAACATCGAATCCATGAATGGCCTGCCAAACTATCTGGAGGTCAGAAACAGCGGGTTGCATTAGCGAGAGCCCTCATCCATCAGCCAAGTCTATTGCTGCTCGATGAACCGCTCGGAGCACTCGATGCGTTTACCCGTCTGGAGATGCAGAGCCTAATTGAAAACATATGGCAGAAACACGGGTTTACGGCGTTACTCGTTACACATGATGTGGAAGAAGCGGTAGCATTGGCAGATCGAGTCATCCTGCTCCAAGATGGAATGATTGCCCAGGATTTAGCGATTCCACTTTCGAGGCCAAGACAACGAGATCACGCCACCTTCACTTCTACTGTGAATCAAATCTTGAAGCAGATCCTTGCTGAGCCGAAACATAGCAAACTAGACAGGTCGGAAGAGATTAGTTATCAGCTCAAACCAGTACCTAAAGCGGTCCTATAAGAAGTTGCCGGGGCAGTCGAATAGACGAATGTCCCGGCAAAATTATGGTATCCATTCTTTTTTCAAAGCATAGACTTATATAGTACAAACCATTGTGCTATATCAAATTAGGATGATGCCAAGTGAAAAGAAAAGGTCGTAGACAACCCGCAAAAAATATTAGCAGTTTCTTAAGAAAATATATTCTTGTGACAATAGGGGCCGTTATCCAAGGCTTTGCCATGGGCGTGTTTTTATTTCCAAACTATATCCCTTCAGGTGGAGCAGGCGGATTTACAGTATTGCTGAACTATTGGTTCGGAATTCCGTTAAGTCTGGCTCTTTGGATCATGAATGCTTCAATGTTATTATTTGCCTTACATTATCTCGGCGGCAAAAGTACGATTGGCACCCTCTTTGGGATTACCGTCACCTCGATCTCCGTTAATCTATTTGAAGTGTCTTTGGAATCCCCATTCTCAACTGTTTCGCTCGACTTATTATTCGGATCTATTTTTTTGGGCACGGGAATTGCTGTTCTTCTAAGGCAGGGTGTATCAAACGGTGGCGTAGGAGTCATTGCGCTAATCATTGCTAAGTATAAGAAAATCAATCCAGGAAAGTCACTATTTTGGATCAATGGTATCATCTTTGTTATTACTGGTTACGTCATTGTGTGGGAAATTATTATTCAAGCATTAATTTGCCAATGGGTATCTACAACAATTGTTAGATGGTTATACAATGTACGCGTGCCTAGAAAAAGAGTGATTATTGATTTGATTTGGGGAAGGGATTAGTAATAAATATGGATAGGTTGAACGCATAAAATGAACACGTATGGAAACCATACCTTTAATCAGCAAAATTTAGATTGGACGAGGTGTGGTATTGGAAAAAAGTGTTGATAAAGTGAGTGTGTGGTGTATTGTAAGTTTGGCTTCAATTCCTCTCATCATGACGCTAGGAAATTCCATGCTGATTCCCGTACTTCCTAAATTGGAAGACAAGGTTGGAATTACATCATTTCAATCGAGTATGATCATTACCAGCTATTCAGTTGCGGCTATTTTCCTTATACCAGTAGCGGGTTATTTGTCAGACCGCTTTGGGCGGAAAATGGTGATATTACCAAGTTTAATCATTGCTTTAATCGGAGGTCTGGTAGCTGGGTTTGCTTCATGGAAGATGGAAGACCCTTACTCGGTTATTATTATTGGCCGGGTTTTACAGGGTATAGGGGTGGCTGGAGCCATGCCAATTGTAATGCCACTCGTAGGAGACCTCTATAACGATGACAGCGAAAAAATGAGTTCTTGTTTAGGTATTATTGAAACGTCGAACGCTTTTGGAAAAGTGTTAGCCCCCATCTTAGGTTCAGTATTTGCCGCAATATTATGGTTCCTGCCATTCTTCGCCATTTCAGCGCTCAGTTTAATTTCAATTGCACTCATCTTTTTCTTTGTTAAAGTCCCAAAAGAAAAAGATGAGCCAGTAAAGTTTAAGAAGTTTTTAGGTAACACAAAAAAAATATTTAAAACAGATGGTAAATGGTTGTATACCGTATTTCTTAACGGGGTTGTTGTGATGCTGGTTTTATTCAGTATGTTGTTTTTCTTATCGGAAAACCTTGAAAAAGTCCATGATATAAAGGGCATTAAGAAAGGTTTCGTTCTGGCAATTCCGCTTTTGTTTTTTTGTATTGCTTCTTTTGTTTCCGGTCGGAAAATCAAAGGGAGTCTACCGACCATTAAAAAAGTAATGATTGTAAGCTTAATCGCAATGTCCGCTAGCGTCATTTTCGTTGGGTTTACAAGCAAAAAACTGATCCTTCTGTTAGTCGTAACTAGTGTAGTGGGCATCGCAATTGGCGGTTTATTGCCTGCACTTGACACAATTATTACAGAAAATATTAAAAAGGAGTTTAGAGGCACCGTTACCTCTTTTTATAGTTCAGCAAGATTTATCGGTATTGCAGCAGGTCCCCCTCTTATGTCACTAGCCATGAAAGATTTTCTCAAAGGCAGTTATATTATCGCAGGTGTACTGGGAGCTGTCCTAGCGTTCATTGTTTTTAAGTTCATTAAAGTCAATGAAATTGGAGGATCGAGTGAAGTAACATAAAGCGATACTTCATCAGTGAAGATTTTACTGCCCGTTACCGCGGAATAAAAAAAAAGGACCTAACAGCAATTGTGAGCTGTAAGGGTCCTTTTCATAATGCAGATATGTAAATAAGGAAGCCTTTAATTTGATTTTAAACTATAAAAAATGAGGCAAATTCCGGCGAACAGACAAATTATTCTTGCTAATGAGATTTTATCAGTCAGACCATGTAAGGCTATTCCTGTCGTAACAATTAAAATAAAGGGACCTACTAAGGCAAGTAGCGAATTAATATAAAAGGCTTTTTCTAAATCATTAAATTTAAACATGAATGCTGCAGCTGTTATTTCTATACTTCCTGAAATTACTCTTAACATAATGATGAAAAGCAGTGCCCTTTCTATAAAGGTAATCACATCCCCTGGTCGTTTTCATATGTAATATATGCAACGCTGGCAAGAATTATTTTGGATCACGAAACTTAATCTCACACATTCTAGGAAGTTTATTAAGCACATTTAATAAAAACTCCTGATGCAATACTGCTGAGGCGATATTGATAGTTATTTTTGCTATACTGTCAATTAAGAATAAGGAGGATTTATTACATGAAACAATACTTAGAGTTATGCTCACATATTCTTGAAAATGGAACAGTGAAGGAAGATCGAACAGGGACCGGAACAATAAGTGTTTTTGGTTATCAGATGCGATTCGATCTCCAACAAGGATTTCCGTTAATGACAACGAAAAAAACGGCATTCCGATTGATTGCTTCTGAGTTAGTATGGTTTTTAAAAGGAGACACGACTCTTCGGACGTTGATAAATGATCGAAATCCAATTTGGGATGAGTGGGGCTTCGAACGATGGGTTAATAGCGAGGAGTATGAGGGGCCGGATATGTCGGATTTCGGCAGGCGCAGTCTTCAAGATGAAGAATTTGCACGTACATACGAGGCTGAAATGACAGCTTACAAAAAACGCATTCTCGAAGATGACGAGTTTGCAGCTAAATATGGTGATTTGGGACCAGTCTATGGAAAGCAATGGAGATCTTGGGGTGTTGGGGATGGCGTAATCGATCAGATAGAACAATTGATTGAGGGGATTAAGCGAAATCCAGACTCGCGCAGACACATTGTCACCGCTTGGAATCCATCGGAAGTGAACGATATGGCTCTACCGCCTTGCCATGCGTTATTCCAATTTTACGTTGCGGATGGCAAGCTATCCTGCCAGCTCTATCAAAGGAGTGCAGATGTATTCCTTGGAGTGCCGTTCAATATTGCTTCATACGCATTGCTCGTACATTTAATAGCGCATGAATGCAATTTGGAAGTCGGTGAATTCATTCACACGTTAGGGGATGCACATATTTATTTGAATCATATGGAACAAGTGAAGGAGCAATTGTCGAGAACTCCGAAAAAACTGCCTACGCTTCAATTGAATATTGGAGACAAATCCATTTTTGAATTGACATACGAAGACATCAATGTTGAGGGATATGACCCTTATCCAAAAATAAAAGCACCAATAGCAGTCTAAAACAAAAGCGCTGGGCGCCTGCCCGGAGTCTAGACGATTACAAAAGCGGAGGGATGATAATATGATTTCTTTACTTGTTGCATACGATTTGAACCGGGTAATCGGTATCAATAATAAAATGCCTTGGCATATCCCGGAAGAGCTGAAATACTTTAAAAAAGTGACACTGGGTAAAGCCATTATCATGGGAAGGAAAACGTTCGAATCAATCGGTCGGCTGCTGCCTGGAAGATTGAACATTATCGTAACCCGTAATGAAGCTTACGAGGCTGAAGGGGTGGAAGTTTTCCATGATCTTCAAAAAGCGATTGAGCGAGGAAAAGAGTATTCGGATGAAGTAGTCATTATCGGTGGAGCCGAAATTTTCAACTTATCGATGGACATTGCCGATCGTCTATACATAACGATCATCCGAAAAGAATATGAAGGGGATACATATTTCCCTGAACATAATAATAGCTGGAAGCTTGTATCGGAGTCGGAAGATCATTTTACGGAAGAAGGCATTCCGTATTCTTATTTGATATTTGATAGAACCTCTAACAGCTGACTTTTGACTGCCTCAAAAATGTAAAGGAAGTGCTTTACTTGAAGAAAATTCATATCGTAACGGACTCAACTGCAGATTTGATTGAAAACTATACTGATCAATTTGATATTCATATTGTCCCGCTAACGATTCATATTGACGGCAATACGTATACGGATGGAATTGATTTGCAACCTGAATCTTTCATTGAAAAAATGAATGGAAGCAAAGAGCTTCCTAAAAGCTCGCAGCCGGCTGCAGGAGTTTTTAAAGATTTGTATGACCGCCTCGGAGAAGACGGGAGCGAAATCATCTCTATCCATATGACTGGTGGCATGAGTGGAACTGTCAAATCAGCGGAAGCTGCTGCTGAAATGACAGACTCGAAAGTGACTGTCATCGATTCTATGTTCATCTCCCATGCTTTGACGTTCCAAGTCGTCGAAGCTGCCAAAATGGCGAGCGAAGGTAAGAGTTCCAAGGAGATTATTGACAGATTGACGGATGTACGTAAAAACACGACTCTATTTGTAGTCGTCGACAAGTTAGATAATCTCGTGAAAGGCGGCCGTATCGGCAAAGGCAAGGCATTGATCGGTTCTTTATTGAACATCAAACCGATTGCGACGTTGCAAGACGGCGTCTATACACCTGTAGGGAAAGCGCGCAGCCATAAACAAGTCGTTTCACATCTTTTCAAAGCATTCAAGGAAGAGACCGCTGGGAAAATAATACGCTCGATCGGCATATCTCATGCAAATGGGATGGCGATGGCGGAACCGCTATTACAGCTAATGGAAGATTCGGGTTTGAAGGATGTCAAATTCTCATTCACTTCCCCGATCATCAGCACACATACAGGCGAAGGCGCAATCGGTTTCATGTATTATACTGACTGATCGACCTTCGGGCGGTTCAATAACTGAAAAAAGGGGAATTGTGTTTATGAGAAGAGTTTTCTTATTCATCGTCTTCTCATTCGTTTTATCCGGATGCCAGGAAAGAGTCGTCTTCGAGACATCTTCATTTTCTGAAAGGGAAAGTTTGGCACTGTCGGACTTTAATGTCCCGGATTATTTCATTCCCGAAAAGGTCACTGTTATCGGACTTGGGGATTCACTTACCCAAGGAGTGGGGGATGAGCTGAAAAGGGGCGGTTATTTCGGGCGTGTTGCTCTTGCAATGAATGATTGGAAAGGCGTAGATGAGATCGATTCGAAGAACTTGGCCAAAAGAGGAAGGCGAAGCGATCAATTAATTGATCAATTGGAAAAAGAGGATATCCAGACAGAGATTAAAAAGGCGGATGTCATTTATATGACAATCGGCGGAAATGACATGATGAAAATCGTCAAAGAGAATCTTTTCAATTTGACTGCAAAACCGTTCTATGTTGAATTGGGTAAATTTGAAAATAGACTAGATGAAATATTCAAGATCATTCGAGGACTGAACGGGGACGCAGTAATCGTCGTTTCGGGCTTATATAATCCGTTGTCCATTGTCACGGAGGAAGCGAATGAATTTGAAACGGTTATCGCTGACTGGAATGAGGCAATCGAAATTCAGGCAATTATGGACGGAAAAGCTTGTTACGTCCCTGTAGTCGACTTATTTGTGAGCAATGAAAACATGGTATACCATTCCGATTTTTTTCATCCAAATGCGAAAGGATACGAATCGATGGCAAATCGCTTTATTGAAAAGATCGACCAATGCGGTTTGACGGAATTGTCGGATGGAAAATTGGATATGTAGAGGTGACCGTTGGTGAATCTTTGGAAAATAGCATTTTTCGTACTGGTCGGCCTTTTAGCGACCGGTATTATTGCTTTATTTATGTTCTTAGAAAGTCCGGGGGATTCGGATCCGCTTCCCCCTTTGAATCAATTTACGCCGAAGGGCAGCGTGTTGAGCGTCAAAGCGACCCGGAGCGATTTGGAGGCGCTTGCGAATAATTATATCCGGAAAGCAATGAAGGGAGAACGGCTTCCTGTAACTATGGAAGTGAAGGATGATGTCGTGCTTCATTCGGAATTGACTGCCTTCGGAATTACATTCCCCCTCATGATGCATTTTGATCCGGTTGTACTTAAAGACGGTAACTTAATGCTGAAACAGACTTCTATGGAAATTGCAGAATTGGAACTTCCACCTTCGACGGTATTAAGTGTATTGCGTGATTCAGTCAAACTGCCTCCGTGGATGATTGTAAGACCAAAAGAGGAAGAGATATTCATCCACTTGACGGATCTTGAAATAGCAGGCAATTTGCAAGTTAGGGCTAAATCGGTGGATCTTGTGAATGATAATATTGAACTTGAAGTGACGATACCTAATGATTGAAGTCCAGCTTCGGGCGCCAGAAACTCGGGGTCATAAGTCGAATATGCTGCGTGGCAAAGAGCGCCACTTCGCATCTTCGTCTTATGCCCGTCGTTTCTAGTCGGGCGCCCTGCGCATTCTAAATGAGGAGGGGTAAACTTGCCAATTCAAAAAGCGACATTTGCCGGAGGGTGTTTTTGGTGCATGGTAAAGCCTTTCGATCGGTATGATGGAGTCTTGTCCGTCGTCTCCGGATATACAGGAGGAGATGTGGAAAATCCATCATATGAACTCGTCTGCACAAATACGTCGGGACATCGCGAAGCCGTTCAAATCACTTTTGACGATGAGATTATTTCATATGAGGAGCTTCTATCTATTTTTTGGCGCCAAATCGATCCAACAGATGTGGGAGGACAGTTCTTCGATCGGGGAGAATCGTATCGCACTGCGATTTTCACTCATTCACAGCAACAAGAAGAGCTTGCTGTCAAATCCAAACAGGAGCTTGACTCCTCAGGGAAATTCGACAAGCCGATTCAAACAGATATTTTGCCGGCAAAACCGTTCTATCCCGCTGAAGAGGGGCACCAAAACTATTACATGAAAAACCCATCACATTATGAACGCTATTCAATAGGTTCCGGGCGTGAACGATTCAAAACTGAACATTGGGGTGATCAATCTTGAAGGAAGAACTTAAAAATACTTTGACGGAAATGCAGTATTATGTGACTCAGGAAAATGGAACAGAACCACCATTCAACAATGAATTCGATAGCCATTATGAAGAGGGGATCTACGTTGATATCGTTTCCGGGAAGCCGCTTTTCAGTTCAAAAGACAAGTATGATGCCGGATGTGGATGGCCAAGCTTCACGAAACCGATTGAGAGCAAAGAAGTGACAGAGCATTTTGACACAAGTTACGGAATGCGTAGGACAGAAGTACGCAGCAGGACAGCCGACTCCCACTTGGGACATGTCTTCCCTGACGGCCCGGGTCCGGCTGGCCTCCGTTATTGCATTAACTCTGCAGCTCTTCGTTTTGTTCCTGCCGACAAGCTCGAAGAAGAAGGCTACGGTGAATATACACACTTATTCAATGACTGAAAGGAGGTTCGAGGATGGATCGTTCTTTTTATCAATTTGTTTTATCTTTCCGGGGAGGGAAGAAAGACGATGAAAAATCCGCCTTTGCTGAAGCAGTGTTCAATGACCATAGTTTCCCGAAGGACGAAAAAGGCTTCGACCCGCTTTCCCGCTACTTGGAGGAGAAGGCGGACCCCGAAATGCCAAGTGTCGTTTTTGATGAATTATATGAATTGTACAAAGAGCGTTTTCAATAGGATGGAACGACTATCTTCATTGCATAAAAAGCGGTTTAACTGTATGATTAGAAAAGAAATTTGAAAGTGAGGCGGATAAATTGAGCATACATATTAATGCGAAAAAAGGCGATATTGCAGATACGATTCTTCTACCAGGAGACCCATTGCGGGCAAAATATATCGCAGAAACATTCTTAGAGGATGTAACACAGTACAACGAAGTGAGGAATATGTTCGGATACACAGGAACATATAAAGGGAAGCGCATTTCTGTTCAAGGAACAGGCATGGGTGTTCCTTCCATTTCCATTTACATCAATGAATTAATGCAAGAATATGATGTACAGAAACTGATTCGTGTAGGAACTTGTGGAGCTATTCAAAAAGACGTACACGTCCGTGATGTCATTTTAGCTCAAAGCGCGACGACGAACTCACCGATCAACCGTACGTTTTTCAATGGAGTTGACTATGCTCCGACAGCAGATTTTGATTTATTGCTGAAAGCTTACAATGCTGGTTTGGAAAAAGGCTTAAAGTTGAAAGTGGGTAACATTTACACAGAAGACTTCTTCTACAATGAGCATGCTGAGCATGAAAAACTTGCACAATACGGTGTGTTAGCAGTTGAAATGGAAGCTGCGGCCCTTTACACATTGGCTGCGAAATACGGAAGACAGGCATTAGCCGTATTGACTGTAAGTGATCATATTCTTACTGGAGAAGTCACAACTGCGGAAGAACGCCAAACGACATTTAATGACATGATTATTGTAGCACTTGAAGCGGCAATTCAATAATCGTGCAACGGAGGACCGCTCGCTGATAAACGGCGGTCTTTTTTTGAATAAACCGGTATAACGGGAAAGAAAGTGGGGAATGGGATGGACGAAAAAGAGAAAAATGGCGGACATGAAGCTGAAACAAACTATGAACCGCCGGCAAAGCGATATATACGAATAAAACCGTTCTCGTTAGTCATGCTCATATTCGGCCTCGTCCTTGCGACTGCCGCTGTGACATTTTTTGCATTGACGACAGGTGAGGATAAGGTCGTGGAAGTGGTCAGTCCTCAAAACCCGACGACAGATCGCAAGGAATTTAAAAAGCTATATGAAGCTTATGATGAAATGAAAAAGACCTATTATAACGAAATTGATGAATCTGCCGTGATTGATGGTGCCATAAACGGTATGATCGAAGCATTGGGTGATCCTTTTTCAGATTATTTAAATGAAAAGGAAGCACGTCAATTAACTGAAAGCATTTCTTCGAGTTTTGAAGGAATCGGTGCAGAAATCCAAGAGTTAAATGGGTATATAAATATTGTTTCACCAATTAAAAATTCACCCGCGGAACGTGCAGGACTCTTGCCAAATGATCTGATCATCGCTGTCGACGGCAAGAGCATCCAAGGAATGTCCTCTTCAGAAGCTGTCCTTCTCATACGCGGTAAAAAGGGTACAACTGTGACCCTTTCCGTCCGTCGCGGCGAAATGGGAGAGCCATTTGACGTGAAAATTGTTAGAGACGTCATTCCAATTGAAACGGTCTATGCAGAAATGCTTGATAACAATATTGCCCACATTCATATTACAAGCTTTTCTGAGCACACATATGAAGAGTTATTGGCTGCACTTGATGAAATGGAAAAGCAAGGCATGGAAGGTCTTATCATGGACGTCCGTCAAAATCCTGGTGGCATGTTGAACACAGCTATCGACATTTCAGACCTATTCGTTGAGAAGGATAAGAACCTCTTTCAGTATGAAGGTAAAGGGAATAACCCCGAAGTGTATGTCGCTTCTGACGGAAGGAAAGTGAAAGTTCCTGTCACTCTGATTATCGATGACGGCAGTGCCTCCGCTTCAGAAATATTGGCAGGCGCTTTAAAGGAATCTGCAAATGTACCGCTCATCGGTATTAAAACGTATGGAAAAGGTACCGTTCAGACACCAAAAGACTTGCCGGACGGATCCAATTTGAAGTTGACAACAGCGAAGTGGTTGACGCCTGACGGCAACTGGATACACGAAAAAGGAATTGAGCCTGACATTGAAGTTCCTTACCCTTCATATGCGATGCTCCCGTTCCTTGATCCATCCATGGAAATGAAAGAGGGAATGGTATCACCTGCAATAAAAACAGCAGAGGAAATGTTAAGCGCTGTCGGATATGACCCAGGTGAAATAGACGGTCTCTTCGATCAAACGACGGAGACTGCCGTTTTAGAACTTCAAAAGGCATTATCTTTGAAAGAAGATGGCGTCCTCGTGGGGGACACGACTTATGGATTGATGAACGAACTGAGAAATAAAATCCAAGAAGAAGACCCGCAGTTGCTAAAAGCAAAAGAAGTTTTAATGGAACAGATAAAAAAATGATTGGAAAGCGTCCACTCCTTCACGGATGGGCGCTTTTCATGTAAAAAAAGAGGGATACTCATGATTGACGTATACTTGTTAAGCGGTTTTTTGGGAAGTGGAAAAACTTCCTTATTGAAAAATTTGATTTCCCAATTAAAAGAGGAAGGAAAAAAGCCGGCTATTTTTATGAATGAATTCGGCTCTATTTCCATTGATTCTGATACAGTCGGCAAAGAAAAAGACATCCCGTTAAAAGAACTTTTGAATGGATGCATTTGCTGCACGGGTTCAGAAAAAACGGAGGCGCAGCTACAAGGCTTGCTGGAAGAGAATGATGACATTGATGTCATATTGATTGAGACGACAGGTGCCGCTCACCCTGTCGAAGCGCTAGACGCTGTTTACTCTCCTTTATTCGCTGAACGTTTACAAATCAAAGGTATTGTAACAGTTGCAGATGCTAAGCGTTGGTTGGAAAGGGATAAGATGTCGCCTCAAATCCGTTCATTGTTCATGGAACAGATTCGTCATGCTCATATTTTATTGGCAAATAAAGCTGATTTGTTATCGGAATCCGAATTGGCGACAGTGTCGATGGAACTTTCGAATTTTAATAGTACGGCGCCCATCATTCAAACTACGAATGCAGATATCTCTTTCTCCTTCATTGAGAAAATGCTTAGTGACGTTCCAAATCCGACAAGGGAATCCATTGTTTCTGGACAAAATCTTCCTTTGACCTCCAAATTGATTACCTTCGATAAGCCAGTTGATAAGGATGAATTTGAAGATTGGGTCAGATCATTGCCGGATACGGTATATCGGATGAAAGGCTATGTACCTGTGAAAGGAATACCGAACCCGTACCTTTTCCAATATGCATATGGAATGGTGAATTGGCTTCCCGAGTATGTGAAAATGGAACCGAGACTTGTAATTATCGGAGAAGGGATCAACCAAATAGAGTACGTAGGATTGTAAGTCTATGAGCTTACTGTCAACCCCTTATTAGTTACAATAATAGTCGTATTGACCAAAACAAGCCAATTCCAACGTTTTTCATTCACCTTTGTCATCGGGTTCAGAAATTCTTTGGTTCTACTGGGATTTAATTCCGATTCTTCCCTTCTCGCATGCGTTATGATAGTTTGCGAAGGGAGGAGTAATAAGATGAAAAAAACGATGTCTGTCATCTTGCTCGGTTCGGCGCTTCTAATGTCGAACAACAGTGCAGAAGCTTCTTATAACAATAACGAATTGGAAACACAAAAAGCGGTGCAAAACGTTCAGTACTATGTATATGAAGGGAAATTTTCTGCTTACAATCCTGAGGAAGTTAACCAATATGTGAACATGTACTTGAATGACCTAGAAAAATATTTTGGTAAAAATATAGAGGTTACTTTTCAACAATCCGCTCAACCGGTGAAGAAACCGCTAGAATCAAAACCAGTGAAAGTAGCACAACCTGCAGAACAGGTTAAACCTGAACCTAAAAAACAAGTTGAACAACCTGCTCCAGTACAACCAACGAAACCTGTAGAACAAGCTAAGCCAGTAGAGCAGGCCAAACCAGTGGAACAGGCAAAACCTGCAGAACAAGCAAAACCAGTTGAAAATCAGGTTCAAAATGATATCTCCGCGATTGAACAAGCGGTTCTTGACTTGACGAACGCC
The DNA here is from genome assembly GCF_047228845.1 of Sporosarcina pasadenensis. NCBI lineage: Bacteria > Bacillati > Bacillota > Bacilli > Caryophanales > Caryophanaceae > Sporosarcina > Sporosarcina pasadenensis. The sequence continues at coordinate 123,315 of NZ_JBFEGM010000001.1, forward strand.
GAAAGACAGAAAGCCGGATTGCAACCATTGCAAATCGACAAGAATCTCATGAACTCGGCTCGTCAAAAATCAACGGATATGGCGACTAAAAACTACTTCTCACATACAAGCCCGACATACGGCTCTCCTTTCGATCAAATGAAAGCGAACGGGGTTACGTATCGTTCAGCTGCTGAAAACATCGCAATGGGCCAACGTTCCGCAGAAGAGGTTGTCAAAGCGTGGATGGAATCTCCAGGTCATAGACAAAATATCTTGACACCGAACTTCACCCATATCGGAATCGGTTATGATGCAAACGGTCAATATTGGACACAACAATTCATTCAAAAATAAGAGATAGAAAGAACATGGCTGGGAGTTACCAGTCATGTTCTTTTTTTGCATAAAAGTGTTCGCAGCAGGCGATACTTGACGAGTGAGGTGATCGTATTGGCCAATGAAGGTAAGCCGGTGATCGATAAAAAAAGCTTGAAACAACTTTTTTTCAATTCAACAGATTTCGTTATTATAGATGTAGACTGGCCGACCGGTAAAGGGATTTTATGCTATTATTCATCGCTGGTTGACACAGCTGAAGTAAACAAACAGATTACTATTATTCAACAATATGCAGCTGAGAAAATGAGCAATTGGGGGAAAACAGCTGTCTCAGAAGTCAAGCCGTATTCGGAAGCTGAGCTTATAACAGCCGTATGCAGCGGCCTGACAGTCGTCATTTTTCAAGATTCCCAAGTAATGTTGACCATTTCCGCGCAAAGCTCTTTCAGCAGGTCACCTAATGAACCGGAAGCTGAGCAAGTTGTCCGTGGTCCCCATGATGGCTTCATTGAAAGTACACAACAAAACCTTACACTTATACGTCGAAAACTTGAGAGAAGTGACCTCGTCGTTAAATCTTTTGAAGTAGGCAAAGAGCCAAAGAAGAAAATTACCTATCTATTCATTTCTACCATTGCGGACAAAAACGTTGTTGAATTATTAGAATCCCGTCTACGAGACATACAAGATGAAGAAATTCTTAACACCGGTGAACTTGAGGATTTTCTTGAGGACTCCGTTTTCTCGCCCTTCCCTCAATTCCTCAATACTGAGCGGCCGGACCGGGTTGTTATGAATTTGATGGAAGGGAGGATAGCTATCTTTACCAATAATTCACCAACCGCTTTAATCGCACCTATATCTTTTTTTTCGTTTTATCAATCTCCTGATGATTTTAATGGCCGAGTCATCGTCGGTTCGTTTTTCAGACTCTTGAGGATCATGAGTTTGGTGATGGCCATCTACCTCCCGGCATTTTATATAGCAGTCGTCGGCTTTCACTCGGAGATATTGCCAATAGAAATTAGTAAAAAAGTGAAGTTGGCGATTAACGAAATCCCATATCGTCCAATTTTCGAAGCAATCATATTGGAAGTGTTCATTGAATTGATCCGAGAGGCGAGTATTAGGCTTCCGAAGCCGATCGGACAGACAATCGGTGTTGTGGGCGGTTTGATTATCGGAGATGCGATAGTTAATGCAGGCCTCGTATCTAATTTAATGGTCATTGTCGTTGCATTGACTGCAATTTCAAGTTTTGTCATCCCTACGCTTGAAATGAATATGTCCATTCGGATAATAAGGTTCCCATTCATGTTGGCTTCGGCACTTTTCGGCTTTTTCGGTATGGCAATCGGAACTTTACTATTAGTTATTCACCTTTTGTCGTTATCTTCATTGAAGCAGCCGTATTTTTCGCCTTTCATTCCATTGGACACAACAAGATTCATGAATGTGTTGTTCCGCATGCCATACTCTAAATTTAATAAACAGCAACAGACTTTTACATTCATCAACAAAAAGAAAGGCCGGAAATCATGATGTTTACATTATCAAGAATCCAGTTTTTCTTGCTATTGTTCATCATTCAGACAGGAACAGTTTTCATTTCGTTCCAATCTCGTTTAATTAATGCTTCAGGATCGAATGCCTGGATCGTCTTCATCATTGCCGGAATCATCCATTACGTGCAATTGATGCTTTTTGAGAAGTTTTATAAACGGTTCAATCCAGGTCCGTTTATCTCCCATCTCTATATTGCTTATTGGTTTTTTATCATGGTTTCCTTTTTGGCTTATATCAATTACACGCTCTCCATTTGGATTTTTCCGAACACCCCTCAGATTGTCACGATGGCCATCATCGTTGGGGTATCATTGTATGCAAATACGAGACGGCCGGAAACGGTCATCAACTTACCGGTTGTCATCATACCGATGATTCCATTCTTCCTCTTATTTGTATTCATGGCTATACCGGAATTGGTATGGACATGGCTTTTTCCAATTAATTTAACGGATTATAAGTCCCTGTTGAAAGGGTTATTTATATCTCAGATAACATTCATTGGTGTGGAGATTTACCTATTTCTTCGAAAGTATGTTAAAGAGGATGAACCGGTAAAAGGAAAGCCGCTTTTCATTTACCAATGTATATGGTTCTTGTTTTTCTTTACAATATTGGTTTTCGTTCTTCTCTTTTTCCCGGTGAAAGGTTTCAAATTTGCAACGGAGCCTCTGCTGCACTTGCTGAAATCGCAGAAAGTATCATTTGTTGAACGCCTGGATCTGTTCTTTCTATTCATATGGGCAAGTTGGAGCATAATAACCGTTACGATTTATACGTTCATGTGCATCCATGTACGAAAACTTCATTCCAAAAATCTCAGCAACCGTAATATTTTTCTATTCCATTCCCTTCTCGTCATCATTCCAGCTTATTTGGCGACGAAAGACCGGATTGAAATTGTTCGACAATCCTCCATCTATGTCCATATGGTTTTTTCTATATTGTTTCCAGCCATTGTCATTTTGATGAATAGGGGGAAAAAGAATTGAAAAAGGGATTTCTAGTGGTCATGCCATTGATAGTAATTTTACTGGGGGGTTGTTGGGATGAGGCTCAATACAAAGATGTGACAATCGTTCCGGTCATGGGGATAACAAAAGAAGACGAAGGAGTGAAAGCGAATTTTTCCTATCCTACTTTCGAAAACGGGGAAATCAATTATAGTAAATCCGAGGGGAAAGGACTTTCGACGAGAGAGGCCCGTGAAGATGCTAACCATCGAACGATGGAAGCGCTGGACATTTCTCATCTTGAAGTATTATTAGTGTCGGCTGAGATTGCTAAAGAAGATCTATATGAACCGTTAGATCAGTTTTTTAGGTATCCGAGGAATAGGATTACGAGCTATATCGCGATTGTCGAAGGCGATATGGAACAATATTTCAATCCTTCGGGTGAACTTAAAACCGATATTGCGGATTTCTATCCGGAGCTGCTGCGTACCGCTGTCCTGTATACATATGTTGCAGAAAACACATTGGGAGAGACGGCTAAATTGCTGCTTGATGAATCGATGGACTTAAGTTTGCCATATATAATCATAAACGAAAATGAAATACCTACTATCGAAGGGATTGCTTTGTTCAGCAACAAACATTTTACGGGGAAGACTCTAAAGAAGCAAGAAGCGATATTAGCAGCCATCATGAAAAAAATGCAAGGAAGGTATACCCGCCTCACATATGAATGGAAGGAAAAGAAAAGTCCCATCACGATTGAAATCATTAACGTTAATAGAAAGATGAAAATCTCCAATGGGAAGATTGATGTTAACTACGTCATCGATCTTAGTGTTGAAGAATTTCCTAAAAATGATTTGTACAAAAAAGAAACCCGAAGAGAGGCGGAAATATTCCTCGCCGACAAGATAAAGAAGGATTTCGAAGCAATCATTAAAAAAACGCAAGAAGCGAAAAGTGATATTATCGGTTTCGGCAGAAGAGTCCATGCGTTCCATCCGGAGCTCTGGAAACGCGGAAAATGGCAGGAAACGTATGCGACGATTCCAATCGAAGTAGATGTGAAAGTGAAAATGAAGAGAACAAGTATTTTAGACTGAAAAATCCCGAGCCGTATAAACGGCATCGGGATTCATTTCGTTAAGTTTCTTCTTTGGAGATGAAACAGACGAACACTTAACGTGATTGCTCCAATCGTTAACCCGGTAATAAGGCCAACCCAATATCCATATGGCCCGAGATCAGTATAGGTTGCAGTCAAATAACCTACAGGCAAGCCGATCACCCAATATGAAATGATCGCCATTAAGAACGTCATATTTACATCCTTATAGCCGCGTAAAGAACCTTGAATCGGTGCTTGGATCGCATCTGACAACTGAAAGAACGCAGCGAACAGGAAGAAATGTACTGAGAGTTGAATGATCGCCTTGTCGGTCGTGTAAAGGGAAGCGATCGGCTCTCTGAACGTCAATAAGATGACGATTGAAATAAAGCTGAACAGAACGGCAAGCCCGACTGCTAGGAAACTGTAATGCTTAGCCTCATTCATCCGTCGTGCGCCAACAGATTGGCCGACCAGAATCGTAGCGCCCATTGAAATGCTTAGCGGCACCATATAGAGGAGTGAAGTGAAATTCAATGCTATCTGATGGGCAGAAATCGTCTCAGTCGAATAGCCGCTCATTAGAAGTGTCACAACAGAAAAAATGCTAATTTCCACAAAGATTGATAATCCAATCGGCAGACCGATTTTCAAAATCTCTTTCCATCTTTTGAAAGAGACGCGTTCCCAATTGGAAAAAAGGGTGAAAGTTTGAAACGGCTTCCGCAATTTTGCAATTACGAATGTAATACCGAAAACAATCCAATAGGTAATGCCGGAAGCATAACCTGCACCAGCTCCACCCAGTTCTGGAAATCCGAATTTCCCGAAGATGAGTAAATAATTGAGTATAATATTGATCGGTGCAGATAAGAGAATGATTGACATCGATACTCGCGTCGATCCGAGTGCGTCAAAAAATGAACGCAGAACGGTATAAGCGAATAGCGGGAGTAATCCAATGCTCATTCCTTTCAAGTAATCCGCAGCAACTATCCTAACTTGGCCTTCTAGCGGCATATGCTGAAGGGATGGGATAACAGCATACAACATGATCGTAAAAACGACTGCAGCAAGAACGATTGATACATACAGCCCTTGTTGAACCGACGGGCGAACCTCGTTCTTACGATTGCCCCCTATGTAATGGGCGATCATCGGGGTTAGTCCCATCAGAATTCCTGAAAGTCCTGTATAGACCGGCACCCAAAAAGATGATCCAATTGTAACACCCGCAAGATCATGCGTATGATAACGTCCCGTCATGAGGATATCAAAAAAAGTCATCATATAGAGTGCAACTTGGGTGACGAGTATCGGAATGACTATTTTTGTGAAGTTCAATGTTTTTTGGCGAAGCGGCAAAGCTTGTTCCACTAATAATACCCCTTTCATAGCAACAACGGACATATCCATCAGTAAAAAAACGGACGTAAATCAATCAACATTGTAACATGATTTGTCTGCTATAATAACAAAGAAGTAAATAGGGTATATGTTGAACCGTAGTTTTCGATCGTCTTTAGAGGTGTTTGAAGTAGATGTTCAGCCTGAATTGCTTAATAAAAATCAGATGAGGTGAATGGCCACATGAAACGGCCGGTAATACTATTGACAGGTGGCGGAACGGCAGGGCATGTTTCCGTCAATGAAGCGCTAATTCCTGTCTTCATTGAAAAAGGATATGAAATCCATTATATCGGTTCCCATGATGGAATCGAAAAAGAATTGATAAAGGAAGGCCATCGAGAAGTGATCTATCATGCCATCCAAAGCGGCAAGTTAAGACGGTATTTTTCCATGAAGAACTTTTCTGATCCATTTCGCGTTGGAGCGGGCGTCATCCAGGCGTTTTCGATATTGCGCAAAGTGAAGCCGGAAATTATTTTCTCGAAAGGCGGATTTGTCTCTGTGCCGGTTGTATTGGCGGCAAAGCTCGCGAAAATCCCAGTCGTTGTCCACGAATCGGACGTAACACCGGGATTGGCGAACAAGCTGGCACTTCCTTTTTCAAAACATATTTTCACTGTTTTTGAGCAGACGCTTGATTATGTGCCTGAAGGAAAAGCGACATGTACAGGGGCTGTCATCCGGCCTGAAATATTCCAAGGGGACAGGAATGAAGGATTACGCATTGCTGGCCTGACAGGAGATAAACCAGTGTTCATTGTGATGGGCGGTAGCCAAGGCTCGGCAGTGCTTAACGAGGCCGTTCGAAAGGAATTGGAAACCATACTCAAAAAGTTCGATGTCATCCACCTTTGCGGTAGAGGTAATATTGATGAATCATTAGAGCATACGAAAGGCTACATACAGTTTGAATATGTCACTGAAGGACTGCCACATTTATTAGCAGCTTCCGATTACGCTGTATCCCGTGCAGGCTCCAATGCAATATTTGAATTGTTGTCTGTCTTAAAGCCAATGCTGCTGATTCCGCTGTCCGCTTCTCAAAGCAGGGGAGATCAGTTGTTGAATGCATCTTTATTCAAATCACTCGGCATTGCAAATGTGAACCAGGAAGAGGAGTTGCATGACCTATCCATGGCCGAGTTATTCAACTCACTTATGGAGGACGGAGACAAATTGGTTACCAATATGAGAAAAGTCTCAAACACGAAATCACCTGAGAAAATGGCGGAATTGATCCTCTCATACAAGAATTAGCTAGAATAGAGTTTGTAAAGTTGGAAAAATGGCGAGAACATTACAAACGAAAGACATGGAATCTATTTTTGTTAAATGCATAAATGTCAATAAAATAGAACTAATCCCTTTCCGTTCTATTATTTGCATGGTAATATGGATACGGATTAAAAATAGTAACACAACAGGCCAATAGGCAAAATGTGGAGGTCATTTTACATGTCGAACAATGTTGGTACCCAACGTTCCCCTTACTCGGTATTTACTGGTCCGAACCTTGGGTATGTAATGGAAATGTATGAACAGTTCAAAGTGTCACCCGAAACGGTAGATCCAGAGCTTGCTGAAATGTTCAGAAGCTATGGCGCGCCTTCGATTGAGGGAGCCGAACAAACTACAGCAATGTCAGCTGTGCCGGCAGGTGATTTCGGCAAAGTACTGGCTGCTTATAAGCTAGTTGACGCTATCCGCGCATACGGGCATCTTGCTTCGGATATATATCCGCTGAACGACAGACCTAAAGACGCAACCCGTCTGGAACTTTCGTATTATGGATTATCTGAGAATGATTTGCAGTCGATGCCATCCTCCTTGTTCCTGAAAAATCCGCCAGCCCATGTAGAAAATGGACTGGATGCTGTAAACTATTTGAAATCATTGTACACGGGGAAGATCGCCTACGAATTCTCTCATGTAATAGATGAAGAAGAGCGTGCATGGATTCAATCGAAAATCGAAAACGGTGAAATCTCCGTACAACTTTCCGAGAATGATAAAAAGGCCTTGCTAGAAAGACTTACTAAGGTTGAAGGCTTTGAGAAATTCATTCATCGGACATTTGTCGGGGCAAAACGCTTCTCCATTGAAGGCCTTGATTCCCTAGTCGTCCTTATTGACGAATTGGTGCGCCGTTCAGAAGCCGATAAAGTGAAAAAAATATTAATCGGCATGGCACACCGTGGACGTTTGAATGTATTGACCCATATTTTGAATAAACCTTATGAGATGATGTTCGCTGAATTTGCAGGTGTCCCTTCCGAGCCTTTCCTTCCGAAGGATGGATCGCTCGAGACGACACATGGCTGGTTCGGTGATGTTAAATACCATATGGGAGCCCTTTACAAAGCTCCTTCAGGAACTGAACGCTTCTTAGCTTACAACCCTTCGCATTTGGAAGTCGTCAATCCGGTAGTGGCTGGCCAGACTCGTGCCGCGCAGGAAACGACAGACCATGAAGGCTTGCCAGAGCAAGATATGAAAGCGGCTTATGCAATCATGATCCATGGTGATGCAGCATTCCCTGGTCAAGGCATTGTTCCTGAAACGTTTAACTATAGCCGCGTCCGCGGATATAAGACTGGCGGTTCAATCCACATTATCGCCAATAACACGATCGGTTTTACAACTGAATATTACGATTCGAGATCAACTCATTATTCTTCGGATCCCGCAAAAGGATTTGAAGTGCCAGTATTGCATGTTAATGCTGACAGCCCGGAAGACGTTATGGCAGCGGCGGCATTTGCATTTGAGTATCGTCAAAAGTTCGGTAAGGATATTTTAATAGATTTGATCGGATACCGTCGTTATGGACATAACGAAATGGATGAGCCGTTAGTGACGAACCCGATGATGTACCACTTAATCCATAAGCATCCGACAGCTCGCCAGATTTACGGATCTAAGCTTGTCGAAGAAAATATCTTGCAAGACAAAGATGTAGATAAATTAGATACGGATGTATTTGCAAAGATGCAAGCCGCATATGACAAAGTGAAGGAAAACTCCTCCAAAGCGAAAGAAAGTTCCAATGCGACACCAGATGCTGTCGTGGCTGGATATCCGAGAGATCTTGAAACAGGCGTTAGTCAAGAAAGATTGCAACGGTTGAATGAAGAGCTTCTCACTTATCCAGAAGATTTCACGGTGTTCAGCAAGTTGGATCGTATTTTGAAACGTCGTGAAGAGCCTTTCAAAGGCAAAGGAAAAGTCGACTGGGCACATGCGGAACAATTGGCATTCGGTGCAATCCTACAAGACGGAAAGCCGATTCGCCTAACAGGCCAAGACGTCCAAAGGGGGACTTTCGCACATCGTCATCTTGTGTTGCATGATGAGAAAACAGGGGAAGAATTTGTTCCGCTTCATCATATTAGCGATTCAAATGCTTCATTTGTCGCTTACAACAGTCCATTGACGGAATTTGCCGTCGTCGGCTATGAGTTCGGTTATAACTTGGAGAAAGACCAAGCGTTGTCAATTTGGGAAGCTCAATATGGAGACTTTGCAAATATGGCACAAGTGATGTTCGACCAATTCATCTCCTCCAGCCATTCGAAATGGGGACAGCAGTCCGGGATGGTCATCCTTTTGCCGCACGCGTATGAAGGTCAGGGACCGGAACACTCAAGTGCCCGTCTCGAAAGATATCTACAACTTAGTGCCGAAAACAACTGGACAGTTGCTAACATTTCAAGCGCGGCAAACTATTTCCACGTCTTGCGCAGGCAGGCAATGATGCTTGGTACTGAAGTGGAGCGTCCACTCGTCATCGTTTCACCAAAATCACTCCTTCGTCACCCGCTCGTAGGTGCGGACGTCAGTGATCTTGCTGAAGGCCATTTCCAAACAGTCCTTGAACAGCCAGGAACAGGCCAGAATCCGGACAAAGTGAAGAAAATCCTATTCGCAAGCGGTAAAATGGCAATCGATCTTGCTGAGAAAGTGAAGGATGGAGAAAGCTTCGACCACTTGCATATCGTGCGTGTGGAACAGCTATATCCTTTCCCTTCCGATAAAATCGCAGAAATCGTAGCACGCTATCCGAAGGTGAAGGATCTTGTCTGGGTCCAAGAAGAGCCTAAAAACATGGGGTCTTGGTCATTTGCATTGGAGTACATGCAGGAAATCGCAGGCGATAAAAAATCGGTTTCTTATGTAGGCCGTATCCACCGCGCGAGCCCTTCCGAAGGAAATGGTGAAGCGCACAAAGTCGAGCAACAACGCATCATCGAAGAAGCTTTGAAAAAATAATTGCACATTAATACAACATATTTGTTTAGCACCGTTGAAACGGTAGAACAGAGGAGGAATTTATTGTGGCTGAGATCAAAGTACCTGAACTTGCAGAATCGATTACTGAAGGAACGATTGCAAAATGGTTGAAACAACCAGGTGAGAGTGTTGACAAAGGTGAGTTTATCGTAGAATTGGAAACTGATAAAGTTAACGTTGAAGTTATTTCTGAGGAAGCGGGAGTCATCCAAGAACTTCTTGCTGCAGAAGGCGACACAGTCGAAGTCGGTCAAGTCATCGCAGTAGTCGGAGAAGGATCTGGAGCACCTGCTGCTCAACAAGCGGCACCTGCTCCAACTGCAGAAGAGACGCCTGCACCAGCACCAGCACCACAACAATCAGCTGCTGCGCAAACAACTGAACAAACTTCTTCCGACCGTACGATTGCTAGCCCAGCTGCTAGAAAACTAGCGCGTGAAAAAGGCATCGATTTAGCCACTGTTTCACCAGTAGATCCGATGGGACGCGTTCGTGCTCAAGACGTTTCTGCACATGGTACTGCACCTAAAGCTCCTGCTGCATCCGCTGCACCAGCTAAAGCTGCATCGGCTCCTGTAGAAGACGGCCGCGAAACTCGTGAGAGAATGACGCGTCGCCGTCAAACGATTGCAAAACGTTTGTTGGAAGTAAGACAATCAACTGCAATGCTGACGACTTTCAACGAAATCGATATGACTGCAGTGATGGAACTTCGTTCACGTAAAAAAGATGAATTTTATGACAAGAATGATGTACGTCTTGGTTTCATGTCCTTCTTTACGAAAGCGGTAGTTGCTGCACTTAAAAAATATCCATACGTCAATTCAGAAATCGATGGCGATGACATCATTCTGAAGCACTATTACGACATCGGTATTGCAGTATCGACTGAAGGTGGATTAGTCGTTCCAATCGTCCGCGATGCAGATAGAAAGAACTTTGCTGAAATCGAGTCGACAATCGGAGAGCTTGCTGGAAAAGCAAGAGACAATAAATTGACGATTGCTGATATGTCAGGTGGTTCATTCACAATTACAAATGGCGGTGTGTTCGGATCGTTGTTCTCTACACCAATCTTGAACGGCACGCAAGTCGGAATCCTAGGCATGCATACTATTCAAAAGCGCCCTGTTGCAGTAGGCGATAAAGTGGAAATACGCCCAATGATGTACATTGCATTATCATATGACCACCGTGTCATCGATGGAAAAGACTCGGTCGGCTTCTTGAAAATGGTAAAGGAATTGATTGAAAACCCTGAAGACTTACTTCTTGGTTCATAAGTTATTTAATGATAAACTGAAACAGCCCGAGCATCTCGGGCTGTTTCATATTACTGCAATTGGATGGTGATCTACATGTCTTTTAAAGATTGGACGACTGCACCGACGCTTCGGAGAGTCGTATGTACGCATGCGAATGCGGAAAAATATGTCGTAACCGATTGTTTAACACCGGGCAAAGAATATGATGTAAAAAATGAAACGGACGAATTCATTTTCATCGTAGATAATACCGGTAAAGTCGGCGGATTTTATAAAACATATTTCGAATGAATTTTTCGCCCGATGCCAATCTATCAGCATCGGGCCTTTTTTAGGAGGATGAACATTTCATGGATTCTTTTATTGCAAATGAAAAGGCTGTTCGGCATGCAAGGAAATATGAAAAGCAATATTCCGATTTAATCCAAGAAGGAGGTTATATTTCCCCTGTTTCTGATCTATGGGAGGATATTCTGATTGGGATAATATTAAAGAAGCCTGTTCTTTTGAAAGGGCCGTCTGGATCCGGAAAGACGAAACTTGCACAAAGCATTTCACATTTTTTCAATCAGCCAATGCATAGTGTGAACTGTTCTGTCGATTTGGACGCTGAGTCGCTTTTAGGTTTCAAGACGATTAATGCAAGCAGTGGCCAATCCATTATTGAATTTGTAGAAGGGCCGGTTGTACAAGCAATGAAGGAGGGTCATATCCTCTATATCGATGAAATCAATATGGCAAAGCCGGAGACACTGCCGATTTTACATAGCGTTCTCGATCATAGACGTATGTTGACAAACCCTTTCACTGGAGAAGTCATTCATGCTCATCCTAATTTCACTGTTATTGCGGCTATTAATGAAGGGTATGTCGGGACATCCCCTATGAACGAAGCATTGAAGAACCGATTCATTTCCTTTTCGATACCATACTTGTCGGGTGAACAACTACAGGAAATTATTCAATCTCTTTTCCCCCAAGCCGATAATACTTTGGTTCATACGTTCATGAATATTAACGAAGATTTAAAAAGGCAAGTGTTGAACGGTTTATTGTCTGAAGAAGCCGCCTCTGTCAGAAGTTTATTGGATGCAATTGCGCTTGCGGAACATATGCCGGTGAGGCGCGCAATCAAATATTCCATTGCAGAAAAGCTGGAAGACAAAATGGAAAGGGAACTCGTCATGGAATTAGTGGAAACGTGGGTGAAGTGAGGCGAATGAAATGGTTAAAATAAATCGGTTCATTCAATTCAATGATGAGACGATCGATGCCAACTTGCTGTTGCTATACGAACGGTTGGGGAGGGCGCTTGCGGATGCGGAATTCTTGGAATTGACGGAGCGGAAACTATTTGAATTCCAGCCGAAGGAAGGCATTGTCTCGATTAGCGTGTTTTGGAGGCATCGATCCGAAGATGTGATGCACGCCGGCCGGTTATCTGACGTGTATTTATTAACAGCAGGTTTTTGGAAGCATTTTTCTGTATCCGACTGGATCAGATACAGGGAAAGGTACGAAAGCCATCCTTTACGAAAATTCGCTGAAGAACTGTTGCTCATGTTGGAGGAATTTAGGCTAATGGATGTAGTTGAGAAGGAGAGACCGGGGACTGCCAAGGCATTTTCGGTGAGAAGGCAGCTTTTGCTAGGATTTCATCGGGATAAACTCATGTCCAATACGAATAAGGCATTTATTGCTGACGCGTTATTGAATCAGCTGTTCCTCACTTTACATGAAGGACGGTTGACAGACTCCCACGTCGAGTGGGACTTGCCGATTGGTCAAATAATGATGCTCACAACGTATGCAACTGATGCAAAAACAACTTCAGACATGGCTGGACTGGCGGAGCGCATCGTCTACATGGTAGAGGAGACGATTGAAAATGACCTTGTTCATCAGTATTATGCTGTCGGAGATGCTATTTCGGAGAAAACAGCTGTATTTCATTATCATGAAGGGATGAATGAAGCGGAAAAAGGGGAAGAGGAACCAAAGGAAACGATCGAGGAAATTTTCCGTACGTGGCATCGGGAAAGTGTTAGTGAATCTGGCGTACACTTGGAATACGAGTTGGAGCATGGAAGGGCTGGGAGGGGAGACGGCAGCAACATGACAGAAGGAAATGAAAATGCTGAAATCCAAGAGACTGGGACCGGCCAATCAGAGGGGAATGAAAGCAGCAAGTGGGCAGATGAGGAGCGGGCAACACAGGGCAAGAAATTAGAGCGAAAAACGGCGGGAAATGATTTTGGAAAAGAGCATGTAAACGTTGTTTATGAAGAGCAGGCAGTTCAAGTTGTCCGCGATGAATTGAATCTGAAAAAATTAATGCAATGGCGTGAAGAGCAAAGACCGCATGTCCGTTCATTTGTAGAGGAAATGAAAAAACGGATCGAGTTGAAAGAAGACTCGAAAAGGACGGGCTTGATGAAGGGCAGACTATCGACAAAATTGACGACGATGCTATTGGATGAACGTCCTCGGCCTTTTTACAGGAAAAACATGCCCTCAGATAAGCTTGACGCAGTGTTCGGCTTGCTCGTCGACGGTTCCGCCTCGATGATGGATAAGCTCGATGAGACGAAGAAAGCAGTGTTGCTTTTCCACGACGTCTTACGCGAACTATCTGTCGAGCATGAAATCTCTTCTTATTTTGAGGATGCAATTTATGCCTCGAAGAATTTCCAGCCGAATGTGTTCGGATTAATGCATACATTTGAGGACAAGCGGAAAGATGATGGATTGACGATTCTTTCATTTGAGACGAACGAAGATAATCGGGACGGTTTTGCGATTAGGTGGATGACGCGTCGGTTATTGGTCAGACCAGAGAAACATAAATTCCTCCTCGTTTTTTCGGATGGTGAACCTTCCGCTTTTGGTTATGATCGGAATGGAATTTTGGACACGAGGGAATCTGTATTGGAGGCCGAGAAAAAAGGGGTCTCTGTCATCCATTTGTTTTTAGCGTCAGAGGAGCCAACGGATGATCAGCGGGCGTTGTTTTCAATGATGTTCGGGAATAAATCTGCCGCATCGCAATCTGTTGAACATTTCACTGATCAGACATTACGGATATTGAGAAAGCTGTTGGCGATTGTATTGGTATAACAGAACGAAAAAACCGCCATATGGCGGTTTTTTAATTTATAGTGGACGATTCGGAGATTGTGTTTTTTCGTGGACGGCTAGAAGACGTTGTTTCAATTCTTCTTCCATGCGGGCGATTTCAACTTCCGCCGCTTTCCGTTTCGCGCGTCCATCCGCTTGGATGACAAGCGTCTCTTCAATTGTCTGGATTAAGTTTTCTTGTGTTTTCTTCAATGTGTCAATTTCGATGATGCCTCGTTCGTTTTCTTTCGCAGTTTCGATCGAGTTCACTTTTAACATCTCTGAATTCTTCAATAGAAGGTCATTTGTCGTCTTCGTCACAAGACGCTGTGATTCGACGGCTTTTCGCTGTCTATTCAGTGTCAACGCTATGGCGATCTGATTTTTCCATAACGGAATGGAGGTCATGATAGACGATTGGATCTTCTCTGCAAGGGTTTGATTCGTTTGTTGAATCATTCTGATTTGCGGAGCGCTTTGGATTGTGATCTGTCTTGAAAGCTGAAGATCGTAGAGTCGTTTTTCCAACCGATCTAGGAATTGCCTCATATCATTCACTTCTTGGAACGCCATCTGGTCGTTCGATAATTCCGCTTTCCTTTGCATTTCCGGAATAATGACATTGGCAATCTCATCTCGTTTCAATTCAGCCGCAGCAATATAGACATTCAAAGCTTGGAAATATGTCTTGTTCTGTTCGTAAAGGCTATCGAGCATTTGAACATCTTCGAGCAACCCACGCTTAGAATGTTCCAATTGGACACCAATGCGATCGATTTGCGTGCTAAGTTTTTGGTATTTTGTCATCATTTCCTGAATGGACCTTGTTGCTCGGCTAAAGAGACGGCTCAGTCCGGATTTTTTCTTCTCGGATAAATCTTCAGGATCGATTTCCGAAAGCTTGCCCATTAAATCGCTTAAGACATCCCCGACTGGGCCGATATCCTTGCTTTGTACATGATCCAACATTTTATGGGAGAAGCGTGATAATTCATTTTGCGCATTTGCGCCATATGTGATGATCGCTTCATAATTACCTACGGGGATTTGCTCGGCAAGTTGCTTCGCCTTTTCCTGTTCTTCAGGCGACAAGCGATCTAACAGTTTCACTGTCACCTGGCCTTTGCTTTGCTCTGTCTGCATCTCTTTTGGCAATAGCGGTTCATTTACGTTAAATGGATTGTCCAATAGGTCATCCATCGTTTTCACATCTGCATTAGTCAAGTTGTTTTCCGTCATTCCGCATTTCTCCTTTCATCTCAAGCAACGGTTTATTCTTTTTCATTGTAACATCCACATAGTCCAGCTCGAGTTGCAGCTGTTCAATATCAGTCGCTAATGCGCCTCTTAAATCTTGCTCCAATTGCTTGTTCACTTCAGTAAGTGTTTCCCTTGTATGTTGGAGGGCGACTCTGATTTCTTGATCTTTCAACGGTTGATTGACCAATATTGCATATTTGGAAGTCAACTCGACAGCTGAATCGAGATGAGAGTAGAAAAATCTCTCGACATGATAGAATTTCTTCGGGTTTTTGCGTACTATGGTAAGAATCCTTTTTGCCAAGTTATTCATCTCATATACTTGTTTGAATGCTTGGACAGAACGTACCTGGCCGTACAAACCGTTCAATTGCTTGATTTTCGATTTCGCTTCGTTGATCTGGTTTTTAATATGCTTATATTCGGATCTAGACATGCCAAGTTCTTTCACATTCGACGACAGTTGTATTTGTTTAATCGTGAAATTGCCACCTAAGTATATTGCAATCATCAGGCCTGTTGCGGCGAATGGGTTCATGCCTGCAGCAAGAATCATTGCCAACCAAGAGCCGAAGCTAATTGGCGCCGCTATTAAGTGCCTTTGGAAAAACTGTTTAACTTCTTGCATCGTCTACAGGCCTCCTTATTATCTCTATTCTTTACTACGTTTGATACGACCAAAAGTTTCATCCCCTTAGTCCAATTATACCTGATTTACGGTGGAAATACATTTTAATGAATGTGTGAATTCATTTACTTGGATAGTTTCACTGGATTTGCTAAAATGAATCCACTCACTGCCTTTTTGGATAGGGGGAACGGAAAATGGAATATGAAGTTATTTATATGAAAGCTGACTACGAACCATGGTGGATGTTCGAAGACTGGGAGAAGACAATTCAATCAAGACGTGCATTTGAATCTGCTCATGAGGCTTTGGAGTACTTATATGATTTAAATAAGGAATTTGGGGTAAAGTATAATTACAAAGAAGAACGAAAAGGTTGTTTTTTTGCGTATTGGTCGGATAGAGAGCGCATCTTCTGTGAAGGTTGCGATGAAGATCTACAAATATTTCATGGCATCATCACCTTGGTGGGGGGAAAACCTTCTTGCTTTATGTCGATAAATAATTCGAATATTTGATATTGTTGTATTGACAATTTTCTTGGGTATGGTATAGTAGCAGTAATATAAATTGATTTACCGAAGCAGACGGATTCACGTATTACAAAAGGTGATCGGCGTTGTCGGTGCTTTTTGTAATATGTGAATTTTTTTCATGTATTAGCAATACAATTATTTGGAGGTAGTCACAGATGAAACAAGGTACAGTGAAATGGTTCAACGCTGAAAAAGGCTTCGGATTTATCGAAGTTGAAGGGGAAGACGATGTATTCGTACACTTCTCCGCAATCCAGGGAGACGGATTTAAATCTTTGGACGAAGGTCAACAAGTCGAGTTCGAAGTTGTAGAAGGCAATCGTGGTCTTCAAGCTGCTAACGTAGTCAAACTATAATTCGTCAGTAAAAGAGGCACCTTTGACAGGTGCCTCTTTTTTTCATTGGAAGCTTACTCAGATGCTATTCCGGCTTTGTAACGGACTCCAATGTTGAAGTAACAATGAAATCTTCATCTTCATCAACCGTTTTCATAATCGATTCGCGTTTCACTTCACCGAATCCTTTAACGAAATATTTACGATTGACGTAATCATTGCCTTTTTCTTCGATGACAAAGGCATGCTCGAACGTCTGGTATGGTGTTTCAACGGTTACATCGGTTTCGACAATTTTCCAGCTATCGAATGTTGTTCCAATTTTAAAAGGTTTTTTCAAGTATATGCCAATAGGATTCATCGCTTCAATCTCTTGCTGGGAAGGGAAGTCCTCATGCAAATCCACCGGTTTTTCTTCCATTTTCAAGATCTGCTCTTTCTCAATTTTGTAGATGCGCCTGATCACAGCGCCGCCATTATTTTCATGAAGAATTACATAATCCTTATAAGGATGGGCAAAATCAATATCCAGTTTCGCAAATTCGTTTCCTTCCCCTTTAAACCGTGCTGTTGATCCGGCAGGGAGAAAATAGTCAAGTAATGTTTGGTCGTTTTGGTTTGGCTTTGCATTCGAATCCTGAGTATTCCCTTTTTGTTCAGTCGGATTTGTCGTTTCTCCGCTATTTCCCGAATTGTTCAAGCTTGTGGTTTTGTTCGTACAACCGGATGCAATCAATGCGATAAGCAAGACATGCAAGATTATGGTTTTCCTTTTCATTCATTACACACTCCTTTCCGGTAGTATTGCCGATAATATAACCGCTATCCTTTTTTATTTCCATTACCGATAATTGAAATTCCAAACGAAAAAACCGTTTCCCATCAAAGGAAACGGTTCTATCTATTAGTTGGAAACGGCTTGTTGCTCTCTCCATTCAAGATATTCATCGTATTGCATCATTTTATCGAAAATCGTACCATCTTCACGAATTTCAATGATTCGATTCGCGACTGTTTGTATGAACTGCTGGTCATGAGAAGTGAAGACCATAGCTCCTTTAAAAGCGATCAATCCATTATTCAATGCTTGAATCGATTCCAAATCCAAGTGGTTCATCGGCTCATCAAGCAAAAGGACATTGGCATTGTTCAACATCATTTTGGAGAGCATGCAACGAACTTTTTCTCCACCCGATAACACAGAAGGTTTCTTTTTCACTTCTTCGCCGGAGAAGAGCATACGTCCTAGGAAGCCACGTAAGAACGTTTCCGTCTGATCTTCAGGTGAATATTGACGTAGCCATTCAACCAATGATGTTTCAGACCCCTCAAAATACTCATTATTATCAAGAGGGAAGTAGGAGCGAGTTGTCGTGACTCCCCATTTGAATGTTCCTGCATCAGGTTCCGCCTCTTCTGCAAGGATTTCCAAAAGTGCTGTTTTGGCGAGTGGATTGCCCAAGAGGATAATTTTATCCTCTTTGTTCATCGTAAATGTTACGTCTTTCAACATCACTTTGCCATCTTGAGTCTTAGAGAGATCCTTGACACTTAGTACATCATTTCCGATTTCACGCCCGATTTGGAAGTTAACAAATGGATATCTGCGGGATGATGGCCTAATATCATCCAATTCAATCTTCTCAAGCGCTTTTTTACGAGAAGTCGCTTGTTTTGATTTTGAAGCATTTGCACTGAAGCGTGCGACGAAAGCTTGTAATTCCTTGATTTTCTCTTCTTTTTTCTTGTTTTGATCTTGAGCCATTCTTAACGCTAACTGGCTTGATTCGTACCAGAAATCGTAGTTTCCTGGATACAGCTGAATTTTTGAGAAGTCAAGATCTGCAATTTGTGTACAAACTTTATTCAAGAAGTGACGGTCATGCGAAACGACAATGACTGTATTCTCAAAATTGATAAGGAATTCTTCCAGCCATTGAATTGCTTTCAAGTCCAAGTGGTTCGTTGGCTCATCCAGTAGCAAGACATCGGGTTTTCCGAATAGAGCCTGCGCAAGAAGAACTTTCACTTTTTCAGAACCGCTTAGTTCAGCCAATTTGACATGATGGAGACTTTCCGGAATACCTAATCCTTGTAGAAGGATGGCTGCTTCCGATTCAGCTTCCCATCCATTTAATTCAGCGAATTCTCCTTCGAGTTCTGCTGCGCGCATGCCATCCTCGTCAGAGAAATCCTCTTTCATATAGATTGCATTTTTCTCGGTCATGATATCGTATAGACGTTGATGTCCTCTGATGACCGTATCGAGCACTTCGTTTTCTTCATATTCGAAGTGGTTTTGTTTCAGGACTGCCAAACGTTCATCCTTATTCATGATGACGTTGCCTGTTTGAGGTTCCAGTTCGCCTGACAAAATTTTAAGGAAAGTCGATTTACCCGCTCCATTTGCTCCGATCAATCCATAACAGTGACCTGGGTTGAACTGTATATTCACATCTTCAAACAGTTTGCGGTCACCGAATTGAAGACTTACATTACTGACTGCTATCATAAAAATCCTCCTAAATTCACAATGCTCCTATTATAACATGGATTCTTTACGGAGTGGTATGTGTATGATTCGTTTTTCGCACTTTTTAAGCTCATCTCGTGTATGATTGTAAAGGAAGTTTTTCTTCTTCATTTTTTTCGTTCGACCTTCGATGCATTTCCACAAAAATATCCCCTTCTTGGGGATCAACACTTGAATACGCTCCGTTGCCGGTAGGCATCCAATAAGCATAGCTCTTTATTCAATAAATACTCCATCCGCACATAATCTCTCTTCGTTGGAACAGCATGCTTATCCAATCCGGACATGGAGAACAAAAAATAATAGTCTTTCACTTTCCGGAATATGAAAACGGTGTGGGGGAACTCATCAAAAATACATTTCACTTGATACTTCCGTGTATATTCCCAATGTAGGAGTTTCATGCACATCTTTCCTTTCAAAACTATTATAGTAGAAATATGAAAGGAACACAAGTTCGTATATCGGAGTAAAGGAGTTTTATAATGTTACAACGTTCTTTGAAACATAACACCATTTTACTTATCATTACAATTTTTATCGTGGCGGTTAATATGAGGCCAGCTATTACGTCAATTGGTCCTATGCTTGATATCATTCGAGACGATCTTTCCCTTACAAACGCAAAAGTGAGTCTTTTAACGGCCTTGCCGGTCTTTTGCATGGGCTTATTTGCGTCTTTAGCTCCTCTTCTGAATCGAAGGCTTGGTCTGACGCGATCCATGTATCTCATGTTATTTGTCATTGGTTTCATGACAGCGCTAAGGGGATTTTATTCGAATTATGCTTCGTTGCTCATCTCTGCGATTATTATCGGGATTGCAATTGCTGTCATGGGACCGCTTCTATCTGCAATGATCAAACAAAGTTTCCCTGAACGGGCGACAAGCGTAATCGGCGTCTATTCATTCGGCATGGGAGTCGGTTCTTCGTTGGGAGCAGGTCTTACTGCCATATTTTTCGAATCCACTGGCTCATATCCGTTTGCACTCGGTATTTGGGCGGTTCTATCGGTTGCAGCAATTTTCTTCTGGCGACTTTCGGTAAAAGGGGATATTAGTCTTCAGCATGAGGTAAGGGAGAATGGAAAACAGAGGAAGAAGAAGGACGCGTTGTCCCCTTGGCGACAGAAAAAAGCTTGGCTATACTTGCTCTTTTTCGGTTTACAAGCGTCAAGTTTCTTTAGCATCATTACGTGGATTGTGCCGCTCGCGACAGTTGCAGGAATGTCACTCGTGCAAGCGAGTTCTCTTTTAAGTTTGATGATGACTTTGCAGATCGTGTTAAATCTTATTTTTCCAATGGTCTATGAACGTTTCCCGAAAAGAAGATTCTGGCTGCTTGTGTTTTTAACGATGGGACTGATTGCATTCGGTTTGTTTTGGACCGGAGATACGACCCTTATGTGGGTGAGCTCAGTTTTAATGGCGATTCCGCTAGCAGGTCTATTCCCGATAGCTTTGTTATTTCCGTTGGATGCGACGGAAACAGCTGAAGATACAAATGAGTGGACCGCAATGATGCAGACGGGCGGCTATCTTATCGCAGGGTTTGTACCGTTATTAATTGCATTAGTCTACGACTGGACTGGCGATCATCATAATACATTGATGATTTTCATGGGATTGTTCGTTTCGATGATCGTTCTGACATTCATGGTCGGAGAACGGGAACAGAAAGTGGAATAGGGGAAATAACAGGTAAAGGATTCCTTCACCTCAGACTGTAGACAAACACCATGAATTTGTGTGTTTGCCTACAGTCTTTTCTTTTACAATAGAGGTCTACAAGAAGAAAGTTGATTTCCGCTACGAACGGACGCTTTCCGCGGGCACGGCTTCAGCCAATCGAACAGCGAAGGGTTCGATTTGTTTAATTTCTGCGGTTTGTGCAGAAATTAGACAGCACCCCTATGCTCGTAACGCTACGCTTTTACTCGCAAAAGCTGTTCTTCGTAACGGCTTTCGCTCAGTCCAGGGTCTTCAGCTCGTGCTGTTCCCGCAGGAGTCGCCGTCCTACGCTCCAATCAACGGTGTTTCCTACAAAATAAATGAGGTGATAGATATGATGACGAAGAATCAAATTATCGATTTCCTAGCTTTAAAGCAGCCGTTAAAAAGCTATATACGACGACAATCTTTAACAGATACTTGCGTTTATTAATTGATTTTATATGTAATAGAAGAGAATGAACCACCCTACAGTTTCAATGAACCAATTAGTAGAGGGCATTTAACTCGATAATAAAACATGTATCTGAATTCGTGTTGAAAAGTATTTATCTTTTAGATGATAGGGACATGAAACTGTGGGGGGGATTTCGAGGAAGAAGCCTATTTAGATGATCAATGGTCATAACGATAGAGAAAACAATTATATAAATAAGTAATTGAATGGAAGGTGGCGAAAGAAGTGCTCCCAACGCTTCGCTTTTGCTCGCGAAAGCCGTTCTTCGTTACGTCGTTTTCCTGCGGGATAAGCGTGACAGGTGAGACCCTGCAGGTAGCGAAGCGGCCGAGGAGGCTCACCGTACGCCCCGCGGAAAGCGTCCACCTGGAGCGTAAATCAACATGTGTAAAAGAAGTACCTAATTTTAAAGGGTAACGTGCAAAACACATTACCCCAGAGACTCATTTCCAATATTCTTTAATAAACTCGTCCCGTCCGGATTTGGCGCGATCTTCTTCATAATGAACTTGTTCTTTTTTATAGTAGTCTTGATGATATTCTTCGGCACGGTAGAATGTCTCCGCTGGTCGTATATCTGTCACAATCGGCTTCGAAAACTTGCCGCTGTTGGCAAGCTCCTCTTTCGAGCGCTCCGCAGCTTTCCTTTGTTCTTCATTATAATAGAAGATAGCTGTCGTATACGAGTGTCCGCGATCATGGAACTGTCCGCCAGCGTCTGTCGGATCGATCTGTGGCCAATATAATTCCAGCAATTTTTCATATGTAAATACAGAAGGATCATACGTGATCTCGACGACTTCCAAATGTCCTGAATCCCCTTTTTTAACGTCCTCGTAAGTAGGATTTTCAACGTGTCCACCCATATATCCCGAGACGACATCAACAATGCCATCCCACTCCTTGAATGGCTTCACCATGCACCAAAAACACCCGCCGGCAAAAGCAGCTTTCTCAGTTATTCTACTTGTCATAATCTGCAACCCCTCTCCAATTCAATAACTAAATTGTAGCACACGAAAGAAAGGCTGCCTACATACGGTCCGATGCCCGCAGTGCAACCTTTCCTCGAAGTGCCAATGAGTGGTTGTGCTTTTTGTTTTATCGATTAATAGACGAAGCTTGCACCAATAATGATTAACAGGATGAAAAGCACAACAATCAAAGCAAAGGAAGATCCATATCCGCCCCCGTATTCACGTCCCATTTATACCACCACCTTCAATATAGACTATGCTTGAAATTAATCGGTGCATAGGGAAATGACCAGATTCTGAAGCATTATCTAAAGGCACTCACATGGTATACTATCGATATACATACGCAACCAATGGCACTCAACAATCGTCCTATAGGTGACTTTACAATTTGGAGGAATTAGACTTGAACGAAGAACAGTACGAAGGCCCGGTGCCTAGAAGAAGAAGGCGAAGAAAATTACGGATGGGCAGGGTGTTTTTCACGATTCTTTTCATCGGCTTCATCGTGGCGGGGCTTTATTCATACTTTCAATATAAGGAAGGCAAGTCATTAGCAAATGGGAATACAATCGATCCAGGTCCTTTCCGTGGTGATGTCATCGATCCACAAAATCCATCCGTCGAAAACTATCTTCTATTGGGCATTGACGATGACGGAAGCGGAAGGTCACGCACCGACACAATGATGGTCCTTTCTTGGAATAAACAAGAAGGATCGATCCGCCTTGTTTCGTTCATGCGGGATATTTACGCAGATATTCCTGGATATAAATCATATAAACTTAATACAGCTTATTACTTAAACGGAGTCCAGGCGGTAAAGGATACGATTACCGGCATGTTTGGCATCCCAATTCACCATTACGCAATCGTTGATTTTGATAATTTCGAGTCGATCGTCGATATCGCGTTTCCTGATGGAATCACAATCGATGTTCAAAAAGAAATGTCTGAAAAAATCGGTGTGGCCCTCATGCCTGGCGAACAACGTCTGAACGGAAAGGAATTGCTTGGATATGCTCGTTTTCGCGCCGATGCTGAAGGGGATTTCGGCAGGGTGGCAAGACAACAGGAGGTTATTTCAGCTGTGAAAGACGAGGCAATGAGACCCGGAATGCTTCTTCATCTTCCTAAGTTGTCAGGTGCGTTATCGGGCTTCATCGAGACGGACTTAACGGCAAAGGATGAAATTTCAAAAGCGTTCACTCTTCTAATGAAGGGCAAAGCCGATCTGGAAACGATGAGGATCCCTGTAGAAGGCACATATCGCTTCAACTCTTATTCACATGCAGGATCAGTTATCGAGCTTGATATTGAAAAGAATAAAGAGGAACTAGCAGCTTTTCTTAATTTGGAACTTGAGTGATGGAAAGTAGGGGAGTCAATGGATTACGAAGAAATAAAATCAACGGAGCGAAGCAAACAATTGAATGATGGAACACCACGGATTATCCGTTTCCTTGGAGGCCGAGCTACAATGTTCGTGCTCCTTTCCATCTTGTTAATCGGCCTGATTATTTTAGTGTTCAGCAAAGTAGCTTTCGTTTTTTATCCTATAAGAGTTTTCTTTTCAACTGTAGTGTTGCCGATAATCCTTGCAACAATCGCCTATTATTTGCTACGGCCCATACTCCGTTTTTTGGAACGGATAAAAATTCCGAGGGTGTGGGGAATATTCATTATCTTCGTCGGGCTCATCGGCTTGATAACGCTATTGGTTTTTCTCGTTTTTCCTTTTTTGAAAACACAATTTGCGAACTTGATTGAAGAGTTCCCTACTTATTTCAATCAAATGCTCATTAATGTCGACTCATTTTTACGGACGTCAATTTTTTCAACGTATTATAAAGAAATGGATATCAACATTAGCAGTTTTCTAGACAACGGAAAAGGGAACATCGGTGAATTCATAACAGATGCGGTCGGTGGGATTGCTTCCGGCATCACATCATTCATTTCAGCATTGACCGGTTTCATTCTTGCAATCGTCACAGTTCCTTTTATTCTCTTTTATTTATTAAAGGACGGGGAAAAACTGCCTCAGATGATTAAAAAAATGTTGCCACCGCGACTTCGGGATGATGCAGAAGTGATTCTCAATGATGCCGATCATCAAATCAGCGCCTATATCCAAGGTCAAATTCTTGTAGCTATTAGCATCGGAATTATGGTGTCGATCGGTTTCCTCATTATCGGCATGAAATATGCACTGTTATTAGGTGCGCTAGCGATGTTTACGAGTGTCGTACCGTATTTAGGTCCACTCATTGCAATTACGCCTGCAGTCATCATTGCCATCGTCACTTCGCCATTAATGCTAGTGAAACTGGCCGCAGTCTGGACAATTGTTCAATTGGTCGATGGAAAATTCATATCTCCGCAAATCATGGGGAAGTCCTTGAGAATCCATCCGATCACTATCATTTTCGTTTTGTTAACAGCAGGTTCTCTATTCGGAGTTGCGGGAGTTGTCCTTGGAATTCCAGGTTACGCTTTACTGAAAGTGGTGTTCACGCATTTGTTCAAGTTGCTGAAAGTAAGATATAACAAATACGAGCCGAATGATGCGATGCATTATGAAAATGCAAAAGAATAAAAGGTAGGGACGTCCGTTCTCGGGCGTCCATTTTTAATTAAACAATAATAATATTATGTAAACCTGTAAACTATAACATATTTTATAAATGAAAAAGGGCACCCGATATTATATCGAGGTGCCTTTTGCTATTCCGTCTCATACATGATTGTTCCCGTCAATGATAGGTCGTATCCTCCTAATGCGCCGATTTCATTTTGAAATTCCGGCGAGCGGAGGATGGATAAGATGGAGCTGCGTACAATTTCATTCTCAGGAGTCTTGTACATGACGAGGTCATACTGCTCCTGGACGAGGGGGATAAAATCCACTCCTACCATTGGCGCAACTTTTTCAATCCCGACACCGACATCTGCAATGCCGGATGCCACTTTACTTGCGACGGCGATATGGTTCAATTCCTCCGTATGATAACCTTCGATGTGGCGGGGAATTATGCCTTCCAACCGCAACTTCTCTTCAAACAGTACTCTCGCTCCTGATCCTATTTCCCGATTGACCATTCTGATAGACGGAATGCTGAAATCTCTCCACGTCCGGAT
Source organism: Sporosarcina pasadenensis (assembly GCF_047228845.1). Lineage (NCBI taxonomy): Bacteria > Bacillati > Bacillota > Bacilli > Caryophanales > Caryophanaceae > Sporosarcina > Sporosarcina pasadenensis. The sequence continues at coordinate 148,948 of NZ_JBFEGM010000001.1, forward strand.
ATTTTTCGGGTTGTTCTTTTGTACGAAAAGTCCCGCCGACCTCGACAGTAAATTGATGACGACGAATTCACGGCCGGTAAGTATTCTTTTAATATATGGAATATTATACGTGCCCGTCTCCCCGTCGAACAGATGGGTGCTGACGATGTCGGCTTCTCCTTCGTACATTGCGAGCAAGCTGTTGAGACTACCGGTGTAGGAACGGAGCGGACGGTATCCAGTCCCGCTTCTTTCAATTGCATTTGCAAGCAAATCCAAACTGATATCCTGCCCGCTAATGATCAGTTTCCTTTGTGATGCCGGCCGGTACGGTCTGGGAGGGGGAGTGGATTCAGTCCTTTGAATTGGTTTTTCCGCTGTTTCGGAAATTACTTTTTCTTGTTTCTCAATTAACCCGCCACTTTTGGATTTGTCCTTATAAGCTTCAAGGTCCTCCGCATCGATCCTCATTTGCCTACCGACACGGTACGCGCGAAGATCTCCTTTTTTAATTAAATCATAAACGGTCAGTTTGGAGACTTTCAAAAGATCCGCAATTTCCTCGGTCGTATATGAAGCTGCTTGATGATTAGCCATAAAAGTAACCTCCTGTAGCATTCTTATTTTCATTTTCTCTTATAATGAATATAAATGCAATATATTCAGATATAAGTGATGATAAGTAATTATTAGAAGTTATATTTAATTATAAGTAGATATATTCAGTTATAATATGTACTATATGGATATAGGTAGTAGTATCAAATGATAGCAAGGAGGGTTTGATGTGAAATCACTCGTTAAATGGATGCTCATTCTCGTTATATCGGCAATTTCTTTTGGCTGCGCAACTACAGGTGGGAAGGAAGATACACAGACGGAACTAGCAATTTCAGCCGCCGCAAGTTTGACGGATGCTTTGACCGAAATAAAACAAGCATACGAAAAAGACAATCATGACATTGGCCTCACTTTGAATTTAGGGAGCTCCAGAAAGCTTGCGACTCAGATTGAACAAGGCGCACCCGCCGATATTTATCTTTCAGCAAGCATGGACGATATGATACGACTGAAGGAAAAGGGGCTTGTCAATGAATCAACAATCATAAACTTTACAGAAAACTCTCTTGTGTTAATTGTCAATAAGCATGTTGAGAATCCTGTTTCATCTTTCGAACAGCTTGATTCAGTTGGGATCAAACATATTTCAATCGGGGAGCCGAATACTGTTCCAGCAGGAAAATATACAAAGGAGGTTTTGGAGCATCTCCAATTGTGGGCGTCCCTGAAAAATAAACTCGTCATGGGGTCGGACGTGAGGCAAGTGTTGACGCATGTCGAATTGGGGAATGCAGATTATGGGGTAGTATATGCGAGTGATGCGAGGACGTCTGATAAAGTGACTGTTGTTGCGGAAGCTGATCCCTCTTGGCATTCAAGGATCATCTATCCGGGAGCGGTAGTGAAAGATTCCAATCATCATGCTGAGGCACAGGATTACCTTGATTTCGTCTCGGGGGAAGAGGGGATAGCAGTTTTAAAGAAGTATGGCTTCAAATAAGTAGTAGAAGAGGGGCATATCAGGCATGGAGTATTCACCTTTGTTGCTGTCTTTGAAAGTGGCGGCCATTTCCACAACCGTCGTATTCATTTCCGGTGTATTTTTCGCACGAATTTTTGCAAGAAAACATTTTTTCGGTAAAACGGTAATCGAGTCCTTCTTCATGCTTCCTCTTGTCTTGCCTCCTACTGTAGTCGGCTTCGCCTTATTGCTACTGTTCGGCAAGCATGGCTGGATTGGGAAGTGGCTGATGGAATGGTTCGGTGTCCAGGTTGTCTTCACTTGGCTTGGCGCCGTTATCGCTTCCATCGTCGTCTCCTTCCCGTTGATGTACCAAAGTGCAGCAGCCGCATTTGGCAGTCTCGACGACCGGCTTGAAAACGCCGCCAGAACTTTAGGGGCATCAGAATGGCGCGTGTTCTGGACGATCGCTTTCCCGCTTGCCTGGCCAGGTCTCCTTGCCGGTCTCGTCCTTTCTTTTGCAAGGGGGCTCGGAGAATTCGGTGCCACACTTATGCTGGCAGGCTATATTCCTGGAAAGACCGATACAATTCCAATGGCTATCTATTTCGCTGTCGAATCAGGGCAAATGGAGAAAGCGACGTTCTGGGTAGTCATCATCGTCGCATTAGGCTTCAGCACAATTATGTGGCTCAATTGGTGGAGCCGGCGAAACATGAGACGGTATACGAATCAAAATCGAAGCAGGTGATCGGATGTTGAAAGTGAATATAAAAAAACGGTTAGCCCATTATGACTTGGATATCGAATTTGGTATGAAAGATGAAATACTCGTCTTGTTTGGTCCATCCGGATCCGGGAAAACAACAATCTTACATATGATTGCAGGATTGACGAAACCTGACGAAGGATTGATCAAACTAGGGGACAATACCTTTTTCCAAGGCAAAGGCAGCTCCTTGTCCGTGCAAGAGCGGAATGTAGGGATGCTGTTCCAAGACTATGCTTTATTCCCGCATATGACGGCTGGGAGGAACATTAGGTATGGCATGAAAAGCAAGGATGAAGACCGTTCATTTGTTGTGGACCATCTGTTGCATGTCCTCGGCATCCAACAGCTTGTGTCAAAATATCCCCACCAAATATCCGGCGGCGAAAAACAGCGGGTGGCCCTTGCACGAGCATTGGCATCGGAGCCGTCTATCCTGTTGCTGGATGAGCCTCTTTCCGCTCTAGATAGAGAAACGCGCATCGATTGCCAAAACGAATTGATTCGGTTGCATGAAATGTGGAAAATTCCGTTCATCATAGTGACGCATGATATGGAAGAAGCCAAAAAAATAGGGGACCGCATTTTATTTCTCGAGCATGGAAAGATCGTAGATGAAAAAGAAAAACAGATTTCAATAGATGCCCCGTGATTCTAGTTGAATCAGAGGGCATTTTTATTTTATTCCAATTGTGAAAGCAAGGCAGAGTAATCATCGGCGTCATCCACATCGAATACGAGTCTTGCATCTTCGCACGGCAATTGTTTTCCGTGCCCAAGAAATTCTTCGCGTAAAACCTTCCTGGCACCTTGATCGCCACGTATCGCCATGAGAGCCGGGAAAAGCTTTTCGGTAAAGAGAATTGGAGGTTTCATAGTTCCCTCATGTGTAGTGGCAATATAGTTACTGTTTGGATGTTGCTTCAAACATGCCACCATTTCATCGATCATCTGAATTGTTATGAAAGGTTGATCCGCCAATAAGATGATAATTGCAGAAGCACCAGCTTCCATTGCATATTCTATTCCACATCGGAGCGAAGCCGACTGCCCTTCATTAGCATTCGGACATTTGATGACTTTGCACTTCTCATGCGTCATTAACCGTTCTGAGAGCCAGGATAAATCATCGTTTTCGTTCACAATGACGCAAATACTGTCAAGTGAGGATTGTACAGCATTGTCGAGCGCCAAGCTGCCTAATGCCATTTTTCCTACTGCGAGCGATAATTTGTTCCTGCCCATCCTCCGACTATTTCCTGCCGCTAAATAGATGCCAATGATGGGCATATCGCTTTTCCTTTCCGAATGGCAATCATTTCGGCTATGATACTGACCGCAATCTCTTCAGGACCATCTGCCCCGATCGACAGGCCGATGGGTGAATGAAGCCAATCCGGAACAACACTTCCTAGCAATCGCCTCGTTCTTTTTTCCGATCCTAATAAACCTACATATAATAGTTTCTCTTTTTGTATACTGTTCAAGATTTGTTGATCGGCCTGGAAATCGTGAGTCATGATAACAACCGAATCAAGCTCATTAAAAGTGATACAGTTCAATAGTTTGTTAATGGGCGCTACTTGGAATGAAGTGGCATTCGGAAAATACTCTTCGGTGCAAAGTGATTCACGCCAATCGCATATATGCACGGCGTATCCGACAGATGATGCCAATGCTGCGAACGGGCGTGCATCGCCGCCTGCGCCGAATAGATATAAGGACGGTGCAGGCCAAATCAATTGATAATAATAGAGCTTATCTTTTATCCATTTACGGCCAGCAGAATGCTGAAAACTCTGCATCTCGCCAGTTGAAAAAGTTCTCGTCAATGTTCCGCGGCGCTCCGATCCGTTACTATAGCAGAAGTCAAAATCATTTTCTAAAGATTGTACAAACTGTACCGGACGTCCTTGTTTCAGTTGTTCATGTAAAAACAGCAGCGATTCTTTGAATCCTGCATCGATATCTCGCAGCATCACTGTTACGACACCGTTACATCCAGCCCCACGGCCCCATCCAAGATCGTCCTCCGAACGTAAATCAAATTCGCAAATCTTCACGCTTCCCGTATGGAACATCTCTTTAGCGCGGCATTGTAGATCGTATTCAAGACAACCGCCGCTAAGCAATCCTATTCTACTGCCATCTTCAAGAAAAAACATCCATGCGCCTTCCTTCCGGTAGGCAGATCCCTCTACGTGTATGATTTTTGCAATTACGGCCGCCTGTCTGGATTCAATAAGCTTATCTACTAACTGTGGAATAGACCCCATTATTCATCACCCCAGTATTCATTCGATACGTATAGTTTCATCAATTGTCCGTCTGTTTATTCGACTGGTCCTTATAAAAGCCAAATGAACTGGCTAACCTAATTAATAGTTTGGATTAAATTGGTTTACAAAGTAAGGGAGGAAGAGATTTTGCAATACGAAAATCGAACGACGGTCGGGTTTGCGGAACAACGTATAGATGCTGTCGAGAAATCCACCGGAAACGTCAAATACTTAGGGGATAAGTTTTTTCAAGGAATGTTGCATGCCAAAGTGGCCACGAGCACGGAAGCACATGCCCGCATCAAATCGATTGATACGAGCGAGGCTTGGAAAGTGCCAGGCGTACGCGCCGTTATCACAGGTGATACGTTCCCATTCCCGATAGGACCGATACTCGCCGATCGACCGCCGATCGCTTTTGAAAAAGTCCGGTATTACGGAGAGCCAATTGCCATCATCGTTGCCGATCATCCTTACCAGGCAAAACAGGCAGCGGGAAAAATAGTCGCCGAATACGAGCCGCTTCCACTCGTAAATTCGGTCGAACAGGCTTTTCAAAAGGATGCTCCATTGATTCACGAACAATCTGGACAGTATACAAAAATCATTGATAATGTCTATCCTGTCCCGGGAACGAATATTGCTAGTCATATTAAGATTAGAAAAGGGGAATTCGGGAAAGCGTGGGCAGTATGCAAAGATACAATTTCAGCTACATATTCATTCAATTTGTCCGATCACGCAGCAATGGAGACACGGACGGCGACTGTTGAAATCAATCCGGACGGCCGGATCATTGTCCACTCCACAAGCCAATCGCCATTTACGATCAAGAAAATCTTTAACCAGTTTTTTAATATTGATGTCGGCAAAATCATTGTACATATCCCGATGCTAGGAGGGGCTTTCGGTGGAAAGGGAGCCGTTCAGCTAGAGCCACTGGCATTTTTGGCATCGAATGCGGTAGGAGGGAAATTGGTCAAGCTGCAGTTTGATCGAGAAGAAGATATAATGACGGCCCCTTGCCATATCGGATTCAATGCAACAGTAAAACTCGGCGTGAACGAAGAAGGGAAGCTCATTGCGGGACAATACACATTTTTAATAGAAGCAGGTGCTTACTCCGACCAGGCTGCAGGCATTACACGGGCAGCCGCTCTCGATTGCACTGGCCCTTATCACATTTCTAACGTATGGTGCGATTCGTATTGTATGTATACGAATCATCCATACGCCACATCGTTCAGGGGATATGGCCATCCCGAGCTGACATTCGCCATTGAAAGGACAATGGATCAATTAGCGGCAAAATTGCAGATGGATCCTATCGAATTTCGATTGCTCAATGTCATTAAACCCGGTCATACGACACCGACACAGTCCGTCTTAACTGCAAACAATATCGGAGACGTGGAGAAATGCATGTCCCGGGCAAGGGAATTGATTGGATGGGATGGGAAGCGGACCATAATTTCGGAAAACGGCTTGGTCCGTGCAAAAGGAGTATCATTGTTCTGGAAAACGTCCACGACATCGACGAATGCGCAAGCAGGGGCGTTTTTGAAGTTTGAAGCGGACGGTACGGTCAACTTAATTTGCGCTGCTGTCGAGCTGGGACAAGGGACGAAGACTATTTTGGCGCAAATTGCTGCCGAGCGATTGAAAATGAATGTTTCCGATATTCACGTCACAATGGAAGTGAATACACAATACACGCCACATCAATGGCGGACGGTTGCGAGCAGCACGACTTTTTTAGCAGGAAATGCCGTGTTGGCGGCAGCAGATGACGCCATTAGGCAATTGAGAAGGATCGGCGCCGTCGCGTTGCAATGTTCCGAAGAAGATCTGGACGTCGGAAATGGCCGGGTTTATTTGAAAGCTAAACCGGAATTCGGAGTTAATATTGAAACAATTTCACTCGGTTATAAATATCCGAACGGCCATACGGTAGGCGGACAAATTATTGGAGTCGGCGTTCATGTGCAACGGCATTTGACGCCGATGGACAAGGATACAGGATTCGGCGATCCCGGTCCATGGTGGTCTGTCGGCGCCCAAGCTATAGAAGTGGAATGGGATGAACGAAAGTTTACGTATAAAATCGTGAAGGCGGTAACGGTGCTGGATGGCGGAACGATCATTAATCCAATGACTGCGACGCAGCAGATGCGAGGAGGCATTTTCCTGGGGCTTAGTATCGCGAGCGGGGAATCATTCGAATTCAATGATCAGGGCGTCCTGCAAAATCCTGATCTACGGACGTACCAGCTCATGCGGTTTGGAGAACAGCCTGACGAGTACATCGTTGAGTTTGTAGAGACGCCAGCGGAGGATGGACCATTTGGCGCTAGGGGAATCGGCGAATATGGAGTGATTGGTGCTGCCGCAGCGTTGGCCAACAGCCTTTCATTAGCGACAAATGTGGAACTGACTGAACTGCCATTGACACCCGAACTTATATGGCGGACGAGGAGAGCAGCCTATGATTCCGTTTAATTTTGATTACTTTAAGCCGGAGACAACGGAAGAAGCATTGAAAATCTATTCAAGTGAATGGAAATTGGGCAAGAAAGTCATTTATTTATCAGGTGGCACCGAAGTGATCACGTTTGCACGCGGAGGAAAAATGACATTCGACACCGTAATCGACTTAAAAGGGATTCCGGAGTGTAATATGCTTGAAATGCAAGGGGAAGAGTTAGTTATAGGAGCCGCTGTGACGTTGAATCGATTAATTGAAACGAACCTATTTCCGCTATTGAGCAAAACAGCGCGCACGATTGCTGATCACACTTCAAGAAATAAAATTACAATTGGCGGCAATCTTATGAGCAAACTGGGATATCGGGAAGGAATCTTGCCATTTCTCATTACGGATGCCGTCGCTAGTGTCATTGGTCATGAAGGGACAGTGGTCATGCCTGTGGAGAAACTTGCTGCGGCGGAATTGGCGGATGGTCAGTTTTTAACACATATTAAATTGTCGGCCTCAAATCTTGATTTGCCTTTTATCCATTCGAAACGGACCCGCTCATCTAAAGTCGGTTATCCGATCGTCAGTTTGGCTGCAATGAGTAAAGAAGGTCGTATCAGAATCGCATTTAGTGGCATACATGAGCATCCGTTCCGTTCTGCGGTAGTCGAAGGAGTCTTAAACGATACGGCGATTGAGGATGAACAGAGGGTGGACAAGGCGATAGCGAAGCTGCCAACGGATATCACGGATGATTTCATTGCTTCAAAACATTTTCGCCGATTCATCCTAAACAAGCTCTTATCTGAAATGAACACTGAATGGGAGGGGAACCGATGATCATTTCGAACAGAGGAAAATATACAGTAGTCCCTTTGCTTGTCAATGGCACTTCACAAGATGTTATGATCCGTTCTGCCGATACATTGCTTTGCACATTGCGCGAGCAACTAGGTCTGACCGGTGCAAAGCAAGCTTGCGGAAATGGGGATTGCGGAGCATGCACCGTATTGGTAGAAGGAAAGCCGATGCATTCTTGCCTCCTATTGACAATTGAAACTTTGTCTAGTGGTATAACGACAATAGAAGGTTTAATACATTCACCGGTGAGGAAGGCGTTCGTAGATAATTGGGCAATTCAATGCGGGTACTGTACACCTGGATTCATCGTCAATGGACATGCGCTTGTCACGGAACATCCCGACGCGGATAACGAACGAATTGAAGAATGGCTGCAGTCGAATCTATGCAGATGCACTGGTTATCAGGAAATAAAAGATGCGATCAAATCCGTTTTAGCCGCTGACAAGTTAATCGATCCGGAGAGCGCTGATGCTTCTATACAGTGAAAAATGAACCCTTGGCGTGAAAACCAGGAGTTCATTTTTTAAAGCTTTTATTGCCCATGTTCAACGTTTCAATCAGTTGCAATGTTTGGGCTGCCTGGTCAATTTGTTTCCTGACCTGTTCTAGTTGTTGCTGTACTGTAGTGGGCGATTGAGTAACTGCATGCCCTTGTAACTGATTCAAAAGCTGCGAGGCTTGTTGTAGTTGTTGTTGTGCTTGTTGTACCGATTGTGAATCGAACAGTGTACTCATCTGTTGTATCGTTTGGGATGCTTTGTGCAACTTCTGAAGGATCTGCTTTTTATCCGTCTGGAACTGTTGTTCAGCCATCGGTTGTTGTGATGATTGCTGGACCATCTTGTCATTCCCCTTTCATTCTGATTAGACATAGTATGTGTGTATGGAAAGAAGGTTAAACAATCCTTCTTTTTACCCGTGTGAACCGATGATATACTTTGGGGTAAACATATATGGGAATGGGGAATGGCTATGGGTGGTGTAGCAGAACATGAGTTTGTAATGTTTTCTTTTGTACATCTAACAGTTGTTTTACTGATCGGTTTCATTATCGGCCTTCTTTATTGTCAGCGAAGGCGATTGCAAGAGAATGTGTCAAAACTGAAATGGGTGGAACGATATTTTGCGCTGTCATTATTAGCTATGGATATCACCTATCATATTTGGCTCATTGTGACGGATCGTTGGGGCTTGGATGATGCGCTGCCGCTCGAATTATGTAGCATCTCTCTACTAGCCTCGATTGTGCTCCTGTTGACGGGGAGTCGGTATTTAGTTGATTTTGTCGTTTTTGCAGGGATCGGTGGCGCTTTACAAGCTATAGGAACACCCGTTCTTGACATGGATTTTCCGCACTTTCGATTTTTTCATTTTTTCTACACGCATATGGGCATCATTTTGACAGGACTTTATTTTGTTTGGGTGAAAGTGTATGAACCAACGTTCAAAGGCGTAGTGAAAACGATGTTGATCATCAATGTTCTTTTGCCGTTTATTTTGGCTGTCAATTGGTTGTTTGACGGGAATTATATGTTCTTAAGGATGAAACCTCAAAATGGCAGTCTACTAGATTTCCTCGGTCCTTATCCTTGGTATATTCTATCGTTGGAAGCGGTCGCTTTCGTCATTTTTACAATCATTTGGCTTTTATTACGGACAAAAGGGAGTAAGAGAGCAAGATAGTTTTGACGTTCCTCTGATTTTCGATATGGACAACCATTCATCGGGAATGCTAAAATTTACTAACCGACAACAATGGGAGGGAGATGACGATAATGGAATCGAGCAAACAAAACGGGGTAAAAGCGAAGATCAGTTTGAAAGAAGCAGTCAAACAACAGCTTGAGGCTAAGAAGAATTCGACAAAGTCGACAAAAACAACAGGAAATCAAATTCAACAAACAAAAAAAATGAAGAGCCAACAGTCGAAGAAAGTAACCCAATCAAGTCGAAAAATGGGTATTTGACCATGCTGACAAAAAAAGCAAATCCCTAACAAGGGACTTGCTTTTTTCTATTCTTACAACTGTTTCAGTAGATTTGCCATCTCGATGGCGGATACTCCTACGTCCCATCCTTTATTTCCAGCTTTCGTCCCGGCGCGCTCAACCGCCTGTTCAATCGAATCGGTCGTCAATACGCCAAAGATGACTGGCACTTCTTCTGTCATATTGAGTGCGGCAACCCCTTTAGCCACTTCGTTGCATACGTAATCAAAGTGGGGAGTAGCCCCTCTAATGACGGTGCCTAATGTAATAACTGCATCATATTTTTTTGAAGCCGCCATTCGTTTTGCAATGAGCGGAATTTCGAAAGCGCCAGGAACCCAAGCGATTTCAATATCGTTCGCATCAACGCCGTGGCGGCGCAATGCGTCTTCAGCTCCACTGAGAAGCTTGCCTGAAATAAATTCATTGAAGCGGGATACGACGATGCCGATTTTAAGTCCTGTACCGATTAAATGTCCTTCGTATGTCAAACTCATTATATTTCCTCCTCAGATATGCAGTAAATGCCCTAATTTCTTCTTTTTCGTCTCCATATAAAATCGGTTGCTTTCTTCTACAGGAAGTTCGATAGGGATACGATTTTCAATCACTATTCCATGCTCAGAAAGACCTTCGATTTTTCGTGGATTGTTCGTCAACAATTGAATTCGAGTGCATCCGAGATCTGAAAGGATTTGTGCGCTGACGAAATACTCCCGTAAATCGTCGCCGAACCCTAATCGGGCATTTGCCTCAACAGTGTCAAACCCTTGCTCCTGAAGCTTATAAGCTTTCATTTTATTGACGAGGCCGATTCCTCGTCCTTCTTGGCGCATATAAATAAGGATTCCCATCCCGGCTTCCTCAATTTGTGTAAGTGCAGCATGCAGCTGTGGACCGCAATCGCATCGGCAAGAACCGAATACGTCACCCGTCAGGCATTCTGAATGGATTCTGACGAGAGGGGCCGCGCCGGGCGTGACATCGTCCAATTGACCTTTCACAAAAGCGATATGTTCGCGGCCGGTCAACTTTTCTACATAAGTGATTGCGGTGAAGTCGCCGAACGTCGTCGGCATGTGAATATCGACGACCCTTTCAATAAGTCTTTCACTTCGCTTCCGGTGTGCAATCAATTCTTCTATCGTCAAGATCACCAGGTCGTGCCGCTTTGCAATTTCCACTAACTCTTCTCCTCGAGCCATCGTTCCGTCGTCATTCATTATCTCGCAAATGACGCCCGCTGAAGTAGCACCGGATAGACGGGCTAGATCGACCGCCGCTTCCGTATGTCCTGGACGCACCAATACACCGCCCGCTTTTGCGACTAACGGGAAAATGTGGCCGGGCCTTCTGAAGTCTGAAGGCTTTGAGTCTCTATCTATCATTTTGAAAATCGTTTCCGAGCGTTCAAATGCGGAAATCCCTGTATGGCATGACGAATGGTCAATACTGACTGTGAATGCTGTACCATGTACATCGGTATTCATAGTAGTCATAGGCGGTAAACTAAGTTGGTCTGCAAGTTGTTGTTCAATCGGAACGCATATAAGGCCTCGTCCTTCCGTCGCCATGAAATTGATCATCGCTGGAGTCGCATAGTCAGCGAGCGCGACAAAATCACCTTCATTTTCACGGCTTTCATCATCCACGACGATAATCGCTTTTCCTTTTTTCAATTCCTCGATCGCTTTTTCTACCGTAACAAACATCACTAACACCTCTCAATCCAAAAATCCGCTATTGGCAAGTGCTTCCATTGTCAGCCCGCCTGGCGGTCCAGCTTCTTTTCTTAAGACAATCCGCTCTATATATTTCGCAAGAATATCGCATTCTACATTGACAAAGTCTCCGACACGCTTATGACCGAGAACAGAATCAGCTTGAGTAACGGGAATGAGGGATATCGTAAACCCGTGTTCAAATATGCTGAAAACAGTCAATGAAGTTCCGTCAACCGTTATCGAACCTTTAGGGACAAGATACGTTTGGAATGCGGAATCCATTTGAATATCGATATATATTGCATTTTCAATCGGACGTACCGCGATAATTTCACCGACGCAATCGACATGACCGGTTACGAAATGGCCGCCAAAACGGCCGTTCGCTGCCATAGCGCGCTCCAAGTTCACACGGCTTCCGGATTTCAATGTGGAAAGTGACGTCGCTATGAACGACTCGGGCATGACGTCTGCTGCGAACTCGGTTTTCGAAAAATCCGATACAGTAAGACATACTCCATTGACGGAAATACTATCTCCCTTTTTCACGTCGGATAGCACATGACTGCATCGGATGATCAGTTGCATAGAGGATGAACTTTTCTTTATCGTATGAACTGTTCCTATTTCTTCAACAATTCCAGTGAACAACTAGCTTACACCTCCAATCGGAAGAAGAGCATGAATCGGGATTGCTACTTTTGGCGTCCTATGATGCCTATTTAAAATAATTTGTAATGGGTTCTTTCCACCATGGGGCAAACGGGTGGTAGGGAAAGGGTTATGGAGAAGAATAAAATCAAAATATGCCCGGTTGCTAAAATCCGCCTCTTTTTTACATAAATCAGAGATCACTTTAAATCCGGCAGTCCGAAGAAGCCTAATCCTATTTCCAATTACGGAAGGATTCGGATCTTTGGACTCGATGAATACACGGCGAATGCCGCTAGCGATGATTGTATCTGTGCACGCAGGTTGTTTCCCGATATGCGCAGAAGGATTTAGAGTGGCATATAGATCGGCTAACTTCAAATAATCGGCGTGGACCATCGAATTCCTCCTTTCAATTTTTGAAAGGGCGGATATAGTTGGGCATGGCCATCAAACGCGAACAACTTCTCCCATCCAGACTTTAACTGTCGGTGCCGGAGTTTCACCAGCTCCACCGTATCCATAAAGGTACGGGTCACGGACTGACAAGCATTGCGCTTGATCACCGCCGGTAAGGAATTTCACCTTGCCCCGAAGTGTCGTTTTGAATGAACCGATTCAAATTTAACACACTTCAGAAATGCATGCCAAGTAACTGAACAAGAAAAGAATATGAAAGAATTAGTTTTCTGAGTGATTCAATGTTAAAATCTAAAGGAATCTATGATGAATAGCTTAGATTTTACGGCGACTTCAGCAGAATATGGGACCAAATTCTTTATTGAAAAATGAACCAATGTATTCAAGTAATTGTTACAGGTTTAATAGAAATCCAAATAGCTGAAATAATGATTTACGTAACATATAATAAAAATGGAAATAATAATACGAACGAGGATTGAAGCATAGATTTGACCACTGGTGGTCGGTCTTATCATGCTAGGGAAGAGGGATGTTGGTTAATGACTGGTTCGATTCATCAACGGAAAGCGGAGCATATCGACATCACGCTCAATGAAAAAGTGACAGGGAACCAAATTACGACCGGATTGGAAAGGGTTCACTTCATTCATAACGCTTTACCTGAAATTGACTTTAATGAAATCTCCATTGAAAGCAAATTTATTGGCCAAATGCGTCCAACGCCTTTTATGATCAGTTCCATGACTGGAGGAGCCGCGTTCGCTGAAACAATCAACCGTAATTTGGCGCTTGCAGCAGAAGAAAAAGGCTGGATATTAGCTTTAGGGTCCATGCGAGCATTAATCGAGAGCGAAGAGCACCGCTCATCATTTCAAGTGAGGCAATACGCGCCATCCGTTCCGATAATCGCCAATTTAGGCGCGGTTCAATTGAATTACGGATTTGGTGTCGATCAATGCAGGCAAATTATTGATATGACAGAAGCAGATGCATTGGTATTGCATTTGAACAGTCTCCAGGAAGTCATTCAGCCGAACGGAGATTTAAATTTCAAGGATTTATTAGTGAAAATCGAAGAACTGGCGAGAACGTTGCGGGTTCCATTAGGTATTAAGGAAGTCGGTTGGGGCATCGACGGAATGACGGCCAAAAAGCTTTGTGAAGCCGGCGTGTCTTTTATAGACGTAGCTGGGGCTGGAGGTACATCATGGAGCCAAGTGGAAAAATATCGCTCGACAGATCCGGTGAAACAGGCCGCAGCCGAAACGTTCAGCGTTTGGGGTATCCCGACAGTCGATTGCGTCGTTTCAGTACGTAAAAAGATTGGTGAACAATCGATTGTCGCCAGTGGCGGCATGGCAACAGGTTTGGATGCTGCCAAAACGATCGCTTTAGGAGCTGATGTTGTCGGTTTCGGGAGATCTATTCTGAAAGAAGCGACACAATCTCCAGAAGATGTCATCAGAGTGATGGAAACGAAAGAACTGGAGCTCCGCATGGCAATGTTCGGGGTCGGGGCATCTACATTAGGTGAACTGCAAGCGAGCGACAGAGTACGATATGAGCGATGATAAATGATTTAACAGACCACTTGCTAAGGCGAGTGGTCTATTCTTTTTAAATTACTATTCAGTTAATTAGTTGAAAACGGGAACGTTAGTTTGTATAATGAGAAAGAGGGGAAATATGCAGAAGGGGGATAAGCGAGTTGGCAAGAAATCCAGGTATGACTGACGAAAAGATCATCGAATTATACAACAGCGGGTTACCTTACACCAAGCTTTGCGAAGTTATTGGATTGTCTGATCGTGCAATCCGAAATGTATTATATAAGCATGGGGTCGAATTGAATCCTATAGGACGTCCGCGTATTCACAAAGTGAACGAGAACTTTTTCAAGATATGGTCACATGAGATGGCTTGGGTTTTGGGATTATTTATCACAGATGGCCATGTGAACAAAAGAGTTCATTCTGTCTATTTATCTCAAAATGACGAAGATTTGTTAAGGAAAGTAGCCAAACTTATGGGTGCATCTCCAACGATTGCACAAGGAACCGGCACAAGAAAAACCCCAATGCTAATCATCAACTCGAAGATCATCAAACAGGATCTTGAACGACTGGGAATTACACCAAATAAGTCATATACAGTGGCTTTTCCTAACGTGCCAGTTTGGTATTTACCTGCATTTGTGAGAGGCGTTATTGATGGGGATGGTTGGGTTGACCGAGAGGGTTATCGAATGAACATAACGACAGCAAGCATCGTATTCGCAGAAGGTTTACAAACAGTTTTTACTAATTGGGGATTATCCTCAACCATTGCTGCGATAAGGAGTTCTAAAGGTAAACCGATATATAGAGTATGGATAAGGGGTAAAGACCAATTATTGCGTCTCTCGAATATTTTGTATAATAATTGCGATGGTAACTATGTTGAAAATAAAATGATTAGAATGACCATCAATAAAACACCTACACATTTAAGAAGCAAAGAAGAATATCTTACCGATCAAGGCAGAATTGCATTTCGGACGACTATTAGCAAATCAATACTGATGCAGCTAAATGATATGGCTAAGGAACAGGAAAAGCCTATGAACCATATTTTAGAGGATTATTTTGAACAACTATTGGATATAGGTACGATTTTGTATTGCAAGAGTGATCGTCCAAAAGATCGTATCCATTATAAGACCACATACAAAAAGGATTTATTACATGAGATAAGAGAATTTGCGAAAATTAATGGATTATATATCAATGATGTAATTGAATACAGTACAACGTTAGGGAAGAACAACTGAAACTGCCATCTATATGGCTTTCTTTTTATTTTTGTTTTTAGTTTACATAATATATAGTCTGGTTCGGAGTTTTTAAATTATGGGAAGGTTCCTATAAATTATGGTTCTTTAGGAAGTTTAATATCCATTTGACGAGGAATTATTGTTTAATCAGTTATTAATTATATTATAGCAAATATAGTCGATAGTTTCCATCAAAAAATAAAAAGAGAGCCGTAATTATAATACAAAAACATTCCAAGAAGTGAGAGGGAATAAATAGAGGCGGCGTTCATTACACCCCATTAAAACTCTTTATAGGTCGACCAGGGAACAAGGAATGGTGTATCAGCAATGATGCGACTGTCTCTAGATGAACGAAAGCCCTTTGACAGAGAAGTTACTCACAGCCTTCCACTACAGGAAGATTTCAAGCGTTCAAATTGAACCTGAAACAATACCACGCGATCTTGGATCGACTCGTGAAAGACAATCCACTAAATAGACAACTTACGCGGGGTGATGTCCGAATCACTGCAAATCGCTGGCACCACTGCAAAATATGTGGTAATCCTTTTATCACTTACGATGCCCTCAATAAGATGAAACTCTGCGCAAGTCAAGACTACGTGCGCTACAACACTTCCACAAGCCAATACTACAAATCCACAGGGAAAAGCATACGTGATGTACGTAGACAAATATCTTAGAATAAAACAAAGGTTCTGTCGAAATTCACTTTACATTAAGACTTAAGACATTTAAAAGTGATAATATACATAAAAAGGGGGCGTATTAATGGCTATTAGTTTTATTTCTGAGGAATTTAAACAAAAGGTAAGTGATCTTCTAAGTTTTTTTGAAGCGCACAATATAGATTATGACTCTACGTATCTTCCTGATGATGAAGACGAAGAGACAGAGGATGAAGTAGTTGTAATCGATGAAGATTATATGGTTCCTGTTTGGTTTCCGCATTCGGAGTTGGAGGATTACCCAACGCTTGGTGAGTTATTCATTTTAGTAAATGATGCTAAGGAGGCTGTTGAATTTAATGAAAACAAATTAATTAGCAAAAGAAATGCTTTATATACTATCGATGATCAAGAGTTGATATTAAGTTCTGAGCATAATATTCCTTCTCTTACAGAATTAATAGACGGGCAAAATTACTCAATAAATATTGTAAATGGATTAACAAGCTATGGGATTAAATTAATTATTAATAATCTTTATGATCAGTATCTACCCCCAGTAGATGAATTTGATTTCTTTATAGAAATTACTGTTGAAGACACCATAGATGCAAGTATTGTCGATGATTTAGTTAACGCATATTTATTTGAGTTAAAATCAACATTAGGGATTAGTGTACATTTAGCTCCAAGGTTGTCCTATATAACTGATGAAGTTCCAGAGTTTAAAATAGCTGCAAAAAGGCTTAGACCAATGCTACGAGGAAAAGGTATCGATGAATTGCTAAGATTGTATAATTCTTCTCTATCTAGTATGGATTACGAAATATTGGTTCTGACGTACACAAAAGTCATAGAATATGTTTCTCAAACCGTTATACAGGAAGACCTTATTAATTCTGTTACCAAGAAGCTATTAAGCCCGAGAGCTTTAAATCCAGATGCAAACTATATACTTGAATTAGGAAAAATATTCGAAAGTAACCGAAATAATCAAAAAGACTTTCTTGCTATAAAACTAACAATGGAAACTTGTTGTGACCTAAATGATATTGCTACAATAGCTCCCCCATTCTTGGAGTCTGTTAGGAAGTTAAGGTTGGAAAGCAATAACGACGATAAAGCAAAAGCCTTAAAAGATATTTCTAATGCTATTAGTCATACTAGGAATATGTTTGCTCATGCAAAAACCAATTATGAAAAGAAGGGGATGGAATGTCCAGCAGATCAATTAAAGGCATTTTCTAAATGCTTAGATGTCCTTGCGCAGCAGGTAATAAGATGGTTTGCGAAAGAACATGAAGATAACAGGGTGGTTTAATTTTATTGGTTTTTTGACTGATTAACATACTGGCTAAAGAAGAATTGCAAACTCCCTAAACCTAATTAAATGGCTTCGGTAATTATGAAATTCAGAAACTTATGATGGGTTTAGGTTAACTAAATTCACAGTATAACATTATTTCTTCTTCAACTAACGGGGCAGGTTAGTGGAAGAATGGCTTAAAGAAATAGCACCTATACACCAAAATGTTTATAAAAGTGTTAAAAATAAAGTATATTGGGAAATTAAATAAGGGGGTTATTATGAGTATTAAATTTAATGAGTTTTATAAAGAAGAATTAACGAGTATTGAGATTCAAAGTGCTATGGGAAATGGATTTATAACTTCAAAAGAATTAGTGATGTATTATTTGTATCGGATAGCGAAATATGATCAGGACGGACCGAGAATAAATTCCGTTCTTGAAATTAATCCTGACGCTATCTTTATAGCCGAAGCCCTTGATAACGAAAGAAACACTAAGGGAGTTAGAGGCCCTTTGCACGGAATTCCTGTCCTTCTAAAAGATAATATTGAAACTTCGGATTCGATGCATACAAGTGCAGGTACGATTGCATTGGAGCATTATGTTGCGGAAAAAGATGCGTTTCTTGTGGAAAAGCTCCGTAAAGCAGGTGCGGTTATTTTAGGTAAGACCAATATGACGGAATTAGCTAATGCAATGTCTACGACAATGTGGGCCGGATATAGCTCGAGAGGAGGGCAAGTATTAAACCCTTATGGAGATCCTGACCTTTTTGTGGGTGGGTCTAGTTCTGGTTCTGCTGTGGCAGTTGCTGCTAATTTTACGGTTTTATCCGTCGGTACTGAAACTGATGCTTCAATTCTTAGTCCTGCTATACAAAATTCAGTAGTAGGAATTAAACCAACTGTAGGTTTGATTAGCAGAAGTGGTATTATACCTTTTACATATTCTCAAGATACTGCTGGGCCAATGGCGAGGAATGTTACGGATGCAGCCCTTTTGCTAGGGGTTATGGCTGGTCTTGATAAGGAAGATGCTGCTACCTTTAAAAGTGAAGGAAGGATAGAGCAGGACTATTCTAAATTCCTTGATTCCGATGGTCTTAAAGGAGCTAGGATCGGTATATTTAAAAATGCATCCAATGACTTTCTAAATTCGGATGAGTACGATGAGGCTTTGTTTCAAAAAGCTATACAAGTTATTAAAAATCAGGGAGCCATTATAGAAGAAGTAGAAATGCCTTCGTTTCATAGAGAATGGAATTGGGGAGTAAATCTATACGAATTGAAACACAGTTTAGATAATTTTCTTTCGCAACTCCCAACAAACTTGCCTATTCATTCAATCAAAGAATTAATTGAGTTTAATCAAATCAACAAAGAAAAGGCATTAAAATATGGACAGGATAAATTGGAGCAAAGAGACCACTTTCCAAATACATTACGGAATCCCGATTATTTACTAAACAAATTGGAAGACCTGTATTTTTCCCAGGAACAAGGTATCGACCTTGCTTTGGAAAAATACAATCTAGATTCAATTCTTTTCCCCTCTTATATAGGTTCAACTATTAGTGCAAAAGCAGGGTACCCCTCCATTGCCATACCAGCTGGTTATAAGCAAAACGGTCGACCTTTTGGAGTTACCTTTGCAGGAACAGCCTTTAGTGAAGGGAAATTAATTGCGTTAGCATATGCCTTTGAACAGGCCACTAACCATCGGAAAAGTCCAAACATAGGCACTGAAATATTAAATACTACTAAATAGTATGAAGCGTTTTACTTCAAAGTTATAGTGAGTTGATCCAAAGTGAATTAACTCATTTTTTGGTGAATAATTTGTATAAACAGGGGGCATATTCCTGGAATAAACGAAAATGATAGTTGCATTAAAAGGAAACAATGTGATGAATTGTACTTAAACAAACGGCTGCTTTACTTGAAGATCGTTGAGCTGCTTAGACGGCTCTTTTTTCTTGTTCAACTAACGTGGCAGGTTAGTGGAACAAGCGGAAATCTAAATTGCATGGAGATAGAGATTGGGGGCGAAAGAATGAAAAGGACGGTAATTGGCGGTTTTATAATGGTAGGGGATTATTTACCACATTAACTATAATTATAGTGGCAATGACGTATATTCCCAGCATGACTAGTTGGTCTGGTTCAAAGTTGTGGTATGCGATTTTTGGGGAAAAGCAGCAATATGGGATTGGGAATGAAGCTGTTCAAAGTTTATTCCTAGGTTTCCCATTTGTTGTAGGATTGTTGTTAACGATTTTGGGGCTAGTAATACTAGCAATGGAGTATTTCGACAAGTCCTTTTTAAAGTGAGTTTTTTACTAACGGGGGCTTTAATTGGAGATCGTTGAGCCTCCAGAACAGTTCTTTTATTTTGTTCAACTAACGCAGGAAGAAGAGGGGTTATAACCTTCCTTGTTGAATAAAGAAAAGGACTAGTAAATGGGGGTGTTTATTATGAAATCAAGAAAAACGATGTTATCTTCTATAATTGCAATTGCATTGGCATTAGTCGTAATTTCTTGTTGTTTAGTTGTTGAAAATGTAGGTCCTGTGAAACGAATTTTTTTTCCGATGGTTACAGCTGTTGTAGATTCAGCAGATAGCATGGATGAGTGGGAAGGAATAAGTTTTAACGATAAAAATGAGCTGACATTCGATAGCGTTTTCTGGAATAAGGAAATCACTAATCATGCAAACAGTGGAAGTGATGTCCTTCTGAGGGTAAAAGATGTAAATGGAGAAATAGTAGTAGATGAATTTCAGGTATTGCCTGGAAAAAGTGTGAAATTGGAAGGGCTAAAGAATAATGAAAAATATTTCTTTGAAATTAAAGCTACAAAGGGAAGATTTTTTATTAATGCAACATAAGAAGGTATTTAACAAACGGGTGCTTACTTCAAGAAGGAGTAAGCTTTATTCTTATTGAACTAACGCAGCAGGTTAGTTCAATAACTGATATTTGAAGTTTAGCGGGAATAAATATAAAAAGATGGAGGTATGTTTATGTTTAAAAAAAGCTTAATCTTGATCTACGCCGTGATTTTATCATTAGTAATTGGGGGCTGTAATGACGAAGAGCCGATAAAAGAAGAAGTTATTCAACACAATTGGAATGAAAGTCCTCTTTTTAAATCAGGAAGTTACACAATGATCGGGGAAGAAGGACGTTTGGGTTTTATTTACGATGATAGTGAAGTAGTTAAATTTTATCCAGACAAAGTACAAAAGTATATGTGGCACTTTTGGGGAAATGAAGATGAGTTAATTGGTGATTTTAAGGTTTTAGGAACTCACGAAAACAGTGATGAGGAAATAACAATTGTACCAACAATAGGGAATTCTTTTCCTAGCCCAAATAATGGTGCAGATCAGCATTTCCCAACAAATATGATGCTCCCTAAAAGTGGAATGTGGAAGTTAGATGCTTATATCGGAGATGAAATATTTGGAAGCGTTTATGTAAAAGTTCATAAGAAATAAAGGCTTACTGAACTAACGAGGCAGTTAAGTTCAACAATGAGGATATTGCTGGAAGGATATCGAAGTAAGTGTTTTATGAGAAATTAGATTTACTTTTCCTTGTTAAATAATGGGCGGGGTGGGTGTGAAAATGCAAATAAGAAGAGCTAAATTAGATGATGCATCAGGTATTGCAAAAGTACACGTGGATTGTTGGAGAACGACTTATAAAGACATTATCCCGAATGACTTTTTAAACAATTTATCCTATGAAAAACGAACAGTATTGTGGGAGGGAAATATTGCAAGAAAAGATAACTATGTTGTTATTGCAGAGAATAATGAAGGTGAAATAATAGGTTTTGCAGATGCTTGGAAGAGAGAAACCAATGTAGTGAAGAATTCGGGTGATTTGACTTCGATTTATCTGCTTGAAGAATATCAAGGAAGAGGGATTGGAAAAAAGCTATTAAAAGATCTATTTTTGCATTTTAAACAATTAGGTTATGAAAAAATATTTGTGGATGTCCTGGAGGAAAATAAAACTCGTTTTTTATATGAATATTATGGTGCGAAATTAGTTGAAGCCGTTCAAATTAAAATTGGTGGGAAATTATTAAATGAATTAATTTATGAATGGGATAATGTAGACAAGGTTATTGAGAGATTTTAATTAACCTTTGGCTATGTAGTAACCAAAATTCGTGAAAACTTTATTTCACTAACGGGTGCTTTCATTGAAGATCGTTGAGCTGTTTGACAGCTCTTTTATTTTGCGGACCAGGATAGTTCAATAAGGAGGAGTAGTGGTTCTTCTTATTGAATTAAAGAGGTGGCGTTAGAAGGGAGTTTTTATATTGACAAAATTTTTTCACATACCTTATGGAGATCACCCGTCCCAATTCGGTGTATTGCGTATTCCAGATCTTTCTGGACTCAGTCCAGTGGTTGTTACAATTCATGGTGGTTTTTGGCAATCAAAATACGATCTTGAGGAAAATACACCACTTGTTGAAGATTTGACTCGTCGTGGTTATGCTACTTGGAATATTGAATACCGTCGAGTCGGAGAAGATGGTGGAGGTTGGTCAGGAACATTGAGTGATGTTATAGATGCTGTAAATCACCTCACTCAACTTGAGGAACGCTTTCAGCTCGACCTCTCTCGAGTGGTTATCCTTGGGCATTCAGCAGGGGGACACTTGGCTCTTTGGTTGGCATCTCGGTATAACAAAGTCCAAACGGACGGGATCGGTAATACACTTCTTATACCTATACGAAGTGTAATAAGTTTGGCAGGGGTTTTGGATTTGAGAAAGATGTGGGAAATCCATGAAGAAAAAGGGATGACTAGTCCAGTAGCTTCATTTATTGGTGGATCACCCCAAGAAGTATCTGGACGTTATAGGTTAGCATCACCGATAGAATTGTTGCCTTTGAATGTCGAACAAATATTAATTCATGGTGAATTAGATCGTCATGTTCCAGTTGATTTGAGTATTGAGTATCATCGTAGGGCTATTGAACAGGGCGATAAAGTTCGTTTGGTGGTACTTCCAGACGTGGAACATTTTATGGTTATTGATCCGTCATCATCGGCATGGGAGTCAGTGACCGATTCGCTAGAAACTTTAAAAGTAAGTTCTTGTTCTTTTTCTTGTTCAACTAACGGGGCAGGTTAGTTCAATAAACGAAGATAAATGTGAAACTTTATTCGCTTGAAATTGTCTAAATATTTATATGGGGGGTGCTTCGTTGAAAAAATTGTCTCTGTTATTGATAGCTGTGGTGTTCACCTTGTTTTTCGTTAGTGGATGTTCCTCTAAAAATATTCAAAAAGTAGATGTTTACGAAATGGAAAGCTTTTCGGATATCAAAATAGATTCATTGATCTCCTTTACAAGCTCAGAAGTTGTTAATGATTTTGTGAAAGCGTTCAACAACGCTAAAAAAATGCCAGGTATAGTTGATATGGCTAGTCCTCAGTATAAAGTTGAATTCGGTGAAGAATCCTATTTTCTTTGGATAAATGATGAAAGTGGTACGATAATGAATTCAAAAGATACTCATACTATCTATACCCTTTCAAAAAGTTCAGCAAAAACGATTAATGAGTTATTGAACTAACGGGTGCTTTACTTGAAGATCGTAAAGCTGCTTAGACGGCTCTTTTTCTTATTCAACTAACGAAGCAGGTTAGTTGAATAACAAGAGAATCTTGTATCTTATGAAAGGGTGAATTAGGGTATGATTAAAACTTTAAAGAAGGATGTTTTTAAAGATCTCACCACATATACTGAAAAAATAAGAAGAGATATGAAAGCATCGGGTACTGCTCTGGTTATTATGAAAGACAATAAAATAGTACACGAATGGTATTCGGGTGAGTATCATTTTGAGCAAGGGGCAAAAAAGATAAATTATGATTCAAGATTCAATGTTTATTCGGTTAGAGTTACTTACGTTGGACTCGCAATTGCAATAGCTATAAATGAAGGTTTATTAAGCTTGGATGATAGTTTAAGTAAATATTTAAATGAATATAATAAAGAAACTCTTGGAGAGACAACGATTAGACATTTATTAACAAGGTGTACTGGTCTAAAGTTTGAAAATAGTAAAGTTTATCGTGCCTTTGATTTAGGAACAGATATTGAGGGAAAGAAACCAGAAATATTGGCAAAAATCTTATACAAAGCTACTGGCAAAACAGTAAACGACATCCTCTTAAAGAAAGTGTTTAAACCTTTACACTGGACAAACACTGGGTGGGTTACTGAAGGAAACAACAATTTAGTTTGTGATATAGATTCATCGAAGAGTTACCCTACATTGAGAATAGGTTCAAATATAGGTGATGAAAGAAATCTATATGTAAGTGCCAGAGAATTAGCATATTGGGGAAATTTACATTTAAACAAAGGGGTATTTGAAGGTAAATTAATACTCCCACAAGAGATATTTGAACTAACTACTTCTGTTCAAAGCCCTAATTCTTTTCCCAATCAACTTCCGAAGTTCGGGTTTTTATGGTGGGTTAAGGATGGAGATGTATCTGTTACTTACAATGAATTAGGTTCAGAATTACCAGATGGTTCTTATCAAATCCTTGGAGCATCCGGATGTTCCTGTACTGTTATTCCCGAATATAATGCTGTGGCTGTTAGAATGTCCAATAGTTTAAATGCATCCGAGAACTTAGGTTTCGATTATATTAAAGATATACAAATGTTTGGAAACCTGGTAATTTCAAGTCTGAAAAATTCATAGTGGAGGGTTTCTGGGTTCTAATAAGAATCCATTCATTAGTAGATTCCATATTCCACTAACGGGTGCTTTACTTGAAGATCGTTGAGCTGCTGGGGTGATTAATTCTTATTGAACTAACGGTGCAGTTTAGTGAAGAGAGCTGTTTAACTTGTGTTCGGCCATCGGGCTATGTAATGGAATAATTTACGATAGCAAATGAGGGAATTTGATATAATGGTTTAAGCAAAAGCGTTGGTCTGTTATCTAATCACGCAGCATTGATTACGCTAATCGCTTGTCTTATAAGACAGGATCTAACAGGTCTTCTCAGTAACCAGTAATTTAGATAATGAAGGGAGAAGCCCCGCATGATTGAGCTTAGAAAAATTACGTTGGAAAACCGACGTGCCATATTTAACTTGGAAGTTTCAGATGAACAACGCCGCTTCGTTGCGTCCAATCTGTCAAGCATGGCTTCGTGTTATGTCCTTGCAACCAATGGGGGACATCCATTTCCGTTTGCCATTTACGCGGATGAGCAGCCGGTAGGTTTTGTTATGATGACTTATGGAATCACCGGATACGAACTCCCGTCAATCGCAGATGACAGCTATTGTATCTTGCGACTGATGATTGACAAGCAATATCAGAATCGGGGCTACGGTCGGGAAACCATGAAAAAAATCTTGGAATTTATTCGCACCTTTCCGGCCGGGCCTGCACGTTACTGTTGGATTCCATATGGGACCGATAACTTCGCCGCCAAAAAGCTTTATGAAAGCTTTGGTTTCCGTGACAATGGTGAAATCTGTGACAACGAGCCAATAACCGTATTGCGACTCTGATTTACTGTCACCACATGAAAGGGGAACCGTTAAATTTATTAATTTCTGTGTCCCTAGGATTGAACTAAAGGACGAGTCTGTAATATCGATAAAGCATAGGTAATGGAAACCGATCATCCATAAAAGGTCGCGATTGATAAATAATCGTCTCTTTTTCGTATTCAACTAAAGGGTGCTTTAGTTCAAGAAGGGTTTTGGAGAGTTGTGCTAATTCCTTTCGAATCGAAAGAAACCGTATAATGTAAGATAGAAAAAGGGGGATTGAACAATGAGCAATTTTACATATGAATTACCGTTTACAGAAGAAAAGTTACTCAGCGGAGTATTAGGGGAATTAAAAAGGGAAAACGAGTTAGAACTATATGGGTATCTACAAAAGGCGGACATTACGATTGATGATCTAGGTACTTCTTATTATGTTAATAAAAAAGGTAGATGGAATGCGAAAGGTGTAAACATTAAGTTTTCCGTAAACCCAGCTATTTTAAATAAATTAAATTCAGCTGCAGAAAGAAAGGTTGAAATTATTTGCGATAGACTTATCCCTGGTAACGTAGGTTTTGATATTAAAGGAGTCTTATTCATCCCCGACTTATCAAGAGATTTTGATACAGTCGAAGATTCGGAGGTTCTTTCACAGTTAAGCGTAGTTAATTCTGAAGCTATTCAAATATTATCGAGCGAAATTAGAAGTAAGCTTCAAGATGATCAACCGCAACTGGCACTAGATAGATTGCATACGTTCAGTATTCGTTTCTTCAGAGAGCTATGTAAAAGGCATAAATTAGAATATGTGAAGAAAGATTCGTTACATACATTGTTAGCCAAGTATCGAAAGCATGTCGAAGATAGTGGTGTTATTGAGTCGAACATGACATTACAAATTTTAAAGGCCAATACAAACCTCTTAAATAACTTCAACAACGTAAGAAATGACGAAAGCTACGCACACGATAATGTAATCTTAAATAAGAGTGAAAGTAAATTAATTTGCAATCACGTTATAGCACTCCTTAAATTTATTGATGAAATTGATGGGGACGTGTCTTTGTATTATTGGTTTTAAAAAAACGGGCAGTTCATGCTTTTTAAAGACTCTGGACATGGTATTTTGATTGCAACTAAGCGGTTGGGAGGAAGTTCATCTATTTTTTAAGAGAGTGGATTGAAGCCCAGTTCCCAGCAAGATTTTGAACAGTAGGGATATGAGAGTACAATTCCTTATTCAACTAATGGGTGTTTTAACAAAATAAGATTGTAACTATACGTAAAAACGCTCAGAAAAAGGAGGTTACCCCCGATCTGAGCGTTTTTTTATTAGCGGATTTCTGTTAGATAAGAAGAAATAAATGTTGCTCAAATAGTTGTTGAATGTAGTTACGAGATTTTTGAGAATAGCATGTTCAGGTACACCTTTATGTAAAAGGTTTAGCCTTTAGTATGGAGATTTTGTAAGATAGTATAGTTAGAATAAGACTATAATATCAAAAGTCGGATTCTAGTACGGAAATTATGTAAAAAGTTCTGTTCTCAACATGGTGCTGGCACAGGGTAGTTTTAAACTCCTACCTTCAACAAGGTATGGAGAGGATCCTTCCTGATATTCAAAACGGAATATAATGTTGGAAATGAAAATGCTGTTATTGATAAAAAAGATTATGCGCTGCGTATTAACACTGCTTACTAAAATAGCAGTAGGTATAAAATTGCGCCGAATTTATGTATCCCACATGTCGTAGACTGAATGAAGGAGTGATCATATGAAGAAAGTATTAGTAAACAAAGTACGTTGCAAAAAGTGCGATGATGTCATTGAATCAACACATAGCTATGATTTTAAGAGATGCAGTTGTGGAGCAATTTTCCTGGATGGAGGAACGGATTACCAGCGTTTTGGTTGGGGAATGGACCGAGGGGAAGGGGCAGAACTCGAAGATTATATTGATTTTAGTTATTCCGTTTATGAGGATAACTAAGGTGAATCAAAATTTCTAGCTATGTTGCTATGAATATGTAATTGAATTCAAGTGATGACTCAATCCGAATAATTGTAGAATATACGGTGAAATCGGCGGTGAATATTGTGTCAGACCATAGTGGAAAATCTAGTGGAAGAAAATTTGAGTGGATTGACAAATGGGTTAAGATGACTGGTGAACGGGCTAAAATTGATGCTAAAGCAAATAACACATATATTATTTACGACACCGAGAATGGTTGGGTGAGGGAGTATCCAGATGGAACCATTGTTCCGCATGATCGAGAAAAAGAAGATGTATGAAAAAATCTACGATGTATATATTTATGGGTAATAATGGGGATAGTTGCTCTTCGTTGTCTAATTAGAAAATGTTAAAGAATAAGTCGAAAAGAAACAATAAATGATAAACAAGAGTGCTGAAAGAACAATCATCGCACTCTGTCTATTTGTTCATTTCAGTTGCTTAACAATAATAAGTACAGTCAATGAAGTGTATCGTTATTTGATCAAAACACGTTAAACCTTGATTTTCATTACACTATTAAGTTGCCTCTATCGGCCATTATGTCGAAGAAGTTTAGTGTCACATTCAATTTTTAAATAGGCTTTAAATATAAATTTTGCTTTTTTTCCATGAACCAAAAGCTTCGAGGTAGTCTTGGCCTATCTGGAACATTGCAATGCGGTTTGTTGACTTAGATATAGTAAATCATCAAACGTCCTAGAGAAGCTTTATTCGTTACCTATACGGGTATAACATTTATACTCAGGAACAATAGCCTGTTCCCAACTCCCACCTTGATCGGTCGTATAGTAAACCTTTCCATTTGATAGTGCAGCTATATGGTTATTAATTGAAAAATCCATGTTCTCAATCCTCTGGTCTAGTTAAAGAATTTTCGTTCCTTTACTTTTTGATGTAATACCTGTCCATAATTCTTTTTCCGTTGCAGCATATAACTGATCATTCATATCAAACCAAGCCTGTGTTACAAAATCAATAGTTTGGAGTTCTGTCCATGATTCTCCATTGTTAAGGCTCCATTCAATAAACGGTTGTTTGGTTATACTAAATTGTGTTGGCTTTTTGTCTCCCCATCCCACTAAATTGTTCTTTCCAGCGACAACCCCTGTAATCCATTAAGTCTGGATATTAATCCTCCGCCGAACGGTAATTTGTGAATGTCACTGACCACATCTCCATTTTTGGCATTGGATGAAATTCGAGTAAATCGGTTATCTCGATCATTTTCTACCACATCTAGGATGGGTGTACCATCGATATTATCAAGCGTAAATGATATCCTGTTGCCCAACCTTTTTTCCCTGTTTTAGTCCGAATTTATCCTTTGCTAGTTGGAGAACATCAGAGCTATCCAACTTTATTTCATCGTAGGCTATTGTTGAACCCGGAGTTTGCTTACCTTTTCTAAAATGGATAATTCTCTTTTCTGAGATACCAATTAGTACATAATCATCTGTACCTGGAACGATAAAAATCATATTCCAATTAAAGCGTTTTCCTGTTTCTCCTCTCGAGCATCCCCTTCTATTCATCCACCACTGTTTACACTTAAAACATTCCATTCTCTTGCTCATTGCAATTCAATGGCAATCGCTTCTTTTAGCGTAACTTCACCATTTGAAGCGATTCCTTCACGACCAATTAAATTTACACGAACTAAAAATGACTAACAAACATGAGTTTTTTTAAAGAATCTCAAAATTACCACCATCCTATGCTTAATAGGCCTGTATAGGATGTAGTAAATACTTCGTCAAATACCCTCTTAGATCCTATATAAAAAACAAAATACCCCGGTTATTAGAGAATCCTTATTGAACTAACCTGCCATGTTAGTTCAATAAGAAAACAGAGCTACCTAAGAAGCCCTGTTGTCCAACAAGAACCCGTTAGTGAACAGTTCATGAAGGTGTATTCCATATAAAAGCCGTACTATAATTGGACCAATTTTGATGGCATAAAGTAAAGTATACAATTTTGCTTTTAAGGTAATGAATAGTAATCAAAGTGTAAAAAACAATAAAAAGCAAATTGAAAAGCACAAAGATCTTTATCTTATACTGCTTTAAGTAATTTTCGTCATTTGTATAAGTTCATTATAGAACTTTTCCTTAATAAAAATTATTCTAGTAAATAACCGGACAAAAGGCGGTGAAATTATGGATAATAACAATGAAATCTTTTACGAAGTATTAAAAATGGATTGGCATAATGTAGAACAAGTAAAAAACTTAGTAGATATAATTCCTAGTTCTAACGAAGCGTTTGCAGCAGATACATTTTACTTGTTACTTTACAAAGAATTGCATAATGATGAACAAAAATATTTCCCTAAGATCTCTTCACCTAAAAATCTTATAAGTATAATTTTGAAACATAAAGATACTTTAACTTGCTTAACAAATGAAATTAATTTGCTTTTAAAGAACTTCAATCCATCAAAAGAAGACTATCAACAATATATGTCTATAAGGAAAGTTGTGGAAAAAGAACTTAGAAATATAGAAGTGGAATTATTACATCCTGAACAAAAAAGGATATACCATTCGTATGTAAATCTTAAAAGTAATTCGATTAGAGAATATTTTTACGTTAATTTAAGTTTAATTCTATATTCTGGTGAAAAAATTTACCTTTGTACACATTGTAATGGAAACATTTACGCTCCTACAAAATCTCAAATTGCAATATTTAATCGTATCGGAACTATTTTACACGATGAATGTAGGGAAGCCCGTAAGAGAGCAAAGAATCTAGAACTTCATCATAATAAAAAAAGGAAATAAGCTGTTTTATTACAGGATTAAATAAATAGGAGTGATTAAAATTGAATAAACCTAGCTTAATTTGGGTTAAAACACGCTCTGTAATACCTAACCCAAAAAATCCCCGACAAGATGTCACTTACAAATCTGGAGAAATACAAAGGATATTAAAAACTAAAGGTTTTGAAGAGGCTATAGTTGCCTATAAAAAAGGGAATTTTTATGTCATCATTAGTGGTCATCGTCGTTGGAATGCTGCAGTAGAAATGGAATTAGATGAAGTACCTGTGTATGTAGTTCCAGAACCGAAAAATTCTTTAGAGGAATTGGAAAGACTTGGTGCTATTCAAGGAAATCAAAGTGATTGGAACGAATTAGAATGGTTAATTCATACATTAAATCTGTCTGATATAAATTCTCATCTTACAATTGAAAATTTAGCTCAGAAACTAAATACGTCTGTTGCAACTGTAAAAAAACGACTTTTTGTTGGAAAATTTTACACACAACAAGAATTAGAATCCAAACTGATGAATAATAATTTTTCAGTGAATATGCTTGACACTATCCGTTTATGGTGTTTAAGAATCAAGAAACTTCACCCTGATGTTTATAAGGATTTAGGCGAACAATATATAAAAGAAATCATGCTTCAAAAGTTAGAAAACAAATTTTTAAATAGCGAAATCTTAAAAGGTGAGTACTTAAATAAAACTACCGGCGAGGATGTTATC
This sequence comes from Sporosarcina pasadenensis, assembly GCF_047228845.1. NCBI lineage: Bacteria > Bacillati > Bacillota > Bacilli > Caryophanales > Caryophanaceae > Sporosarcina > Sporosarcina pasadenensis. The sequence continues at coordinate 179,495 of NZ_JBFEGM010000001.1, forward strand.
CGATTTTTGACTACACCAAATATGAAGATTAATGATTTCATAAAAGGAATTATGGCAGCTAATAAAGCGTTAACCAGCTATGATGTTAAAAAAAATATTACTACCCTAAAAAAAACCTCAGATAACGTTAAATCATTAAAATACGGGAAAAAAAATGAAGCTAACTTGATTTATGAAGAGCTTCTTTATTTAGAAAAAATGATTGATGAATTGAGTAAAAAAATCCAAGCTTCAAACGAAAATTAGGAGGTAAAAATTATGGAAAGATTAAATTTAGAATATGTTCTTATTGAAAAAATTGAGAATAACCCACTTAATCCTCGGCGGAATTTATTACAAGATACGGAAAGACTACAAGCTGTAATTAAAAAAAACGGTTTTGAAACTGCTATTACATGCTACAAAAAGGACGGCAAGTATATTATCTTATCTGGTCATAGAAGGGTTGCAGCAGCTTGTCAGATGGGCATTAAAATTATCCCTGTCTATGTAGTTCCAGCTCCTGAAACCGTGGAAGAAGAATTAGATCGTCTTTCCTCCGTACAGGGGGGGAAACAGGACTGGACGACATACGAATGGGGCAAGCATTTATTTAATTTATCAACAAATAATCATGAAAATTGGTCTATAAAAGAACTATCTTATAAGACTGGTAAAGGAGTTAAAGTTGTTAGAGAGGCCCTAAAAGTATTTAATTATTATCCTCATCAAGAAATCGAAAATCAATTGGCAACTGACAAGCTATCTATCACTATATTAGCCCGAATTGTTGATTTTATAAATGATTTGAAAGCTCAACACCCTAATGTCGTTAATGATCTTACAGAAGATTTGATTCGAGATAGTTTAGTTTACAAAGCCGAAAACAAGAAAATAACTACAACACAATTAAGATCCGACACATTACTTGAATCAGCAGATATCGAAACACTAAAACGTTTTTTTAGAACACCTAAAATGAAGTATTCAGATGCTACTAAAACAATTGGTATAGATGAAATAAACGTTGATTCAAAATTAAAACGATTTCTTAAAACTATTCAAACGAGAAGTAATGAAATATCTCAAATTGACTTTAATAACAATGAAGACTCATTACTATTAATGAAAGATTTGGAAGTTTTGAAAATTAATATCCAATTAAAAAAAGAAGAAATTGAAAATTTTATAAATAAATAAATACAATGATCCAAAAAGTCTGTACATGATATATTGGTTGTACAGACTTTATCTATGTAAATAATTTGTTTCTATAAATATGAGGATACTTATCCAGAAAAGTTGCCTGGATAAAGAGTGGGGGATATCACCAACCCACCTAAAGAACTTAGAAATATTGAACATTCTACTTTCGTTGAAAAGTTTTCAAATCTGTTATTGGAGCATGGGATGCATTACAAAGGAGGTAATTAGGCGATAAGTGCTTTAGAGTGCGAAAATATCCATTATCGCACTCTGAATTTCCCTTAATATCAACCCATTAGATGGATCGCTGCAGCAAGCTACTTTCTTAATGGCCGTTGGTCGGAATATGGAACAACCATTCCTGGTGTAATGAAGTGTTTAAACAACTGCTCGGACAGAATTCTGAGGCCGCCTTCTAAATGCAGTACACAATTTAAAAACTGTTACCGAAAGATGTGACAGCAATAGAAGCGGTTGAGGTTGAAAACTTATATAAACGAAAGTTCAATACAATTCAGTTCGGTTATAATCACAACTAAACAATTGCATGAACGGCCAGCGCCAATCTTAATTCTTCTTTCTATATAGCGTTAGCTTCTTTCTTTGACTTTCAATATCTAATTTCGCATGCGGACGCTCATTCTGTATAATAAATTAACGGAGGGAACATTTGTGCGTTGAACATTGAAGAAGTCATAATTTCGGCGGATTTCTAGATATGATGTACATGGCAGTGGTTGGGTCAATTTGCAAAAGACGAATCAAAGTTCTGCAGATGGGCGAGGTGTCATTTAGGGCATACTGCTTTCTTTAGAAATCCAAACGTACTTTTACGAACGAGAATGTTTGGCACTTGTTCCTGTGATCCAAGGAGAGGATGATTGGTTAATGAAGGTAGAAGGAGATATCAAAGACCGTGGTCGAATCAAATGGACAGCTATGATGCTGCCGGAACACCTAACTGAACTAAGAGACTGGCACGCTTAGGATGATTTAACTGCCCGACCGGAGCTGACTGAATGGGATTTGGCAGGCATTCAAGAAGAAATCGAAATAGCATATAAACGAAAATGCGAAACGTTAATAAAGACTTGGCGAGACAACAGCATAGTTGAAAACCTAGGTATTATCGAAGCAATCGACCTACATAACAAAGCCATCCTGCTGGCCGGGCCTTTTGGAGATTTGTGCATCTCAATAGAACAAATTATAACTGCACAAAGCATCGACTGATCACTCCTCGGAGTGGTCTATTTTTGTTGGAAGTACATAAAAACAAGGGGGTCTTTATTACCTTGTGTCGAGCATAGGCATTTAAGGGTAATAATGGTGAAAAGGTACTCGGTTTACGTCGAATTTTTAAACGGACAAGACATGCAATTTATGACGGAAACAAATGTTTTTAACAATAAAGCCAGTTCATGTGAATGGTGCAGAAATGATTATGACGCAGGATCAGCACGGTCTCAATTTAGTACAATTTATAAAGATGGAGGTTGTGGAAATCGGACGAGGGAAGATCGGTGAATTTGTGCATTTGAAATAAAAAAAGGGGGGCATTAGAATCCTCATTATTTTCACGAGAAAAAAAGGGCTTTATCATCCTATGTCGAATGTAAGAAATAATCATAGATTTATCAACGGCTTTTAAACTTAATAGCTTTTAACTTACGTGTAGGTAAGGTAGAAATATGGTTTGAGGTAATATGGCAGAATTCTATCTTGGTAAAGCTGGAGCAATAAAAATTGAAGTAAAAGAATAGGATTTCTTCTTCAACTAACGCAGCAGGTTAGTTGAAGAGTGTTGTTTAACTTGTGTTCAGCAATTGGGCGCAATTCTCGAACTCTGAATTGCGCTATGTCAACAAGAGGGCCATTTAGTTTGATATGAATAATCTTATTGCAAAAAAAGGGGAGAAACTTTGATCAATGTTGGTAGAATTAAGAACTATTAATGAAGATAATTACGAGGAGTGTTTGAATTTACGTGCATCGGTTACCAATGATGACTTTGTAGATTCTGTAGCGTGGTCTTTAGCGGAGGCGTGGGTGTTTTATGATGCTTCTCGTCCCTTTGCGATTTATGCCGGTGATGTGATGGTGGGCTATGTTCTAATGTATATTGGCGAAAATAACCCTCAAATCATTAATTTCATGATAGATAGCGATTTTCAAAAACAGGGTTATGGGGCGGCTGCTGCTAAGCTTTGTGTTAAATACCTGTGTAAAGAGTGCAACGCAAGTAAAATTTCTTTACCAGTTGAATGTGAAAATAGCGTTGCTCAAAGGTTTTGGAGTAAGGCAGGCTTTGAGATGACAGACGACATGGAGAACGGTTATCTCTTTATGCGGTTATACATACCGGAAAACTGAGCTTGAAGTTAAGTGCCGCTTTCAAAAGACATGACATACTTCCTTTTTGAGGTTGGACATATGCTTTTGTACATTGCAATTTTACAATCCTAATTTCACTTAAAAGTAATAGTTGATATTTTATTCCCAATCGGGAGCGAATGTTGAATATGCATCACTTTTCTTCTTCAACTAACGGATGCTTTACTTGAGGATCAAAGCCGCTTAGAAAGTTTTTTTCTTGGAACTAAACTTGGAACTAAAGGGGCAGGTAAAGGAAATAAAAAGGAGTGAGAAATTATGACGATTCCTAAAGATTTTAGGATTTGCTTCCCTGATAAGAAAATTTACATATCTGCTGATCATAATTGGGCATTTGCAGCTTGGGAACTGCACAAAAGGGCTGGGAAGATTAAACCAAATGCAACATTAATTCATGTAGATGCTCATTTGGATGATATTTGGGATGGTTTAGAAGTTGAAGGTTTGCATACTATTGAAAAATCTGAAGATGTTTTTGATGTCGCTGGAAAAATGAAAATAGAAAACTTTATCTGGCCTGCAGTTGGAACTGGTACTATTGATAAAGTGATTTATATATCTCAATACTCTCACATCGAAGATCCATTTGATTTTGAAGATTGGAATTTATTTCACCCTGAAATGAAGCCAGTGAAAGAAATATTAGAAAGAGGTAAATATGTTGGTTTGAGGTATTGGAATCTTGAAGAATTTCTTGGAAAGATAGATTCTCAAAATGTAAAGGTTTTAACAGAAAAACCAGATCTTATCTTAGATTTGGACTTAGATTATTTTGCTGAAGAAGATGCCGATACAGTTATGGTTAGTTTAATGGATGAACAAAAAATCATCGTTAATTTAACTTCTTTGAGGGACTTGTACACTTGGAGTTTGATAACTGTTTCTTTGTCTCCTTTTTACTGTGGTGGCAATGATAATGCTTTGTATTTATTTGGATTGTTTAGTAAAGTTTTTGGTTTGAAACAAGAAGATGCACTTGAATGGTAAAAATGAAAAAGGGCTATCAGGTGCTTTACTTGAGAATTGGAGCTGCTTAGAAGGCTTTTTTATTGTTGAACTAAGGGGCAGATTAATTGAAGAAGAAATTATAATATAAGGAGCTATTAAAATGAATAAAAAAGAAGTTAGTTATGCAATCGTTAAAGGTGCGGTAGGTTCTGTTCCTATAGCAGGAGGAGTTTTATCAGAACTTTTTGGAGTTGCTTTTGCTGACCCGGCAAGTAAAAGAAGAGAAGAAGTATTAATGGAAATGGATAATAGATTAACAATGCTTGAAGAGGAAGGGTATGACATAAATAAATTAGCTGAAAGTGATGAATTCCTATCTATTGCTATGAAAGCTTATTCTATTGCATTAAAGACACATCAAGAAGAAAAAAGAGCTGCTTTAATGAATGCGATTTCAAATACACCAAAGTTAAGTTTAGATGAAAACGAAAAGTTAATGTTTTTGAACTATATAGATCAATATAATGAATGGCACATAAGAATTTTGTCGTTTTTAAATTCTCCGGAAAACTATTTTACAGATATTAGTAGGCCGAATATATCAATGGGAGGAAAGTCATCCTTATTAGTTAGTGCGTTCCCTGAATTAGAGAATAGAAGAACATTTTATGATCAAATAGTAAAAGACTTGAAAGATAGAGGTCTAATTGTTTACGATACCCTTCATACGAGTATGTCAGAACATGGTTTATGGCAATCAGGTACAACAGATACTGGGAAATCATTTTTAAGATTTATTTCTGAATAACATTTTGAAATTCGTTATCTTATTCGAAAATGAAAGCAAGTAAAATTAATCACCTTATTTGCACTAACGGGTGCTTTCGTATTATAAGGTCAACCAGTTTTTACTGGTTGACCTTATTTTTATAGGATTTAATATATCAGTAGCCAGGGTAGGACGTACGGGTGCGTGGGACGATGATCCCGTGAACTAAACTGTCCACCCCCTACTTGTAGAAACATGTTTGAGGCTGGTTGGGACGTAGATCTCGTATAACAAGCGAAGCTATGATACTGCATGGAGGATTAGGGGTACTGGCGAGTGAGTCAAGAGGAGGAAGCAAAATGAATCCAGTAGTTGGTTTGGATGTGGCAAAAGGAGAGAGCCAAGTTCAGGCATTTTTAGATAAATCGAAGCCGTTCGGAAAGAGCTTTTCGATGAAGCATACAAGAGAAGAGTTAGATCGTTTTATATACTTTTTAAATGAGATTGAAGTGATGACTGGGCAAATGCCTATGGTCATTTTAGAATCTACAGGTCATTATCATTCTCCTGTTATTCAATACTTGGAGGAGCACGGGGTTTTGTATATCTTGCTTAATCCTATTATTTCTTATCAGGCTAAGAGATCCAGTTTACGAAAGGTGAAAACAGACGCAATTGATGCGTATCAGTTGTGTGTACTTTATTACAAAGAAGATTTTGAAACTCATAAAAACAGAGGAATTCAACTATTAAATCTTAGAAATCTTTCAAGACAACAGGAGATTATGACGAATATGTATGTGGAGGCTAAGCTGCAGTTTCACACTATTCTAGATCAAGTGTTTCCTGAATACCGTAAGGTTTTTGGTGATCTTTATTCGAAGGTTTCTTTAATGATGTTAAAGAAATATCCTACTTCAGAAGATGTAATAGCGGCTGGTGAAAGTAAGCTAGCGGAGTGTATTATGGAGTTTTGTCCAAGTAGATCTAGTCTATGGGCGTTGGATAAAGCAAAAAAATTAATGGAGTCAGCATCTCGAAATCCATTTCAAAAAGTGGTGTATGACAGTCATTTAATCAATCTTCAAATGTATATTGAGTTGCTTTTTCAATACCAAGGACTTCTTTCGGAGTTGGAAAATCGTATTGTGTCTTTGGCAAGTGAATTGGAAGAATACAAAGTTGTACAATCGATTCCTGGAATCGGAGAAAAAATCGCTGCAACGATTATCTCCGAAATTGGGGAAATCGATCGGTTTAGTCATCCGAAAAAGCTGGTTGCCTTTGCAGGAGTGGATCCTAGTGTCCACTCATCAGGAAAGTTTACTGCCACAACCAATCGTATTACTAAAAGAGGTTCAAGTAGATTACGCCATGCTTTGTATCTTGCCGTATTGTGCGGTATCAGAAGTTCAAGAAACAAAAAGCTGAAAGAATTCTATGATAAGAAGAAATCAGAAGGTAAGCCTGCCAAAGTAGCGATAGTAGCCTGCATTAACAAACTGCTTCATTGGATTTATGCTTTATTAAATAGAAAAGAATCTTTCCTGGATATAGCGTAATTAACGGTTGTAAGTAATAAAGAGAAAACCTTCCAAAAGGTTTTTGGAGGGCTATTTATCATGCTCAAAATAGTATAACATAAGGTTAATTAGATTTTTAGAGAAAAATATTGACATCCTATTAGCTGGTTAGTTCAATAAGGATAATTAATATCAACGCTCAGATTTCTGAGCGATAGCGAAGAATACGAGAAAGATTTTCTTTGAGCGCAGCGAAGATACCAGAGAAGGTTTTTTGAGGAATTGGATATCTTACGGTAAGATAAATTTAAATATTGTGAAAGGTGTCACTTAAACTAACGGAGCAAATTAGTTGAACAAGGTTTTTACAGAAGAATGAAGAATTACATAGTTAAACAGTATTCAAATAAATTTGGGGGATGAATTATGGTAATAAGAGAGATGGAATTATCAGATGTTGAAAGAGTTAGGGCTATTGCAGTTGCTACGTGGAGGAATACATATAGTCGGTTTATTCCAGAAGATATACAAGATAAAGTTTTAAAGGATGCTTATTCTACTGAGGCTATGAATAATCGGTTTAGTTCCTCTCTAAATTTGGTAGCTGAAAATGGTGAAGAGATTATGGGGTATGCTTTTTTCTCAGGAAATCTATCCGATAAAGATGTATTCTTAGAGTCCTTATATATTCATCCTAATCATCAAGGAAAAGGACTTGGAAAGTTACTATTGCTAACAGGACTTGAGAAATTCAAAGAACCCGCTACTTTATCTTTAACAGTGTATAAAGGAAATCCCAATATTTCCTTTTATGAAAGAGAAGGCTTTGAGGTAGTGAAAGAAAATAAGGGTGAATTTTATGGACATCCAGTAGTTTTTACTCTGATGAAAAAGAATTTGGATAACCTTGTAAAGGAATGTACTTAATCTAACGGAGTTTTATTCAACTAACGGAGCAGTTTAGTTAAATAAGAAGTTTTTTATTTAAACTAAAATATGATCATGATTATACTTATTTAAGGGGGGATTTGCATGGGGATAGGCTTAATAATTCTGGGTGTTTTAATATTTCTTTTTGGCTTCCTTACTCCCGTAAACGATTTTTTTACTTTACCGATTTCAATACTTGTTCTCGTCGTTGGAATAAATCGCTTATTAAAAAGAAAAAATTAAAGTTGTTAACGGGTGCGTAACTTGAAAAACGTTGAGCTACTAAAACGTCAATGTTCTTGAACTAACGGAGCAGTTTAGTTGAAGAAGGGGTTAGTAAAATAATTGATAATATTAAGGAGAGAAATTATGAAATTTTATATTGCATCAAGCTTAAAAAATATAGAACAGGTTAGATATGTTAGCAAAAGGTTAAAAGATAAAGGATTTATCCATACATATGACTGGACTGTAAATGAGAACGTAAGAACATTGGAAGAACTAAAGGCAATAGGACAAAAGGAGAAAAAGGCTGTGATAGAAGCGGATTTTGTTGTTGTTTTATTACCAGCAGGAAAAGGAAGCCATATTGAATTAGGTATTGCTATGGGGAACGACAAAAAAATTTATCTTTATTCAACGAACAAAGAGGTAGATAACATTGAAACAACCAGTACATTTTATCATTTACCTGAAATCGAAAAATGCTTTGGAACAATAGATGAGTTAGTAGATATTATAGACTTAGAATCAAAAAGTTTTTTAAGCTAACGGGTAGCTTTACTTGAAGATCATTGAGCTGCTTGACGGCTTTCTTGTTATCCTGCTATCGAGCGCTTTAACGGCATAAAGAAGCACCGTTTTTCATTATCGGGCCATATTGTTGAGATTTACTCAACAATGAGGGAGACGATTTTATGACTTTACGCTGATATGTAGTAAAAAACAAGGAGGAATAACATCTATGGAAACGCTGGATTACGTTGAGTTAAAACATTTTTTGAGTGAACATTCAGAGGGATTAAATTCCTTTGAACTTCCTGAAGAGCAAGCGCAGTTTACTTCATTACCAAACAAGTTTTTTGAGGTGACTGAAGGGCAAAATCGAATTGTTATCTTGAGTGAGAATGAACCTGTAGGTTTCTTTTTGTTACATTCGACTGAACGTATAAAGGAGTACTCAAATAATCCCAATGCAATATTGTTAACTTCTGTTAATCAAGCTAAGCAAGGAAAAGGATATGCTAAACAAGCTATGCTCTTACTGAGTGATTTTGTTAAATCCGAATTTCCTAACTGTGACGAAATTGTATTAGCTGTTAATCATAGAAACATTCCTGCTAAGCGACTGTACTCAAGTGTAGGTTTCAAAGATACGGGACAAAGAAAAATTGGTCCCATTGGTGAACAGTTTATTATGAGTTTACCATTGTAAAATACGTAATTCTTCCACAATAGGGTTCAATTCTGGAACAAGGACTTGCGCCCGTTCAACAATAGGGCGGATTAAGAAAAGGGGTTTCATAAATTTAAGCAAACGGTGATGATTGAATAGGTCTATACAGCCATATTAAGGCTACGGTTTGCTGGAGTATATTTTCAACTAACGGGTGCTTAATTAAGGTCATTGGGTAGGGTGCTTAGGCTACTCTTTTTTCTTTTGAACTTAGTTTAAGAAGAGGTTTGCCAAAGGAAACTGGGGGAAATGTTTGCGTAACTATTAGCATTGTTATAGTTATTGTTGTTGGAATATATGTTTATTTTTAATCAATCAAAGAAATTATTCCTCAGATAATCCTTCTGTAAGCCTTTAAGTATAGAGTTAATTACCAGATCCTATGTTAATGTTTTTATTTAAATTTTGTAAGGAGGGACAAAAACCATTGTACGATACTACTTCAAAAGATAAGTTTTTTGAAATTTTGTTTAGCCAGGAAGAAAAAGAGAATCACTTAGCACTCTTAACATTAGCTAAACTTGATATTCTACCGCCGAAATTATATAGATATCGACCAATCAACGAACACTTAGCTGATACACTAAATAATGATACTGCTTTTTTAAGCCCTGCGTATAACTTTAACGACCCTTATGATTCTGGTTTAACAGTCGATTATGAAATTCATTTAAATAGAATTAGAGAAAAGGTGTTATTAGATTTCAGCACAAGTTTTTTTCATCTTTATCCAAACCGAAATCTCGAAGATTTTTTCGGCGAAATAAAAAACCTTTTTAAAGATGTTCCGTTAAAGGACTTAGGACGGTTGTTAGGGAATTCACTAAACCAAGACGAACTAACTATCCAAGACTTAAATTCAAAAATTAAATATATGACTGAACAAACAAAGGAAACTTATGAGGATTACATAAAAAGCCTAAGCGAATTGTATCAGTCAACTGTATATGTAGCGTGTTTCACTGAAACTCATGACAACATTCTTATGTGGAGTCACTATGCCCAAAACCATGAAGGTATTTGCATTGAATATGACTTCTCTAGTCTTGATTATACGAGTAGAACAATACAATCACTTTCACCTGTTAAATATACAAATAAGTTGTTTGATACAAATGACTATTCGAATAGAACTCCTATAGATGAAATTCAACTAGCTGCCCTAAGTAAATTTGATAGTTGGGAATACGAAAATGAATGGCGGTTAATATCTTTTATAAAAGAAGAACAACGTTTTCAATTGATTAAGCCTACAGCTGTAATTTTCGGAACTAAAACTTTAAAAGAAAATAAAGAGTGGATTTCAAAGATATGTGAAGAACGTGGAATTCATACAAAACAAGCAGAATTAAGCCGTACAGAGTACAAATTACATATAATATAGGCTGTTTTGAAAAGGTTGTTGCTATTCAACTAACGTGGCAGGTTAGTTTAAAAGTGTTGTTTAACTTGTGTTTAACAATCGGCCAGATTGCGAAAGATCGTAATTAATTTATGGAGGCTGGATTAACGGGAAAGCAGGTGCGGTTTTTGAAGGCATTTAAAAAAACAATCGAATTTCTAAATAGAATGAAAGTCATCGACATATGGGGGGACAGAAACGAGGGCTTATCCAATGATGACAAAGAATACATAGGCAGAAAACCAACTCAAAATTCTTATGGGCTTATAGGTATGATAATGGGTGGAATTGCCTTCACATTTGGAGACCGATATGGCTTTATTCCTGTTATTGCTCTTATCTTTTGCATAGTTACCTTTTTTACTTTTGACAAAGAAAAAGAAGATAATCCTTGGCCATTTTATGTAGGTATAATACTTTCTCTGATCGGATTATATCTGTTTATTACGGGACAAGTTCATTCTCTGATAATCTAATACTTTTCCTTGAAAGGCTTCTCCAACTTGTAACACCTGTAAGACTTGCCTTCCTAATTGTCGGCTACTTGTTGCGTTAATAATTTATTGAACTAACGGGTAGCTTTACTCGAAGATCGTAGCTGTTTAGACGGCTCTTTCTTATTTAACTAAAGGGGGCAGTTTAGTTGAAGAGTGTTGTTCAGCAATCGGGCCATTTCGTTGAATACTAACAGGCGAGAAATAAAACGAGTGCAATTGTTAAATTAGGCGGCAACCTTTCTGCTAACGGGTCAGGATACTTGAATAACAAAGGGCGAATAATAGAATAAACAAGATTTGATTATTGGAGTTGAAATGTGTGAGCCTCTCGCCTAGCGTTCCGCATGGCATCGGGCGGGCAGCAGCCGGACAGGACACGCCGCCTGTCGGCGCTGCGCTTCACCCTTGTCCTTGGGGACGGGAACGGCGTTACGGGCAGATGCAGCGAATTTATATTTTCGGAAGTAGGGAAGAAAAATGATTGAATTAAGAAAGATTACCCACGATAATTTTGAGGCAGTGTTGAAGTTAAGCATAACAGACGATCAGAAAGGAAATGTGGATTCCAGCATATATTGTTTGGCTAAAGCCTATGTAAAGATACTCAACGACGAAAAACCTCCTATAATCTTCGCTATATGCAACAATGATGAAGTCATTGGATATGTCGATATTGGATTTTACGAACTGGCGGAAGGTTCACTTTTATGTGAAAAATATGGAGATAAATCTACTTATGGACTTAATCGCTTTATGATTGATAAAAAGCATCAAGGCAAAGGATTTGGCAAACAAGCAATGATGAAAGTTATTGATTATATAAAGTCGTTTCCACAAGGAAAAGCCGATGCAGTTGCTACATCATATTGGATGGTAAACGAAGCCGTCCGGAAGTTGTTTGCGTCTGTCGGTTTCGTTGAAACAGGAGCGATATGGGACGGACAAACAGGGGGTAATTGGAATGCAGAAAGAAAAGATATAGAGTATGCAGAAGTAGGTGCCAGACTCGGATTATAAAGCTAACAATTTGAATAGTGCATCGTACAGTATAAGACCAACTATGCGAAGTCAATAGCAAAAATGCAAAAAGAAAGCACAACATTAGCCGTGCAAAAAAGTGCACGCTTCCGCGAACCGTAATGTAGAGCAGTTTACTTCAATAACAATCTTCAGCAATCGGGTGCTTTAGTGAAAATATTACAAGTAAATATACGTCAAAAAAACGCTCTGGAATGAGCGTTTTTAAATACTATTTATATTGTAATTTGCTGTTGAAATACATGCCGATTAGATTAATACTGTCAATAATTCCTGCCCTTAACTGAACTGTTAAATAAATTATTGGATTTAAGGTTCAATCAATCTCTGTTGCATTTTCTAAAAGTTGCTCTACTTCTTCTATCAAATTTGAAGCTGAAATGTTTAAGTTTTCAGCAATAATAAAAAGCGTTGAAATTGTTGGCTGTCTTTCGCCTCTCTCAAGCATTCCGACGTAAGTGCGATCAAGGTTACATTTCAATGCTAGTTTTTCTTGAGACAACTTTGCCTCTGTACGATGCTTCTTTAAAACAATCCCATAGGCCTCAATTACATTCATTTTATCACCTCTCAATTTATTAACAGATAAATTGAAGGTTTATTCGACCGACTATAGTCATCTAAAATGGAAAGTGGTACAATAGATTTGAGTGGGAGCCGCTTATTGCTAATTACTAAGAGGATGATGGTAAACCGAAAATGAAATTAAAGGAGTAGGGAACTTTGAATGAAACCACTTATCATTTTTCATTAAATTATAATATTAATCATTTAGGCACCGAAGTTATAGAAACGCGTACTATTAAGAGGGAATATAAGAGTGATACATCTAATTCTTTACAATATCTTAAATCAGATATGAAAACATATTCCGTTGACGAGGCAGATGAACGAATTGTAGAAATGCTTGTTCCTGAGTCGTCTCTGGGATTATCAAAAAAAATTACATCTGATCAATTCGAAATGTTTATGTACAAGTATTATGACTTATTCTCGGTTGATATTGCTGAGCTGAAGTTGGGTTAAGAAATGAAGTTTAGAGCAATGATTATTATTTCTCGCTTTCTAGAAGTTTCGTAAAAGAAACTTCTTTTTTTATTGCTGTGCATCAATAAAAGTACTTACATAGTTATCTGAACTTCTTTCATCTTTTAAAATGAAGCTGCAAAAACATTTAAAAGTTAGACTAAATTAAGGGCTACAAGAGGGTATTAGTCGTCACGGAGGCATTTAAAACGATTGTGAAAAACCAGGTATATCAAAGGTTTGAAGGATTCAGGCCTATGAAGTCGTTCATACCCAAAACTGGGTATATCTATAATAGACCCACTTGTAGGTATGAAGCTAAAGGATACACCATGGTAACGATTAACCGTGACTAATGATAGGTACTTGATGATGAAGCATATTTAAGTTAGCAAAACAGAATAATATCAACGTTGCGTCATGGTATCTATAAATAGTATCTACTTCTGAGAGATAGATAAATCTCCCGAATAACTGCTGTATAAGTGTATTACTCCGTATATTGGTATCTTTTAAACGTATCGGTTAATCCAAACGAATAGGGAAACACCTTGAAAATTAGAGGGAAACTATAGTAAATATGTTTACATGGCATTTGTACATGGTATCTGTTATTGGTAACGGATAAAGGAAACTCCTTTCTTTGATGTATTCAGCTATTAATAGTGGTGACTCACTTGCTATTCAAACTTGTAGGTGTTTCGTGTCAATTTGCATCACTATGTAACTGTGCTTCTCCGTATTGTTCCATTGCAATACATTAAAGCATCACTTTGATTAAAAAGATCATTAGGTCTTCGAATATAAGAGTTGGTCAAGTATATTGTTTATGTAAAACGAAAATATATTTTCAATATCTGATGACTTTTTGATGAAAGGTAGATGACAAATGAAGACAGCAGGAGAGGTTATTAATTATTTGAATGAAACGGGTGCGAATGTATATGAAGTTAGTGAGCAGTTAGGATTAGGGACCAGTACTTTGCGAACCAGGTTGATTAGATTAGGATTTAAAGAGCAAGAGGGGAAATGGGGGTACACAGGTGATTCAGATAAGGAACCAAAAGACATAGACGTCGTTTCCAAAAAGCGAATGACAACAGCGAAAAAAATCTCAACAGTGACTCGAGAATCGAATATTTCTAAAGACCATTCTATTCATGAAGCATTAATGCAATTAAATCTTACGAATAAAGCTGCTGTTAGAACAACGGTTACTTTACAGTCTGATTATATTGAAGAAATGAAAGTGCTTGCTACTAAAACCCGTTTACGACTTTCAGATCTGTATACATTGGCTATACATGAATTACTGAATAAGTACCGTGCAAATTAAATAAAGAAAGGGTAGGGGTGTTTTATGGCACTCGTACCCTTTTTATATTTTGTATACTAGGCTCAGGTTTTATTGAATTAAGCCAATTAAGGAAGGCTTGCGCTTTTAGAAAGGCTTCAGAAAAGATTAACCCTTCATGTAATCCCTTTACTCGCTGCACTTTATATTCCAAATTAAAGCTACAGCATGAACAATCATTTTAGGGGCATGAAAATAGGTATATAAAAATCGCCCTAAAAGTATGGGAGAGATTGGTATATATATCTGCAACATGCCCGCCTCTACATGAGACAGTGCTAGTAATTGTCTTGTGAAGTCTTTTGAAGATTGATAGAATAGTATCAATATTATTAGGAAGAAATTTGTAATTTTGACTTTCACTATAAGAAGTGGAATTTATATTATTTAATTCTATAGGAGGAGTTTTATGGCTGAATTCATTAAATATGAGATGTTGGATATTAGTGCGCCAGAGGTCACTCATCAGTTAACTAACCAACAGTTAATACTCGGTACATTAATCGCTCCAATTGATAAAATTAAGACTTTTTCTGATAAACAATTTGAAGATATTATCAGAGAATGGGCAGACGGTTATTTGAAGACAAAATATAATAAAGTATATAGATGTGGCGGCGCAGGAGATATGGGGAGGGATGTTATCGGTTATAAAAACTATCGAGAAGAAAAGGAAAATTTAATATGGGATAACTATCAGTGTAAACATTATAAAAATGCTTTAAACCCTTCGGATATTTGGTTGGAGATTGGGAAGTTATGTTATTACACATATATTAAGGCTTATAACGTTCCGCAAAATTATTATTTTGTATGTGCTAACAGTGTATCTATAGCGCTACATGACTTGTTAAATGACCCAGAAGAATTAAAAAGGCAATTCATTGAAAATTGGGAGAATAGTGTTAAGAAGAAGATCACTAACACAAAGCATATCGAGTTAGATAAAGATTTGTTATTGCACATCGACACCAATATTGACTTTGGTATCTTCACATATTTAGATCCTCATGAATTAATTGAACAACACAGACAGACACCGTATTTTTCTTATAGATTTGGCGGGGGGCTTCATAAGCCAAGACCTAAACCTTTAGCACCTCCAGAAGAAGTGCATGAACGTGAACTTACATACGTTAATAAACTTTTTAGGGCATATGAGGATTATACAAAAAGTAGCATAACTAAAGAAGAAGAACTAGGATCATTAATCGGTCATTTTCAAAGACAACGGACTCATTTTTATCAAGCCGATTCATTGATGAAATTTGAAAGGGATACTATTCCTCCAAATGTAAATGCCTTTAAAGAATTAAAAGATGAACTATTTTATGGAATCGTTGATACCGTCGAAGATAGAAGTTTTTCAAGTGGATATGAAAGAGTGAAAAGTGTAACTGAAAAAGCTAGACTAATGAATTTAACGAACAATAATCCTCTAAATTCAGTTTTAACGAAAAATGATCAGCATGGAATGTGTCATCATTTGGCCAATGAAAATAAAATAGACTGGGTGACTTCTAATGAGTGAAATTAAATTAATCAATACCCCACTCGAAATAGGGTTAAGAACATTAATAATATTGGATGCAATAAGCCCCGACGTAATAGACCTAGACAGGCTAGTGATCTATGATTACTTGATATTACATACAGGAGATGTTCTAAAATGTGAAGATAGCTTACATCCCCCTACGCCACATAGATCGGGTGAATTATTTG
This sequence comes from Sporosarcina pasadenensis, assembly GCF_047228845.1. Classification (NCBI taxonomy): domain Bacteria; kingdom Bacillati; phylum Bacillota; class Bacilli; order Caryophanales; family Caryophanaceae; genus Sporosarcina; species Sporosarcina pasadenensis. The sequence continues at coordinate 195,739 of NZ_JBFEGM010000001.1, forward strand.
TAAGAAGACAACTAATTCAAGATGGACTGGAATTAATGGAAAGTAGAGAGCTTTTAAAGAAAAGTTTTGAAGAAGAAGGGATAGTTTATTCTGCTAATACTCTTACCGGTCCGTTTTTAAGATACTTTGAAACGGATTACTCGCATAAACTAAAATCAAAATCAAACTGGGTGAAATTACATTTTAAAGATTACTCTAATAATCAGTTGAAAGAGTATATTCGAAATAACGTAGATAGATGGGGAGGAGAATTCGTAAACGAATCTTTCTTAAGGAGGGAGATTTAATGGGTGGTTTTACTATAAACAAATTGATGCTGATCGGTCCGATGGTTAAACCAGTATTTGTTGGATTTGAGAAAGGATTAAATATAATAACTGGACCTTCAGATAGTGGTAAAACATATATATTTGAGTGTATAAATTTTCTGTTAGGATCGAGTGAAAAGCCTAAAAGTATTCCAGAAGGGAAAGGATATGAAACTGCTCTATTGGAAATCACTACAAATGGCAAGATTGTAACATTAGAGCGACAACTTCAAGGAGGAGTCATTAACCTTTATTTGAGTGATATTAATGAAATAGGTTCAGTAAAACCTAAGTTACTATTTGAATCTCACGTAGCGGGGAAGACTAATAACATATCAGGCTATCTCTTAAGTTTATCAGGGTTTACAAAAACAAATTGGATTAAGAAAAATGGGAATAATAAGAAGATTTCCTTGAGTTTCAGACATTTAAGAAATTACATTACTATTAGTGAGGAAAGAATAATTTCAAAAAAATCTCCAATTCACTCAGGACAATACGCTGATGCCACGCTGGAGAAATCAGTTTTGAAACTACTTCTAACCGGAGAAGACGATAGTCAATTAGACGAAACGGAAAAACCTGAAATAATAAAAGCTAAGGTATTTGCTAAGCTGGAAATTTTGGATGAAATGATTGAGAATACAAGGACTGAGCTGAATAGTTTTAATACGAAGGAGGAAATCCAAGATGATGCTATCTTGGAAATAAAATTGTTAAAAGAGGAATTTAGTGTTATCAATCAAAATATTGATAACCTAAATATAAAAAGACAAGAAAGTTTAGAGGACATTAAATTTAGAGAATCTAGATCTATTGTAATAAATGCATTGTTAGTACGTTTTAATCTATTGGAAGAACAATATAATGCAGATATTAAGCGATTAGAATTTATTAACGAAGGCACCCATTATTTTTCCCAACTCAATACGGTAAGTTGTCCGTTTTGTGGAACGCCTATTGAGAATGATAAGTGTCAAACTTCAAAAGAATTTGATGTGGAAAGTGTTAATATGTCTTGTCTGGCAGAAATAGATAAAATTCAACTTAATATTAGAGATCTAAAAAAGTCTTCCTCTGATTTAAAAAAGGAGCTAGAAGAAATTAATAACGTCTTGTATAAAAAAAGACGGGAATATGAAAAAATTGAAAGTGATATAAGTGAAGTTCTAAGACCAAAGTCGGAAGAAATTAAAGAGAAAATTGATGAGGTATTAAAATTCAATCAAACCTTTATTGAAGTAAAGGCATTAAAAGATAAATTAGATGACTTCCTAATCTTGCGTGAGACTTTAAGTAATCAAAAAGATACAAAGAATATAAATAAAACAAATGCGGTTGAACTAGTAAGTGTACTTAATGATTTAGATTTTAAGGATTACATATCAAATATTTTAGAGGGATGGGCTTTCGATAATAAGCAGGAAATTGAAGTTGAATTGGAGGAAGTTTTAGTTGGAAGAAATAGGGTTATAGAGCTTTTGATATCAGATAAGCAACGCTCCGATTTTGGTAAGGGATATAGGGCATTGTTATACAGTGCTTTTGTTATTGGGTTATTACGCTTTTGCAAGAATAAGAATCTTCCACATCCTGGTTTTGTAATTCTAGATTCTCCTGTTACTACATTCAAAGAAGCAAAACAAAAAAGTAAAGATAATGATGATGAAATAGTTCCGAATAATATCCAACAATCGTTCTTTGAAGACCTTGCGAAAAATTACAAAGATACTCAAATTATTCTCTTTGAAAATAAAGTACCACCCATAAATATCAATAAGGATATTAATCTCATTGAGTTTACTAAAGACCATACTCAAGGTAGATTTGGATTTTATAATGTTTCGAAATCTTAACCCTTGAAGAAAGAGTCGTCTAGAACATATAATAGGTGACTTTTATTAGTGAATTCACAAAATAGGAGGATCTACATTTATATGAGCTGTTTTTTCAAGGTTTTTGTAAACAAAGATAAAAAAGCTATATTATAAGTGAGTAAAAATTAATAACTCAAAGTTGTATTCAACTGAAGAACTCTATTATTTAGTAGCTGGAGAATTTAATATTTATGCATGTGTTGTTATATTCAAAATAATGATGTCCCGCCCTTATTGAATCAGGAATTGGATAAGTTTGATGTAAGGCCATTTCTTCATAATTATCAATTGCTTGAAACGCGAAGAAGTCAAGCATCGGCTTCTTCGCAGTAGAAGGCGAGTGGTTCAACATGATGCAAGCGGATATCGTCGACCCAACAAAAGTTACACGCTCCGCACTTCAAAACGCTACAACCGTGGCGGCAATGTCTTTTCTGCGGATGCAGTCGTTGCAGATCTCCCAGAAGCGAGCTGGTGCAGGCGGCGGCAAGCCTGGCATGGGCCGTATGATGATGTAATAAAGGATAGAGAAATTGTTCATTCAGATCGATACTAATTCTTCTTCAACTCGTCATAGATCCAATCGACATTCCCAGCGACGATCTGCACTTCCGAGACGTCGCTGACGTGGCATCATCTCACTGTCCAACCGACATCAATTCGGCCTGTGCGACCTCCGAAGGCTCAGCGACGAGGCCTATCGGTATTCATGAGTTGATCCATTCCTCGTACCGCGGCTCCTTCTCGATGTTCGCGCGCAGCTTCGTGTGTTCAATGCGCCAGGGGTTATGGCGTGGACGCGGATCACTTGTTTGCCTTATTCCAGTACAACGTTCTTGATTAACCCAGCAATACCGTTCTTTGAAGCGATATACGCAGGAATCGTTTTGTCACTGCGCACGTTAGCAATAGTGACTATCGAGCCGCCGCCACGCTCAAGCATTGGTAGATGTTAGAGGGGAAGCCGCAATTAATTTACGACAGGGACTGGAGAAATAAATTAGATGATAATTTTTTACCTACAATCCATAAGCGGAATTATGAATAGGATTACAAGGATAACTTAACAGTCTACGTTCGTGCGTAAGGACCTTAGAAGAGCTTAGGGGCATATTTACCTCGATTAAAAGGATAAGGCGCACACACGGCATTTTGGAAACATTAGATGCAATTGGTCTCATGCAATATAATTACATTAATTTGAATGATTTGGGATGGTAAAAGCGGATAGTACCTAAAAAAGAAACACAATTGCAGCCGTGAGTTTTGGATAAATTAGAACCATTACTGATTGGCAATAAATTTAAATTAGGAGCATAATCTAAGTTCTCTAGAATTATGTTAAAAAACTATTGACTTAGTGCAAAGTTATGTTAAGATGTTAATAAATTATACGACAATCCAATATTCGGAAAAGGGAAAACCCCAATTTTAATTGCTTGTTGAAGCGGAGCCACGCATTCAATAGGTTATTAGAATTGGGGTTTTTGTCGTTTGAAAAAGGAGATAGTTAATTATGAACAACTTATCAATCAATGAAAACAGCACCATATTGGAGTGTTATGCACATTTTAATGAGCATCACAATCATTCAGAGAACACGAAAGCCGCTTATCACAAAAATATATATGCATTCCAAGAGTTTATGGAAGCTGAGCAAGTTGATCCGAGTGTGAAAAACATCAACTTCTTATTAGCCAAAGCATGGACAACTGAGCTGCGTGAAGAGGGATATAGCGAGAGAACAATTAAACAACGGGTAGCTAGCCTTAAATCTCTTAATAGTTACCTTATAAACCTTGGCATTTTGAAAGCAAATGTTTTCATAGAAGTTGATAAAGGTGTTGTTAATAGTAATGGTCATCACTAACGAGCATTATCTCTAAAGGAACTTTATGAGGTGTACAAAGCTGCTTTTAAGCTAAATCAGGAAGGGAAAAATGTACTAATGCCAACATTAATCGCCATGTATACCGGTTTACGTAATTCCTCTTTATGTAAGCTACTGGTTAAATCTGTAACGGCGGAAGGGCGTTTGGAGTTTAGTCATAAGGCGGCGGATACAAACTCGAAAAACAAAGACTTTATTTTGCCTTTGCCTCCAAAATTGTTTGCGATGCTGCAGAAGTACATTAAAGATTGCAACTTAGATTCTAATGAACAGCTATTGTATGGGATGCGTGGCAAGCCATTAGAGAATAAACAATTTAATGCAATCACAAGAAATTTATGCATTTCTCTTGGTTGGATCACGGTGCGGGATTGCAAGCCAGGGGAAGTGGCGGCTGATAAAAATTCAGTCATTGAAGGTAGAAAGTTATATACAAATACAGAGAAATATTTTACCCCACACGGATTCCGATATTCTATATCGACAATATTTAGTGAGATGGGTGTTATGCATGATAGTATCAAGTATTTATTGAATCACTCCGATTTTGAGAAGGGGAACCTCAAGAGCTATATTTTAAGCGATCAAAAATATATAAAAGAAATTCAAACTGGACAATTAATTATCGAAACTCTCTTTGAAACAGCGTTAAACTTAGAACGAAAAAATAATATCACTTTAGATATTGAACGAATTGAACACGATCTCCCTAATGTATTTGCATTTGTTAAGAGAGATGAAAATGAAATTCATCAATTCCAAAACTATATAATCAATTTTGCATTCACACAAGCTCAGCAGCAACTTGCAAACACTCGCATGATAGAAAAGAATATTCCATTTGAACAATTTGGATATCCGCAACCGCAATTGATGGAATATCAGACACCATACCAAGTAAATCCGTATCAGCAGCAACAAAGTTATGGTTATAGGCAAGAAAGACCTGCGTATAGCTATGGATCACATTATCCTAGCTTTTATAATCCTTTGAAATAATGTCTATAAAGCATTATAAACCACTAACCACTAACCGCTTTTTAGCGGTTAGTGGTTTATAATAATATTATGTCTACTATTAAAATCTGTGAAATTGAAAAGTAAACTGATTTTGGAACGTATAAATCCTATATAGTTCATTTAGACCTTATTTATTTTTTTATAGCACAAAAGAATCGATTGCTTTCTTTTTTTGTTCAAAGTCTACATGAGTGTACATCTGAGTTGTAGCTAGGCTTTCATGGCCAAGTAGTTCTTGAACAATACGAAGATCCACGTTTTCTTTATTTTCCTGTAGCAGCAAGGTAGCAAAAGTATGACGTAAATGATGTAATGAAAAGCGTTGTGGCGGCAAACCTGCTTTTTCAAGTATTTCTTTAAATATCTTATGTAATCCGCGGGGATCTAGGGCGTTTCCATTTTTATTTAGAAATACAGGCTGAGAAGGGTGTATCTGATGCTCTAAACGACTCATATGATACTTTTCAAACAATGGGATCGTAATTGGATGGAGGGGAACTAAGCGCTCTTTTTTCCCTTTACCATATATCGTTACTGTTTTGCTATCTAAGTTAATCTGTTCCCATATGAGACCGACCAATTCAGAACGTCGCATACCTGATGTAGCAAGAAACTAAGTGCAAAGCGACTTGTGTTTTGATCTAGATATCCAAAGAGTTTGCGTAGTTCAGGTAACGTCATATACACAGGAAGTTTATCATCGACTTTTGGTCTCTCAATACCAATCATGAAGTCATTATCTAAAAAGTTTTCTTGCGTGCAATATTTTGTAAAAGATTTAAGACTAGAGATTTTCCGATGTAGAGTACGTGGTTTCAGTTGATCTTTTGCAACTTTTTCTTGGATAAAGCGGCGTACAATCGTTTTATTTATATCGTTCAGATGTAGAGAACGCTCGTGCGCAATTAGAAAATCGTGAAACATTTTCAAATCTAAAGAGTAACTGGAAACCGTATTTTTCGAGTAATTTTTTCAATCTCGATGTAAAGGATAAACTCATCAATAGCATCTTGCAGCAACATAGTAACAAGCACCTCCAAATGATGTGAATGAACGATAATAAATAATGTGTACGGAAGAAGGGAATTATCGTTCGGTAAGGCAATTATGGTTCAATATTATTATGAGGAACTTATGAAAAACAGGTTCCTAATAACCGATATTATGGGGAGTTCAGGGGGCAAACCCTTATATTACGCAAAAATAGTTTAGTTTACATAATATATATTATAGGAAGATGAATATCACAATGAAGTATACTTATAACAGTGAGACGAAACCGATTTTTTTATGAAACAAAAAACCTGCCGCGGATTATAAAATAACTTCAGCTGCAGGTTCTGTTTGTTTCTCTTCTAAAACAATATTTCTTCTTTTCATTTGAATGAAAAACAACAACGTCAAACTTAAGCTGATCACTCCAAAAATAATGACCATCGTCTGTAGCCCAACGATATCTAAAAATGCCCCTGCGCTTAACAATACTACTTGGAACATGATTCGCTCCAACATATTTCGGAATGAGAAAAAACGTCCATGGTACGCTTTCGGCATCTGTTTCTGAAATACGACCATTGCTGTTGGGAAAAAACATCCTAATGCAAAGCCCAATACAGCAAATGCAGCCAATGTTAATACGATATTATGTGCAAAAAATAGCATGAACTCAGCAACTGCCACCATTGATGCAAAGAAGAATAAAATGACCGTCGTCTTCCATTTCCGTGTAATGAACTTTACTGCAAATGACCCGATCATGAAGGCAATCCCTTCAAACGTATAAATCAATCCTTTAATCGATGCGGAATCTTGAATTTCACTAATATTGATAACAATGAGATTGAATGACCCGATAAATAACAAAGGGATCATCGTCATAATTAGTGTCATGCCGACTGCAGGATATGCTTTCAAAACGGGAAAAACTTCCATGAACCCGCCTTTGTCTCCATCTTTCCGTTGGGAGCGCCCACTCCCCTTCCCTTCATCGATCTTCAGCATCATCGTGAAGCCCAACAGTGCCAGATACGCAATCATCGATACCCAATATAATGATGCCAACGACCAGTAAACGAGCATGACGCCTGCGAGAGCTGTACCGATGACACGTGCTATTGTAGCAACGTTCATATGCATTCCGTTCATCGTCAGCAAATCTTTATCTTTAACGACAAGAGGGATAGCTGACTGTAATGCCGGAAAATAAAAAGTTGCAGATAATTGGATGGAGATGATAAATGCAACCATCCACCAGACAGATCCAGTTGCAATGGCTAGCAACATGAATAGAACACTGACGAGCCTTCCCATACCCGCTACAATCAATACAGTCTTTTTCCTCGACTGATCAATGATCCGACCTGCTGTCGGACCTGCAATGATGCCGGCCAATAATCCGATGGATAAAATCATCGCCTTTACGAAATCAGATGGGATCTTCTCTTGTAGAAACTCCAGATTACCAATGATTCCTGTCCACAATCCGAGTCCGGCAATCATTTCTCCCGCAAGAATGATCCAAACGTTACGGTTTTTCCACATGCGCATTCCCCATTATTCTTTTTTGTTTTATTTCGACTTTCGAACTATTATACGTTAAAACCTTCCAAATGTCACTACATCTTTAGACGTACTAAAACGCCTGCCGACATCTTGCCAGCAGGCGCTTTTCATCAAGCTTTCGTTTCAGCTTTCACTTCTTTATATAGAGCAGTCACTTTTCCTTCTTTGCTTTCGTCAACCATCGAACTTCCATTCGAATAGCGATCGACGAGCCGCAATGATCCGGCATCGACAGCAACTTTATTATCTTTGCTAGTCGATAGGATGATCGTGTCGCTAGGTTTGACAAATTGAGTGCCAATAATCCGATGCGGATTCGTTTTCAACTCTTTCAACACAACTACGCCCCGCTGAGCCCTAGAGGCGACCTCCAATTCCTTCAAAGCCATCCTCTTGACTGATCCTCTATGTGTGGCAATTAGGATTGACTCAGCTTCGTCACGTACGACGAGCATGGAAGCAAGCTTGTCATCCGTCCTCAAATTGAGGCCTCGTACACCAGCAGTCCGTACACCCGTCACTGACAACTCAGTGAGTGAAAACCGCAACGCGAATGCCTGTTCGCTGAATAGGATTATATCTTCTTCACCCGATACGAGTTGCACATCGACTAACCGGTCGCCTTTTTTCAAATTCATCGCCTTGAATGTTCGAGAATAGCGTTGCACTTGGAAATCGGATAGCTTCGACATCTTGACGTTTCCGTTATCTGCAGCTGTCAATACTAATGTTTGTTCGTCAAAGCTTTCAATTCCGATTGCCGAGATGATTTCCTCATTCGGTTCAAGAGAAATGATACTTGATATGTGTTGACCGAGATCCCGCCAGCGGATATCCGGCAATTCATGCACGGGTTGATATAGATAATTTCCGAGAGAAGTGAATAATAGCAAATGGTGCTGCGTATTCATGACCGATTCCAACAGACTATAATCGGATTCCTTCATCTCTTGGCCGGTGCCGTTAGATGCACTGTACGAACGTATGCTCGTCCGTTTCACATAGCCGTCTTTTGTCACCGATACGACGACTTCTTCGCTCGGAACAAGGATGTCGAGGTCTACTTTGATGTTTTCGATCTTCTCTTCGATGACAGACCTTCTTTGTTCAGAGAATTGCTTACGGACCTCAAGTAACTCCTTCTTAATGACTGTGGAAAGCTTTTTATCGCTTTTCAGAATAGCATCCAACTGATCGATCAGCTTCCTTAATTCTGCATCCTCTTTTTTCAACTCAGTAATATCCGTATTCGTCAATCGATATAACTGGAGAGATACGATTGCTTCTGCTTGAACTTCGGTAAATCCGAATTTTTCAATAATATTATTCTTCGCATCCCGCTTGTCTTTTGAAGCCCTGATCGCCTTGATCACCTCATCAAGGATCGATAAAGCTTTCATCAAACCTTCCACGATATGCAGTCGGTCTTTCGCTTTCTGGATATCGTACTCGGAGCGTCTCGTAACGACATCTTTTTGGTGGTCGATGTATGCATCTAATAGCATCGGCAACGACATAAGCGTCGGTCTTCTATTCGAGATAGCGACCATATTAAAGTTATACGTTACTTGAAGATCGGTATTTTTCAATAAGTATTGCAAAATTGCATTGCCGTCTATATCTTTCTTCAATTCCACAACAATTCGCAGCCCAGTACGGTCTGATTCGTCTCGCACATCTGCAATGCCATCTAGTTTTCGATCCAACCGGAGTTCGTCCATCTTTTTCACTAAATTCGCTTTATTGACATCATACGGAATTTCAGTGATGACAATTTGCGATTTACCTGCTTTTAACGATTCGATTTCTGATTTTGCGCGGATGATGAAACGGCCTCTGCCTGTTTCATACGCAGTCTTGATTCCATCTGTCCCTTGAATGATTGCACCAGTCGGGAAGTCAGGCCCTTTCAATACAGTCATCAACTGCTCTACGGACACGTTAGGTTCATCCATTCTCATCAGTACTGCATCGATAACTTCGTGTAAAGCATGGGGTGGAATATCTGTAGCATATCCAGCGGAAATCCCGGTAGATCCATTGACGAGCAAATTCGGGAAGCGGGAAGGCAAAACGGTCGGCTCGGGTTCTGTATCATCGAAGTTTGGAATGAACTCCACTGTGTTCTTACCAATGTCACGTAGCATTTCCGAAGCAATTGCAGATAGCCTTGCCTCCGTATATCGCATTGCAGCTGCCGGATCGCCATCTACAGAACCGTTGTTCCCGTGCATTTCAATCATGAGATGGCGGAGTTTCCATTCCTGGCTCATCCGGACCATCGCGTCATATACGGAAGTGTCTCCATGTGGATGGTAGTTGCCGATGACATTCCCGACTGTTTTTGCTGATTTCCTGAATGCCTTCTCATGGGTGTTCCCTTCATGGAACATCGCGTACAGAATCCTTCTTTGTACAGGTTTTAAACCATCCCTTGCGTCCGGAAGGGCCCTGTCCTGAATGATGTATTTACTATATCGTCCAAAACGGTCGCCAATTACCTCTTCCAAAGGCAAGTCTTGGAATCGCTCGGTTGAAGTCATTCAAAATCCCCCTCAACATGCAAAAATTCATTTTCTAAAATATTATGATCTTCGGTGCCGAAATCGACGTTCGACTCAATCCATTTTCTTCGCGGCTCTACCTTGTCCCCCATTAGAGTAGTGACACGACGTTCCGATTGCGCACCATCCTCGATTGTCACACGGATCAGTGTACGGGTTTCCGGATTCATCGTCGTCTCCCATAATTGATCTGCATTCATTTCACCGAGACCTTTGTAACGCTGCAGCATATAGCCACGGCCGATTTTTTTGATCGCATCGTCAAGATTGGCTTCCGTCCATGCATACTCTACTTGCTCTTTCTTGCCAGCGCCTTTTGAAACTTTGTAAAGTGGCGGTAGTGCGATAAACACCTTCCCCGCCTCGATCAATGGCTTCATATATCGATAGAAGAATGTCAGGAGAAGCACTTGGATATGCGCCCCATCAGTATCTGCGTCTGTCATAATGATCACTTTGTCGTAAGCGATATCATCAATTTGGAAATCAGCACCGACTCCTCCACCGATTGCATGGATAATCGTGTTGATCTCTTCGTTTTTCATAATATCCTCTAATTTAGCCTTTTCGGTATTGATTACTTTACCGCGCAGAGGCAAAATTGCCTGGAATGTCCTGTCCCGCCCTTGTTTCGCTGAACCGCCGGCGGAATCCCCTTCGACTAGGTACAACTCATTTTTCGCAGCATTCCTCGACTGTGCTGGTGTCAGCTTTCCTGTAAGGAGAGTATCCGAGCGCCGACGTTTTTTACCTGAACGCGCATCTTCACGCGCCTTGCGTGCGGCCTCTCTCGCCTGTTGGGCACGGATTGCTTTACGGATCAGGTTGCCGCTCAGCTCTGCATTCTCTTCTAGGAAATACAGCAGCTGCTGTGAGACGATTGCATCGGTTGCCGTTCTCGCTTCGCTCGTCCCTAATTTCCCCTTCGTCTGTCCTTCGAATTGGAGGATTTCTTCAGGAATGCGGACCGAAACAATTGCTGAAATGCCTTCCCGTATATCAGAACCGTCTAGGTTTTTATCTTTTTCCTTCAATATTCCAGTTTTTCTCGCATACTCATTGAATACGCGTGTCATTGCAGTCTTCGCACCCGTTTCGTGTGTGCCGCCATCCTTCGTCCGCACATTATTGACGAATGAAAGAATCGTTTCGGAATAGCCATCGCTGAATTGAAACGCAAATTCCACTTCAATCCCTTCTGCTACCCCTTCAAGGTATGCAACATCATGAAGGACGTCTTTCTCTTCATTCAAGTATGAGATGAACGCTTCGATACCAGTTTCGTAATGGAAGACATCATGCTTCTCGGTGCCTTCTTCTTTTAGGTCAATTTTCAAGCCTTTTAACAGGAAAGCTGATTCCCGTAAACGCTCCGACAGCAATTCATATTGATATTTAATCGTTGAAAAAATTGCTGGATCCGGTTTGAAATGGATCAAAGTACCTTTTTCTCGTGTCGTTCCGATCTCTTCTAATGTAGTGACCGGCTTTCCACCATTTTCGAACCGTTGCCTATATTTCTTCCCATCACGAAAAATCGTCACTTCCAGCCACTCGGAAAGGGCATTGACAACTGATGCGCCTACACCGTGTAGGCCGCCACTCGTCTTATAACCTCCTTGCCCAAACTTTCCGCCAGCGTGAAGGACGGTCAAAATAACTTCTACCGTCGGCTTTCCCGTCTTATGCATTCCCGTAGGCATCCCACGTCCGTAGTCCCGTACGCCAATGCTGCCGTCTTTGTGTATCGTAACGTCAATTTCAGAACCATATCCTGCTAGCGCTTCGTCAACTGCGTTATCGACGATTTCATAGACAAGATGATGAAGCCCCCTGGAATCCGTGGAACCGATATACATTCCCGGCCGTTTCCTTACAGCATCAAGGCCTTCCAGCACTTGAATCGAATCATCATCATATGTGTAAATTTCTTCCTTCTTCGTCAAATCGCAACCCCCATCAAACGAATGTTCTCTTTTTATTTATATACTATCGTATCGCTTCCTGTAAAGCTTGTCAAATCAACGTTTCAAGAAGCTCGCTCAATTAATTGTATAGAAGAAACCGGCTGATTGCAATGAGATGAGGAAAATCTAGACAATTGGCTTATTACATTACTTGACACATTCCATTGTCGGCATTCATCTGTTCTGCTAAACTTGAAACACATATATACTCATTACTGATAAAGGGGAACATCATGGAAATTATCATTCTTATACTAATTGCTTATGTACTCGGCTCCATTCCATCTGCATTGTGGGTCGGCAAACTTTTTTATAGTACAGATGTCCGACAGCATGGAAGCGGGAATCTAGGTGCCACGAACACTTTCAGGGTTCTAGGAAAAACGGCAGGTCTGATCGTCACTATTCTTGATATTTTAAAAGGGACAGCTGCCGTGCTGCTTCCACTATTGCCTTATTTCAGTTCAGCAGGGATTCACCCGCTTCTACTCGGAGTAGTCGCTGTAATTGGCCATATGTTTCCTGTCTTTGCAAAGTTCAAAGGAGGCAAAGCTGTTGCTACTTCAGGCGGTGTTTTACTTGGATATAACTGGCCGATTTTCATTATCGTCCTCCTTACGTTCCTCATCGCTTTGAAGTTAACAAAAATGGTATCCCTCTCCTCTATGATCGTGGCAGTTGTCGGATTCATTTACTGTCTCGCCTTCTATATTTGGTCGGGTGATTTCTATCTAATGATCATTGTCGGTTTAATGGGCGTATTCATCTTCTATAGGCACAGGGCAAATATTGCTAGGATTAAAGCGGGAACCGAGCCAAAAGTGAAGTGGTTATAATACAATGGAAGCAGCGACCGAAAGGCGGGATACTGAAATGAAAATCGTTTTATCGGATGATGCACTAAATTGGTTTATAGAAGAGATGGAAGCCGAAACAGGCGATTATATAAAATTTTTCGCCCGGTATGGCGGTTCCAGCCCGTTGCACGATGGTTTTTCACTAGGAATCATGAAAGAGAAGCCTGACGAATTGGCGGTCGAAACGGAAATCAACGGTGTTCATTTTTATATCGAAGACAGGGACTACTGGTTTTTCGATGAACATGATCTCCATGTAGATGTCAATCCCAAATTGAATGAACTTGTTTATACGTACGAAAAAGCGTGATGGCCTAGCCACACGCTTTTTTTACGTCTAGACTCCGGACGCTAAGCGGATGCCTTAATTTCTGCAAAAACCGCATAAATACGGCAAATCGAACCCTTCGCCGTTCGATTGTCTCGGGGTCATAAGTCAAAGCTACTCTGTGGCAAAGACCGCCACGCCGTATCTTTGTCTTATGCCTGAGGCCGGCAGGATGCCGGTCATGCAGTCGTTGCCGCAGGAAGCGTCGAATCTAGACTGCGAACCTTTCCTATCAAGCGCCCTCCGCTTTTGTTATTCCGCAATTTCCCAATTTTACGCTGTAATCTATTTGTAAAGAAGTGGGATAAGTCTTCTGCTGGCTTGCAGTCTCGCAAACCGGCTTTTCCTTAGGTAAATATTCCCTCGAATTAACTCCCTTTTTCCATGCTACTATCGTTCACAGGTAAGACATTACAAATCCCAGGAGGCAAATATGAAACGAAAACTACTCTCAGCAGCATTAATCACTTGTGTCAGTGTCAGCTCACTCGCCATTCCATCATACGATCAAACTCAAACAGTCTCTGCCGCCACTATAACATCTCAAGCATCGCAACAGGCAGTTGCAGCAAAAGCGGAGCAATTGATCCAAACGGCAAAGAGCTTAATTGGAAAATCTACATATAGTACGGCAGTATACAAGCCTACATATCCGTATAAGTTTTCTTGCGCCACTTTCCTAATGTATATTTTTGATAAAAATGGCGTTGACCTAGCAACATACAATGAAGACTACATGATGCAGCAAGGCACCCCCGTTGCAAAAGGCCAATGGCAAAAGGGGGATCTACTCTTCTTCAGTAGTAAGGCATCGAAGGTCCCAGATCATGTCGCTATGTATATCGGTGATAATAAGGTCATCCACATGGCAGATCCCAAACAGAACATCATTATCGCCGACTTAAATAGCAAACCGTATTATACAGAAAGCTATATCGGTGCACGCCGTGTACTCCCTAGTTTAATGTCGGCCAATCCAGCAACGAAAGGCGATAAAATCGTCAGCCTTGCCTATGATTTGAAAGATAAGGCGACAATTGGATCTGTGAACAATGAAAGCACTAAAAAGTTCACGAGTACTGGTTTTGTTAATTATGTTTACAAAAACAACGGTATTACATTGAATGCAACGAGCCTTAAAGCACTTCAAAGCAAGGGTACGACTGTTTCCCGCTCCAACTTGAGGAAAGGAGATCTTGTTTTCTTCAATAGCGTGAAAGGGTCAACGAATCCTAGCTTGGTTGCCATTTATGCAGGCGATCATCGTCTCATCCTCCCGAATTCGGGTGGTGTTGTGACAAGGGTTATGCTTGTAGACTACTATAAAGATCATTATATTACGGCAAAAAGGGTTGTTACAGACAACACGGCAGTGGCACCTTCCGTATCCAAGCCGGCAACTACAACGACTGCGCCAACCGTGTCTAAACCGACAACAACGACTGCAACAACATCTGCGGATAAGATTGTCAACTTCGCACAAAGCCTTACGGACAAAGCTAAATTCGGCTATGTATACAATGAAAGTACATTGACATTCACAGGTGCTGGCTTTACTTATTATGTATATAACAAGCAAGGAATTGATTTGAAAAGCAAAATGGCTAGCCAGCAATCTCAAGTCGGGACTGCCGTTCTTAAATCCAATCTTAAAAAAGGAGATCTTCTCTTCTTCTCATTGGATAATAAAAGAACTCGCATCAGCCAAACGGGCATTTATATCGGCGGCAATCAATTTATTAGCCTTTCCACTTCTGGCAAGGTTGTAACGCAAAGCTTATCCTCTACATGGGCAACGCAAAACTTTATGAATGCGCGTCGCGTCCTTTCAAACTGAATAAGAATAGAAGAAGCATCTCAACGTCGTAACGTTGGATGCTTCTTTTTCATTTTACTGTTTCAACGACCTAGCAAATTCTATCATTCCGCGACTCGACATCGGTCCTTTTATCAGCACAATCGACTGATTATCGAATAAATGATCCAATCGATTTCCGATGTCACTCACATCCTTGAACATTCTTATATTCGCGGTGCTTCCATCCCTCATTGCTTGTCTTGCAATTTCTTCCGCTTTTTCCCCTATTGTAATCAGTGCATGGATGTTCCTTGCCGCGACCATGCTACCAATTTCCCTGTGGTATTTCTTTTCAAAATTCCCTAACCTTTTGATATCCCCTAGTATGAGAATGATTTTTTTTCCTTTTCCAACTTTGTCTAGCACCTTCAACGCCGCTTCCACGGACGTCGGGTTGTTCGTCCACGTATCATCAATAATTGTACATCCGTTTTTTCCGTTCGAAAACTCCAAATGCCTTTCCATGTTTTTATACGTATTCAGACGGGAAATTGCGTCTTTTAAATCCATTCCCATTTCATGAACCGCGGCCAATGCTGCAAGTGCATTGCTCACTTGATGCTCCCCGTACCCCTGAACAAAGACTTTATATTCCTTACGGTCGGCGTGGAGGACGAAATCCATCCCGCCTTTCCCATAAGTTATTCGAGAAGCCCTGTAATCCGATTTTGCATCTGTTCCAAAATAGATGATCTTTCCCGTGAATCCATGGATTCTCAGTTTTTTACTGTTCTGATCATCTGCATTTAAGATTAAGGTACCGCCATCTTTGATGCCACCGATAATTTCTTCTTTTGCTTTTATATACCCTTCTAAATTTACACACCCGTCCAAATGATGTGCGCCGATATTTGTGATGATTCCGATCGTCGGCTGATAAATCATGCACTGATGTTTAATATTTCCTGAATTACCGAGACCGTGCTCGAAGACTGCAGCTTCTGTATGTTCATCAATTCCCATCAAATAAGGAAATGACCGTCTTGGCTCGTTTTTACTACTTTCCGATGCATGCACGTTCCACGTAACAGAGAGCATATGTTTGATCATATCTTTCGTTGTTGTCTTCCCGCAAGTTCCTGTTATCGTCACTACCGGTATTTGAAATTGATTCCGATAATAATTGATAAATTTCCAATAGCTTTGGACCACGCTCGCTACTTGCATAACGGTAGTATTCGGCAATACATCTTTCACATTTATTGAGGACTTATCTGTGATGACAAGGGAATGGCCTTTTTTATCGATTGCTACCCAATTGATTGCATCCCCCCTATTTGCAAAAAGAAGGGAATTTCGTTTTGTGTGATCATGTCGTGTGTAATAGATGGCATCTTCCACTTTCCAATTTACTGGTCCGGTGATAATTTTTCCTTCGAGTAGTTTCCTGATGTCATTGACAGCTATCGGCTTCATTGCATTTCCTCCCTTCCACCGTAATTTGATCAGTCACTCTTTTTATGTTTTCTTATATAGTAAGAAATCCTCTGGTGGATTTCATTGTTGCCAAACATGTAAAACATAGAAAGGGATGGGGCATAATTCCCTTCGATCACCCATATCTTTCCTTTGCCATCAATTCCAATGTCAAATCCAATAATCGAAATTTTACCGGAATCTTTCCAAAGTCTCTTTGAAGCTTTTTTGCATACCTTTTCAATTCTTTTAGCGCAATGTTCAAGTGAAATTTCACTTTCCGATTCAGAAAGGGCGTTTTCCAACGTGAGCAATTTGCTTGCTCGGTTCGATACGAAATAATCTTTAGCGGCAACTTTTACGACTTGCCCTGTCACAATCCAGTTGCCTTCATCAAGTTGAGTGATGACACGCACATCGAATGGGTTCCCATTGATTTCTTTAAGAGATATCCTTCGCTGAACAATATAATCTTTTTGTGAAAGGTACTTCTCAAGTAAATAACGGAACAGCTGATCAAAGTCTTCTATGAACTTTCTGTTTCGCCTCTCATGCACCTCGAAAGTCATATCTCTAGTTGTTGCTATTTTAACGATTCCTCTTCCCTGTTGACCTACACATGGCTTGATGATTACCTCTGGATAGGCATTCAAAAATGCAAGCAATGTTTTTTTTGTACATAAATCCGTAGCTGGCAAGAATGCTCGTAAAGACTTTTTCAGATGAAGTGAATGGTATTGGCTCCATTTGCTATTACGTTCATGTAATATCGTGTCAGAAAGCCAAAACTTACCGGCTACATCTTTCGAGACCTCGACGACGATTGTATGGCAGCCGGGATAAGAGGCACCTAGCTTTTTCGCTGCAGTGGTCATTAAATTGTTCAGCTTCCACATATGGAATAGATCATAATAAGGATCGCTAGTTTCATCTACTAATGTGCTATGGACAATTTTCCAGTTTGCTTTAGAGGATCTTCTGTGAAGAGTAAAACGGCACTGGTATAGATTTGATGGATTTGTCGGGGCAGCTTGAATAATATAATGCTTTTTAGTGCAAATCTGCTTCGTCAAATATTCGAATGCTTCTTCTTTACTTAAAAAACGGAAGACCTCAATCTCGGTTGCCAATTCGAGCGCTTCATCATTTACCGAAATGCAGACTTGTTGCGGTCCCACTAGCGGTTTGATGATAAAGAAGTTATACCTCTCTAAAAAGGTGTAAAATGTCGCTTCTGATAAGAGTTTCGTTTCCAACAGATGCATTGATAAACTAACATTAGAATCCAAAATTCTTTGTTGACCAAAACGGCCCCGAATGCCCTTCACAGACTATCCTCCTCTGTTTATTTTCGTTAGAAGGAGAACCCCCCGACTCGCCAGTCGGGAGTTCAAGCATTGTCAATCATCCTCACAGCCAAGTGCTATAATGGAACCTTGTGCAACCGGCGCTGCACCATTTTGATCGAAGAAGCCGGTTATGACAAAGCTTCGTACAATATCCACGTTTGCCGAGGCTACCTGGTCCCTGAAGATTGCTTCGAATGGAAATTGAACACTGTTGACGATTCCAGTCCCAGTGACTGTCACTTCACAATTTTGCCCTTCCCTATTGCATTCAACAGAAGTAATAGAATTAGCGACAAAAGTAAAGCTGTTCTTACCGCCCATTGTCTCCGTATCTGTAAAATGAAGGGTCAATGTAGAAGCAGCTAAAGTCGTAACACATACGTTTGCCATGTAAGTCAAGTCACCTTCGACCGTTCCCATCTGCCCATTAAAACGGACATTGTTATTTCTAGAAACTGCATTGACCAATACACCACAAGGACATTCCATACCCATAATGATATCCCCCCTTTCTATTTTGAACTACTTCTACTATATTGATAAAACAAATGAGGCGGCTTGGTGTTTGTCCTAATTTGAGTAGATAAATATATTTCGTAATTACTTGTCAATCAACCTATTTTCTCAGTAGGGTAGCGAGCTTCTTGATCGATTCGCTCAACATGTCACCTTTAATAAGCACTATCGTATCCTCTGTTGTAATTTTTTTCAGCAACTCATATGCAAGGATATGGTTATTGAATGAATGGACCTCTATCCTGGCACTTATTTGGGAAACAGTGTCCGCCATTATTTTTGCATGTTCTCCTATTGTGACAAGTACATCAATTTTACTTTGCTCGAGGATTTCTCCTGCCCGCTGATGGATTGCATATCCCCACGATCCGAGGTCGGTTATCGTTCCGATGACAGCAATCTTTCTTTTACCAGGATCAATTGCCTGCAACACTTGCATTGCCGCATGCAAGGATGTTGTTGTAATGCTCCATGTGTCATCGATAATCGTTGCGCCGTTCAACCCTTCCAGTAGTTGCAATTGCTTTTTGAGCGGTTGAAAAGTCCTGAAGTGGAGCGCAACATCGGTAAGGTCCATGCCAATCTGATGAACCGCTGCAATAGCAGCGAGTGCGTTATATATTTGGTGTTCCCCGAGACCCGGAACAAGTATTCTGTATTTCTTTTTCATATGTTCAACAGTCATGAACATCCCTTCAGATGAAAAACAGATATCCGTTGCTTTAAAATCACATTTTGAGTGGATGCCGACTGTAACAATTTTTCCGGTAAAGCTTTTCAAATCCAGCTTTTTCGTGTTCTGGTCGTCCGCGTTTATGATGAGAACCCCATTTGGTTGAAGAGCGTTGCACATTTCCCCTTTCGCAGCGATATAGCCTTCCAATGTCTTGCAGTAATTGAGGTGATGTTCACCGATGTTTGTAATGATTCCAATTGTCGGTTTCAAATAGGCAGCCGCATTTGAAATATCTCCCGGTGCACCGACCGCCGTTTCGAAAACTGCCACTTCCGTTGTGTCATCTATCCCGAGCAGGTAGGACAAATGTGCCGTACGAGAGTTATTTGTACTGTTTGTATGTGCCACTTTCCGATTGATTGATAACAGATGACGGATCATCTCCTTTGTCGTCGTTTTACCAGATGTACCCGTCACGGCGATTACAGGGATATTAATAGAAGCCCGGTAGTGGTTAATAAACTTCCAATAAGAATCTTGCAGATTTTCAACTCTTATGATCGTTAACTCTTCGGTTCGCCCGCTTACTTCCATTTCTCGATCTGTCACGATCGCTATCGGGAAATAGGGCTTCAGTCTATCCCATTTAATAATATTCCGTTTTAAAAATAATATCGTATGGGAATGCCTCACTTGTTTAAGACGATAGGCGCCATGATGTATTAGAAGATCATCTGTTCCATGTACTAATTTACCGGATATGATTTGCCGGATATATCCTGTCGTTAGAGGTTTCATTTGTTTCACTCCCTTCCCCCTTTCCTATCGTATGCCCCGTCCTCTTGAAGAGCCTGTACGAAAACCCTGAGTATGCCAAATCTGCGATAGTTACTTACCTATATGATGTATAACCATGTCGAAAAGCGATTCCTTCATAACCTATATAGAGTTGTCTTATATGAAGGAGTTGGGCTAGTTGAAAACGATCATCTTTATCGGAACAAATAAATCTGGTTCAAGTAGGGAAGCCATCAGAGCTGGAGAACGGCTCGGTTACTTCACGGTGTTATTCACAAATAACGAAAAACAGATTAAGCAAAGGAAAGAATATGTAGATGTCCACGAAATGATATTCGTTGACACGACTAATCTGGAAGCAATGAAAAAAGAAATTCGTTCTTTAAAATCCAAGGGACATGAAATCATAACAATTGCCAGTTTTGTCGACTCCAATGTCGCCAACTCCTTGAAACTATGTGAGGATTTCTGTCCTAATGGCACATCTGCCGAAGCAGTAAAACTTATGGAAAACAAAGCAGGGACAAGGGCTTCATTAAACGGACTTTCGTATTCACCAAAGTTTCTAACCCTATCCTCAAATTCGAAGCTCGATTCGACGACGGTAGAGACTTTGCCCGATTTTCCCCTAATTGTAAAATCTGCGTTCTCCACAGGTTCAAAGGATGTTTTGCAGGCAAACGATTTGGAGCAACTGAAGCGCCATATCCGGAAACTGAATGAAAAGGCTCCCGACGAGTCGATCATTATCGAGGAATTCATCGAAGGGGATCAATACTTAGTGGAGGCGATTGTCCATGATAGGAAAATTCATATCGCCGGGGTCATCCAGCAGGAAATCACATTTGGTAAAAGGTTCATCATCACCGGGTATGGGGTGCTTGCATTTGTGCCGAGACAATTGATTGACAGCATTATGGAAGTGTTGGAATCAATTGTTGAGAAGTTCAACATCCGAAACGGTGCGCTCCATGTCGAAATGCGTCTGACGGACAACGGCTTGCGGCTAATAGAAATCAATCCGAGGATTTCTGGCGGTGCGATGAACAATATGCTAAAAGCCGCTTTCGGTTTTGACTTGGTCGAAGAAACACTGAAATTATACGTAGGTGAGAAACCTTCCTTAGTTCAGAAACATAAACATTTTGTATTCACCCAATATGTCATCATCGATCAAAAAGGGATCCTCGAAAAAGTGACCGGTAAGAAAAGGGCGAGAAAATCGCCTGGTGTCGTAGAAGTCTATGTCAAGCCGAAAAAAGGGACGCAGCTCATGCCGCCACTGTCGATGGGACATCGGTATGCATATGTCATCGCCCAAGGCAGGACGATGGAAATTGCAAAGTCGTTGGCCAAAAAGGCCGCTGCAGAAATCCAATTTCACTTGAAACAATAAAAAAGAGGACTCCCACATATCGGGGTCCTCTTTGTTGTTCAACTATAATTTTGATCAATGAACTTGACCGTTTCGAACATGTTTGTTTTGCTAGCTCCTTTAATAAGGATTGTATCGTCTTTACGAATAAGTGTTGACAGTAATGCATGCAGTTTCTCCCGATCCGTGAAATGGTGGATTTTGTCCGCAGCCATTCCTTTTTTCAGTGCTCGGGCTCCGATTTCCTCTGTCCGAAAACCGTACGTGATCAACAGATCAATTCCTTGCTGCTGGACATAGTCCCCAACTTTTTGGTATTCCTTCTCACGCAGATCACCGAGTTCCCTCATTTGTCCTATGATAGCGATTTTCCGGTGCTTTGCAAGGTTAACGAGGACATCGATCGCTGCACGGACCCCTTCTGGATGGGAGTGGACCGTATCGTCAATGAGTGTAATATTGTCTTTGCAATTGTAAATCGTCAATCGGCGTGGCGGTTTTTTGAACAGCAGACCAGTCTTAATTTCCATCGGTGAAAACCCTAGTTGGTCGGCGATCGCAATTGCGGACAATGCGTTATACACATGATGCTCCCCGAAAATTGGGATGAACAGTTCGACTTCCTCATTCTGAAGCTTCAATTTAAAGCTCATGCCCTGTTCCGTATATTGAACATCGTATGCACGATAATCAGCAGGTTTGTGAATGCCGATCGTAATCGTCTCACCTTTAAAATTCTGAGTTTCTAAAAATCGGGAATTGTCATTATCCTTGTTCAAGCAAAGTACTCCATATTGATCCATTCCATGTATCAATTCGGACTTTGCTTTCGCAACCCCTCTTGGATCGCCGTTGAAATTTCCGACATGGGCCAACCCGACATTTGTAACGATTGACATATTGGGCTTGATGATCCGGCAGTGCTCGGTGATGACCCCTGGATAGGCCATTCCGTATTCGAGAACAACTGCCTGATGGGATGAATTGATCTCAGCTGCATGTTTTTTCGTATGTTCCGTCGTATTCCAATAGTCCTTCGATTCGAAGACATTCCATTTCTTCGATAGAATGGAAGAAAGAAAAGCTTTTGTCGTCGTTTTACCAGCGCTTCCTGTAATGGCGATGATTGGCGTTTCTTGCTTTTCGGAAGACCTTTTTCGCTTTGCTTCCTTAATTTTCAGTTGGATAGTGTTTTGATTTTTCGCTACATACATGGCGTATTTAATCGTATTTTTAACAACGTCCAATTCCAAGTAAAATGCCGGAGGACAGCCTGGACGCCAGTTCACTTCATAAATCCATAGCTTTCGTTGTTCATCCATTCCGATGTCCACTCCGATTTCATCGATTACTTCGCCGAATTTCTCCATTTGGAGCTCATCCAAATGCTTCGCTAGCGACAATGAAAAGAATTCCAACTTTTTTCGTATATTGAACGCCTCATCCTTGAACTCCTGCTCCAAAAAAGGATCCAAATAGTTTGTATAGCCGCCACTGTTAATATTCGCAATAATGGACCCATGCGGCGCAATCCTCGGATAGATTGTTGTTATGACCCATTCGCCTTTCCCATCTTTCTGCACGTGCAGCCTGAAGTCGAAAACTTGCCCTGTCTTCGTTACCGATTGGATGTACGGTTGAACGATGAAAGTCTCTTTCGATAATTTCTGTTTAATAAAGCCGTTTAATTGGGAGCTTCCATATATTCTGTTCGTCCCTTCTCCTTTCACGGAATAACGTCCCTCTTCTTGCACAATAAAAAAAATCCCTTTCCCTTTACGGCCATCTATCGGTTTGAAGACCACTTTCTCAAATGCTGAAAGAAATTTGAAGAAATGATTCGTATTCTTCACGACTTCAGTAGGTATCAAATAGCTCGCAAAATCTTTTGCTTCTTTCAATCGGCGGTTCACACTCCATTTATTGCCGATTGAATATGTCGTAAAAGGAATCTCTTTTTTCAATTTGTCGATTGTTTCCTTCGACTTCGATAATTTTTCCGGACTCCCTGCATTATAGATGACATTCGGAAAGGGCATGATTTTCGTCTTCCATTCCCCTTTTTCGTATACTTGTCCCTTGATTGTACGATTTGTAAAATTCACTTCTCCGGGTGAAAAATAGTAAAACTTCGCTCCTTCCGCTTCCGCGACAGCCGCAAATGCATAAGCTTTCATGACAGTTTCCGGATCTTTCCGATGATGCAACATGCCTATGATCGTCATGAACATTCTCCTTTACTCTTTTTGACGGTTCTCTCTAGTACATTCATGCGAACTTGAAATGATAAGGACAAGAGTTTACAAGCAGGAGATTTAGTTTTCCATCTCTATTTTTTCGATTCGATGATTGGCAATGGACGGCCGACAAGTTCGTGAGAAAGAGGGCTAATAGTAGAAAATCCGCAAAGGTTTACGAGGATGCAATGTGACGTCTTTTTTAAAGCGTAAAGGTCTTGGTCAGTAAGAGCAGGGTGCCCTTTCAAATCGACCGGTTGAAGCAAGGATAACTGTGCAATACAGCTTTCCTTTTCGATTTTCTCCAATCTGAAATAAGGGGAGGAACTTCCATTACTAATGGCAGTAAAAGGGGCGGATTGCATTGAGGAATGCAGCATGAAGGGGATTGTGTCAATTGAATCTGCCACATGAATGAAACGCAATCCTTTTCCGAACTCCGCAAGCAATTGTTGCTCCTTCCATAATTCTTGCATCTCTTCGCATAGTCGGCACATCTTCACTGCTTCCACCTCCCTTTTTGTTTTGTTCCTTCACGTTACAACGGCTCGATGTAGAACTTTATCAATTTGGCAGCATATTCCGCCCGTTCCTTTGCCTCTTTTGTTGACTCTCCGACCGCCATCACATATCCGTACCGATGCCCCATCGATAATGGCGGTATCATTATCGTACCGATTGACGGCTTCACGAAGACGTCCGCTACTCCAGGGCAATTCACAGCCTCATTGACTCCTTCTACCTCCAATAAATAACCAGTGCTATTGATCGTAATATAAGAGGTATGGACATACTGCTGTTTTTTTCTAATCAAGTCAGGCTCTTCACCGAGATAGAATTTGATCGTCTCTTGGACGAGATTTATGCCGAAAGCTTCTTCAATCATCCGATTCATTGCTCCGCCGGAAATTCGGGGATTCAGTTCGATCAGTTTCCAACCATTTGGGGAATGGCGCATTTCAATATGGCAAGAACCATTTTGAAGGCCAATTTCGCGCATGAGTGAAGTAACGGTTTTCCATAGACTTCGGTAGTGTGCCTCATCCATATCAACGACTACATCATAGGCGGTTACGATGAACGTGTAATCTCTCATGATTTCCTGCTGGATGACCGCCACAATGATCGGTAGAGCTTCTATGACAACGACTTCAATAATGTATTGGGGGCCTTCGATGAATTCTTCTATAAGGAACTGCTGTCCGGGCAAACGTTTTGTAAGTCGCTTTACGGCAATTTTGTATTTCTTTTCATCTTCAATATAATAAACATCTTTAGACCCGTTTGAGATCGGATTTTTCATGATGAATGGATACGTAATACTAGATGGCTTAATTTGATTTGTAGTAATCATTTCAAATTTGCATGACGCCCGGTTGTTTCGCAATGCAAGGCGAGTCGTCAATTTATCCTCCATGAGTTGCAATACGTCGTAGGAAATGACGGACCCACAAAATTCATTGGAAAGTTTCGCAGCCATGGAAACATACGGATCGACAAAACTGATAATTGCTTGAATGTCGTGACCGGATTGTATGAGTTGGACAAGTTGCTTCCGGATAATTCCTTCTTCCAATAACTTCATATAAATGAGTTGAGCATCTTCAGGTTGCCTTCGCAAAAATGCTTTACGATCCGTCAACAAAATGGCAGCACAGCCTAACCGAATAACAGCCGCCAAGGCATCCATGCTCGATCCTGTCGTAGATGATCCGATAAACACAATTGCCCTCATTCCTTCATCCTTCCATGAAGACAATCCTCTTCTTTCAATTGTATGCGGATGCACCATGCTGCGTTAGGCAAATAAAATAAGCATGAAGGGCTATCCTTCATGCTTATTGAGCAAGTTAAAACGATTCACTTGTTCGATCAAACCGGCATCCAGCAATGCTTGCAACTCAGTCTTACCGAAAAGATCAAAATGAGGATAATCTTCACGATGATCAATCCATTCAGGCTTTAACCCGTATCTTTTTCCCCATTCGATTAATGTAGTGAGATCTGCACAACCCACCTTTGTAACGGTTTTACAGTCTGGAAAACGATCATCGAGCCAGTAGTGGGTAAGAAATGCGATTTCCCCGGCACGGACAGCTTCTTTCCACGCTTTCAATTCCGAACGGTTGATGCCGAATGCCATCAGTCAGCCACCCGGCAAATTTCTAAGTATTTCGCGTCCCATTCTGGATTGATTTTCCGTAATGAAACCGGTCTAAAGCTGTCTCTATTCACTAAAATATGTTCAGATGTGGCGGTTGCCGCAACCGTCCCGTCTTCATGTAGGATTTCATAACCGTACACTGTCCGAAGTTTCCCATGGGACTCGACCCATGTCCGTACAGTCGCTTTCTGTCCGTATCTCATGGCCGCCTTATACTGAATCGACAGGTCAATAACAGGGGAAAGATATCCTTCCGCCTCGAGACCGGCGTATGTAAAGCCGAGATCTTGAATTAGGCTCGTTCTGCCAATTTCCATCCATACTAAATAATTGGCATGATAGACGACTCCCATTTGGTCCGTCTCCGCATACCGGATTTCCACTTCTTTTTCACTGACAAACACTATCATCACCTCTGTTGTCCATTATACAAAAGAGGGAGGAATATTGCTGTTTGTGTAACTTGTAATGAATAGTTCTAATAATGTTGATTTCCGCCGGCAGGAGTCGGCGCCTTACGCATCAACCAACGAAGCTTGCTAACTAATGTTATTTTTTCATTTCGAGTGTTTGTTTAGTTAGTTCGTTATATACAGTTTCTTTATACCCTTCACTTGTGCTCTTCCCGGGTTTGAACCTGTTATGCTTCCTTTTATAGTTGCCTCAATTTTATCGCCGATCCTGAACTCATCTGTCTTAACACCTTCCAAGCTAATAAAGTCAAATACGTATGCGCTAAGATTTATATGCTGTATTTCATCTTTAAGCGATTCATAATCCAAAATATTCAAATCTACTCCGATTAATAGCGTGTCATCTTTCATTTGAAGTATATACCCTTGAATCTCGGTTTCGGAATTTGCAGCTTGCTTTATTTCAGCTTGCTGAATTATATATTCCGCAATTCCGGTGAAATTTTTACCATCAGAGCTTCGATCACAGTTTGACCAATGATAGTCGCGCTGTGCACCATTAATATACACTTTTAGGTAATAATTCATGGCTTCATTAGAATCACAAGTGGCCTTTAAATCTTTTACTTCGAGGTAATTTGTCATGACTAATTTTTTGTATACTTCTTGCTTCACATGCGATGCCAATACAAAATCACTTATTACCTCAGTTTCCATTGTATTGAGTACTTTTTTCACTTTGTTTGTTTTCGTATTCACTTCGTTATCCAAATTAACCCCGTACTTCAGTTCAAATTCGAAGAGATCTTGCTTTTTCATATTGTAGTTGATAACCAATATGCTGTCCTTTCCATAAATTCCCTCATCACAATCGGTAGCGATATAGGAAGTGTTCGTAGGATTTACTTCTTCTATCATATTGCTACAGTTTATTTTACTTATCCGTCCATTTCCAAAATTGTCCCTGGTGGTGTCATATTGCACTTGTAACGAGTCTCCATTGTAGGTCAGATCCTTAACCATAGGATCTCCTTCTTCAGTGTATTGGACAATTCGTAATTCAGATGAAATACCATTCTGCACATTATGATAGAAGTTCTGCATTCTCTCCAACCCCTCGATGCTTCCGTGAGTATTTACTACATCAACATTTCTTACACCCTTCACAGACGGTTTGGCATTATCTTTACTTGTTGCAACGGTCTCTTCTTTATCAATTGGATTTTTTTCTTCATCACTTGCATTGCAGGCGGTTAAAGCGAAAAGAAATATTAATAACAAAATTGAGCAGCCCATTTTCTTCATCTACTTTTCACGTCCCATCTAATCATTTCTAGATCCGGGTTAACTTATGAAAAATCATCAATAATTTCTATGACTTCAATTTCACCATTAATTAATAGCTCCGGAAGCTCATTATTCACATTACCTTTCCAATACTCTTTTGCCTGAGCAATTTTTCGAGAGAAAGGCACACCATCTTCTTTTGGTAGAAGGTTTGCATCTTCATATGTTTTGGCGGCATATAAGCACGACACGACAATCTTGAAGGTAAATGGGAATAGTCTTGTAATCTCACCATTTCAGTTATTACTTCTCGAATGGCTCTGATCGTTTGACCCATATACCTACTAACTACTTCGGCATCTTCCTTATCCAAATGCAAGCCATCATTTGTATGGTGACTTTGTAAAACTTGAATAGAGTCCGTCTCCTTTAGAATTCACTAGTTCCTTTTCAAAAAAGAAGCGATACAAAGTGTTGTGTTGACCGTCGTCAAAGTAGATGATCTGTCCTAGTTCCATTTTTTTATTCGTAATGATATCGTATGCAAACAGTTCATTATCTTTCATCTTTTGCACCTGTCAGCTGCCCCGATGTAGTAACTCCCTCAACACTATTCAAAGTACTTCTTACAAACGCATCGAATTCTTCCTCTTCTTCAAAAAATGGATAGTGGTTACTATTTAGAAACGAAGTGAATTGAGCGTTAGGAAGGCATTCCGCTATTTCAACACCGAATTTATGTGGGCATTGTGCATCGTATTTACCAGCATATATATAAGCCGGTAAGTCAATTTTCTTTAAATCTTCCCTGACATCAAACGTCTTGCAGTCCACTTTTCTGAAATATGTCAATCGATCCCCGACAGTCTTGCCGCTATTCGGCTTCTGAAAAGCCGACTCCATTTTCTCCTCAGAATGAAAAGACATCAAATTCCATTCACGGCCTAAAGCTCGTCTTTCCTCCAATGCTATATCTGGTGTATCCAGTCGATTCATTATTTCAACAATGCGTTCGAAGTTCGGATTTTCCCGGCAATAAATACTACCTGAATCCGCACTATACTCGACGCTTGCTGCAGCGCCTCCAGCAATGATTTTCGTTAAAGATTCTTCTCTCATGACAGCATACACAAGAGCTAACATGCCACCGGTCGAGTGTCCTCCAAATCCCCATTTCGGTAATTGGAGCTCTTCCCGTATCGCTTCTAAATCCAAAACGGACTCATTCATGCTATATTGCTCTTCGGATTGGGCAGCTTCTGATTTTCCTGCTCCACGCAAGTTGATGAGGTAGACATGATAATGCTCAGTAAACGGATTCGCGAATGCATTTCCCCTTTCATCAAATTCACTGTATAGATGAGTGACGGCTAATGGTTCGCCTTGCCCTTTTTCAAAAATCTCGAAAGTTCCTCGCGTCGTGTCGATAATCCGTTGTATCCACATAACAAAGCCCCCGCAATTCTATATTTTCTTAATTATAACTCTATTAATTTTGAAAAGAAATAAAGAAAGGACTAAGCGGTTTGTTCGCTTAGCCCTTGTTCACTTCATCTATCTTGCAGTTGATTCCGGTCATTTAAGTACATCCAACATTTCCTCCAACTTCACTTGACCGAGATCTCCCTCTTTCCGCTTCCGAACGGAAACCATTTGCTGCTCGACTTCCTGGTCACCGACGATCATCATGTAAGGAACTTTCTGCTTCTCTGATTCCCAAATCTTCAACCCCATTTTCTCTACACGGTCATCCACTTTCACGCGATATCCCTTTGCAGAAAGCTCCTTCCTTACTTCTTCAGCGTAAGATATATGCTTATCGGCAATTGGAATGATTCTTACTTGGTCAGGTGCGAGCCACAACGGAAATTCTCCCGCGTAATGCTCAACAAGGATGGCAAGGAATCTTTCGACGGAACCGAAAATGGCGCGATGGATGATAATCGGGTATTCGGGTTCATTTTGTTCATTAATATACCGACAATTGAACTTTTCGGGCATTTGGAAATCCAGTTGAACTGTCCCGCACTGCCAGCTCCGTCCTAACGAATCCAAAATGTGAAAATCAATTTTCGGGCCATAAAAAGCGCCGTCCTCTTCGTTAATACGATAAGCCATTCCTCGCTCTTTAAGCACTGCTTCCAACGATTGTTCCGCTTCATTCCATAAATCGACGGATCCCATATAATTTTCTGGCCTTGTCGATAATTCGACTTCATAGCTGAAACCGAACTCCGAATAGATGTCGTCAATCAAATCCAACACTCGATCAATTTCCCCTTCAATTTGGTCTTTCCGGACGAATAGATGCGCATCATCTTGTGTAAACGCCCGAACCCGTAAAAGTCCGTTCAATGAGCCGGATAACTCATGGCGATGGACTAATCCCAATTCCGCATATCGAATCGGTAATTCCCGATAGCTTCTACGTTTGTGATTAAAGATGAGCATCGCACCCGGGCAATTCATCGGCTTCAACGCATATTGCTGTTTATCTACATCGGAGAAGTACATATTCTCATGATAGTGATCCCAATGCCCGGATTGCTCCCATAACTCCTGCTTCATCATGATCGGAGTCTTAATCTCCTCATACCCCGCCTCCTGATGCTTTCGTTTCCAAAATTCCTCCAATTCGTTTCGTATAATCATCCCCTTCGGCAAATAGAATGGCATGCCTGGCGATTCCTCTGACGACATGAACAATTCAAGCTCCTGGCCTAATTTTCGATGATTCCTTTTTTCAATATCCATTTGTCCTGACATTTCAATTCCTCCTATGTTGTATAAAAATAAAAAACCGCACTCCTCCCTCGTAAAGGGACGAATGCGGTCGTGGTGCCACCCTGATTCCGGCATGGTTAAATCATGCGCGCTCAAACGATATAACGGTCTCCCGATCGTAGTTTTCTGCAATAGCAGTCCTCTACGATAGCTCAAAGGCGGTAAATCATTTCCTCCGCTACAGGACTTCCAGCCAGGGTCCTGTTCTCTGGCAAAGCTTCCGAAATGATTCATGTCCTTCTCAACGCTTTGTATGAAAATAAAAAAGCCGCATTCATCCCTAGTAAAGGGACGAATGCGGTCGTGGTGCCACCCTGATTTCGCCATGTTTAAATATGGCGCTCAATCGATAACGGTCTCCCGATCATAGTTTTCCGCTAGCCGCAGTCCTCTATGATAGCTCAAAGGTGGTTAATCATCTTTTCCGCTACAGGACTTTCAGCCGTGGTCCTGTTCTCTGGCAGAGCATTCGAAATGATTCATGTCCTTCTCAACGCTTGTTAATTGATAATTAATTGTATTGTAGTATATGCGACCATTCCGTCTATGTCAATGGGGAATAATCCGATATCGTTTGTCGGTTAATAATACCGAAGATTTCTTCCACTTTCAGCGATTGCATGCGCTAGTCGAATCGTTGACACCGCCAGCTCTGCATACGTCACTTCACGCTTAGGATTGAATGCGTTTTGCTCCTCTTTTACCAAGCCTAGTGAATTTGCCAAGGCTACATAACCTGCATTCGCAGATTGCACCTTATCGGCATCAGCAAAGCCTAATTTAAAGATGCTGCTATCTTTCGCGGCCTGCTCCAGACCTAAAACGCGGATCATCCAAACCGAAAGTTCTTCTCTTGTGATCGGCTTATCGACGTCAAAGTTCTCACGATCCGCTTTGATGATACCCAATTCAACCGCACGCTCAATTTGCTGATATAATGGATGTTTTGAATCGATATTATCAAACGATTGGTTCATGTTTTCTTCTCCGAAGTAATAACCGCCACGATAGAAATAGGTGAGCGAGTTCATAACCACTTTCAATGCTTCCCCTTTTGAAATGGCAGCATCGGGGTTAAAGCTCTTTCCATCTTTCACATCCAACACTTTGGCGTTAATGAGATAATTGAGCTCCTCTTCCGCCCAAGGATGTGAAACGGTGACTGAATTTCTGCCGCTAAACAAGTTATTCCATTCTCCTGTATGAGCATCCACATAACCATACGGTTCCTCGTTAAATACAGGCAAATAGACGAGATCATAATGATTTTCCTTACCACTTTTCGCATGCTTCATATATGTGAGCTTAAGGCTAAGCGCCTCTTCGATTAATGCTTTTGCCTCTTGCTCGGAAATTACGTCATCGCTCGATGGCCAGCTTTCCATCTCTTGATAATCAACGTTCAGACCGTTTAAAGAACCGTCAGCCGCTATCGATACATAAATCTGATCTCCATTGACGATAATCCCGTTTACGACTCTTGGGAATGTGAAATGATACGAACCTACTCGTTCGTCAACATAAGGTTCTCCTACAGGCATTGCATAGTTATGCAAATAGGAAGGGACCCATTCCTTTAGAAACTTCACAGCTTGGTTAAGTGCCTCCTGTTGGGAAAGGCCATCCTCGTTTTTAGAATCCTCTCCGAAGTCCGATAGTAGGTGATCCTTCATATTGTGGTAGTTGACAATTTCGCCTGTATATTTATTGATTTCTAAACTTGATCCACTTCCTCCATTTCTATACTGATACATATATTGGACTGAAATAACTGGCATTCCATTGTAGTTTTCTCTTTCCTGAACTGAATCGATCGTTAATTTTATTTTATCAGAATCAATCGCAAGTAATTGTTCGGCGATCTTCTTCGCTTCTTCTACTGTGATTCCGTCCTGTTTTGCCGGAAGTGGATTTGCTGCAATCTTTTCAATTTTTGTCTTACCTGGAAATTCTGACGTGTAGCCATTTGCAGTCATCCACTTCCCTGTTGCCGCTTCAACGCCTTGCAATTGTGCAGACGGTCGGTAGACAAGCTCTACAGTGCGGTCGCTCGTTTGGTAATCGTAGTTAATTTGATAATTCAATTCTACAGAAAGATTTTCTTTTACTTTCTTTACTAACTCATTCTTATCTTTTATTTGTGTAACATCGTCAAAGGAGGATGATGCAGCTTGTGGAGACATCTTGTGAAAACCAACGATCTCACCATTCCCTAGAACAGATACCTCCAATCTTTGGTCAGCAATCGAGACCTGATTTTTTGTACGTGCAAAAGTAAATGAGTAACGAATCGGCTCTGTTAAGATCTGTTGTGGATAATAGTTGAAAGTATTCGTTTCTAATTGATATTCTTTTTCGTCAAGAAATTTCTTCATAAAATCTTCTGCTATTTTTGTTGCTTCTTCTTTTGAGACTTTTGGAGGGAACAAAGCATCCTTCACATTAGAAGGTTGATAGGAAAAATACTCAATTTCCGGTTCCTCTCCAACAAACCCTATATTCCCGTATACCTGCTTCCCATTAATGGTCTTTGTAAAAAATAGATCATGCCGTATCGTGTCATCTTCCGGATAAATATGCGAACTTCTCACTTGGAAATCATTATTTGTTAAAAAGTCAAACTGACTCGGGAACATTTCCCGAAACGTCTTGATCAATTCTTCTTTCGTGACAACAATATCAGTGGCAGCAACTTGGATCCGTACTTTTTCAGGTTGTCCATTTACTGCAGTTGAAGCATCTGCTAGCGATGAAAACATGCCAAGAGACAAAACAGATGAAGTTAAAATCATACCTACTTTTTTAAATCTCGCCATAATAATCCCCCTAAGTTTGTGTAATGTTGGAATCTTTTTTATTTAGCCCTCCACTTCTTATATTTTGTAATTCATATTATTTTAAATTACAAAATATATAAATTATTAATAATTATGTCTATTGTAGCTGTTAAATACTGTTATGTAAAGTTAAATTATGTATTTTATGAAGACATAAAAAAAGCCCGCATTCCCCCCAATATAGGGACGAATGCGGTCCTAGCGCCACTCAATATCTAAATGCCTATTGGACTAATACCGCAACCCTCTTCCATTTTCAGCAATTGCATGAGCTAGGCGAATTGTTGACACTGCCAATTCTGCATAGGACACTTCTCGATCAGGGTTGAACCGTTTTTGCTCTTCCTTAAATAAGCCCAAGGAGTTTGCTATAGCTACATAACCTGTATTTTTGGATTGAACCTTATCTGCGTCTTCGAAACCGAGTTTGAAAATATTGCTATCCTTTGCCGCCTGCTCTAGCCCCAACACCCGGATCATCCAAACCGATAGTTCTTCCCTTGTGACGGGTGCATCGACATCGAAGTTCTTTCCATCCGCTTTAATGATACCTGCTTCAACTGCACGTTCAATCTCCTGGTATAACGGGTGTTTTGGATTTATGTTATCAAATGTTTGGTTCAATTCTTCCTGGCCGAAGTAATATCCGCCATAATAGAAATAGGTGAGTGAGTTCATGAGCACTTTCAATGCTTCCCCTTTTGAAATGGCAGCATCACCGTTAAAGCTTTTAGCATCCTTCACATCCAACACTTTGGCGTTAATAAGATAATTGAGCTCTTCTTCTGCCCAGGCATGTGATACGGTTATTGAATCTTTTCCGTTAAATAGGTTATTCCATTCCCCTGTGTCGGCATTCAAATAACTAAATGGGTCATCGTTGAATACTGGTACATAGACGAGGTCATAGTGATTTTCTTTTTCACTTTTCGCATGTTTCATATACGTAAGCTTCAGGTTAAGTGCCTCTTCCAAAATCTTTTTAGCCTCTTGCTCGGAAATAACACCGTCGCTCGATGGCCAGTTTTCGATTTCTTGATAATTGACACTTAAGCTGTTCAAAGAACCGTCAGCCGCTATCCCGACATGAATTTGATCGCCGTTGACGACAATTCCATTTACAACTCTAGGGAAGGAAAACTGATACGTACCCAATACTTCGTCAAAATAAGGTTCTTCTATCGGCATTGCATAGTTATGAAGATAGGAAGGGACCCATTGTTTCAAATGCTTAACAGCTTGGCTGAGTGCCTCTTGTTTGGAAAGGCTTTTCTCTTTTTTAGGATTCTCTCCAATTTCCTTCATCAGGTGATCTTTCATATTATAGTAGTGAATAATTTCACCTGTATTTTTATTGAGTTCTAAACTTCCCCCTGATCCGCCATTTGCATACTGATACATGTATTGTACGTAAATGACTGGAACTCCATTATAGTTCTCCATTTCATGAATTGACTCGATCCTTAATGTAAATTTATCAGAATCGACAGCAAGAAATTGTTCGGCAATCTTTTTCGCTTCTTCTACAGTAATTCCATCCTTCTTTGCAGGAATCGGATTTGCTGTGATCTTTTCAATTTTCGTCTTGCTCGGAAGGTCTGCTGAGTAGCCGTTTGCAGTCATCCACTTCCCTGTTGCCGCTTCAACGCCTTGCAATTTTGCCGTTGGCCGGTAAACGAGCTGTACGTTGCGGTCGCTCGTTCGGTAATCGTAGTTGATTTGATAATTCAATTCTACAGACAGATTATCTTTTACTTTCTTCACCATTTCATTCTTATCTTTAATTTTTGTGGCATCATCAAAAGTCGATGATTTAGACCGTGGGAACATCTTATAAAAACTGACGACTTCACCGTTACCTAAAACGGATACTTCCATTCTTTGATCGGCGATGGAAATTTTGTTTTCCGTACGTGTGTATGAAAATGAGTAGCGTACCGGCTCTGTTAAGATCTGTTGCGGATAATAGTTGAACGTATCCGTTTCTAACTGATACTCTTTTCCGTCAAGAAATTTCTTCATGAAATCTTCTGCTATTTTTCTTGCTTCCTCTTTTGATACTTTTGCAGGGAATAAAGCATCCGTGACGTTAGGAGGCTGATAGGAGAAGTACTCAATGTCCAATTCCTCGCCGACAAACCCTATATTCCCATCTACCCGCTTGCCATTAATGGTTTTGGTGAAATATAGATCATGCCGTACCGTTTCGTCCTCTGGGAAAATATGCGCACTGCTCATTTGAAAATCACTGTTCGTCAAGAAATCAAATTGATTGGGGAACATCTTCCGAAACTTATTGATCAATTGATCTTTCGTGATGGCAGTATCAGTGGAAGCGACTTGGATTCGTACTTTTTCTGGTTGTCCATTCTCTGAAGTTGAAGCATTGACCATTGATGAAAACATACCAAAAGACAAAACAGAAGAGGTGACAATCAAACCTAGTTTTTTTATTTTCGCCAAAATAATCCTCCTAAAATTCATATATTTGTACGTTTGTAAGCAATCTTTAGATTATATGATTGTCCGTCGGAGAATAGAACGAGACGAAGTTTCATAGCAATGAAGAGCATCTTGAGTAAAGATTAATACACAAAAAAAAACGCCCGATTTTCTCGGGCGCCTTTGTTGTTTCTATTAGTTGTTTTTCATTTTATCACGAAGAACCATTTGAAGGATTCCGCCGTGACGGTAGTAGTCGACTTCTACATCAGAGTCGAAACGTGCCAACACGTCGAACTCTTTGACGGAGCCGTCTTTTGCAGTTGCTGTCACTTTTAGGATATCGCGTGGTTTTACGCCTTCCGCGATGTTTACGCTAATTTCCTCTTCTCCTGTAAGGCCAAGTGTTTCTGCACTTTCGCCATTCAAGAATTGAAGTGGAAGAACACCCATCATGACAAGGTTTGAACGGTGAATACGCTCGTAGCTTTCAGCGATGACTGTTTTGATACCTAGTAGTGATGTACCTTTAGCAGCCCAGTCACGTGAAGAGCCCATACCGTAGTCTTTACCTGCAAGGATTACAAGGCCTGTTCCATCTTCCTGATAACGCATAGCTGCGTCATAGATCGGGCAGATTTCTTTTGTCGGCCAGTACGTTGTATAGCCGCCTTCAGTGCCTTTCGCAATTTGGTTACGGATACGGATATTCGCAAACGTACCGCGCATCATCACTTCATGGTTACCACGACGGGAACCGTAAGAGTTGAAGTAACGTGGCTCTACGCCGTGTTCACGCAAGTATTTACCAGCTGGCGTATCTTTACCGATGGCACCTGCAGGAGAAATATGGTCCGTTGTGATCGAATCGCCGAATTTACCGATGACGCGAAGTCCTGAAAGAGCTTGAATATCAGCAGGCTCTTTGGATAGACCTTCGAAGAACGGCGGGTTTTGAATATATGTCGAGTTTTCATCGAAATCGTACAACGAATCGTCTGTCGTTTCAATTGCATTCCACGCTTCGTTTTCTGTGAATACACGAGCATATTCTTTACGGAATAGATCAGGTGTTACTGTCGCTTTTACGACTTCCTTCACTTCTTCCGAAGATGGCCAGATATCTTTGAAGTACACATCTGTACCGTCTTTCGCTTTACCAATTGGATCTTTCTCGAAGTCGATATCGACAGTTCCAGCTAGCGCATAAGCGACGACAAGTGGCGGTGAAGCCAAGTAGTTTGCTTTTACGAG
Source organism: Sporosarcina pasadenensis (assembly GCF_047228845.1). Lineage (NCBI taxonomy): Bacteria > Bacillati > Bacillota > Bacilli > Caryophanales > Caryophanaceae > Sporosarcina > Sporosarcina pasadenensis. Next base: position 232,519 of record NZ_JBFEGM010000001.1, read on the forward strand.
CGGATGGATACGTCCTTCGAAGTTACGGTTACCGGATAGTACTGATGAAACTAACAGGTCGTTTGCAGTAATCGTTTTTTCGATTTCTGGAAGAAGCGGACCGGAGTTTCCGATACATGTTGTACAACCGTAACCGACTGTGTTGAATCCGATTTGATCCAAGTATTTTGAGAGACCGGAGTCTTCTAGGTATCCTGTTACGACTTTTGAACCCGGCGCCAGTGACGTTTTCACGTATGCAGGAGGTGTAAGCCCCTTTTCGACAGCTTTCTTAGCAACAAGACCTGCCCCTAACATAACGTAAGGGTTGGACGTGTTTGTACAAGAAGTGATCGCTGCAATCGCAAGGTCCCCTGTTTTCATACCGACTGTACGGCCATCTGCGAACTCGACTGTTGCTTTCTTTTCGAATTCTTTGGGCGTCAAACCGAATCCTTGGTTCCCTTCAGGAGCAACAACGGATTCCTTGAATGAACGTTGCAACTCTGAAAGTGGAATCAAGTCTTGAGGACGTTTCGGCCCAGCAAGGTTCGCTTCAATTTTCGTAAGATCGATTTCAATTACTTCTGTGTATGTCGGATCTTCTTTATCCGTAGTGAAGAACATGTCGTTCTCTTCAAGATATTTCTTGACGACTTGGATGTGATCTTCATCACGGCCAGTTAAGCGCATGTAATCTAGCGACTCTTCGTCGACCGGGAAGAATCCGCAAGTAGCACCGTATTCAGGTGCCATGTTCGCGATTGTTGCACGGTCCGCAAGAGGTAATTTGGAAACTCCAGGTCCGAAGAACTCGACAAATTTACCGACTACGCCATGCGCACGAAGTGTTTGTGTCACTTTAAGGGCAAGGTCAGTCGCTGTCGTTCCATTTGGAAGTTCTCCAACGAGTTTTACACCGATAACTTCAGGAATCGGGAAATATGAAGGCTGCCCAAGCATTCCAGCTTCGGCTTCGATACCGCCAACGCCCCATCCTAGGACACCGATCCCATTGATCATCGTCGTATGGGAGTCAGTACCGACAAGTGTATCAGGATATGTTTCAAAAGTGCCGTCTTCGTTTTCCACTTCATGGACAACAGCAGCAAGGTACTCAAGGTTTACTTGGTGAACGATACCTGTCGCAGGAGGGACAGCACGGTAGTTATCATAAGCTTTTTGTGCCCAGCTCAGGAATTGATAACGCTCAGCGTTACGTTCGAATTCAAGTTCCATGTTAAGGCGGAGTGCATCCGGTGTACCGTAGCGGTCAACTTGTACGGAGTGGTCGATAACGAGATCTACCGGGATTTCGGGATTGATTTTATTTGGATCGCCGCCCATTTCAGCCATTGCTGAACGAAGCGATGCAAGGTCAACGACAACTGGTACTCCAGTGAAGTCTTGCAGGATGACACGGGAAGGTTTGAAAGGAACTTCTGCGTCCTTATCTGCATCCTTGCCCCATTTTGCCAAGTTTTCAACGTGTTCATCTTTGATCACATAACCGTCATGTTGGCGCAAGACGGACTCTAGTAGCACTCTAACTGAGTAAGGTAGTTTGGAAATATTCGCAATGCCTGCTTCTTCGAGGGCTTTAAGACGATAATAGTTATACGTCTTGCCATTCAATTCGAATGATTGGCGGCTATTGTGCAAATTGCTTTTTGCCATTGTTATTCCTCCTTTATCTATTGAAAAGGTTGTGTGTAAGCGTTTCTCTACTCCATCATAGTACAGCTTTGTTGATAAGTAAAATACATATAAATTATAGTCTTTCATAAGAAAACATGATGACCATATGTATGAAGGCATATAGAGTCCGCTCATTGCCAAGTATATTCTGAAAGACTTGTTCGTGCAAAGTTTTAGATTCAAATGTTAGTATTCTACTGAATTTTTTCTATATATGTGGCATGATGGGTAGGAAGATATGTAAAGGGAGTGGGATTGTTGAAAAAAGCATTGTTAGTAATCGATTACACATATGATTTCGTTGCGGAGGATGGTGCTCTGACTTGCGGTCAACCCGGCATAGACCTCGAAACGTATATCGTCGACTTGACGAAAGAATTTTTGAATCAAGGCGATCTTATCATTATGCCTGTCGACCTGCATGAAAAAAACGATCCGTATCATCCAGAAACGAAGATGTTTCCTCCCCATAACATTAAAGGGACTCCAGGACGGGATTTATATGGCACACTTCAAACTTTATATGAAGAGAACGAGGATCAGATTGTTTGGATGGATAAAACGCGTTTTAGCGCCTTTGCAGGAACTGACCTTGAATTACAGCTGCGCGCACGTGGGATAACTGAAGTGCATCTTGTCGGCGTCTGTACGGACATCTGCATTCTTCATACATCGGTCGATGCATATAATCGGGGCTTTGATATCGTCATCCATGAAAAAGGTGTGGCGAGCTTCGATCCGGCCGGCCACGAATGGGCACTGCGACATTTTGAAAAGACGCTAGGAGCCAAAGTCATCCGCTAATTATGATTTTTTTTAGTAATTCTATTGCGATATATGTTTAAGGTATGGAAAAAACGGATATCCAAATACTACATAAGCAATTATGAATTACTAAAAAGGAGATGGAGTAAATGAGTTTTATTTGGTTTCTAATTATCGGAGGAATTATCGGTTGGCTCGCAGGCCTTATTTTAGGAAAAGACATTCCAGGCGGAATCATCGGTAATATCATTGCAGGTATTGTCGGTGCATGGATCGGTGGAATGTTGCTCGGATCGTGGGGTCCTAAAGTTTCAGACTTCTACATCCTTCCTGCATTGCTCGGTGCGATTATTCTAGTGTTTATTGTGAGCTTGATTATGAAGTCGATGCGCAGAGCTACTTAATTGTAAAAAGGTAACAAAAAGCGTCAAGGGATTTTTCCCTTGACGCTTTTTTTATTCGTTTTCGAGTCTTTGATTTTCAAATTCATTGAAGAACCACAAGACATCTTCGACATATTTGTCGCTATGGTTATAATGGAAAATCGCTTTTTCAATTTCCCCGTCGGCCGCCCCACTTTTGGACAAATAATGCGCGGCACTAAATATGGCATCTTCAATGTCAAAAGGATCGGCAATTCCATCCCCGTTTGCATCAACGCCATACCCGCCATATTTTCGAATGATCGCGGGATCGGTCTTGTCCTTATCCGGTATATTTCCTTTTCCAAGCCCTTCACAGCCCGGATATCCCCAACCTACGAATGTGCAAGGCATGAACTGCATATGCCCTTCCGCACCTGCAGGGGACAACAAAGGATCCATCGTTGAAAAACGGGTTTCAATCCGATGATGGGCGGCGAGAAGAGTCCAAGGTATATTGTACTCCTCTGCAGCCGCTTTATAGACCGGAATATACTTTTCAGGAATGACCAATGCAGTGTGCCTATCCTGAAACTCGAGCAAAGTGCTTGCGGATTTCTTAATGAGTTCGGGATTTTGGATGCCTGTCCAAATGATTGCCGATAAGGTGAAGGTGGTTACAGCGACGGGGATCAGCAAAACGATCATGAATATTTTCGTTTTAATCGATAATCCCTTTTTCTTCTTCTTTTTCACTGCACCACCCTTTTCCGTTCTTTCTCGTTACGATTTAGGCTCTTCTTTGATGAGCGCTTTCATATCACTTACAATTTCCTCGTATGGCACGTCTTCCGCACCATTATACGTCTTTACGGACACTCCATCTTTATTGACCAAGCTGAATGCAACCCCGTGGGTGACTTGGTCTACCCCTGGCGTTTTGCTGACGAATGTCTTGAAAGAGCTGATTGCCAATTTTTCAATCGCTTCTTGGCTATACCCCGTCAACATTTCCCATTTGGTTTGATCGACAGGATCGAATGTATCCAAGTATTCTTGCAAAGCTTCGGGCGTATCATTTTTAGGATCTACGCTGAATGAGACAATTTTATAATCTTCGACGCCTTCGTCATGCAGCATCTTCTGAAGATCTGCCATATTAGCCATCATCGGCAGACAAACGGTTTCACAATTCGTGAAGACAAACTGGGCAATCCAGACAGTTCCCTTCAATTCGTCGAGAGATACTTGCTTATGATGCTGATTCGTGAACTCGAACGGGGCAATCTTATACTTATGATCCGCTTTGAATCCGCCCATTGAACATGCGCTCAATAGTAGCATAAGTATCATGACGGATGATAAAAATAATTTTTTACGCATATACAGACTCCTCCACTTTCCATACTTACTTTATCATAGAGGATGGTTTGTTATCAAACAACCGCATGGCCTAATCGTTCTTGTCCAAACATTGACGTTTCAGTGAAGTTCATTTCACATTTAATGAAACGAGCGCTTTGTGAATTGCTTCCAGTTTCGTCTCAAGCCGGTGCAACAGGTAGAATGATACAAAGATCGGAAAACCGATCTGCTGTATGAAATCCAGCCATTGTTCCATTTTGAAACCCTCCTTTCTTATAAAGCGCAGGGCGCCTGCCTAGAGGCGACAGGCATAAGGCGAAGATGCGAAGTGGTGCCCTTTGCCACACAGCATCTTTGACTTATGACCCCGAGCCTCTGGCGTCCGGAGCTAGATTGATAATGTAACTAAATATGAACTTGAAAAGCCCCCAGTCCGGGACTGGGAGCCAACTGCACATTATTATTCGTTTACTAGTTCGGTGACATTCCGTTCGATGATCCGGGCGCTTTTGACCGATTCAAGCGGGGAGCCATCCACTTCAAACACACCTGAATTGATGATTTGCTGCATGGCAGCTTCCACCTCTGACGGCGTCAACCCGTCTTTCGGTTCGTCCACTGTAAGCGACGTCTGCTTCCCTTTGGCTGTCGTGAAGCTCAATTGTAATGTCTTCGCCATTCTTTATTCCCCCTTTTCCATTAGTTCATAATGTCTGCTGTTTCCACTTTCTCCGCTCCGATAAATGGATATGCGGAGAGCTGCGCCAATTGTGAAAGAGCATCATACAGATTTTCCGCAGTTGCGCCTGCTGCCAGATTACGATAGGTTTTTGACTTGCGGATCATTTTCCCGTCATCTGTCCTACCACCGTCGAAATAGACTCTTCCGACTGCATGTCTAAATTCGATTGTCGCCATTTGCTTTCCCCTCCTTTCACCCTCTATATAGACTAGGAAAGAGAGAAAGGATACTTTGTCCGTGTATTTTTTTGAAAATGCTCTTATAATGGGGAGTAGAATGGAAGAGGTGAAGATAGTTGCAAGACTTGTTTATATGGTTCATCATTTTTTGGTGTGTCGTCCTGATCGGGCTTTTCGGAATCGGGGGCTTCTTCATGTTCCGCAAATTCCTAAAAGTGTTTCCGAAGGCAGACGGCAAATCGACGCTTGACTGGGAAGAACATTATGTAAATGAATCCCTTCATCTCTGGAATGAGGAAGCGAAAAGTTTATTGAATGAACTCGTCAGCCCCGTTCCGGAATTATTCCGTGACGTCGCCAAACAGAAAATCGCCGCTAAAATCGGTCAGATTGCGTTGGAGGACCGCGCTAAGACAATTGGCTTTGATCATATTATCCGCGGTTATATTGTCGCCACCCCAAAACGCGATCATAAATTTTTACGAAGGAAATTGGATTCCATGGAAATCGATCTCACTCCTTACGAGCATTTATTTTAAGACTCAAAAAAGCCTCCTTTTGAATTAGGAGGCTTTTTCAATGCGATTTTTCAGTTTGAAATATTTCACAAGCATTCCGATGCGCCATGGCACGATCATGCCGAATGCCAATATCCAGAACATGCCGCCTAGCTCACCAACGTCGATGGAGCTACTTAAAATCAATTTTGCAATAAAACGTACAATGAGTAGACCGAAGAGGATGATCAGGAAAGCTCTCGACTTTTTGACGTAAAGCTTTTCATCCTTCTCCTCAAAGTTCGTCGTTTTAATTAATACAATTGAAAACAATAGTCCGACACAGAGAGATTCGATGACTTGAGGTAATGGCACCCTGAATTCTTCAAACAGAAACATGAGCGCACCTGTCGACATGAACAGCGGTGGCAAGATGATTTTTTTGGGCGAAATCGGCCTTTTTGCCGCTTTCGTACGCACAATGAACGCCAACGTCCCCATGAATAGAAACAGCAGCGTTGAACCGATAATCAAGTAAACGGAAGGGATTTCATTGAAAATGTAATCAATGATTTCCTGAAGTTTAAGCATGCTCGTCCCCCCACTCCACCAATTCATCCAACCGGTACTTCAGCTGTTCGATCTGAACAAATCTGGCAAACCTGGCCGTTTCCTTTTCTTTATGGAATAGAAGAACGACGGGGGCGGTGAATAAAGCGAGCTGTCCCGCCATTTCAGGGACTTGCGCCGCATTCACTTTATAAAATGGGATTGGATATTGTTCTTGCAAGCTGGCCACTTGCGGATAAAGCCCTTCGCAGACGGAACAATGATCCGTTTTTACAAACAATAATAGCTGTGGCTCACTCGCCGATATATCCAACCATTGTTTAAAAGATCCGATCTCTTCCATCGGCAGTTCCTCCACTTCAAAATCAATTATGCCTCCAAGCAAAATGCTCGGAGGCCTCGGTAGTCGTTGTTAAAACCCTTGGAAATCCCCGAATATCGGGCTTAATAAGCTTGTTAGATAGACAATGCCATCAAAGAATAGCAACAATCCGAAGGCAATCATAATATAACCGCCGACTTTCATGATTAGATTGCTGTTTCTGCGAATCCAGCCAAGCCTTGTAATGAAAAATGACAAGACGAAAAATGGAATCGCAAAACCGAGCACATACATCATCATATACAACATGCTGGATCCTGGATTTGCTGCTGCGAGCCCGATAATCGCACCGATGATCGGTCCCATGCAAGGTTGCCATCCTGCAGAGAAGGCGAGCCCGATTAAAGCTGTCCCTAAATAACCGGCGGGACGATTTTTAAATTGCAGTCGATGCTCTTTCATTAAAAACTTCGGTGTAAATAGACCGATGACCATAAGTCCGAACGAGACAATGAAAATGGCCCCGATTTGTCTGAGTAGATCCTTGTATTGAATGAAGAAATTGCCAACAAAAGATGTACTGAATCCTAAAAAGACGAATACGACCGAAAAACCGATTAAAAAGAAAATTGTATGGAGCATGCCATTCCGATTCATCCGTTTCGAATCAGACTTCAGCTCTTCAATCGACATGCCGGTAATGTAAGATATGAATGCTGGATACAATGGCAGGACGCAAGGTGAAATGAAACTGAGAAAACCTGCGCCAAATGCTAGAAAAATATTTAAATCAGTTGCCATCATTCTCTCCCCTTCATGTTTCTTTCCCCATCGTATCAAATCCGAAGCCGAATTTCGCTCATTTTGACTGTGAACAGTTTTTGAACAAAGAAAAGCGGAGGGTGGCGGTTAGTTGCGACAGGCGCTGGAGAGCTTGAACAAAAGGCGTTTTTTGCCTTTTGCTTCAAGACCGAAGCGACCCGAGCAAATCGAACTACGAAGGGTTCGATTTGCCGTATTTCTGCGGTTTTTGCAGAAATTAAGGCATCCTTTCAGCACCCGGAGCTAGACAAAACAAATAAACCGGCTCGCCTCCGCAAGAGATGCGTTGGCGAACCGGTTCGTTACATGGCGTCTTCCACGAGACCGTTTTGCAGTTGGTACATCATATAGTAAAGCCCTCTTTGCGCCAGTAATTGCTGGTGGTTTCCGCGTTCGACGATTTCGCCTTGGTGGAGGACGAGGATGAGCTCCGCGTCCTGAATTGTGCTCAACCGATGGGCAATGGCAATTGTCGTACGACCCCTCCGCATTTTTTCCAAGCTTGCTTGGATGGCAACTTCCGTTTCCGTGTCAATGTTTGCAGTCGCTTCATCCAACACAAGGATTTTCGGGTTTGTCGCAATTGTGCGGGCGAATGCGACAAGTTGGCGCTGTCCGCTTGAGAACGTTGATCCCCGCTCAGTCACTTTCTGTGAATATTTATCCGGCAGCTTTTCAATGAACTCATTCGCTTGGACGAATTCTGCTGCGGCCCGAACTTCTTCCGAGGACATACCTTCATTATGCAGACGAATGTTGCTCTCAATATCCCCATAGAAAAGGAATGGATCCTGAAGGACAAGGCCGACTTTCTTCCGTAATTCCGCTTTCGGCAAATCTTTCAAGGAGACTCCATCAATGAAGATCTCTCCTTTGTCATATTCATAGAACCTCATGAGCAAGTTGATGATGGAACTTTTTCCGCTTCCCGTATGACCGACCAATGCAACCGTTTCGCCGGCATTCGCAGTGAAGGAGATGTTTTTCAATACATCATTTTTACCGTCGTATGAAAACGTCACATTCCGGAACTCAATTGTTCCTTCATGGATTTTCTTATGCTCTGTTTCCTGTTGTGCAGGCTCCATATCCGGATCATCCATCAATTTGAATACACGCGATGCCGATACGAGTGCCTGTTGGAAGATGGACATCCGCTGCATTACTTGTTGGACCGGTTGGAATAGACGGCCGATCAACGTGGTGAATGCATAGATGATCCCTACTTCTACTGCACTGTCCAATGACATGAATCCGAAATAGCCAAGGACGAAAACGATGGCGAACGCATATAACAAATCGATGAATGGTCCTAATAGCACACTATCGAATTTGATGTTCCGCATTCCTGCACGATAATGTCCTTCATTTATGTCATCGAATTCCTTCGACAACCGCTCCTCTTGCCGGAAGGCCTGGATCATGCCCATGCCTGATAGTGATTCTGCAATCTTGGCATTCAATTGGCTCAGTCGCTCACGGATGTCCTGATAGAAATCAGCGCTGTATCGACGATAGACAACGATGATCGCCATAAACAACGGCAAGAGCACCATGGAAACAATCGATAGTTTAACATCAAGTGAAAAGAGCGCAATATAGACGCCGATAATGACGAAAATCGCTTGCAGAAAAGTGACGACGACGCTGACGAACATTTCCTTGATCGATTCCGTGTCATTCGTCACACGCGATACGATGCTTCCAGCCGGGGTCCTATCAAAATACCGCATACCGAGTCCTTGGACCTTCGTGAAGACATCAATCCTCATTTGTTGAATGACTTTTAAGGCGATGTCCTGGAAACGGAGTTGTTGGAAATAGGACACAACGACAATGAAGATTTGCAGCCCGATATACACGAGGGCGAGCGTCATTACTTCGTTTTTCGGGAAGTGAAGCGGCGTCAAATAATTATCGATGAATGATTGGATGATGAGTGGTCCGACAATGCTTCCCGTAATCGTCAAAACTAGGAAGAACAATGCGATCGAGATACTCGCTTTATGCGGGATTGCATAGCGCATTAACCGCTTGAACACTTTCCATTGGTCCTTCGCTGTCAATTTTGGCTGTTTTTCCATCTGCATCATTCTTCCCCTCCTTGCTCGACAAGCACTTCCAATTGCTGCAAGTCATACATTTCTTTATACCTTCCATCCAAAGCAATTAATTCTTCATGCGTACCCGCCTCAACAATCGTTCCTTCATGCATGACGATTATTTTATGGGCATGTTGGATGGCGCTTAGTCTGTGTGACGTAATGATCGTCGTCTCGCCTGTTCGTGTCTGCTTTAGCGACTCAAGGATTGCTTCTTCAGTTTTGGCATCGACAGCTGACAATGAATCGTCCAGAATAAGCAATTCAGGTTGCATAATCAGCGCACGTGCAATGGACACCCGTTGCTTCTGGCCGCCGGACAATGAAACGCCCCGTTCTCCTACGACTGTCTCATAGCCTTCCTCAAATCCTGTAATATCGTCGTGGATATGTGCAAGCCTTGCCGCCTCGTAAATCCTTTCCCGATCGATTTTCGGATTCGTGAAGGCGATATTTTCTGCAATCGTCGTTGAAAATAGGAAATGGTCCTGTGGAACGTATCCAATTGATTCGCGCAAACGTTGTTGCTTGTATTGATTGATCGGGTGCCCGCCGTAGACGATGCTTCCCTTATAGCCTTCAAACTCCCTTAGTAATAGCTTCAAGATTGCCGTTTTACCGGAACCGGTCTTCCCGACAATTCCAAGCGTCTCCCCCCGCTTCAAAGTGAAATGGACGTCGTAGAGCGCCGGACTTTCATCGTCCGGGAATTTGAATTCTTCGATATCGAAGAACAGATCCCCTTCCGGACGGCGATCAATTGCTCCTGTGACGTCTTTAATATCAGGATCAATCGACAACAGCTCCATAATACGGCTATACGAAGCGTTCCCGCGTTCCACAATGTTGAATAGGAATCCGAAAGCGAGCATTGGCCAGACAAGCAACCCTAGGTATGTACTGAACGCAACCATGTCACCGATGGACATTTCCTCTGCAATGATGAATTTTGTTCCAAAGTAGAAGGATAGAATATAAGATACCGCAAATATGCCTGTGATGGTCGGATCAAAAAGCGCATCGACTTTTGCCACTCTCATATTTTTCGCAACGACATCTGTTGAAAGATCCGTGAAATCTTCAATATCTTCCTTTTCCTGACCGAATGTTTTGATTACTTTGATGCCAGAAATGCTTTCCTGCGTCTTATCGTTCAGATTGGAGAACGCCTCCTGCGCAAAGCGGAAACGCCGGCGCAGCAATCTTCCATAGTAGCTTGTCAAGAAAATCATGAATGGAAACGGAATAAGTGCAATGACTGTCAATTTCCAGTTGATTGTTAATGCCATCGTCAAAATGACGAATCCGCCCGTTGAAATGGAATCGACGAGCGTCAATATCCCCATTCCTGCCGTCTGTTGTACGGCATTGATGTCGTTTGTCGCATGGGCCATTAAATCCCCGACACGCCTCTTTTGATAAAAAGAAGGTGACATCCTTGTAAAATGATTGAATAATTTCTCACGCATCGTCCTTGATAAAAGAACTGCGGAGCCGAAAATCATGACACGCCAATAATAGCGGGACACGTACATTAAAATTCCGGCAAGCCCCAGGATGATGAGCCACTTCGTCAGCTCGGAAGCTGACAATGTGGCTTCCGTAATATCATCGACGATCAAGCCGATGATTTTCGGAGGAAGCAATTGCAATAAGGAGACGAACACAAGCGCTGCGACACCGAGTCCATATTGTTTCTTCCTTTGTTTAAAAAACCAGCCAAGCTGCAGTAAGACTTTCAAAGTAATCCCCCTTTTTCTCTATCTTTGAATAGTCTATCAAAAGTCTGAACAATAGAAAAGGTACGAAACTCAAATTATTCGGATTCTGAAATACTTTTCAGGTCGACAAACAGAATCCGATGTGTTTCACCATTCTCGGAAAAGAGGTGAAGCATCCCTTCTAACGTATCAATTTTTCGGATATGCCCTTTCACCTCCGCCACTGTTTCATCGTCCCAATAGTGCACGAAAATCTGTAAATTCTTTTCTGCGGCTTCATGGATCTGATAGTTCCATTGTTCGAGTTGCTGTTCATCGGGCTGTTGCCTTGTCGGCAGCCCATCTTCCTTCTGCCATTCCCGTAGCTGTGCGACATGTTCCGGCAGCATCATCGCCGTCCATTTGATACGTCCACGGTCACGGATCATCTGATCATCTCCCTTTGCAAAACTGTTGATTTCCGTTCCAGGCGGACGCTTTCCGCGGGCGAGCGGAGAGCCTCCTCAGTCGCTTCGCTCCCTCCGGGGTCTCCCCTGTCTCGCTTTCCCGCTGGAGTCGCCGCCTTCCACTCCAATCAACGGAGCTTACTGTAACATTTATTTGTAATGTCCCCCAATCAACTTTGACCGATGGACGGCTGTTCCTGCGTTTGTGTAGGAAACTGCTCGCAATACAGCGGTGGAACCGTATTTTTTCCGCAATGAATCCATCGTCTCCCCAAGTTGGCGGTTGCGCCACTTATGCTCATCGAAAAAGCTGAGTTGCATGGCATATTCGTTTTCCAAATTCGCCAGACTAATGGCGATGCGCCGCACCGGACGGCCGTCGTGGAATTCGTCGAGCAGCTTTGTGCAGAGCCGATAAATAGTCATCGTGTCATTCGTTGCTTCATGCATTGAACGGGAGCGTCCGAAGCCTCCTCCGAGTGAATTCTTCGAGTATCCGATCGACAGATGGACTGTCCGCCCCGCTTTGCCCGCTTCCCTCGCCCGCAATGCGACGTCTTCACACATTTCAAGGATGACCGCGAGGATGTCTTCTCGCTTCGTGTAATCGCGGTATAGGATCTGCCCTTTACCGTAGCTGATTTGCCCTTCGACAAGCGGCGCCCCAAGGTCGGACAAGTCGATGCCATGTGCATGATGATACAACTGGTTGCCCATGATGCCGAATTTCGTTTCAAGCCGTTCGAGGGGCGTGCGGGCTAAATCACCTACTGAGAAGATCCCCATATTGTTCAACGTCCTTTCGAGCCGGCTGCCGATGCCCCACATCCGGCTAAGTGGCGCGACCGGCCATAGCCTCGAAGGTATATCGGCATACGTCCAGCGGGCAAAGCCGGTCTTTTTTGCATCCAAGTCAAGGGCCAGCTTCGCCATGAGCATATTCGGTCCCATGCCGCAGGCGGATCTGAGCTGGAATTGGCTGACAAGCTCATCTTGGATTCTCTCGACCGTTTTTTCAGGGGGACCCCATAGACGTTCCGTTCCTCCTAAGTCAATGAAGCTTTCATCGACGGAATACACATGGATTGCCTCCTTCGGCACGTAGCGGTTCAAATTGCGCGCGATTTCCATGGAAACATCGATATAAAACTGCATTTTCGGTTCAATAAGCCGTATGGACGGGTCATCAGGAATTTCATATAGCCGCATTCCCGTCTGCACGCCGAATTCCTTTTTCAAGGCGGGAGAAGCAGCCAGGACGATGCCTCCTTTCCGTTCTTTATTGCCGATGATGGCGATTGGCGTATCCATGACATCCAATCCTTCCATTGCAGCCGCACAACTGGCGTAAAAACTCCTCATATCCAGGCATACAATTTTCCGGTCCGGCAAATTCTCGTACATAGCGTGTATCCCTCCGTAAAGAACACTTGTTCTATACAGTATACCCGGAACGAATGTTCATATTCAATGGTCCTTATTGCCAATTGGCCATAATGGAAAGTGGACTGCCACGGAATAGTCTTTTAGCCCCGTTTTTTGCAAATAAAAAAAGCATCCATCCTGTTAAAGGATAGATGCCTCTGCAGTTCATTCCGCTGCCATATTACTAACTTCCTTTGGCAACTTGAAGTCTTCGATGTCGTTGAAATAGCTATATGTAGCATTCAGCTTTTGGCGGGCCCGATAAGAGTTCCCTCCGCTGTAGTTTCTCATATCCAATGACATTTTGAAGCTAGTCACATAAGAAGTGCTTTTATTGATGGTGATGACCAATTCCATTTTGTCGACGATGCTGAAGCCGTCCTCACGCGGACCGGCATCCGGGAAAAGCTCCTTGAACCGCTTGAAACCATCGCGATTCAAAGTTAAATTCAATGCATATCCGTATTCGATCGGCTCCAAAACAAATTCGTCTTCGAACTCTTTGAACTTGGACAAGTCAAGAATCGGATAGGTTTCCGAAACTAATGTGCCGAATAATTCTTCAATCGAACCAGACGGTAATTCTTCCCATTCGCCTTTGCGGTCGTCAGTGACAAACACTTGATCTCCCACTTGGTACAAATCCATATTATATGCTTTCACGCCACGCGGAAGGACTTTTGATTGGACATGCACTTTAGCAGGATTAAGGAAAGCCTCGACTTGCATATCGTATTTCATGCCAGCTTTCTCGGGATTTTCAATATCGCCGTCATAGACGGTCACCGCGTAATCATCAAACACAATATGAGAACGGACAGCTTTTAATGATGTGTCCATCGCCTCTTGGGATTTGTCCAATAAATCTCCGGCTGTCATTTTCTTTTGAGCCCCTCCCGAATTGGTGCAAGCAGCCAAAAGAAAAACGAGCGAACCAATCGCAAGGGCACTAACTATTTTTTTCACATGTAAACTTCCTCTCTTCAAAACCTACGTTCATTTTACTGGAAGATGCATACTTCATCAATCCATTAGACGGATATTTCGCAAGAGAAGTTGCATTGCACCGAAAATCGGAAATGTTTCAATCTCCCCGAAAATGCCATATGTCTGTCGTGAATTCCGCAATGGTGCGGAGATCTGGCATAAAACCGATACCCGGAGTAGTCGGAACTGTTATATATCCATCTTCCACAATCACTTCGGGCTCAATAATATCCTTTTCCCAATAATGGGACGAGCCCGCTGTATCTCCTGGAAGGATGAAGTTCGGGAGCGATGTCAATGCAATATTATGGGCGCGCCCTATTCCCGCCTCCAGCATGCCGCCACACCAGACAGGAACACCTCTCTCCATGCAATAATCATGGATTCGCTTCGCTTCGGACAAGCCGCCGACTCTCCCTATTTTCACATTAATGACTTTCGTGCTTCCGAGCTCGACCGCTTTCCGCACGTCTTCCAATGAATGGATGCTTTCATCGAGGCAGATCGGCGTCTTCAATTGTTTTTGCAATACGGCGTGATCAACAATATCATCATGTGCAAGCGGCTGCTCAATCATTAGAAGGTCGAACTCGTCCAACTGCTTCAATAAATCGATATCATCTAGTGAATAAGCTGAATTTGCATCCGCCATAAGAGGTACGTCCGGAAAAGCAGACCTCAATCCTCGGAGAACGTCAATATCAGCTCCTGGCTTGATTTTCACTTTGACCCGCTTATAGCCTTCCTCCAAATACCTTTGCACTTTATCGATCAAACTCGCAAGATCCTTTTGAATCCCGATACTGATGCCGACTTCGATTCTCTGACGTTGACCGCCTAACGCTTCAGCCAATGGAATCCCTTTCCGTTTTGCGAACAGGTCCCAGACGGCGCATTCAAGGGCGGCTTTCGCCATATTGTTTCCGCGTATCGGCGCAAAGAGGGGGCCAGTGTCATCAGGATGTCCAATTTCCTTTCCAAGCAGCAGAGGGATAAGGAAATCACGGAGCATATGCAAGTTCGTTTCCACAGTTTCTTCCGTATACCATGGGGCATCGAAAGCGACCGATTCTCCCCAGCCTATGTTCCCCAGCTCATCATGAACTTCCAGCAACAGAAATTGCTTATCCTGCATCGTACCAAAACTTGTTGAAAAAGGTTCCCTCATTCTCATTTTCATCTTACGGATCGTCACTTCTGTAATTTGCAAAATGGATTCCCCTTTCTTTTACATATACGCGTAAAAAACACCCTGCCGTAGCGACAGGATGTCTGCATTATTTACCTACTGTTTCAACATCCACTGTCATCCGCCATCCAAACGGGTCTTCCGCTCTTCCAGTCTGGATGCCTGTCATCGTATCATAGATCCTTTGTGACAGTTCTCCAATCTCCCCATTATTAATGGTGATTTTCTTTTCATTCCAATAAAGTTCCCCAATTGGAGAGATGACCGCTGCAGTACCCGTGCCGAACGCTTCCTCCAATATTCCGGACTGGTAAGCCTCGTAAAGCTCCTCCATGGAAATCTTTCGTTCTGTAATAGGAATGTCCCAGTGCTGCAGCAATTCAATGACGGATTTCCGTGTGATTCCCTCTAAAATGCTTCCATTAAGCTCGGGTGTGACAACTTCCCCGTTCAATTTGAAGAAGACGTTCATCGCACCGACTTCCTCGATGTATCGGTGTTCCTTCCCATCGAGCCACAGTACTTGTGAATAGCCTTTCGCTTCCGCCACTTCCTGCGCTTTCATTGCACCTGCGTAGTTGCCTGCCGTTTTCGCACTGCCTGTCCCACCTGTTACGGCACGGACGAATTCGGATTCGACCGCTATCTTGACGGGGTTGATGCCTTCCTTGTAGTAGGCGCCGACTGGCGAAAGAATGATCATGAAACGATATGTTTTTGAAGGAGCGACCCCTAAATACGGCTGCGTCGCAAAAATGAAAGGCCGGATGTAAAGGGATGTCCCTTCAATATTCGGAATCCAACTCTTATCGACTTGGATGAGCTTCCGAAGGCCGGAAAGAGCGAGTTCCTCATCGAACGCCGGGATGCAGAGCCTTTCATTTGAACGATTCAATCTTTTCATATTCTCCTCAGGTCTGAAAAGAAGCACTTCCTCATCTTCCGTCACATACGCCTTCAACCCTTCGAACACTGTTTGACCGTAGTGGAATACCATTGCCGCAGGATCGAGCATGATCGGCTCATACGGAACAATCTTCGGATCATGCCAGCCTTGCTCCTCTGAATAATCCATTGTAAACATATGGTCAGTAAAAATAGTGCCGAACGAAAGTTGATCAAATGCCGGCTTCGTTTTCGGGTTTAAGGTCTTTTCAACATGGACTGCTAAATTCGTCATCGTAAATCCCCCTTTTACTATGTATTTTTTCATTATACACGAAACAGTGGAAACAGATATGGTAAAATGGATGAAATGGAGGGATGACTTTTGACTGGAACTGAGAAGATGCCCGGGGAAGAACGCCGGCAGTTGATACTCGAAACATTGCAGAAAGCCGACAACCCGATGACAGGCAAAGAGCTTGGAGAACTGACGAATGTCAGCCGCCAAGTCATCGTCGGAGATATCACTTTATTGAAAGCGAAGAATGAACCTATACTTGCGACAAGTCAAGGGTACATATATATGCACGCGTCGGCAGGTCCTGAGAGAATTGAAAAAGTGCTCGTCTGCCACCATACACCCGAGCAAACGGAGGAAGAGTTGAATATCCTCGTCGATCATGGGTTGACTGTGAAAGATGTAAAAATAGAGCACCCTGTCTACGGTGACTTAAGCGCCTCCATCATGGTGGCAAACCGTCTGGAAGTGAAGGAATTCATGAGGCGGGTCAATGAAGCCAATGCAGCGTACCTGTCCAATCTAGCTGAAGGAGGCATCCATCTCCACACAGTCATCGCTGATGAACAACATCAAATCGACAATGCCGAAATCGCATTGAAGAAAGCGGGCATCCTCGTCGACTGACGGATAGTAATCGAAAGAAAATTTCATAACAAGTTTTATCGTACCTACATCATCTTTCAGCAGATGATGTTTTTTTGTTGTTAATGAAATTCGATTGTTCTCTAACCTATCCTCAACTTATCTCGCTGGGAATTTGGTGCTAATGGAACAAAACTAATCATATTCTTAACATAGAAAACAATAAAAAAGGAGTGTAAAGGTTGTTGAGAAAAGTCAAGGTTGGCTTACGGCCCATCGTAAACAACATAAATTTACCTACCGTTATGAAAACAGCAGTGCTTCCGGGTGACTCTATTGAAAGATTATTTATTGCAACCCAGATAGGAGAAATCTTTTACATAGGAAACGGAGAGGTAAGAACTTTTTTAGATATTCGCCCGCGAATCTTAAAACTTGGTGTTTCTGGTGGTGGATATGATGAACGGGGATTATTAGGTCTAGCGTTTCATCCCGGTTTTTATTATAACGGTCTTTTTTATCTTCATTATTCAGTAGCCGGATCACAAGGTCCAGGCGCTCTTCCTCAAACAGAAGCTGAAAGACCGGCTCAAGGTGGTCTTCCCGAATTTTTTAAGCCTAACCCGTGTGACCCCAGCACTTTAAACTTAAAGTGGCTAAATAGGGAAACGCAATATGATCATATTGATACAGTTGAAGAATGGACTTTACAATTGAATGGTCAACCTCAAAAACGACGGACATTGCTCAATTTAAGAAGACCATTTTTTAATCATGACGGTGTTAATAGCTTAAATTTTTCACCTGAAACAGGAAGACTTGTTTTAACAACCGGAGATGGCGGATCAGGTTATGATCCATTTAATCTAAGTCAGAACAATATGGAAATAGCTGGTAAAATAATTGAAATTGATGTAGATAGGAATACATTTATTCAAAATCCACCGGTAGTTACACGTTTTACTGAACTTCCCGCAACTATTCAGGAAACACTTACGGTCATTGCCAAAGGGGTTCGAAATATACCAGGCATTTCATTTCAACGGTTTTATAATCAATATATTAAATATGTAGGAATTGTCGGGCAGGATTTAGTAGAGTCGATTTTTTCATTCGTTCAATATAAACCAATACCGGTTACACAGCTTATTCAAGCTTCTTTAATGAAATCTCAGCCTGACCAAGAAGGATTTATTAACTTTGGCTGGCGTGGGTGGGAAGGAGCTTTTCCTACTTCGATCATAAGGAGCTGCTCTGCAAATCCGACTCTTGATGAGAAAACAATGGCCTATTTCAATGATGCAGTAAAAACTTCATCAAGACGTCTTCAACCGTTAACAAGTTATTTTCATCAAGATCCCCGACCAGACAAGTTTGGAGGAACTGCACTTACGGGAGTGCAAGCCTATATGGGGAATGGAATCACTGATTTAACGGGAAGCGTACTGTTTACCGATATTGCCCGAGATGAGGGAACTCTTCCTGGTAGAGGGGTTTTAGCTTATACGAGGGTAAGAGCAGATGGTAAACAAAATGATTTTAGTGTTATTCAGACTGATTATAATTTTGGGTCTCAATCGGCTTATTATGTTAGTTTAGGAGCGAATATAGATCAAACAAGACTATATTTAGGGGTTTATGGCTCAATGAATGTGACTGATTTTAACAAAGGTACTGTTTTTGAAATTGTCCAGTGATTAATGGAATCGAATAAAACAAAAAAGAGAGCAATCGGGCTCCCTTTTTTGTTTGTTTTTTCGGTTATTTAAAAGCTGAACACCTTGATTTTATGAATTAATAAACGAAACGGGACTGAAAGTCTGTCCAAATGACATCTAAATGAAATTAGATCCCTATATACCACTTTATCGACATAAGCTCCAACTCCCATACATATAGTATTGAAAAAGCAAAAAGGAGTTAAATTTTTGGAAATACCGGTTTCCGGATTCATGTATCATTCAGATGATTCTAATCCTACGCATTCCCATCAGCTTTTTATTACTCGATGGGATGGAAGACCCGTTCCTGCTCATGTCCACGAATTTAAGGGTGTCACTTCTTTTGAAGAAGGACATACGCACAGATATGCCGGACTTACTGAACCAGCCCCAAGTGGTGTACCCCACACTCATAGATACTTTACATTTACATCTATCGATGATAGACATCAACACGAGATTCATGGAGTTACAAGTCCGGCTATTAACCTTCCTAATGGTGGCCATTATCATGAATTTAGTGGTTTTACTACTGTAAGTGAGAGTGTTACTACTAATCCCCATAGACACAGTTATAGCGGACGAACAAGTTTAACATAGCGTTTTCTGACTCAAACCCTTTGGACCTCCAAGGGGTTTTACTCTTTACTATCAGCTTATTTTCCTTTTCCATCAAACCCGGTTTCGGTCTTGAATTGTTCCAAGAAAGCAAGCATGAAGGCATGACGCTCCTCTGCAAGACGCTTTCCTTCCTCGGTCACCATCAAATCCTTCAATAAAAGCAACTTCTCATGAAAATGCGTGACGGTAGACGTGTTTTTGGATCGGTATTCATCCTCGGACATGTTAGTTCTCGTGATTTCGTCCGTATCATAGAGTTTTCTTCCTCTCGCCCCTCCAAAAGCGAAAGCGCGGGCGATGCCGATAGCGCCAATAGCATCGAGGCGATCCGCATCCCTGACAATTGCACCTTCAATGGAGACGATTTCTTCTTCGTTTCCGCCATTAAATGATACGCTCTTAATTGTTTCCGAAACGTTCATCTCCATTTCATCGTCTGCACCTGCGGAACGCAGCACTTCCATAGCGGACACGTTGCCACCCTCTTTATACTTTGGATCGTCGATATCATGCAGCAGGACGGCAAGCTTAATGATCACCATATCTGCGTTAGGCATTGTCCGTGCAATCTCCTCTGCATTTTTCATCACCCGTAAAATATGGTCATAATCATGGCTGGCGTCGAACTTCCTATAAATATTGACCACCTGGTCCGTTACGTTTTGCACTATCGTTTCCATAGCATCCACCTTTTTCTTATAATCATATTAAAAATCAATTCGACAGAAAATTTAGGCATGACATTGACGTATATTGTCGATTCATGTATAGTTAATGCATCCATGTTAATAATGGGAAAGACATTGAAATGCCGAGGGAGGAATAAACATGTACCAAGGTAAAGTAAAATGGTTCAGCAATGAAAAAGGATATGGTTTCATTGAAACGGATAACGGTGAAGATGTGTTTGTCCACTATACTGGCATTATGTCAGAAGGATTCAAGACGTTGGATGAAGGCCAATCCGTATCCTTTGAAATCGTAGAAGGTAACCGCGGACCCCAAGCGGCAAATGTCTTGACTATAACATGAATGATGAATGACAAACATGCAATATCCCGCCGAGGAAATCCTGGCGGGATATTATTTTGTCAATTTATTCATTTCATTTCCTAAAAATTGAAGCTGTTCCCCAATCGTGCACGTTCGGATGCAAAACTGATGCGCCCCTGTTTTTCCGATATCCTTCACTTGTTGCCTTTTCACAAAACATCCTTCACAATACGTATCAAGCACTTCATTGATTTCATTCATGACTGTCAATTTATCCATAGCAACCTCCAAGTCAGGTCATTCATTCATTTTAATATGGTTTTCTGCGGGTTGCAACAAACAGAAGGAGAGATGGAATATGATCGAATTATACGTAGATGGCGCAAGTGCCGGTAACCCAGGCAAAAGCGGCATCGGAATATACATCAAAGGGGAAGGCAAAATCGTCAAATTATCCGAACCGATCGAGCCGACAAACAATCATACAGCCGAATTTCTAGCCCTTCTTCGCGGAGTGGAAGAAGCCGCAAAACTGACGACCGGAATCGTTTCAGCCCGTTCGGATTCAAAAGCTGTCGTCTCGGCTGTAGAAAATGAATTTGTGAAAAACGAAGTACATAAGGAATATTTGAATAAAATCTTATCCATTGCTGAAACGTTCGATTTCTTTTTCATTAAATGGATACCGGACACCGAAAATCGAGCTGCTGATGCACTCGCCCGGGAAGCAATCCATAAACAGGTGGATAAGGATCATGGCGGGAAATAATGAGAAGCATTCGCTCCACCCCTTACTTCGCTTTCATGAATGTTACAGTGTTCTCCATGTTGTCATAATGCACCCATTCCTTGTCGGAAACGACAGCCCCGACATTGACAAGAGTCTGGCCGCCTCTCACATCATAAGGATGATCGAAAAGGACGGCCTCCTCTTCCCTGCCGTTGCGCAATAAGCCAGAACGATGGCTATGGCCGTAAAACGTCAGGCCATTAGACACATCTGCCTCCAGTAACGACCAAGGTTCGCCGCCCCACTTCCACTGATGGCCATGAATCACTTCAGCCACACCCAATTCAATTTTCTCCGGCATCACCGAAAGCATTTTGAGCAATGGATCATCTGTTTCCGTAATGAGCAATATCCGCTCTTCCTGGTTCCCTTTCACCGACGGGAAATTGAGCAGCTCATCAAAACCCTCTGGTAAAATCATCACTTCTTCAAGTGTGCTATATGTTCGCTCATTCACATATCGCTTGCTAATCGTGCATTCGAACAAATCCCCTGTCCCGATCAAAACGGCCTCTGGTGCTCGTTCTTTAATATGGGACAGGACATCCTCCAAATCCCCTTTGGAGGAATGTATATCCCCTATAATTGCAAATTGCATTTCCAAAGCACCTCCGCCTTCGTTTTAGCCTTTTTCTACTTCAATGACTTCCCTTGAAATCCAGTCACTGTAACTTCCTACATATAGTTTGACGTTGTTATAGCCATTCTGCTTTAGCATCGCAAATAACGGGGCGGCCGTAACACCACTGCCACAATACACAACGACTTCATCATCATGCTGCACTACTTGTGAAAGTTGCTGACCTACGTCAGCGTCCAAGTTGAAAGAGCCATCCTTCTTCAACCGTTCCCAGTCGAAATTCAATGCGCCCGGAATATGACCGGCAATCGGATCGATCGGTTCGACTTCACCGCGATACCGTTCAGCTGAACGCGCATCGAGCAACACATTGCCGGTTTTCCCTTCAACCGTCTGTTCGATGAATTCACGAGGAGCAAAAATCGTTTCATCCCAGACAGGATCGACCGAGGATCGGTTAGGAACTTCCGCTTTTCCGGAGATAGGGACACCCATTTCTGTCAACGCCCTAAAACCTTCCGATATAATGAATGAATTTTTAAATCCGCCATATTGAAGGATCCACCAGGCTCTTGCAGCAAAAGGGCTGCCGCCGTCGTCATAGATAAGGATCCGGTCATCGAGTTCAAGACCGCTTTTTCGGAATAGCTCCGTCAACGTCTGCTTATCGGGCAGTGGATGCCTTCCCGTATTTTTAGTCATGTCGGAAAGATCATCCTCAAGATCCCAGTACAATGCCCCTTTAATATGCCCCTCTTCGAAATTTTTTCTCCCCGCATCGCTCTCTTGCAATGAAAGACGGGCATCAATCCATTTTACATCGTGGATCTCCACATCTTTAATCGACTTGAACACTTCACTCATTTCAACCCATCCCCTTCAGTTGGATTTTCTTATGAATCGCGCGCCATTCATCCAATTGCTCCGTATCTTTCAAGATGGATCGTTCCGATTCAATCTGCTTAAGGCTTTGATTCAGTAAATGGAGACATAGCCCTTCCGCTTCCGCCTCAATCCACTGCTCCGCCCAAAACTCGATACGTTCCTTCTCCTTGCCCAAATAGATCGAAGCATCTTCTTTCAACCGTTCTTCTAACCGGTTTTTCAATACGAGACGCTCGCCTTTTTCAAAAAACGACTTCTGGTTTTTGAATGAACGGTTGACATCTTTATAGACTGCGGGATTTTCAAAAGGCGCGGCGAACGACAGCATTTCTGCATCTTCCGCTTCGTACGGGGAAGGTGAAATGGAACTGTCCTTTTCGGAAAGGAACCGCATCTCTGACCTCTCCCGCTCTTTCATTAATTTAATCATGAAGTTCAGCATACGTAAATTGGTCACTTTCAATTCTTGTGTCAAGTCAAATCCTACCATCTGCACCGTTTCAGTGAGCGCCATAGTTAACGCTCTTTCAGCGGGGTGATTGGCAAACGTCGACGGACTGTAGCCTTCCTTGAAGAAGTCCCCAAAACGAAGGAAAACACGCTGTAAAATGTAATAGACCAATTCATTCAATTCATTGCTGGAGGCCTTCCGGATCACTTCTCCAAAACCATTTGCATAACGTGCGCGAACTTCTTGCTCAAATCGGTCGAGCTCCACCATACGTTCCGCCTTGCGAGACCTGTTCACTTCCGCACGCTCAATCAATATCGCAAGCCGATTGACAGCTTTAACCGCCTCTTCTTCCAAAGCTTGGACGGCAAGACCTTTCAAATCGTCCTTCAAGAAATGACCAAAATGCTGCTCAAAAGCTTCCATCGCGGCATCCTGACAATCATCCAGCTTCGCTTCCAATGCTTGCAAGCTTGAAATTCCGTGTACACGAGGATGACGGATTCCGAAAGCTGCCAGTTCCTGTTCAACGAAAGAAAGAACTGTTTCCGCTTCATCTGCATTATTTGCCAAATCGATCGCATTCACGATAAAGAACATCTTATCCAATTCAAATGCATCTTTCACACGACCGAGTTGAATGAGGAATTCGCGATCGGCTCGCGCGAATGCGTGATTATAATATGTGATGAAGAGGATTGCATCCGCATTCCTAATATAATCGAAAGCGACATCGGTATGCCTTGCATTGATGGAGTCTGCCCCTGGCGTATCGACGAGTGTTATCCCTTGCCTCGTCAACGGACAGTCGATATACAAATCGATGGAATCGACGAAGCAGCTTCGCTCCTCCTCCGCCACGAACCGAGTAAATTCAGTTTGATCGACATTTATGACAGAACCTAATTTATCTCTATAAACCGGGTAGCCCGTCTCAAATGCGCGGATGAATGTTTTATGGATATGCAAGCTTTCATCTTCAAGCTCTTTTCCTAAGACTGCTTCGGCTTTATCGAACGCTTCTTCCAATGTTAAGATCGGCAACCCGAGCGCTTCGAATGAAAATGCAACATCTTCAGTCATCTGATTGATTGTTTTTAAATGAACATCCGCTGTCCTGTCCTCTTTGCCAGAAACAAGTGGCCTGATCCGATTAATGGCGGCTGTCGTCGGATTCGGTGAAACCGGCAACACGCGGTCACCGATCAAAGCATTGGAGAAGGACGATTTCCCAGCACTGAACGCCCCGAATAAGGCGACGGTGAATTCCTGATGGGAAAGACGGTCAGCCTTGTTCCGCAAATAATCGGCCGTCTCCGAAAAACCCGGGATATCCATCACCGACTGCGCAATATGAAGCGCCTTGTCAATAACACTCCCCTCATCTGGTACGTCGGAAGTCATTTCTACTGTATTTGCCAGTTCCTGCTGGACGACTTTGTGCACCGTTTCGTTTTCCGCAGTCTCCAACTTATCAAGTTCTACCGTTTCTATTTCCGCTTTCTTCTCCCATTGCTGGAGCAACAATTCGCTGGAAGTTTTTAAACTTGCAGTTGGAGCAACAAGACTATTGGTGAAGTCGGCTCGTTTTTGATCTATTTCATTCACTTGTGCAATGGCTGCCAACTTTTGTTCAAGCGATTGTATCGCTTGAAGCAGCGGCTCTGATTGTTCATTGCCCGCAGATGTTGCGATTGCCGACATTTCTTGTTTCCAATCGTCCGTCAATCTCCGGAAAACTTGCTGGATTGCAGTCTTCATCTGCTCCGTCATATTCAATACAGTTTCACCCGTAACGACATCCGAAACATTCAACTGCTTGTCGATTTCCTCAAACGGAACGGACATATCCATTTCGTCAATCGTAATCGACCGTTCATCAGTCATCAAACCTGCTTCTGTAAGCGTCTTTTTCATAAGAGCTTTTAAATGCACTTCAATCTGTGTATGTATTAGTTTCGATAAGTTTTTAGCTAAGGAATTCTTTCGCTTCGCTTTTTCCTCTGCAGTCTTCTTTGCACCGAATAATAACCCGACTTTGAATCGCGGGGATTTCGACTCCAAATAGTCCTTCAATAGCTCACGCGTTTCAAAAGGGCTGATCGATGCATTGCGCAGCAAATCATTCCGCTCCCTTTCAAAAGTCGCGTAAAACTCATCCCCTGACAAAAGAGAGGCCCGCTTCTTCAGCTCATCTAATTCCAAAGAAAGTTCTTCGAATGCATTCCACTCATCTTCTGAGACAATCTCGGAATATGCCGATTTACAGTCAGCCCGCTCACTTTCTAGAAATTCCATATGCTCTTCCTTCAATTTCAAAAGGGATTGCTCGGCGTTATCCAAGAAATGATCCTTCCAATTCACAATTGAACCTTCGACGATACTTTTCACCTTTTCAAAATCATTGAATGGAAGGTCATCAGATTTTAAAGATGTGTAGAAGATCCCTTTCGGTTCAACACCCCAAAGTTTGAAAGAATCTTCAACCGATTTTTTGAATTGCTCAAAAGACAATTCACTTTCCCGGTGCTTGTCAATTTGGTTAATAATCAAATAAACATTGGAGTTATAACGCAAAAGTTCTTTCGTGAACTTAAAATTCAATTCCGATTGGACGTGGTTGTAGTCCATCGTGTAAAAAACGAAATCGGCTAAATGAAGTGCCGATTCTGTCGATAAGCGATGAGCATCATCCGTCGAATCGACCCCTGGTGTATCCATGACTGTTATCGCTTCTGGCAAGTTGGACGCGGGATGACCAATTTCAATTAGGGAAATTTCTGCGCCATCCTTACTGAAGGACTTGATCGCATCAAAGAAACGATGGCCCTTGTATTTGACGAGTGAGCCGTCCGTCCGATGGATGATCGCAAATTCCTCAGCCGTCTTCTTTACTTTGACAATATTGGCGCTCGTCGGAATTGGACTGGAAGGCAAAAGGTCCTCCCCTGTCAACGCATTGATCATCGAGGATTTGCCAGCCGAGAAATGACCTGCGAATCCGATCACAAACTCTTCATCCATTAATTTTCGTGCTAATGAAGCTGCTTTCTTAACACGTTCCTCATCGTGATTCTTGTTAAATAAATGACCGTAAATAGCTGTTCGTTCTAAAATATCATTAGTAAACATAATATTCGATCCTTCCTAACATTCTCTATCTACTATACCATTTTTCGTAACTGATGGACCTTGATTGAAAATTCGGAGTTTATATATGCAAAAAGCTGTCTTTAATCAAGTTTCCTCGATAAGAAAGACAGCTTTTATTACTTATTTCTTGACGAATGTCTGTAGATCCACCGGGAATATCCCAGCAATGACATCTTTCATTTTTTGTTCTTCACCTTCTAAAAGAATATGCACGGTCCCGGAATCTTCCGACGTCCGAATGAGGCGTCCAGCGCCTTGCCTTAGACGTAACAACATGAATGGTAAATCCACTTCCTCGAACGGTTTTTCCGCGTGCTTCCTCCGCGCATCGAATAAAGGATCTTTCGGTGGAAACGGCAAATCATAAATGATGACCCGGGTCAGTGCGTCTTGCGGAATATCGAGTCCTTCCCATAGATGATAGGAGCACAAGACGGAAATTTCCTTCTGCTGGAACTCGCGGACAATCGAAGATAATTCCCGTTCCCCTTCAAACGCAATTCCCTTTCTTTGCTCTTCATTCAACGCTGATTGGAACCGTTTCATCGACTGTTCAGATTTGAATAGCAACAATGTTTGTTGCCCATCCTTCAGCAAGTCGAGCACATATTTAGGCTTCTCCCCTTCATCCATATCAGCTGCAATAACTTCCATCTTTTCCTCATAATCGAAAGGTGATTCAACTGAAAATGAGAGGAAATCATCGATGCCGAGACTATCCAAAATATATGAAAAATCCTGTCCGACCGAAAGTGTAGCCGATGAAAAAACAATCGGTATATTGGATGAAAACAGCTTTTCTTGTAATATATCCGTGACGAGACGCGGCATGATGATGAGCGTCATCCCATCTTTATTAACTTCCAGCCAGTCGACCGCATCATTTTCGGACACGAATAATTCCATAGAATAAATATATTGCTCCAAGTATTCTTCGACCATTTTCAAGTCATATTCCGGAATGATATATAATTCACCTTCAAACACGAACTCTTCCAGCAAAGCGGTTGAAATCGAGATCGCTTCCCTTCCGACTGAAAGGATTTCCCCGTTTTTCCGAATTGCTTTCCGTTCATCTCCGCTTTCCTTTGTTGCCGACTGTAGAAGACGGAAGAAATGTTCATGGATGTCAATTAAGCGTTCCATCAATTGCAGGGTCTCTTCCCTGACACCGT
The DNA here is from genome assembly GCF_047228845.1 of Sporosarcina pasadenensis. NCBI lineage: Bacteria > Bacillati > Bacillota > Bacilli > Caryophanales > Caryophanaceae > Sporosarcina > Sporosarcina pasadenensis. Next base: position 259,827 of record NZ_JBFEGM010000001.1, read on the forward strand.
CAACCATGACCCGTTCCAGCAGATTAAGCAACGTATTATCTTGAACTTCATACGTAAGTGCGCGTTGGGCGGAATACTCCAGCAGATGCCCTTCATCGAAAACGATCATAGACACATCAGGAAGAAGTGGCAACTGACCTTGACGCTTCCTCGATTCCTTCGTCCAAATATGTTCCATATAAAAATCATGTGAGCAAATGATCAGATCCGCTGCTTCGCGATAATGATTCCGATGGATTGTCTGTCCGCATCTATTTCGAATATCGCACGCCGCGCATTGTTGAACAGGATGGAAATTCATTGTTTTCCATTGCTCGTCGTTCAAGTGAGGATAGTCCGAACGTTCCCCATACGGGAAGATCGATTGCAACGACACATTTCCACGGACAAAATCAGGCAAACCGGTTTGCACATTCTCCGCAAAGTCTTCTATCGATGCATCTACCGCTTCATCTAATCTCTTCAAACATAAGTATTGATCCCTCGCTTTGGCGAGACGGACGTCAATATCGATTTGCAATGCATCACTGATTTTGCGAATATCGCCTTCTTCTTTCACAAGCTGATCAATTAACGTTTCATCTGCACAGGAAATAAGGGCAGGTTTTCCCGTATACCTCGCATAAGCTATGGCCGGCAATAAATAGGCGATCGTCTTCCCGGTTCCGACTCCTGCTTCTGCCAAGAGAACTTTCTTCTCTTTTAGCGCTTGTTCAATTTGAAATGCCATATAGATTTGTTCGTCTCTGCATTCGAATCCCTTTTCAGTCAAATCGTCATATAATGTATCGCCAATCCAATCATTCAACGATTCATAGAATGATTTTTCCTTTGTTAATGAAAATGGCATTTTCCTTTTCATTTGCGCTCCCCTTTCCTTTTCGCACATGGAAACGGAAGAGGCAGGACCTCTTCCGTTTCATCTGACCGCTTATTTTCGTTGACCCCAATATTGATAAAAGTCTGTTCGAATAAATCCGTTGAACAGCTTGCGCTTCTTCGTAGCTTTCTTGCCGTACATTGTTTCGAAGTTTTCCAATGAAGAGAGCATGTATACGGACCATGATGGATACCTATCCATTATATGACCGATCACACCGGCAAGTTCCTCAGCTTCCTCAATTTCACCTAATCGTTCCCCATAAGGAGGATTGCCGACTAATACACCATTCAAACCTTCGACAGCTAAATCCTTGACGTCACGCTGCTCAAAGCGGATTAAATCCATGAAGCCGGCTTCGACTGCGTTTTGTTGGGCAATTTTGATCATACGAGGATCCACATCGAATCCTGTAATATCAAGCGGTTGATCATATTTCGCAATGTCTTCAGCTTCTTCCCTCACGCGGTCCCAAATCGCCTGATCGATCCAAGGCCATTGCTCACTGCTGAAATCACGGTTATACCCCGGCGCGATTTGCTGCCCGATCATAGCTGCTTCGATCGCAATTGTTCCCGATCCACAAAACGGATCGACGAACGGTCTATCGGGATTCCAGCGTGTCAATTTGACGAGAGCCGCCGCCATAGTCTCTTTAAGCGGAGCATCCCCTTGTCCGACACGATAGCCTCGCTTGTGCAAACCAGCGCCGCTCGAATCGATTGTCAATGTGACTTTATCTTTCAATATGGATACTTCGAGCTTGAATAAAGGACCCGTTTCATCTAAAAAGCCGATCCGGTTATATGCAGATTTCATACGTTCCACGATTGCTTTCTTGACGATTGCCTGGCAATCGGGTGTGCTGTACAACGTTGATTTTACCGATTTTCCTGCGACAGGGAATTTCGCATCTACAGGCAAATATTGCTCCCACGGAAGGGATTTTGTCTGTTCAAATAGCTCATCGAATGTTGTTGCTGTGAATTCACCGACGATGATGCGGACACGATCTGCGACACGAAGCCACATGTTTGTTTTGGCAATTGCTGTTTCATCGCCTTCAAAGTAGATCTTTCCGTTCTCTGTTTTCGTCTGGAAGCCGAGTTCTTTCACTTCATCCGCAACGATCGATTCAAGCCCCATGGCAGATGTGGCGACCAATTTATAGTTTGTCATGCATTTCCAACTCCAATTCTGAGTTCAATACCATTGCTGTGGTGAACAAAAATGTAACAGGATTTCCGCTACAGACGGACGCTTTCCGCGGGCGGTCCGTGAGCCAATCGAACAGCGAAGGGTTCGATTTGCCGTATTTCTGCGTATTTTGCAGAAATTAAGGCATCCTGCTCCCAACGCTTTGCTTTTGCTCGCAAAAGCCGTTCTTCGTTACGGCTTTCGCAGGAGTCGCCGTCTTCCGCTCCAATCCAAATCAACAAATTGCCACCCAGCAAAGTATAGAATTTACCTTAATCAATCCGTTTATGTAGTCTTTCTGATTATAATACAATTTATATCCTCAATAACGAAGAAATAACGAAGAAATGCTCTCCAAACGAGAAGGAGAGCACTGATTGTTATGTAGAACCATCGTAAATTCGATAAGCCATGTTTTGTTCCCGTGTACTCAAACGGCTTGCGCCTCGTACTTAGGGTGGTAATCATCTATCTACAGACTCATCTCAAGAAGTCGTCTGTCCCTTCATCGGTTCAATTCCTTCAGAAGAGTGCCCCTACCATAATTTGGGTTTCTCGCTCGTGGGGTTTACCGCGTTCCATCTGAGCCGTTTCCGGATCAGCTACGTCACTGTGGCACTTTTCAGGGGACCTCATCCATATGTGCAAGCACACTTAGGATTTATCCCCGCCGTCAATGCGCATTGCGCAAAGCCCCGGCTTATTTTTTCGCCGAGCACGAACACTACGGTCATCTCAGAACCGTGCGAGCATGGACTTTCCTCTACAACTGATGTTGCAGCGATTACCTGAATTCACGCTATGGTTACAATAGTATACTGCAATTTTCGACAAAAATCAACGTTTTTCTCTGTGAAGCCAAAGAATCTGCTTATTTATTCGTGATCGTACAATTTGCTTCCGAATACGTGCTTCTCCAAATTCGAAATCCTTTTTAATAGATCAAAGTTCGTCGTATTGGCGTTAGTAGCCATTGGACGTTTAGCTGTTGATGCAAGTTCATCCTTCAGCTTTTCATTTTCCATACGTAATTCAGAAATTGTTTTTTTGAAAGCTTCATAATCCTGAATGACTTGATCCAGGAAAAGATCCACATCTTCTTGATTATATCCTCGTAAACCAGTTTTGAACTCTTTTTCAAGAATTGTTTTAGAATCAAGTTTTATTTCCATGAAATGACGCCCTTCCATCAATGTTTACATGTCGCAAGTATAGCATATTTTGTACAACCTTGTCTTTCTATTTCCGCTAATAAGGAGGATTTTGTCGGTTAGTGCGCTTCCCCGGGAAATAGCTTTTTCGTTAATCTTATTTCCCTATGAGTAAATTCATTTCCCATCCGGATTTTAAATCGGTTCGTCATATCCGGATCATGTCGCAAGTGACAGATCGCTGCCTTTGTGTAATGAAGTGCTTTTGCCGGATCTTTCATTTTATGCTCGAACAGCTTCGCCAATTCTTCGTAGGCGATGACTCTTTCCCTTCCCGTCAAACTATGTGCGGCAATTTCAAATGATTCGATGGCTTCGATTTGACGCCCTTCCTTTTTCAGGAGAAATCCGATGTGAAAATGTGCCTTCGGTTCTTCTGTTCCGTATTCCGCTATGACATCCATAAGAACATCTTTGCTTCGGCTAAACGATTTCAGATCCGTATACCATTTTCCGATATTCGTTTTCGCATTCGCGGAAGAAAGTGAGTCATCTCGCAACAGAAGGTCTGTTGAACGAATATATAAGGTGACGAGGGAAAGGATATCCCATTCATTATGAAGAAGGACTTTCATCAATAATTCGGCGCGGCCATTTTTCACCGCATCTTGATAGATGATCGGCGCCATATGGCCGGGAATATCGCCTTCACGGAAGAACCCTAGCTGTTCTTCTTCGACTGCCGTCAATTTGAATGTGTCCATTTCATTTTTCCAAATCCTTTTCGAGCCATGCAGCAAGTCGATTTCAGTATGCTTCAGCAACTGGGGAAGTACATTTCTATTCATCGTCCATCTCGTCTGCACTTGTGGCATATCGAAGCTTTTACCGTTGTACATGACAATCGACATCGGTGTTTTCCATAGATCTGTAGCATAAAGGAATGCGGCTTCATGATCCGGACCCGGCAACACATATTGTGTCAATGTGAATGTTTCTTCCGTATATTCAATGAAGCCCATAAGGAAGATGAGTGTGCCTGCGCCTTTCAAGCCAGTCGTCTCCGTATCGAAAAAGACGAGCGGTCGTGAAAAGTCGGGCGCGAGAGGATGTGGTTCCTGGGATTCACGCCATCTTTCCACTGTGCCCAACAATCCGGAAAGCGCAAACTTCCCATGTTGGTGTTGTGGTTCATAGACGACAGTCCGTTTATAGACGACTCCGTATTCGTTTTCCTCTTTTGTCAACCCCGCCGCTAACCATCTCTTCTCATAAGGAGGAGGTGGAGGCGTTTGGCGTTTCGGTGCATCGGCTTTCACTTCGGCTATAGGGGCTTTCTTTTTCAGCAGTTTCTTCATTGCCATCATTTTAGCTTCATACGACATCGGTCTTCCCCCTAGTGAGAGCATGTAGAAGGGAAATGACATCCCGTTTCATTCGAATCCCTTCTTCCTGCGCGCCTATACAGACCGGACATCCGTTTTCACAATGGCATCCCCGGACGTGCTCTGCCGCCTTTTTCAGCAGTTCATCCCAACGGCCAAAGATCTTTTCACTTAAGCCGATGCCTCCGGGATAACTATCGTAAATGAAAATTGTCGGTTTACCCGTATGGATTGCCTTCACTTGAGGGACGACATGGATATCCGACCGATCACAACGTACAAATAAGGGGATGAACGATTGGATTGCGTAGGCAGCGCCTGTCAACGCATCCGTTAAATCGGACTCCTTCCATCCGTCCGGTGCATCGAATGAATACCAAGTGGATGATGTATGGAGTTCCTCAGCAGGCAGCGAAATTGGACCGGATCCGATGTTGTCATGCGTATCAAAACGGATTTTCTTGAAAATAGTAGGAATGGCCAATACAGCAATATCTCCGTACGCTGCGGCCGCTTCACCCAACTGTCTGTTTTCGTCTTCGCTGATCACTTTCAATTCAACGGCCAAGTTGGCATCCGTATAATAATCGACATCAACTTCGGTCACATATGCCTTTTTCTCTTCCCAATCTAGCATCTCGACTTGATATTGCTTTCCTTGATGGATATAAATCGCCTCTTCGTGCAGCAAAGTCATTGCACTATAGCGGTCCATTTCCCCGATTACGACGGTCCCTTTAGGAATCGTCTTATCGATAATCACGACATTTTCCTGCGAAGCTGAGCGTAGACTGATTTCGCTAGCTGGGAATCGGTCCGTCATCCAATGCCATTTATCCGATGTCTTCACGAGCACCCCTTCGGCTTCCAAAAAGGCGAGCAGCTCCTGGACTTCGAATTCCCCGTATGTTTCTGTCATCGTGAACGGCAATTCAAATGATGCGCATTTCAGATGATCCATAAGGATGAGCATGTTGTCAGGATGGATTCTCGCTTCTTCAGGAGTTTGACCAAGTAAGTATTCAGGATGCTGGATAATGTATTGGTCAAGTGCCATTGATTGAGCGACGTAGATGATCAAAGCGTCATCCTGCCTTCTTCCCGCTCTTCCTGCCTGTTGGTAGGCGCTCGCGATGTTTCCCGGGTAGCCTGTCATGATGCAAGCTTGCAACTGCCCGATATCGATGCCGAGCTCTAGCGCATTTGTGCTCACTACAGTCTTTATTTCCCCGTCGCGCAGCCTTTTTTCGATTTTTCTCCGTTCGGAAGGCAAGTAGCCGCCCCTGTAACCCATAATCGTCTGATCGAACAGTTTTTTCTTCGTCAATTCCTTCATATAAGTGACAAGCATTTCAACGCGCACCCTGCTCTTTGCGAAAATAATCGTTTGAATTCCTTCTCTGTACAAAAACGATGCAATATCCCTTACTTCGAGAATGGCACTGCGGCGGATGCCGAACGTTTTATGGACGACCGGCGGATTGTAGAAAATGAAATGCTTGACTCCCGAAGGAGCTCCATTTTTGGATATGAGGCGCATCGGTGTGTTTGTCAACGCCTCGGCAAGCTCTTTCGGGTTGGCGATTGTTGCCGATGTGCAAATGAAAGTCGGATTGCATCCATAATAATTGCAAATGCGCTTTAACCTTCTTAATACATGTGCAACATGGCTTCCGAACACCCCTTTATACGTATGCAACTCGTCTATGATGATATACTTCAAATTTTCGAATAGAGAAACCCATTTTGTATGGTGTGGCAAAATGCCGGAATGCAACATATCGGGGTTCGTCAAAACGATATGGCCTGATTTCCGCACTTTCGTACGCAGTCCGGGCGCTGTATCTCCGTCATATGTGTAACTGAGAATCGTCTCCCCGCTCGCCTCGATTAGTTCATGCAAGTCTGCCAGTTGGTCTTGAGCAAGAGCTTTTGTCGGAAACAGATAAAGCGCGCGTGAAGCGTCATCCTCCAAAATGCTTTGCAAGACAGGCAAGTGATAGCATAATGATTTACCTGAAGCGGTAGGCGTCACCGCCGTAATCGAATTGCCGGAAGATGCCAGATCGAATGCTTCGCGCTGATGACTGTATAAGCGTTCAATTCCTTTTTCCGAGAGCGCCTTTACGATGGATGGATGAAGCTGTTCCGGAAACATTGCGTATTCAGCCGATTTCCCCTCCATCTTTTCATAGTGACGAATATTAGTAGATAGCTCAGGATCTGCTAAAAAACGATCCACTGTTTCCCGGACGCTTGTCTTCTTCATCCTTCCTCCCCTCCCTTACGCTGCAATTCGTCTAGAACCGTTCGTAATGTGTACGTCGCGGAATTGATGGAAAGGACAAATCGTTTCTTTCCTGTCTTCGGGTAAAAAGATTGGACAATAAATTGTTTCATCGATTCGTTCAATGATTCAATTTGATGTAAATGAACATATTTCGGTCTTTCTTCTCGAATCAACGTTCGGATCTCCTCTGTCCATTCATCCAGTAATTTATGATTTGTATCTGCATAAGGTTTCACTTCTGTAAAAAAATCGGGCTCCCTATCTAATTCACGCATTGCTGGGAGTCTTTCCAAGCACTCTTCACAAACAGATAGGAGCCGTTCTGTTTTTTCTATTAAGCTTAACAAGTGATCTCTTCCTTTCCGAAGTCTCTCCTATAGTTTATCAAAAACTGCAGGTGGACACCAATCCCTAACGAACGTGCATTCTTCAAAACTATTTGGACAATATTTCCGCGGAACTTTTAGAGTCATAATGCGTCTACTCATTATGGTATGATAGGAAATGCGAGGTGGTAGGAATGACAATCCGATATCCAAACGGAAAAAAGTATGTTCCGGTACAACGCTCTGCCAGAGTGGATAATAAAAATCTTTCGTTCAGCAACCGGGGAAAAACATTAGAGGACGAATTGAACGAAACGAATGAATATTATTTGTCCCACAATAAAGCCGTCATCCATAAGAAGCCGGTCCCTATCCAAATCGTACACGTGAAATATCCAGCCAGAAGCGCAGCCGTCATAACCGAAGCATATTTCCAATCTCCTTCTACAACTGACTATAATGGAGTTTGGAAAGGGAAATATATTGATTTTGAAGCAAAGGAGACGAAGAATACGACTTCCTTTCCGTTGCAAAATATTCATGAGCATCAGGTCGATCATATGAAAAAAGTAACCGAGCAGGCAGGCATCGCTTTTCTGTTGGTGAAATTCACCGTTCTCGACCGATATTTCATCGTTCCCTACGAGTACTTTGAAAAAAAGTGGGAAAGAATGATAGCAGGAGGAAGGAAATCTATTACACTCTCCGAAATGGAAGAGATATCCATAGAGATAAACGCAGGTTACCATCCTAGGCTCGACTATTTATCGGCTTTGGACATTCTGTTGAATAAACCTGAATTAGATACGATTGAAAGGCAGGAAAACGTATGAGTGATCAAACAAAATCCCGAGCAGCCCGACGCCAGCAGTTGGAGGCGGAACGGAAGCACCGGAAGAATAAAAATAAGAAGAATGGCAGCAATATTTTCAAGAAAATAATTCTTAGTGTAGTTGCCCTAGGCTTTGCGATATTAGTCGGCGGAGCAGGATTATTCGCTTACTATGCGAGCAGTGCTCCAGCACTTGATGAAAGTTTATTGAAGGATCCGCTTACGTCCGATATTGTCGACCGCGACGGAAATGTGTTCATGAAATTCGGTGCCGAAAAACGGGAGTTCGTCCCTTTCGAAGATATACCGAAAGAGATGGAAGCTGCCGTCCTTGCGACAGAGGACGTCCGATTCTACAAACACCATGGAATGGACTTTTGGAGACTTGGCGGTGCTGTTTTAGCTAACTTCCAAAGCGGCTTCGGTTCACAGGGTGCTTCCACTCTTACACAGCAAGTCATTAAGAACTCTTTCCTATCACATGAAAAGACATTGAAGCGGAAAGCGCAAGAAGCATGGCTCGCCTTTAAACTTGAGAGAGAGTATTCAAAGGAACAGATTTTCGAAATGTATTTCAATAAAATCCTTATGTCCGGCAACATATACGGAATCGGAACAGCTGCAAGAGAATTCTATGGCAAGGATTTGGATGAGCTTGAGTTACATGAAATGGCGTTGTTGGCTGGAATGCCTCAATCCCCTAACGGATATAATCCTTTCAAGAATCCAGAGCGGGCCGAAAAACGTCGGAATACCGTACTGACTCTAATGTACAAACATAAAAAAATAACGAAGGAACAGATGGAAGAGGCAAAAGCCATCCCGGTAACGGAAACACTCCTTCCCGAAAATCAACGCGAACAAAATAAGGATTCAAAATATCTAGCTTATGTTGACATTGTATTGGATGAATTGGAAGCGGCTGGAATGATGGACGTCCTATCAGAAGGTGTGACCATTCAGACAGCTCTAGACCCGGCAGCACAGCAATCCGTCGAAAAGGCGATTAACTCGCCGATCTATGAGTCTGATGAAATGCAGGCAGGGATGACTGTTCTGAATACGAAAACTGGGGAAATCGTCGCAATCGGCGGAGGACGAAACTTTACCGGTCGGAATCTAAACTTCGCTTCAGGTGACAACCGTAGACAGCCTGGTTCGGTCATTAAACCGATCTTGTCTTATGGTCCTATTATCGAACATGAGAGCTGGTCAACCGCACATATCGTAAAAGACGAACCATACAAATACAAAGGAACAGATCTATCAATCCGAAACGTTGACGGTAAATACCAGGGCCCGATTTCAATAAGGGAAGCATTATACCGGTCTAGGAATATTCCAGCAGTCAAAGTTTTTGAAGAAGTCGGAACGAAAAAGGCGAGTGATTTCGCAGGCAAACTTGGTCTTAAGTATAAAGAATTATATTCCTCGGATGCACTCGGAGGAGGAAAAAATGAGTTTTCGACAATTGAAATGGCAGGCGCCTATGCTCCTTTCGGCAACGGAGGTATTTATACAAAGCCGCATGCTGTTAAGAAAATCATTTTCCGTGATGGGAAAACCGAGCGCAACTTGGCACCAGACCCTGTCACGGTCATGAAAGATTCGACTGCTTATATGGTGACTGATATTTTACGAGACGTCACCACATTAGGGACAGGAAAGAATGCGCACGTATCCGGATTGGATATGGCCGGAAAGACAGGTACGACAAACTATTCGTCAGATACAAAAAACAAACACGGCATGAAGAATACAGATGTGCCGGATAGTTGGTTCACCGGTTATACGACGGAATATACAATTTCCGCATGGGGCGGCTACAAAAACTATACGACACCGATTACAACATATGACCGCGGTCGCTATGTGCCGCAAATCCTTTTCAGAACAGTCATGACTGATCTCGTGGCCGGAAAAAATACGCCGCGGTTCAAAAAGCCAAGTTCTGTTGAAGAGGCGGTCATCGTCAAGGGTTCCAATCCAGCAATTCTGGCAAGCAATTCAACGCCTGATGCGCTTAAGAGCACTGAACTGTTCGTAAGAGGAACGGTTCCGACAGAAATGGATGAAGAGGTAATTACTGAACTGCAAGCGCCAGGCGGCTTGTCTGCACAATATAATCCAGAGACGAACTCGGTCTCATTGAATTGGTCATACGACAATCCAGATGAATTTAATCTTCCGGAACCTGTGCAATTCGATGTATCCGTGGCAGTGGATGGCAGCGAACCACAAAGTATGACAAAGACTTCCGAGCATGCCGTGACGTTCTCTGGAGTTGAATTGGGTCGTACGTACGTCTTCTATGTGACAGCCGTTTCCGGGGAAATCAAAAGTAGTCCAGCTTCCACTTCCCTGCTGATTGAAGGGCAGACTGAAGATGACCCTGGCATGCAAGACGATAGTGAAAATGAAAATAATAACGGAAATAATGACGGCAACAATGGAAATAACAATGGAAACTGGAACAATGGCAACAATGGAAATAACGGTAACAACGGAAATAACAATAACGGCAATAATAATGGCAACTCCGGAGACTCCGATAATACTGGAGACGGTTCCGGCACTCCGGGTGATGAAACGAGCGACCCTGGAACTGGCGGAGATGAAGGTTCCGATGACGGAACTGACGACGGCAGGAACAGATGATCACATAATATAAAATAGCCGGAAGGGATTTAACCAATCCCTTCCGGCTGTTTTATTTTACTTTTATTTTTTCATTGCCAATCGGCTTACCGCTTTTTTCATCGCCTCTGTATACAGTGCATCCAACTGAACGTATGCAAAATGCCCAGTTATCTTACTTCGGATGAATTGTAGCCGCTCTTTCCCATTCAATGGTTCAATTAATGATGTTTTATCTCTATGCACAGAAGAAGCTGCAGGCAAAAATGCACTTAGCATTGCAGAATAATTATCAATGGCCTTTTCCATCATTTTGATTGCCCGAGGATCCTTTTGCTCATAGGCCTCCTCAATTCTTTCTCTCATGGCTAACCAATTGTTCCAGAAAAAATAAAGCGTTTCCTTCTCGTCCGAATTATGCAATGCCTTTCATCCGTTTCTTCCCTTCCCTGCACAGCGGGAGGAGCGGACATTCACCGCATGCTGGATTTTGGGCTTTGCAATGATACCTTCCAAAGAAAATGATTTGATGGTGCGTATCCGTCCATTTTTCCCTAGGCGTCCATCGCATGATTTTCTCTTCCACCATGAGAGGAGAATCTTTCCAACGATTCATGCCTAGTCGTTTGGCAACACGCTCAACGTGTGTATCGACAGCCAATGCCGGGATGCCGAACGCATTGGAAACGACGACATTTGCAGTTTTCCTTCCAACACCGGGAAGTGTCGTGAGCAAATCCCGATCAGCCGGCACTTCTCCATCAAAATTCTCAATGAGGAGGGCACATAACGCTTGAATGTTTTTCGCCTTATTCCGATACAAACCGATTGAACGGATATCATTTTGCAGTTCCTCAATATCGACTTCCAAATAGTCTTCGGGTGTTTTATATTTCTGGAACAAATTCGCGGTTACACGGTTCACAAGCACATCCGTACATTGAGCGGAGAGCAATGTGGCGACGAGCAGCTCAAAAGCGTTTTCGTGCACCAGCTCACAATGAGCATCCGGAAACATCTCCCCGAATTGTTCGAGACAATATTCCCATTGTTTCTTCGTCAACATATGCAATCACCTATTCCCGTTCTTCCAGCCAATTATAAAAAGGAACTTTCTTTACGACAGTTTCCTGATTTTGAACTGGACGCATCATTGATGTCCTGAACGACCTGGATTGCTTTTCCACGTCATTCAACGTTCTCACTCTTTTCTTCTTCCATTCAAACAGAATCCGATCAATATAACGCAAGCTAAGTTTTTGGGCAAGTACGGCCTCTTTCAATGCCGCCTTGATAATCTGGACAGCATGTCCATCCTCATCCAGCCACATTGTAATCGTTTCGCATTCCATCGGAGATAAGAGACGGCCGAATTCCTGCTCGAACAACGTGAAGATTTCACCTTCTTCATCCTTGTCCTTCTTTTCTTCCTTTACATTCTTTTCAGCTAACACGATATTCACAAGCCTGTTCCATAATGGCTGCATCGAAAACTGTTCGAATAGTACTCCATTTTCATCCTGGCCCTGTTGGATCTCCAATAATCCACGTTGCATGAAACGTTGTAGGATTTCGGACACTTCATTCTCGGTTAGATGCATGCGTGCAGCTAGATCGGATGGTGTAGGGAATTGCGAACCACCCGCCTGAAATGCACACATATGAAGCAGAAGTACTGCATCTACATCTTTTATATCCAACGCTTTATAGTGCTGAAAAAAGAGCTGGGGAATGGTGACATTCCCCTGCTCAATCCAAATACGGAGCCGTTCTTCATCTTGCATGCCGAACACCTCACTATTAATAAATCTGTTTACCTTAAGGATATAGACGGTTCAAGAGACGTGGGAACGGAATCGTTTCCCGTACGTGTTCCACTCCGGAAATCCACGCCACTGTCCGTTCCAACCCTAGCCCGAAGCCAGAATGTGGAACAGCGCCGTATTTACTTAACTCCAAATACCATTCATAAGCTGATTCATCCAGATTATGCTCTTGGATGCGTTGCTTCATCAATTCATAATCATAAATACGTTCTGAACCGCCGATAATTTCCCCATAGCCTTCCGGAGCGATTAAATCAGCGCAAAGGACTACATCGTCGCGATCTGGGTGCGGCTGCATATAGAATGATTTAATATCTTTCGGATAATTTGTAATGAAGACAGGCATATCAAAGCTTTCGGCAATCGCAGTTTCATGCGGCGCCCCGAAATCATCGCCCCATTCGATATCATCAAAGCCTTTTTCGTGTAGGAACTTGATTGCGTCATCATAAGTGATGCGCGGGAATGGCGCCTGGATTTTTTCAAGTTTCGATACATCCCTGCCAAGCCGCTCGAGTTCCAATGGGCAGTTTTGCAATACGGACTGGACGATATGCGAAACATATTGCTCTTGGATTTCCAAGCTTTCCTCGTGTTGCACGAATGCCATTTCAGGTTCGATCATCCAGAATTCGATCAGATGGCGGCGTGTTTTCGATTTTTCCGCACGGAACGTCGGTCCGAAAGAAAACACTTTCCCAAGTGCCATTGCGGCTGCTTCCAAATAGAGCTGCCCGGATTGGGATAAATAAGCGTCCTCATCGAAGTATTTCGTATGGAAAAGTTCCGTAGTTCCTTCAGGCGAAGAGCCCGTCAAAATAGGAGGATCAATTTTAACAAAACCGTTCATATGGAAGAATTCATATGTGGAACGGATGATTTCATCCCGAATTTTCATGATGGCATGCTGTTTGCGAGAGCGTAGCCATAAATGACGGTTATCCATCAAAAACTCAGTTCCATGCTCCTTTGGTGTAATCGGGTAATCAACTGCTTCGTGAATAATTTCAACATCTTTCACTTGCAGTTCGACGCCGAATGAAGAGCGTTCATCTTCCGTCACTTCTGCTGTGACATAAAGCGACGATTCCTGGTGGATTGATTTCGCTTTAGCGAAAATTTCTTCTCCTACAACATCTTTGACGACAACTCCTTGGACAAAACCTGAACCATCTCGAAGTTGTAGGAAAGCGATCTTGCCGCTTGATCTTTTATTCGATAGCCATGCTCCGATCCGGACAGTTTCGCCTACGTGATCAGGCATTTCGTGAATCATGATTGTTTTCATGTAAGTACCTCCGTCAGTGACTATTATTCTTTCCAGTTTGCTTCTACATATGACCGGATGCGTCTTACCGCTTCCTCCAACAGGTCGATCGATGTCGCATATGACAATCGGATCGTTTCAGGTGAACCGAAGCCGGACCCCGGTATGACCGCCACTTTTGCTTCTGTCAAAAGCGCAGATGCGAAGTCATCCACATTTGTAAAACCAGTTTTCTCCATTGCCTCTGTAACTTCCGGCAACAAATAGAAAGCTCCTTGCGGTTTCACGACTGTAAAGCCAGGAATAGCTGCGAGCTGAGGGTAAATACGCTCGAGTCTAGACTCAAAATCCAACCTCATGTTTTCCACTGCATCTTGAGGACCATTATACGCTTCAATCGTAGCGTATTGTGAAGTTGTAGTCGGATTGGATGTGGAATGGCTCGCCAAATTCGTCATCGCGCTGACAACTTCCGAATCACCTGCGATATATCCGATCCTCCATCCAGTCATTGAATGGGATTTGGACACTCCATTAATAATGAACGTCCGCTTTTTCGCATCATCAGAAAGCTGAGCAATCGAAACGTGCTTCTCTCCACCGTAAATCAGTTTTTCGTAGATTTCATCCGAAATGACCCAAATATCCTTTTCTTGACAAACTTCTGCAATTTGTTGAAGTTCATCGTTAGAATAGATCATGCCTGTCGGATTTCCTGGAGAATTGATAATGACCGCTTTCGTTTTAGACGTAATTGCATTGCGGATTTGATCAGCAGTCACCTTGAACTGGGATTCTGATGTGGCTTCGACGAATACAGGAACACCTTCAGCAAGCTTCACTTGTTCAGGATAACTTACCCAATATGGAGTCGGAATGATAACTTCATCGCCCGGGTCAAGCAGAACTTGGAACAGTGTATATAAGACATGCTTCGCACCGATTCCGATCATGATTTCCTTCCTGGAGTACTCCAATTGCTGATCCTTTTTCAATTTGGCAATGACAGCATCCTTTAATGCGGGAAGCCCTCCGGATGGGGTGTATTTCGTCTTGCCTTCTATCATGGATTTGTAAGCCGCTTCCAAAATGTTTTCAGGCGTATTGTAATCGGGCTCACCTGCACCTAATCCGATGACGTCGATGCCCGACTCCTTCATCTCTTTCGCTTTCGCCGTAATGGCAAGGGTTGTGGATGGTGATAACGTACTCACTCTTGCTGCTAATTTCTTTGTCAACTGAATCTCTCCCTTTTGTCCCATCATCTATCGAACGGAACCTCTTCTTTTAGAGGTTTAAAATCCGTTTCCACCATTCTCCGTTTTCAAAAAAGACATACACATAATTTAATTTACCATTGTCACTTTTAAATGCGACTTCCCATACAGGATGGCCATCTTCCAAGCCAAGGGCCACATGAAGGATTTTCTCCACTGAAAGCTCTGCTTTAACTGTCTCGATTGCAGCCTGAGCTCCAATGCCATCTTTCATTGCCACTTCATCGAGGATCTCTCCTGTTTTCCCTTCAATGAAAACCGCTTTCTCATTGCCTTCGCCATCTTTGCCAAAAACGGTCACCATCGAAACGGTCCCATTGTAAATGTCTGTGCGTTCAACGGATGTCAACGCACCAGACTTCAACGCACCCGACTCCGCTTTCTGTCGAGCGTCCGAAAATGGTTCATTGGCATTATAAAAAACGATGACAGTAATGATAAGTGATAATGCTAAAAGGAAAGCTGCGATGAATTTGACCCAATTCATCATTAGTCTCACTTCCTATACACAAAACTGCAATTTGGAAATGCTTTACGCATCCCACTTTCTATTGAATTCCTATTTATTATAACAATCTTCGAGCTCATTCACCATATGTTCCAATGACACTTTCTGAACCGGGACAGCAGGCAATGCATCCAAAAAACGTTTCCCATATGATTTTGTATCGATCCGTCTATCCAATATGATGAAGAAGCCCCTGTCTCCCGACGAACGAATCAATCGTCCGAACCCTTGCCTGAACCTCAAAATTGCTTCCGGCAAGGACAAATCGGTAAAAGGATTCGATCCACTAGCGGCAAGTCTAGCAGCTCTCGCCTTGAAGACGACTTCATCAGGCGATGAAAATGGCAGTCTGACTATAATGACAGCAGACAATGCCTCACCTGGAACATCGACGCCTTCCCAGAAGCTGTTTGTGCCAAACAGTATCGATTTGCCGAACTGACGGAACGATTTCAATAGTTTCATCCGGCTACCTGAGCTGACCCCTTGCGCAATGAGGGCATAGTCATTCAATAATTCACTTTCCAAAATCAGCTCATACGTTTTGCGGAGCATATCTTGTGAAGTAAACAGGACGAACAGTCTGCCACCTGTCGCAATTACAGTTTGGACTACAGCGTCCGCTACCGCTTCGATGTAGTCGCTCTGCGATACATGTTGGATGGATGGCATATCTTCGACAATGAATATCCCCGCATTGTCGTAAAAATGGGCTGGGGCATCGAATGTCAAAAGGGGTATATCATCCGCAATCCCTAGCTGCCTCGCAACAAACCGTTCATCCTGATTGATCGTCATCGTCGCCGACGTCCAGATGATTCCGATCTTTTCATTTTTTAGGCTTGAAATGAATTCCTTCGTAATTACCGAACCTTCGACGGGGCTTTTAACGACATTCAAGCTGCCGGGCAAACTCCGTTTATCCTTTTCAATCCAAACGGTGAAATTTTCCGTTTCGTCGTCCAAGAATATTTCAACCCATTCTCCGGCTTTTATTTTTAATTCTCTCAGCCAATAATCCCATTCGGATAAAAACGCCTGTTCTTTCAACGACATTTTTTCTCTAAAAGGCTCCAAACGTGAACTGACTGTTTGGATGGATTGTATATATTCATTCATTTTTTCAGCCATTTGCGAAAACAGAGTGTCATTGCCGGCTAATTCCTCGAGACCGAAAATCACCCGGTTCCCTTGCTGACCACCGCTAGCTTTTGGTCGATGGTTCGACATCACTGATGCGACGGCGTCAAATACATTCGTGAATTGCTCAAAGGAGACTGCAAGCTTTCCGAACACCTGATTCCCATAGTTGCAATACTTCTTATGAAGTTTCATGATCTGATGTAGAAGTTGACCTTCTGCATCAGAGCCAAGCTGCCCCATGACATACTTCCAATTCATATAGGAAAGGACTGTCTCCTTGGAATTGGCAGCTGTGTGAATGAATTGATGAGCTTCGTCAATGATCAGGCCAGAAAAGTTATTCAATGTCCTTTGTGCACGAGTAGAATCTGACAAAAGCATCGAATGGTTCGTAATGATGAGATTGGAATGGCTGCAAGCGTCCATCACCCTTTGATGGTAATCCGCTATTTTTTCATCATCCTTCATTTGATTGTTCCGTTTGCGAATTCTGTCGATGAATAACTGTCCTCCGCCGGAGACATTCAGTTCATTGACATCGCCGGTTTCCGTATCGGTCAGCCAGACAAGGATCTGCATGATTGTAAATGTTTCATCATACGATTCGTCCGTAATCCTCAATAATTCCTCAAACTTGCCTAGCGAAATATACTGCTCCCTCCCTTTCAGGACGGTTGCAGTGCATTCGATGCCAAGCATTTTCCGGATACGCTCCACTTCATCTTCCAAAATCTTATCGACGAGATGATTAGTGAACGTACTGATGACGACTGGCTTTCCCGTTTGAAAGGAATGGATGGCTGCCGGCAACAAATAACCGACCGTCTTCCCTACACCTGTTGGGACTTCGGCAACTGCCTCAGAGTGTAACGACAAAGTTTCCCATACAGCATCCATGTAAGCCAATTGGGGTTTCCGATACTCGAAGGATGGATAGCCTTTCTTCAACAGGGCGATTTTTTCGTCTTCCATAACCGGGTATTGACAACGTCCCGTCACGACTCCCGTTAGTTTCTTCACATTACGGTATGGAATTCCCCTGAATAAAGGAAGTTTCACACTTCCTTTGGATGTTCTGACATGCTTCAGCGCTTCATAAATAAGCGTCGAAATGTCGGAGCGCAACGAGAATGATCGTCTATGCAACAAGTTCAACGTCTCTTCCGGCAAAGTCCAAAGTTTGGACAAGCCAGTCAGCAATAAATTCGCAGTCGCTTCTGCATCATCATCCGCCCTATGTGCAGCAGGAAGTTCTATATCCAAGTCCTCCGCCAAATCTTGTAGACGATAGCTTGAGGAGGATGGGAACAGAATTTTGGATAACTCGACAGTGTCAATCTTCTTTCCAGACCAACCGGCCACTTTGCATCGCTTAAATTCACTTTGCAAAAACGACAGGTCAAAATCAGTATTATGCGCAACAAATACAGTCCCCTGCAACATATCGGAGACTTCTTGTGCAATCTCTTCAAATGTTGGCGCGGACAGCACTTCTTCATCCGTAATTGCGGTCAATTGTTGGATGAAAACGGGTATTTCACGTTTCGGATTCACAAATCGGGCATACTTGTGCGTTATCGTTCCATTTTCAATGAAAACGATTGCGATTTGTATAATCCGGTCCCCTCTTGAAGGGGAATGTCCAGTCGTCTCCAAGTCAACGACTGCATATGTACTGTTATCCATTCAATCATCAACTTCCTGTAATGAATACTACAGCAGATTGTATCATATTCCGCAGCTCGATTGCTCAATTAGGTGTCGATGATAGTAAAAAATGCTGATGAAGGAAAATTCCATTCCTCCATCAGCGTATTATCGAATCAAGCAATGATGCCGGGTGCTTCTTTGATCACTTCTTTGATCCTATTCTTATCATCCATGAGGAGTACTGTCGGTTGATGGCCACGGGCCTCTTCTTCCGATACATAGACATATGAAATGATGATGACAATATCACCTTTTTGAACTAATCTCGCTGCGGCTCCATTGACACAAACGACCCCGCTGCCCCGCTCTCCTGCAATAATATATGTTTCAAAACGAGCCCCATTATTGTTATTGACAATATGGACCTTTTCATTTGGAAGCATACCCGCCGCATCCAGCAAGTCGCTATCGATCGTAATGCTTCCTACATAATTCAAATTCGCTTCCGTCACAGTGGCGCGGTGTAATTTACTGTTCATCATCATTCGAAACATGTGTACCACCCTTTGTTGACATAATAATATTATCTATTAACCTAGTTGTAGAAAACTTTACTGCACACGCTAAAATCACGTCCCGTGTATTTTCTGTTACAAGCCCTAACTCGGGATAGGTTAGCATATTCACATAATCGATCTTCCCTGAACTATTGGAGACGATCTGTTCCGAAACTTCCCGTTCAATAGTCTCCGGGTGGGCTCCATCGGCGAACATGCTTGCACCGAATTGCAATGCCCGGTATATCACAGGCGCTTCTGAACGCTCTGAATCTGTCAAATTCACATTGCGTGAGCTTTTCGCCAGTCCGTCTTCTTCTCTCACAATGGGAACACGCACAATCGCTGTCCGCAAATTGAAGTCCCGGACAAACGTTTCGATAATGGCCAGTTGCTGAGCATCTTTCAAACCGAAATACGAACGGTCGGGATCGACAATATTGAATAATTTTAAAACGACCTTGAGCACGCCATCGAAATGTCCAGGCCTAGCAGCACCACATAGTTCATGCGCCTGTTTTCCCGGCAATATACGAATGCCGCCGTCGGCTGGATACATCTCTTCGACTGATGGGATAAACACAATATCGACTCCCGCTTCTCTTGCCAGACGAATATCCCTTTCCCGATCCCGTGGATAAGATTCGAAATCCTCGCCGGGACCGAACTGAGCCGGATTGACAAAGATACTCATGACAACGATGTCATTTTGTTCCTTTGCATGCTTCACAAGGGATAAATGCCCTTCATGCAAATAGCCCATCGTAGGGACAAAGCCGACTGTCGTATCCTTCCGTTCATTTCGATTCAGTATCTGTTGGAGTTCTTCTATTGTTTCAATCACTTGGATGTTAGTACTCTCAACGTACATCGTTCATTCCTCCGTATAGTGCAACCAATTCATCTTCCTTCATAGCAAAACGATGAGCTTCACTTGGAAATTCACCTATTTTGACTGACACCGCATACCTTTTCAGACCATCGCGGATTTCGGTTCCGATATCCGCGTACGCTTCAACGAATTTAGGAATATGGTGGTTTCCGTATTTAACCGTGTCATGGAAGACGAGCACTTGGCCGTCCGTCTCTGCCCCAGCCCCAATTCCGATTGTCGGGATGGCGATCGCTTTTGAAACTTGTTCCGCCAACTGATAAGGGATACATTCGAGTACGACCATGCATGCGCCTGCCGCTTCGCAAGCGATAGCGTCCTGAATAAGTTGTTCCGCAGCCTCCGCTGTCTTCCCTTGAACTTTGTATCCCCCTACTACGGCAGCCGACTGAGGAAGGAGTCCAAGATGTGCAACGACCGGAATCCCTGTCTCCGTCAATAGACGGATGGCATCGATCACCCTTCCGCCTCCTTCGAGTTTCAAAGCGTTTGCCCCCGTCTCCTGATATATCCGAACAGCGGATTCCAGCGTCCTATCAGCAGAACCATGGTAAGAAGCGAAAGGCATGTCTACAACGACGAACGTGTCCTTTGCCCCCCTTCTTACCGCTTTTCCATGATGGATCATGTCATCGACGGTGACAGAAGCTGTCGAGTCATAACCTAATACGACCATGCCGAGCGAGTCTCCGACGAGAAGCACATCGATGCCTGCTTCCTCTGCCAGTTGTGCAGTTGGATGGTCATAGGCGGTCAACATTACGACCTTTTCCCCTTGGCGTTTCATCTTCGTGAAATCCGTACTGCTTTTCATCCGTATCCTCTCCTTTTTGATTATCAAAAATGGAGCAAACCGAAAATTAAAAACCCTCCGGCCGAAAAAGGGCAGAAGGATTGTGTAATTACGATTTTTGGTTTCCTCCGTCCCTGTCTTTTACAAGATCAAGGCAGAACTTATTGGGTTTTCGATCAAACAATAGCTTTGAAGGTGCAATTCCGATTGATACTGCCCTTCGCCATTACTATAGCAAATCAAGGAAGATTTGTATAGTTCATTCTTTTATAAATATATCCGCGGAATAAATCCCTCTCACCGAACCATCATCGAGCCGGAGCTCCAAAAGCCCCTCCTCTGAAATACCTAAAGCGGTGCCTTCGATTGTTTCATTTAACATGACTGCGCGAATCCGCTTGCCTGCTGTATTTGAATAGCCTTCCCATAGCAGTTTAATTGGACCAAATCCATGTTTTTCATACATACTCGTATACAACTCGATAAAACCGAGAATTTCAGCTATGAGTTTCGCGCGATCGATCTGCCTACCGCATGCAATCTTCAATGAGGTAGCAATCTCTTGCAGTTCCTCTGGAAAATCTTCTTCATCCTGGTTGACATTCATGCCGATTCCGAGAATGATCGCCTTTATCCGATCCGGCTCGGATTGAAGCTCGGTCAGTATGCCAGTCACTTTCTTACCGTGAAGCAAAATATCATTCGGCCATTTGATCGAAGCTTCTATACCAGCGACGTTTTCAATCGCCCTAACGATTGCGACTGCAGCAACGAGTGTCATTTGAGGCGCTTGCTGAGGCATTAAGGACGGCCGGACGATTAAACTCATCCAGATTCCCTTTTGAGCAGCCGAATTCCATGGACGGGACAGTCTTCCCTTTCCGGCTGTCTGCTCCTCCGACACGATAAGCGTACCATCGGGCGCCCCAGCTTGCGCAGCATCATGTGCAATGTTTTGGGTCGAACCGCAGCTTACGTGATAATCGATCGTCCTGCCATAAGTCTTCGTCTGTAAATGCTTCTGGATATTGGCGGAGTTCACACGGTCCGGCGATGCGATGAGCACATACCCCTTTTTTCTAATTGAAGCGATTTCGTAGCCGTCCTCTTCAAATTCTTTTATATACTTCCAAATAGCCGTTCGGGAAAGTCCGAATTCATCCGCAAACTCCTGACCTGAAATCGGTTCTCCTTGAGCTTCAAAAAGTCTTTTTAGCAATTCATCCTTGACGTTCATATTCATTAAGAAACCATTCCTTTATCTTTTCAGCATCATTCGGGCAATGACGATGCAGCACCGAATATTCAATCTTGTTCATCCATTCTCCAACCCATCTGCCGCCTCTTTGGCCTGTCCATGCCATCAAGTCCTTCCCATCAGCTTTCAGATCGTCTTTGGAGCGGATCGGCAACTGTTTTTGAAGTTGCGCCATTTCCTCAACGCTGATTCCAAGTTCAGACGGATGACTAGCATGCCAAACTTTTTCGGCAGTTAGAAGCACTTCAAGCGTGAACCGGTAATAATCATCAATCGTGAATCGAGTGGATTGTCTTCTGTCAAATGCCATTTTTACATCCGTCAGAAAAGCCTTCTCACGGTTGGAAAGTTTATATGCCCTTGCGAGATCCGCTGGTGAAAATTGACCGGCAAGCATTAATGCCGACCAACCTTGATCCGCTGTTTCGAAAGGTGCACAAGCGGATAGGAATTGGACGTCATTTGGAAAAAGTGGCAAATGCTCCGCTAAGCGTGTGTCTGCAATCGTTGCGAGCGCCTTGCCTGGATTCATCCCTTTCCATAACTTATCCATTTCAGCTTTGATCCGCTCGACAGAGACATGTATGATGCTTGAAGCGTTTTCTTCGATTGCCTGCAGCGTTCGTCCCTCAATTTCAAACCCTAGAACGGAAGAGAATCGTACTGCGCGAATCATCCGCAAAGCATCCTCATGGAATCTGTCAGCTGCGTTGCCCACTGCCCGGATTTTCCGGTTTTGAAGATCCTTCGTTCCTCCGAACGGGTCGATCAATTCACCGGAAAGAGTCAATGCTAACGCATTCATAGTAAAATCTCTGCGTTGTAGATCATCTTTCAATGACCTGACGAATTTCACTTCATCAGGCCTCCTATGATCTGTATATGTACTTTCCGTCCGGTACGTAGTCACTTCGATAGGTTCGCCATCCATCATGACCATCACTGTGCCGTGAGCAATTCCGACATCTATCGTATGAGTGAATACACACTTCACTTCTTCAGGCGTGGCAGACGTGGCGATATCGAAATCCGAAGCCTTTTTGCCAAGCAAATGATCTCGAACGGAACCACCTACAAAGACAGCCTCATACCCTGCTTCCTCTAATAGGCGAATGACTTTTCGACTCGGTGCTGTTCCGAATTCCAAAATCATTTTAAACCCGCCACTCTGTAGTACAACTCTTCGTATTGGAGAACGATGGAGGCTGAATTAAATTTATCGTCGACTGTCTGCAATGCATTTTGCCGGAAGCTCTCATGCAAGACCGGATCTTCAAGAAGCAACTTCGCTTTCTTTGCAGCAGTTTCAACGTCCCCAAGTCCAACGAGGAATCCATTCTTTCCGTCCTCAATCACTTCGGGAATACCGCCGATATCTGTCGCAATAGCAGGCACGCCACAAGCAAACCCTTCCAGAAGGACAAGCCCGAATGCCTCTTTTTCTGATAACAGGAACATAATATCACTGATTGCTAAGAGTTCCGGAAGGTCATCCCGTTTTCCTGTGAAGATGATATCCTTTTCCAAACCTTCTAGCCTTGCCTTATTCATCATTTCAATTTTTTCAGGTCCCGTCCCTACCAATAATAATTTCGAGTCGATATCTTTCCTAATAAGTTTGAAGCTGTCAATAATGTCAGCAATCCTTTTTACGCTTCGGAAGTTCGAAATATGAATAATGACCTTTTCATCTTCCCGGATCCCCAGTTTGCTTTTTAAGGAACCTGGATCCACCGGCCTGTACTTTTCCTCATCGATGAAATTATAAATCGTCAGTATTTCTTTTTCAGGTTCAATTAACGATAGCGTATCTTGCCGGAGTGATTCGGAAACGGCGGTCGTCATATTCGATTTATCGATTCCATAGCGGACTGTGTTTTTCAAGGCGGGATCATGGCCAAGAATTGTCACATCAGTCCCGTGTAATGTCGTAATCACGCCAATATGAGAATTCGCCATATCCTTGCCTAGAGCCGCAGAAATAGCGTGAGGAACTGCATAATGGACATGCAGTAAATCCAACTCTTCCTCTTCGATCACCCGAGCAATCCGATTCGCCAAAGCGATATCGTACGGTGGATATTTGAAAACGGCATAACCGTCAATCATCACTTCATGGAATTGAACATTTGGGTGACCGTCGGGAATACGGAAAGGCCTGCTCGACGTAATAAAATGCATTTCATGGCCCCTCTCTGCCATTTTCAACCCAAGCTCTGTCGCGACAACCCCGGACCCTCCCACTGTTGGATAACAAATTATACCGACTTTCAATTTTTTCATATACTGCACCTCTTCCACAAAACGTTAATCGATTATATTTTCCAATCCATATACTAGGTCTTCTCGACCGATCACTTCGCGTATCGCCATTATGATGCCTGGCATAAAGCTCTTCCGGTCAAATGAATCGTGTCGTAAAGTCAGCAATTCCCCTTCTCCTCCGAGCAGGACTTGCTGATGGGCAAGCAGACCAGGTAACCGCACGCTATGGATTTTCATCCCTTCGACGTCCGCTCCCCGCGCTCCTTCCATATGGACTTGCTCATCTGGGTGACCTTGAATATGCGATGGTCTGTTTTCCTTGATCATATCAGCAGTCTTTACAGCTGTGCCGGATGGAGCATCCAGTTTGCGGTCGTGATGCATTTCAATAATCTCCACATCCCCTAAATAGCGGGCTGCCTGTGCTGCAAATTTCATCATAAGAACTGCACCTATCGAGAAGTTAGGAGCAATGATTCCTCCGATTCGAGTCGATTCCACCAATTCAGTTATTGCCTCCAACTCTTGTTTCGTCAGTCCGGACGTGCCGACTACAGGATGAACGCCAAGTGACAACGCAGCCTTCACATTATTGAAGACAGCATCCGGATCAGTCACATCCAAAAGAACTGCCGGCTTGTGCTCTGCGAAAAGCTTGGAAAGCGATGTATAAACAGGGATTCCCTGATTGTTTTCATTTATTGCACCATTATGTAAATGCAGGCCATCGTATTTATAATCAAGCGCAGCAACAACTTCTGCGTCATTTGCTGCTTCTATCGCTTCTATCGCTGTAGATCCCATTCTTCCACGGGCCCCTGCGATGGCTACTTTTATTTTCATCAAAATTCCTCCTTCTTCGTCCAGCGGTCTGCGTCGCGATCTTTAAATTTAGTCATGACGCCCTTCAATGCATCCTCTAGACTGATTCCTTGTGAATTTGCGAAGCAGATGAGGACAAACAGCAAATCA
This sequence comes from Sporosarcina pasadenensis, assembly GCF_047228845.1. Classification (NCBI taxonomy): domain Bacteria; kingdom Bacillati; phylum Bacillota; class Bacilli; order Caryophanales; family Caryophanaceae; genus Sporosarcina; species Sporosarcina pasadenensis. The sequence continues at coordinate 284,933 of NZ_JBFEGM010000001.1, forward strand.
CCTGTTTCCTCTTCCAGCGATTTGATCTCTTCGCTATCTTTTTTCTTTTTCATGCCATAGACGTGCTGCACTTCCCTCGAAAGTTCACCAAGCTCTTCCGTTAACCTGGCCAGCATTTCCATTGGAGGGAAATAGCCTTCCTCAAAACCCGATATGTATGCATGGACTTCATCTTGCATGTTTTTCATCGTTTTAGCTTGTTCCAATTTGCTTCCGTCCCCTTCATTTGTTATCGTATTCATTCATAGGACTATTGTCAAAAAAACATTAACAAAAGCGGAGGGCGCCTGCCTAGAGGCGACAGGCATAAGACAAAGATGCGGCGTGGCGAATTTTGCCACAGAGCAGCTTTGACTTATGACCCGAGCCTCTGGCGCCCGGAGTCTAGACGTTAAAATAGAGAAAGGTGGTCATCATTTGTTACGCGGAATAAAATTCAAAAATATCTTCTTTATTATCCTAGGCGCCGCCATTTTCAGTTTCGGTCTTGTACATTTTAATATTCAGCACGAACTGGCGGAAGGCGGATTTACCGGTATCACGCTTATCCTCTTGTTTGCCTTCAACTGGGACCCAGCCATTATGAACCTATTGTTGAACATTCCGATGTTCATCATCGGTTGGAAGCTGTTAGGAAGAAAGGTTTTCATCTACACGATTATTGGTACCGTCGCTGTATCCGTCTTCCTGAAAATCTTTATGAAATACCAGTTCAACATCCACTTGGAAGGCGATATGTTCCTTGTAGCCCTGTTCGCAGGGGTTTTCATCGGTATTGGGCTTGGCATCATATTCCGATATGGTGGAACAACTGGCGGTGTAGATATTATCGCACGTTTGGCGCATAAGTACATAGGCTGGAGCATGGGAAAGACAATGTTTATGTTTGACGCGTTCGTTATTTTGCTATCGTGGGCGGTCTACTTGGATCATCGGTCTATGATGTATACCTTGGTCGCACTTTTCGTTGGTGCTCGTGTCATCGATTTCGTTCAAGAAGGTGCATATGCAGCAAGAGGAGCTTTCATCATTTCGGAAGCCCAAGATGAGATCGCTTCAACGATTACATTGGAAATGGATCGGGGCGTCACTGTTTTCAGGGGATATGGTCATTTTACAAAATCGGATCGAGAAATATTATACTGCGTAGTCGGTAAAAATGAAATGATGCGTTTGAAAAATATTGTTACGTCAATTGATCCGCATGCTTTTGTGTCTGTTACGGATGTGCACGATGTGTTAGGTGAAGGATTCACACTCGATGACCAGAAACGGCCTTTGGATCATTAACTAAATAACCGGATTTCCGCTTCAATCCTAATGTGAAGTCCATTCATCATGAATTAAAAAATAAACATAGTAAAAACCCGACCATTTGCGGTCGGGTTTTAGTTTTAGTCTCTGCTTGTAAAAATAAGTAGAAGACGAAGTAATTCCATTACGGCAACCGCTGTGGCAGCAACATACGTCATTGCAGCAGCGCTCAACACTTTTTTCGCATGCGGCTCTTCTTCGTTCCGAATGATACCCAGCTCAACAATATGATTCATCGCACGCGTGGATGCATTGAACTCTACAGGCAGCGTTACGATTTGGAATAAAACGCCCACTGCCATCAAGGCAATTCCTATTCCAAGCATGAAGTTCATACTTGATGCAAGAATACCGATTATGATGAAAATCCATGAAGCGTTCGATGTAATGTTTGCTACAGGTGCCAATCGATGGCGGAAACGCAAGAATGCATAAGCTTCAGCGTCTTGGATTGCGTGTCCAACCTCATGGGCTGCAATCGCTGTACCTGCAACTGAAGCTTCATGATAGTTTTGGGATGACAATGCTACAGTTTTGGTCAATGGGTTATAATGGTCACTCAAAAACCCTTTACTTTCAACGACTTTCACATCTTCCAAACCATTTCGGTCAAGGATGAGACGTGCTACTTGTGCACCTGTCATTCCTGATGTCGAACGGACTTTCACATATTTATTATACGTATTCTTTACTTTAAATTGGGCATACAACGGAAGCAACATGATAATAGCCAGATAAACGATAAACGACACTTAACCTTCCCCTCCCTTTTTCTATCTACTCCTATTTTATAATGCCTCAGAACTAACCGCAACTATTTGCTATGACACTATATAATTTCCCGTTTCTCCCTTTTCATCCATAAGACATATGCCAATGCGATACACGCAACGGAGAGCCAGAATGTAAAATAGCCGATCTGTTGCATATGTTTCATCAAGTCATAATAAATCGGCATTTGTTTAAATACATAATCGATTACATCATTGTGCAATGTCCATATTCCCGCAATGACGATATGTCTGAACTTAAATCGGTATAATGGACTGTAAAGGACCGCCTGCACTGCCATTGCGAAATGGGAGCCGATGAGCATCCATCCAACCCATCCAATGGAACCTGTTTCATACAGCGTGAGCAAATTCATGACAACCGCCCATAATCCGTATTTGACAAGTGTAATGAGAGCAAGCGCTTCAATCAATTTGAAATTCCTGCCAATTAACCAACCGATGATTGCGAGCGAGAAAAACAGGCTGGCTGTTGGGCTATCAGGGACAAAGATCCAATATATCGGCTCCGTCATCTCCAATTGCCACATATACCAATCATAGCCGTATACCGTTCCGAGTATGTTGATAAATAATAATATCCATAGAAATGATTTATGAGATAATAACAACCATATATGATTGACTATAGAATTCACGGCCATCTCTCCAAAAAGAAGTATGTCATTCAGCAGATTTTAAAAGCATTTATGTATAATAAGTTGTAAAAAAAAAGAGTCAGTCCCCTGACTCTTTTTTTAAAAAGAATTACTCTCTTGTTATTTTAAGCCTTCAAGGAATTCTGCTAGTTTTTGCAAGTCTTCCTCTGAACCATCCCACTGATTCGCAGGCATTGTACCGATACCGTTATGAGCGATATTTACAATTTCCTCAGCTGAAAGGCCAGTGTTACCTAACGCTGGTCCTAAGCCGCCTTGGAAAGCGTCACCATGACAGCCGATACATGAAGAACCCGCATATAGCTGATATCCTTCAGATTCTGGATCGAATTGGACTTCTTCAACAATTGCACCTTGTGCTTTCGCTTTTTCCCAGTCATGGTTCACAACTGATTCCCATGTCAAATAGAAGAGAGCTGCGAAAGATAGGAGCATGAAAGCAGTCGGTAAAGGGCGTTTGAATGGACGACGCTCTTTTGATGTATCCATGAATGGAACAAGCATTAAAGCTCCGATAGCCAAGCCTGGCATGATGATTGCTCCGATGACGTTATATGGTCCGGATGCGAATTCATATTTCAGCAATTGGTACATGGATAGGAAATACCAGTCTGGAACCGGTATGTATGTTGTATCCGTAGGATCTGCTTGACGTTCAAGCGGAGACGGATGGGCAACTGTCAGAATTAAATATCCGATTAGGAAGATGGCACCGATAATCCACTCTTTCAAGAGGAAGTTTGGCCAGAAAGCTTCTGTTTTACCCGGATATTCCGAGTAATCTTTAGGGACATTCGGCATCTTGCCTTCTGCTTTGATGCGCGAGTCACCGACAAATTTCATACCTTTTCCGCGTTGCATTTTGTCCCCTCCTTATTCTAATTTCAGACAATCCACATCATTTCGGATGTGGATCTTATAGCGGACCGGAGATTCCTTGTCTTCTGATCATGATAAAGTGTGCCGCAAGCAACCCAAGCAAAGCAGCAGGTAGGAAAAATACATGAATTGCAAAGAATCGTGTCAATGTTTGAGCTCCAAGGATCGTAGAGTCACCAGCTAGAAGGATTTTGATCTGCTCACCGATGAATGGCACCGATGCCGCAATTTCAATACCTACTTTAGTAGCGAACAACGCTTTCATATCCCAAGGCAATAAGTAACCTGTGAATCCTAGACCTAACATCGTGACGAAGATTAATACTCCGACGATCCAGTTCAATTCACGAGGCTTTTTATAAGAACCTGTAAAGAAAACACGCAATGTATGCAGGAACATCATAACGATAACAAGCGATGCTCCCCAGTGGTGCATCCCACGCACAATCTCACCGAATGCAACTTCATTTTGAAGATAGTAAACGGATTTCCATGCATTTTCAATATCCGGGGTGTAATACATTGTAAGGAACATACCTGAAAGAATCTGGATGACCGTTACGAAAAACGTTAAACCTCCGAAACAATAAATGAATGCAGAAAAATGATGTGCAGGGTTTACGTGCTCAGGTACTTCGTGGTCAGCGATATCACGCCAAATCGGGGTGATATCCAACCGTTCGTCAACCCAGTCATAAATTTTATTCAGCACTTCGGTCGTACCCCCTTACATTTTAAACTAATGTGTTTGGAACCGTCTTTCCTAGATGGACATAGCCATCCACGACTTCGACCACATACTCATCAAGCGGTCCAAGTGGTGGAGATCCCGGTATGTTTTTACCATTTTTCTCATAACGTCCATTATGGCAAGGGCAGAAGAATTCATTCTTATACTTCGCGTCGCCTTCCCAGTTCACCGTGCATCCAAGGTGCTTACAGACAGGAGAAAGTGCGATGACTGTATCGCCTTCTTTATAGACCCAAGCAGTGTTCGATACATCGGATTTGTACCATCCGTCTTTACGATCTTTAATAGTAAAGTCAACACGGACAGGCGTTTCAGTCAACTCGTCCACTTTTTGTGGTGTCGGAACGAACTCCCCTTCACCTTTTGGTTGCAATACTGGATCGACCGCAAAGCGAACCATCGGCATCAACGTAGCTGAAACCATGAATCCACCGACACCCATCAATGTGTAGCTCAGGAATTGGCGTCTAGACACTTTGCTGCTCATCAGTTTCCCTCCTCTTACTCCAAAATCAGTCCAACGGACATACTTTTGCTAATTGTAATACTAGGACATATCTATGATATATCAATATTAATGTAAATTCAATCAAGTGTTCAGCTGTATGTATAGATTGTGAACAATTCATGAATTTTACACATGTCCCAATCATATCCACTCAACCTTTTAAGTAGTAGAGTGCGAGATTCGGCCTTCTATGTAGCGCTTATTGCTTCGACCATTGCTCCGTGAATATAGGCAGCGCTTGTCGAAGCTGATCCTCGAGAATGGATTGACGCAACGATGCATCCATGTTTTCCAATGGGATGGATGGCATCCAAATGACTTGTCCAGGCAACGCCATCGATGTCCAAGCATGATCGGTCGTCAAGAAGAAGATGTGCTTGAAAGTCGTGTCAGAAAACGCCCGCAATGTCGTTTGCGCCATTTGCTGTTGGTCGGTTGTCGAAGTGTAGGCAAATGGCGGCGCAAACATCATCCTCCCCTTGAATTGTGTTTCAATGAGAGAAGCAAGATGCATGACGAATTCTGTCGAAGAAGCGCTTGTCTTCATATTATCCATCTTCGTTTCAACTTTTACAAGCGGAACCACCAATGTATCAATATATTCTTTCTGTTGCAAATATGTATCCATATCCTTGCCTGTCCAATTCATCTAAAACCAGCCCCCTAAAAATAATCATACAAATGACTCCATCAAGAAGACGGAGTCATTAGTCTTTTGTAATCTTCATATCGTTCAACATTGCCGACAGGATGAGAAAACGCTCCCGATCATTGGCATCGAGCGCCTCATCGACCCTTCTCATAAGCAATTCCAAGGACATAGAGGCAGTGCTTTCCTCAAGAAGCTGCTCAGCAATCTTCCGATCCCGTGCACTCACTTGCAGTTCTGCAGGCAGGAACGGATTTTCCTCCCGTACGCTCGCATATTGCGGGCATGCATGGCTGTTCGGGAAATTCAATTGGATATACATTTTTTCCTCAGGATGTAGGCGTAAATCATGAAATGATTTTTCCGCATCCGCAGTCATTAGGTTACCTTTGTAAAAACGGAAAGGGATGCTCTCCGAATTTATTGTTGAAATAACCATCGCCCGCGGACAATAATGTGCTTCATCCGTAAAGTGGACGTTTTGAAGAAGTTGCTCATGGCTTAGAAGATAATTCAGAATCCACACACATTCCCGGCGCTTCAATTTATAGCGCTTTAAAAACCACCGTACGAAGTCTTTTTTGGCAGCGACAGGAATCATGGCTGTCATATCACACCTCCTCGTCATTCAACGTTTCAAGAAAACCGGTCCATTCCTCTTGTTGTGAAACCGAAACCAATGTCTTAACTACTTCGATAGCTTCATCCCGTTTTCCTTCATCCAGAAGGAATCTTGCGTACTTATCCAGAAATAATGGATCATCTTTCATTCCAGCATATGCCTTACTGTAAGATACGTATGCATGTGCAAATTGTTCCTCTCTTTCCAGAGCATAAGCTTTAAATGCAGACAACAGCGGAATATCCATTTGCGCATCATTTAATTCTGTAAGCAATCTAATTAGTTCTTCGTCGTCTTCTCTTTCATTGTAAAGAGAGGCGAGTGTAACTATGGCATCTATATATTCTGGATCCAACGCAATCGCATGCTCTAAATGTTCTTCTGCTTCAAGGGGCAATCCGAGTTTCAATGCCGATTTGCCTGCCGACAGCCGAAGTTCCTTGTCAAATTCATCTCGCTTGATACCTTGCTCGAATAATTCATATGCCTTCTCGTCATCCCCCAATTGGGAATGCGCTTGACCAGCGAGCATATAAGCAGAGAAATAATCAGGATCCATCCCAATCAAATCTTCGAGCAATTGGATGGACCTGTCCGGCTGATTGCTCTGGTAATAGGCATACGCCGCCCCGAATAGAGTGTCGGGAAGCTGCTCGTCTTTGAGAATCTCCTCATAATATGGCAATGCTTCCTCATAGGCTGCACCAGCGCTATACGTTTCAGCGAGTCGGAGCGGAATCACCGTTCCTGCGATTTCATGATGGCCTTCTTTATAAAGATCTGCGTATAGCTTAGCAGCTTCGAGATATCTTCCTGCATCGAGCAGCAGTTCAGCATATGCAAATCGGATGACAGGTTCATGCGGTGATCGCGAAAGAGCCTCATTCACCTTTCCAAGCGCTGCCTCCGCCATTCCGATCATCTGATAATGATCAGCAAGTGCTAACAGTGCCTGGGTATATTCCTCCTGATCGGGCGTCACTTCCGAAAGCAATAGTAATGCATCATCCTCATCACCGAGCTCCATCAATGTATTTGCCCGGTCAATTTTTAATTGGGGCTCATCAGGCATATAGGAGATCAATATTTCATAAATATAGTCCGCTTGACCGACATATCCGTAATCAACCAATAAACCTGCAGCTTCATATAGCAGGTCGAGGTCCCCGGACTTTTCCGCACGGTCAATCAGTTCATTAACTAGCTCGATATCCCCATCGAGTACCGCTTTTTCAAAATCATGTAACTGCATCATATTTTCACCTGATCCTTCATGTTGTATACATTAGGAAAATTATTCTTCACTACGTACTTTTACGAGTTGTGACAGATGATCAAAGAAGTTCGGATAGGAAATGGCGATGCAAGACGGGTCTTCAATATGGATTGGACCAGCTGACACTAATGCGGCAATGGCAGCCATCATACCTATTCTGTGATCGCCGTAAGATTTCAGTTCTCCGCCTGACAAGGCTGTCGGTCCTTCTATGATCATCCCGTCCTCCGTCGCTTCCACTTTAGCACCGAGCTTCGTCAGCTCATCCGTGACCGCGGCAATGCGGTCCGTTTCCTTGACGCGCAGTTCCGCAGCGTCCTTGATAATTGTCGTACCCGTCGCCTGGGTTGCGAGCAGGGCAATGATCGGCAGTTCATCGATAAGTGTCGGAATGATATCTCCACTTATCTCAATCCCTTCCAACCTGGCATGCGCCACTTTGACTACTCCATAATGTTCGCCTTTTTCACTGTTATGTTCAAGTACTTCCACTTCGGCTCCCATTTGACGTAATACTTCAATAATTCCCGTTCTCGTCGGATTCAGACCGACATCTTTAAATTCCACTTCACTGTCTTCGATCATAGCCGCTGCCGCCATGAAAAATGCAGCGGATGAAATATCGCCGGGTACTATTACGTTCGTACCCGTCAACACTTGTCCTCCTTGGATGCTTACAATATTTCCATCCTGAACCAGCTCAGCTCCGAACTGTTTAAGCATCCTCTCCGTATGATCCCTTGAAACGGCGGTTTCTCTGACGACTGTCTCTCCTTTTGCATTCAACCCTGCAAAAAGAATCGCAGATTTCACTTGAGCACTTGCCACAGGCATTTGATAGTCAATTCCATCAAGCGTCGAGCCAACGATTGTAAGTGGAAGGAAATCACCTTCCCCTTCGCCTGAAATTGAGGCACCCATTGATTGCAAAGGTGTTGTCACTCTTTTCATCGGCCGCTTAGATAATGAGGCATCACCAGTCAATGTGGAAGTGACCGTCGAGCCAGACAATATTCCGAGCATCAGTCTCGCCGTTGTGCCGGAATTACCCGCATACAACTCTTCAGCAGGGGCTGTCCAGTTATTTATTCCAGGACTATTAATCAAGACATCTGTTCCATTCCGTTCGATGGAAACGCCTAATCGCTTGAAAATCTCGATTGTCCGTAAGCAATCCTCTCCATCGAGGAATCCTTTTATCTTCGTACGGCCTTCCGCTATCGACCCTAACATGATAGCACGATGGGAAATGGATTTGTCCCCTGGCACTTTTAATGAACCTTTTACTATCGGCTTGTCGAATTTCACTGTTTTCGTTTCAACCATGAAGAGTCCCCCCTATTTAGAGAATATGCATGCTATAATCCGTTTTCTTTGCAAGAAGTGTCCTAGCAGCCTTCCGATCGTCCGCCGTCTGAAAACTGACGACAAGGATTCCGTATACATCTGTGCGTGTTTCCACAATTCGTATATTCGTTATGCTGATTTGTTCATCGGCAAGTATTTTCGTAATTTCGGATATGACACCTGGATGATCCGGAATATCGATATGTAAATCGAAAGTCATATACAAAGCCCCTTGCACCGCACCTTTGAAAGTAGAAGGCAAACGGTCTCGGAATTCCTTTGCTTCGGAAAAGAAATCGTATATCCGATCGGGATCATTTTCAAGGATCATTGACCGGATCGACTTCATTTCTTTCAGCCAACCATCCAATTGTCCAAGTAATTCATCCCGGTTTTGAATCGTAATATCCCGCCACATCGTCGGATCCGCCGAAGCTATGCGAGTCAAGTCACGGAATCCGCCCGCAGCCAGATCTTTCACGAAAGGCTGCCCTTTTTCCTGATCAGCCAGTCTTCCGACGAGTGAAGAGGCGATAATATGAGGGAAGTGGCTGACGATTGCTGTCATTCGATCATGCTCGGCCGCATCCAAAATGACGATTTTCCCTTTTGAAGGTGTTAATAGATTGGACAGCCTATCGATTTGTTCAGCACTCGCACTTTGGGAAGGCGTCAACACGTAATAAGCATTTTCAAACAGATGCCCTTTCGCTGCTGCGATTCCGCTTTTATGGGAACCTGCCATCGGATGTCCGCCGATGAATGTCAATCCTCTATCTTGAAGTCTTTCAGCGGCTTGCATGATCGGATTTTTTGTACTCCCCGTGTCCGATAGGATGACATTTTCCTTGAACGTCCATTCCAGAGCTTCTTCCATCAATGCAATTGTCGTATTTACAGGAGTCGCAAAAATGATGTAATCAGCTTTTTCGCATGCCGCTTTTGCAGAAGGAGCAATCGTGTCAACAATACCGCGGCGGTAAGCTTCGTCCGCAGTTGCATAAGAACGGTCAAACCCCGTTACATGTATATTGCGTCCCCCACGCTTCAATGCAAGAGCTAAGGAGCCACCTATGAGACCCAAACCAATAATCGCTACATTTTCATTCATTGTTATCGACCTTTTTCTTGTAATAAAAGAGTAAACGCCTGAAGCACCCCTGTATTCTGCTCTTCCGTCCCCATTGTAATCCTTACATACCCAGGCGTTCCGAGCGCATTGCCGCTTCTGACGATATAACCGTGCTTCAAGAGGAATTCGGCAGCTTCATCAGCATCTCCTGGCACTTCAATCAGAACAAAGTTCGTTTCGGAATCAAACATATGGATTCCTTTCTCAGCAGCAAAAGCCTCATAACGTTTTCTTTGTTTTTCATTTAACTTCCGGCAATGTTCGATAAATGCATCATCTTCCAAAGCCTTGCTTGCAACCGCTATAGCAAGTGTATTGTTATTGAATGGGTTTCGCACTTTATTCAACTCCGTAATAATAACCGATGAGCCAACCGCAAAACCTATTCTGAAGGATGCAAGGCCATACGCTTTCGAGAATGTACGCATTACGAGAATGTTTGGAAAGCGATTCAATAACGTTATTGAATCCACATTTTGAGGGTCCGTCACGTATTCAAAATAGGCCTCATCCAAAACGACGAGGATATTTTCTGGTACCTGTTCTAAAAAGTGTTCCAGTTCATTACTTGGGATAAGAGTGCCGGTCGGGTTATTCGGATTGCACACCCAAATGACTGCGGTTTGTCCATTTATCGCACCGATGTAATCATTTAAGTCGAGGCGTCCATCCTTTAGAGGTATTTCCGTTACATCGGCCCCTTCAATTCTTGCATTGTGGGCGTATTGCGGAAACGATGGAGTTAGCATGATTGTATGGACTTGTTCGTCAAGCAATGCACGAGATATGATCGAGATGATTTCGTCTGATCCATTTCCGAAGAGGATCGATTCTTCATCGACACCGTGCTTTTCAGCCAGTTTCGCGCGAAGGTTTGTCGCATGTCCATCCGGGTAAATTTCAAACGGCATTGTAGTGCTGCCTAAAAACTCGGTTACGGTAGAAGCGCAGCCATATGGATTTTCATTTGAAGCCAATTTTACGACTTCATCCAAGCGATACGCCTTTTTCACATCTTCGGTCGATCTGCCAGGTTTATAAGGATTCATAGTACTTAGAGCTTTTTTCCATCGCATATGTATTCCTCCGGTCCAATGTCTTTTAGTTTTGCAAATCAGGTCGTAGCTTTACTGCTTCATTTTGATAAATATGCTTTATATCCATTTGTTTCGTTTCAGAATTGACATGCATGAGAATACGTATGCATAGCGGCATTGACCCTGGAACGTCCATTTCATGTGTACACATGACCGGTACGTATTTCCATCCGTCCAGTGTCCTGACTGCTTTTGCAGGAAATGCCGATTCAATATCCCGCGTCGTTGAAACGATGACTGAAACGATGTCATCAGGAGCTATACCATTTTCTTCTGCCATTTCCATCACCAATGTTCGTGTAGCTTCTAGAACTATATCTGATTGATCTGAGACAACGGTAGTTGCCCCCCTTACCCCTCTTACTGTCATGACCGCTCCCCCATTCCAATTCTTTTCTGCAATTCAAGAAAAACCTCTTCACATTCTTCTGCTAAAACTTTTTTCACAAAGGGTTTGCCCAGCTTTTCCAACATGACGAAATTCATTTCGCCGAATGCAGCTTTTTTATCTTTTTCCATGTATACAAGGAAACTGCTAAATGAATGCTCCATTACCGGAGCAAACGAATAGCCATTGTTCATAGCGAATTGAATGAAACGATTGGTGAATGATGCCTCAACCTTTCCATGGCGCTCACTTAGGATGAAGCTATAAGCCATGCCAATCATGACGCATTCTCCATGACTCAGCCCACCGAAGCCGCAAACCGCTTCGACAGCGTGACCGAATGTATGGCCGAAGTTCAAGTACTTTCTTGTGGAATGTTCAAATTCATCTTCCGCAACAATATCCGCTTTCACTTGGATCCCTTTTAAAAGCTCTACAGATAACCAAGTCTCTGACGGATTGGAGAATGTTTCTTCTGTCAACAGCAATTCAGCCCATTCCTCATTTGAAATGAAAGCATGCTTTATTAACTCTGCCATGCCGGAGCGGATTTCACGAGGAGGCAATGTCGTTAACAGCTTCGTATTATAAAGAACCGCGGACGGCTGATGGAAAGAGCCGACCATGTTTTTCCCTTCTGGCAGATTGATGGCTGTCTTTCCGCCTACTGCGCTGTCATGGGCAAGAATGGTTGTTGGGCATTGAATGAATCTGATCCCCCTCATATAAGTAGCAGCGACAAATCCCGCCAAATCTCCGCATGCCCCCCCTCCGAACGCGATGAGGATGGAATCTCGGGTGAAATTCTCCCTTACAAGGTAGGATTGGCATTCAAAATAGACTTCCTGTGTTTTGCACTTCTCCCCGGGAGGAACGATTTTCACCTTTGGAGTAACACCAGCTTGTTGTAAAGCCTCTAACAAAACAGGCAAGTGCAGGTCTCCGGCTCGTTTATCAGCGATGACACCGACCTGATCGGCACTTTGCAACAAACCGTTATACTTGGATGTAAACAGATCATATACATTGTCACCGATATGCACATCATATTGCGCATCAGGCAATTGAACGGTCAGTTTCCCCATGTCAGAACCCCTTTACATATTGTCTGTATCTCTCAATTTCTTCCTTCAAACCGTCCATCGTATCCGATCGGAATTCCTCCATGATCGCCTTTGCCATTTCGGTTGCAATGACATGCTCAGCTACGACAGAAGCTGCCGGCACAGCACAAGGATCCGATCTCTCGATTGTCGCTACAAAAGGCTCTTTCGTGTCAATATCCACACTTTCAAGCGGTTTGTACAGAGTCGGGATCGGCTTCATGACCCCACGGATAACGATTGGCATGCCGGTAGTCATTCCGCCTTCAAGACCACCGAGCCGGTTTGACTTGCGATAGTAGCCCAACTCTTCCGACCATGCAATTTCATCATGGACTTCACTGCCAGGTTTTTGCGCCATTTTAAAGCCCAAACCGAACTCGACGCCTTTGAATGCATTAATGCTCATCATGCCTCCGGCGAGCTTCCCATCCATCTTCCGATCAAACTGGACGTAGCTTCCGATTCCCGGCGGGCAGCCTTCTATGATGACCTCTACGACTCCACCGAGCGTATCTCCGCGCCCTTTAATGTCGTCAATGGCGGCAACCATTTGGACAGACGCCTCTTTATCAGCACAATAGACTGGATCATTCTCGATGATTTCTCGTAGTTCATCCATAGACAATCCGGAATACGAATCCGGATCGGTTGTAATGCCTCCGATTTCCGTCACATGTGCAATCGTGTGGATGTCCAATTGACGAAGAAACTGCTTAGCTACAGCACCTACTGCTACACGCATCGTCGTTTCCCTTGCAGAAGATCTTTCCAGGACATTACGCAGATCTCGATGTCCATACTTCATGCCACCTACAAGATCCGCATGCCCGGGTCGTGGTCTTGTGATTTGTCTTTTGATATCTTCGGGATTCACATAATCCGCTAACGGTTCGACTCCCATAATGCTCGTCCAATGCTTCCAGTCATCATTGACGACTGTCAATGTCACAGGTGATCCGAGCGTCTTCCCATGCCTTACTCCGGACGTGATGAGCACCTGATCTTTTTCTATTTGCATCCGACGACCTCGTCCGTGGCCGCCTTGACGCCTTTTTAATTCATCGTTGATCATTTCTGCCGTCAACGGCATTTGAGCGGGCAACCCTTCAATAATGGCTGTCAATTGTGGTCCATGTGACTCGCCAGCTGTAAAAAACCTCATTCCATTTCCTCCTTTATCTCTCTAGTTAAGGATGGATTAAACATCCGTTTCATAGCACTTTATCAAACTAAAACAATTTTGACTATAGATATTAATAAAAAAATCCGGAAAGTCTCCGGATTGATGCTACAAATGGCAGATTGTTCATAGCTTCTTGTAAAAGAATGTCTCTACCGATTCAAAGCCGTATTTGGCTGGATTGAAAATCTGCTCGGTGCTCCCGACGAAAAGAATTCCGCCAGGTTTTAACGCTTTTGCAAAATCGGAGTAGATCTGATCCTTCGCCTCTTCCGTGAAGTAGATCATCACATTCCTGCACACGATGAGATCGAAACCTGAACCGTACGGATCGCCTAAAAGGTTTTGCTGCTTGAACTGAACAGTCTTTTTAATTTCGTCTTTCACTTGATAATGCTGTCCTTCATTGACAAAGTACTGTTCCAAAATACTTTTAGGAACTTCTTTCAACGACCGTTCTTGATAAAGGCCGACTTTCGCACGCTCCAAAACTCCTGCATCGAGATCGGTCGCTAAAATGGATATATCTCTTAAAGGCACGTGAGATGATAAAACCATGGCAAGCGAATAGGGCTCTTCCCCGGTGGAACAGGCAGCGCTCCATATTTTCAGTTTTTTGTTATCGGCAAGCAGCAACGGGAAAATTTTCTTATCAAGGACGTCCCACCGTTGTGCGTTCCGATAAAATTCCGAGACATTTATCGTCATCCGGTCAAGGAATTCATCCAGGAGCTGGTTATCGTTATGTATGGCGGAATAATAATCCAAAAAGTTGCGGTATCCCCTTTTTTCATAGAGGGATGTGAGCCTTCTTTTCATTTGGGCTTCTTTGTATAGTGATAAGTCGATTCCAGTCTTTTTCTTTATTTTTGAAATGAAATCGATGTAGTCAGACATGAAAAATCCCCCTGGCAATCTTTTTCACCTATTATACCGGAAAGAAAGCGTTAAATGTGACACTTTCCAAATGTGTCTTCAATTGGACAAAGATACTTTGGAATGAAGCATGCTTTATCCTATAGAACAGGATTTCCGCTACAGGCGGACGCTTTCCGCGGGCACGACTCAATCTCCTCGTCACTGCGTTCCTGCGGGGCTTTCAGCTCGTGCTGTTCCCGCAGGAGTCGCCACCTTTCGCTTCAATCCTTAGTAGTCGATTTGAAATAAAATTAATAATATAAAATGTACGAGAGAATTTAACGCCTTTATTGCTTATGATTTTCCGGGTATCTTATTGTGTTTTACTTTCTATATGAATAGCTGCAGTTGTTTGGAGTGTAAGCGCGAGACTCCCGCGGGAAAAGCGTCAGGTGAAGACCCCGCAACGAGCGAAGCAGAGTGAGAAGGCTGAGGCGACGCCCGCGGTAAGCGAGTGCTGGAACGGAAAACAACTTCCCAAGTTGCAGGCTATTTATTATATTTCACTTAACAAAAAAACAGCCTGCGTTTGACACCGCAAGGCTGTTTGTGAGTATTTATTAGTTGATCCAGCTAACCATTGATTTGTCATAGCTGACAAGCTCTTCTTCTTTGAAGAAAAGATTGATTTCACGAACTGCAGATTCAGGTGAATCTGAACCGTGAATGATGTTTTTGCCGACAGTTACAGCGAAATCGCCACGGATTGTTCCAGGAGCTGATTCCTTTGGATTCGTCGCACCCATCATCAAACGTGCAGTCGAAATAACGTTTTCACCTTCCCAAACCATAGCGAAAACTGGTCCAGAAGTGATGAATTCTACAAGCTCCCCAAAGAAAGGGCGCTCCTTATGTTCGCCGTAGTGCTGCTCAGCAAGCTCTTGGCTGATTTGCATCAATTTACCGCCGACCAACGTGAAACCTTTGCTTTCAAAACGGCTTACGATTTCACCGATTAGGTTACGTTGAACGCCATCAGGTTTAACCATTAAAAATGTTCTTTCCATTTATAAACAACTCCTTCATGTATGTATGGAATTTTATCCTTACTGATCTTACCATTCGGATCACAATCTTTCAACTGGTATCCTTGCTTAGAACTTTCTTTTTCCGAGGAAGTCCGCAATTTGCAGAAGTGCCTTCTTCGCATCATTATCCGGCAAAGATTCCACTTCCGCAATCGCTTTCCTCAAGTACATATCGCTAACCTGCTGCGATTTTTCGATAGCGCCTGATTGCCGGATATAGGCAAGCATACGTCCGCGTTCATCTTCCGTCAATGAACCATCAAAAGAACGGTTCAAAAATGGTCGGAATTCAGGGTCATCTTTTATGTATAACGTTGGCAATGTCAAATGTCCGTTCAACAGATCGCTTCCTGCAGGCTTTCCAAGCTTTTCATCCGTCGACGTAATGTCGAGGATATCATCGACGATTTGGAATGCCATCCCTGCAAAATAGCCGAACCTCTTCAACTTCCCGACAACTTCCGGGCTAGCATTGGAGACAAGCGCTCCCAATTCACAACTGGAAGAGAGCAATAATGCTGTTTTCCTCTTGATGCGACGTAAATAGTCTCGGAAAGACTGATCTGTTTTTTGTTGGTATTCGAATTGAATAATCTCGCCCTTACAAATCTCCAACATCGTTTCCGCAAGCAATTGGTGAACAGCCGGCATTTCAATTTCACCGATGGAGACGAGTGCACGCGAAAAAATATAGTCGCCGGTATACATCGCAATCCGGTTATTCCATCTTGCTTTCACCGTCTCAAACCCTCTGCGGACATCGGAATCATCAATGACGTCATCATGCACTAAGGACGCCATGTGAATCAATTCCAGCGATACTGCCACTTTCGCCACATTTTCCATCGAATATTCACCGAACTTGGATGAAAGGATGACAAATATAGGACGTATCCTTTTTCCGCCTGCCCGCAGGAGCAGGAGGGATGCTTGTCGAATGACCGGGGAAGAGGAGTCGACGGATCGTTCAAGTTCCTTTTCGATGAATGTTAGATCCTTTCGGAAATCTGCATAAAGCGACATTAACTTCAATTTCTCCAAGACGATTACCTTCCCCTACTTGCAATTATTTGAATGCGATGTGCCCTGCTGCAGCCCCACCGCTATACTTCTTAAAAGACACTTCCTGAAAACCGGCATCTACGAACATTTGGGCAAGCTGCTCCGCTCCAGGGAAGTCGTCCGCCGATTCTTGGAGCCAAGAATACTCTTCGTAGCTTTTGGCAAAAAGCTTTCCAAATAAAGGCATGATGTATTTAAAATAAAAACGGAATAATTGGCGGTATACCGGAATTTCGGATTGGGACGTCTCCAAGCATGCAGCCATCCCACCCGGCTTCAGCACACGGTTCATTTCTTTAAGAACTTGTCCATAATCCGGAACGTTACGTAGCCCGAATCCAATTGTCACGTAATCGAAACTATTGTCCGGGAAAGGCAATTCCATTGCATTTCCTTGTATCAGATCAACCATTTCGTATTTAGCGACTTTCGGTCTTCCGGATGCAAGCATACTCTCACTGAAGTCAAGCCCGGTCACATAGCCGTCGGGGCCGACAGCCTCGGCCAAGGAAATTGTCCAATCTGCCGTACCGCAGCAAACATCCAATGCCCGGGATCCTTTTTTGACATCCATCCGCTTCATAATATCATTACGCCAATTTTTATGTTGGTTAAAGCTGATGACGGAATTCATCTTATCATAATCAACAGCGATCTTCTCAAAGACGTGATGGACTTTCTCTTCTTTGGACGTCCCCATGAGTCTTTCCCTTCTTTCTCTAAATAGGTTTACCTAATAGCGGCGTCGCAAACCTATGGATTTCCTGCCTTAAAAAAGGAGTCAAAAACCCTGCTTCTGCAAGCTCTTTTTGCAACCTTGAAGATAATACAGAAATGGCATCTTCAATATCTGCCTTTTTGATTCTGTTCCCTGACCATACACGCTCGATGGCCGGGTCATTCTTCAACTTCTTGAAGAACCAAATGAGCCCCAATGCCGATTCGGCAATTTTCGTGTATCTTGAAAAACCATATCTTCTATAAAATTCGCCGATACATCCCGATTCAATGCTAGTCATCGAATTGATGAGCATCTCGGTCCCATCATATTCTTCCATTAACAGGTCCGTTTTCGTCTCGTTAATGTGCCCGATCATTTCCGACATGGATGTGATGAGCTTGAAATCCGGAAGCGAAGATAACAATCGATAGTGGATGCCGCTGAAATGATCCCCTGATAGGACCATTAGCTGTTGCTCCTTGGAAGTAGCATCTAAGATGTCCACTCTATCATGCATGTCGAAGGCCGCATGTACAGCGCCTACTGCAATCGCAGATATATTCAGCTCAGAGGTCCATTCCTCGTCATTCAATAACGGTAAAAGGAGGAAAAACGCCTTCGCTTCGTCAAGTGGCATCTGCCCAAGCTCCCTATCCAATATGGGCTCTTGTATGGATTGTTCGACTTCGCTTATATAATTTTGTATATATCGATTGATAGTTTGTCTGTCCATCTTCGGTTCTCCATTCCAAGACCATGTGTGAGTAGGGTCCAGTATGTCTATTCTTTCCCATCACTGTAGACAATACCATGCGCCGAATGAATTTCGGCTTTGCCTCGAATTTTCATGGCCGACGTATGCTCAGTGAATTGGGCAATCATCACTTCCCCACGATCTAACTTTTCGGTGTGATGAAACTTTGTATCATTGCCTCTTGTCAGTCCGATGACATTCACGCCGTCTTCTTGCGCTTTGATCATAATAAATTCAGGGTGTGACATTTTTTCATCTCCTGTCATCCATATACATCACATCATATCATAGAAATGAATTGATCCGCAAAGGCATCAGATCACTTCAGAAGAGACAGAATTTCTGCTCTTTTAACATCGTCATGCTCGTAAATTCCACGTGCGACTGTTGTTACTGTTTTGGCACCGGGTTTTTTAATCCCTCTCATCGTCATGCACATATGTTCCGCCTCGACAATGACATAGACGCCGATCGGATTGAGCATGTCCATCATGGCGTTAGCTACAGTTGACGTAATCCTTTCTTGCAATTGTGGCCGTTTGGCAGTCGTTTCGACAGCCCTAGCCAATTTACTCAGTCCGGCAACGACTCCATTGCGCGGTATGTATGCAATATGGGCATGTCCGTAGAACGGCACGAGATGGTGTTCACACATTGAGTGGAACGGAATGTCTTTCACTAGTACCACTTCATCGTGATTCTCATGGAATACCGTTTCAAAATATTGTTTTGGATCTTTATGTAGTCCTTCAAAAACTTCCGCGTACATTTTCGCTACCCGTTTCGGGGTGTCGAGCAATCCTTCCCGTTCGGTGTCCTCACCTATCGCTTCTAGGATCATCGAAACTGCTTTCTCTATCTTACCGAGATCCACTTCTGTCATACAGACTTCCTCCTCATTGCAATCTAATGCTATTCCTTCAAAGATAGTAGCATACTCGCACGGATACGTACAGCAAGCGGATTACAGTTTCAGCACACATACATAAAAGGAGCCCGTCCACATGTATGTCAAGAGACATTGTGGAAGGGCTCCTATGTAAACTTAAAGATTACTTAACAGCATCTTTAAGCGCTTTACCTGCTTTGAACGCAGGAACTTTGCTTGCTGCGATTTCGATTTCTTCTCCGGATTGTGGGTTACGCCCTTTACGAGCAGCACGCTCACGTACTTCGAAGTTACCGAATCCGATCAATTGTACTTTATCACCTTTTGCAAGTGTCGATTGGATTGTATCGAATACAGCTTCAACCGCTTTAGTAGCGTCTTTTTTCGTCAGACCTGCCGCTTCGGCAACTGAGTTGATCAATTCTGTTTTGTTCACACCATTCACCTCCTCTCAAAGGATTATTGCATAAGTGCTTTGAACACTGTAAGTAGAGTAACATACTCAAAACCGCGGTGCAACAATATTATCAGCGTTTCCCTTCAAATTTGGCTTATTTGACCAAAAACAGAAAAAGACCCGTAATATACGGATCTTCCTAGTGTGTATACCTATACAATAAACGTTATCATGCCCTTATTGCCGTCATTGACCATTTGCTCAATTGTTTCTCTAAGCCTTTTCCTAGCGTTTGGCGGGACGGAAGATGTTTTGAATCGGATGCTTTCCTTCATCACTTCGTGCAACGGTGTGCCAAAGAGCTGTGTCTGCCAAAGAGCATCTCTGTCATGCAAGTAGGCGTTCTTCAATTCCTTCAGTAAGTGGTGGCTATGGAATTCGGAGCCGATCAATGGCGAGAATTCTGCGTCCATATCTATACGGATGATATGAAGGGATGGGGCTGCCGCTTTCATGCGGACGCCATAGAAGTTATTCTCCTTGATCAGTTCCGGTGGCGACGGCTGAAAATCGTCGATTGTAGGCAAAGCAACTCCGTAACCGCTCTTTTTAGCGGTTTCGATTGCTTCTGAGTACATATCATATGATTTTTTCGCTTTGACAGCGTCTTTAACAAAAAGAAGCCAATCTTTCTTTGTTTTCATCTCTTGCTGCATGATACTCTCGCAAACTTCACGAAATGCCTGCTCATCCATTTCAATATTTACAGTAGCTTTTCCTTTCCCCGCATCCACTTCGACGACTTCCGCGTGCCTGACGTACTTTTCATCCTTCAAACGTTCTGCCAGCTCTTGTACTTTCCGGATTTTTGATGCAACGAGGAATCCTTCATTGATGACATTGTCGATTGCTGCGTTCAATTCATGGTCGGATCCCAGCACATCCATCCAGTCCGGCTTTTGCACTTCAATGTCCGTGATTGGAAACTCGTATAAAGCTTCCTTCAGAATCAGTTGGATTTCCTGGGCGTTTAATTGGTCTGCACTAATGGCGATGACCGGAACCCCATGCCGTTCATGCAGTTGGTCCTTCAAGGCAACTGTCTTATCATGGGCCGGCATTTTGGAATTTAAGACAATGACAAACGGCTTGCCGATTTCCTTTAGTTTGCCTACGATTTCCTCTTCGGCCACCTCCGCAGCCGCTCTTGGAATATTGTTCACTGTCCCGTCCGTCGTCACTAGTATACCTATTGTGGAGTGGTCTCGTATTACTTTGTCCGTGCCGATGCGTGCTGCTTCTTCGAATGGGATTGGTTCGTTATGCCATGGAGTATGGACGTATTTTGGACCGTCCTCATCCTCATATCCTTTTACCCCATCAATCACATAACCGACACAGTCCGCAAGCCTAACTTGGAAGGATAGTTCCCCCTCCCCGATCGATACTTGGGTGCCTTGTGCTGGAACGAATTTCGGTTCAGACGTCATAATGACCGGACCTGGCGAGCTTTGAGGCAATTCATCTTGTGCCCTTGCCCTATCGCCTGCATCCGTCATATTCGGTATGACGACCTCCTCCATCACCCTTTTAACGAAAGTCGATTTTCCGACACGAACAGGGCCGACCACACCTATATAAATATCCCCGTCCGTTCTCCTAGCCAGATTTTCATATAATTCCTCTTTCATACTTAGCCCTCCTTTTTTCGCGCATATTAGTTTATGTAAACGAAAAACGTTTCATGCTAAAAATGCATGAAACGTTTTGATTTCCCTATGATGTTTGTTACTTCTTGTTCATAAAGACAGGTTCGTTTTTTTCATTCACCGTATAAGGCAAGGAATAGGCAGGCAAGATCGGGTTGGATTCGGACAGAAGGTGACGGATGTCTTCCCCTTCTTTCACATTCGGTTTTTCCTCTTGCAAGATTCTGTTTAAGTCTATGGAATAGTCCACATAAAAATGACCGTCCCCTCCAACGACAATCGGCAGCAATGCGTCTGAATATGGACTTTCAACTTTCAAAGGCTCTTTGAACCCCATCGCTTCGAAATCGATCTCATACACATTTTCTCCGACTGGCTCTTTGAACGGAAGTTTCCCATTAATATGCCTTCTAAGGTTCAAATCACGAATACGTTCCGCGGTTCTTAAATCAACAAGTTTCACTGTCGGTTTTTCCTCGACATCCATAAGTACATATTGGTAAATACCACCGTTCTCATAGGCGTTAGACGGGATTTTCTCCGTATAAGCCGGCACTATCTTGGAAAATTCAATCGGATACTTTATGTACAAATCCGTTTCTTCTTCTCTTGTCTTGATAGGAAGAAGGCCTCCGGTATTTTCCTTATACGCATTGACCGCTTTTTGAATTGCTTCAATCTGGTCTTCGTAAGGGTTTTCCCGCACAGCTTTATCATCAGCCGGATACATGCATCCCGACAGAAGAAGCAAAACGGCAGCGATCGATAAAAACAATATGGATCTTTTTCTAATCATATTCATCTCGCTCCCCCCGTTGGCCCGCTGAATACAAGGTAAACCATCGCGAAAAATGAAAATATCAACAAGGAATACGCGATAAGGGCAAATAAGAATTTTATTAATCTATTCGATAGTTTATGTCTGCTCAAATAGATGAGTCCCATGGAAATTGCCATGAAACCCATTGCGTAAAACGACAGCCACATTTTATCCAAAGAGGACAAATGAATCATCCTTTCGTATCTCAGAACAACTTATTTGAAATAAATATCTTCAATTTCTTGTTTTTTCATCCTGTTCATAAGCTGATCGACAGCTTCCTTCGGCGGGACATTATCAAAGAGGACTGAATACAACGCCTCAGTTAACGGCATTGACACATCATGGCGTTTGGAAAGTTGATAGGTGGCCTTTGTCGTACGGACGCCTTCAATGACCATCCCCATACCGGAGATGACATCCTCCAACGACTTCCCTTGGCCCAACATATTGCCTGCCTTCCAATTCCTTGAGTGGACGCTCGTACAAGTTACGATCAGATCTCCTAGACCCGTCAAGCCCGAAAATGTAAGAGGATTCGCCCCCATTTTCACCCCAAGTCTCGTGATTTCCGCTAAACCTCGAGTAATAAGCGCCGCCTTGGCATTATCTCCATAGCCGATGCCGTCGGTGATTCCTGCAGCAAGGGCGATGACATTTTTTAATGCAGCTCCTATTTCAACCCCAATGAGATCATCATTCGTATAAACACGGAAATATTGGTTCATGAATAGATCCTGTACATGCTCCGCCGCCTCCGGATCAAATGAAGCAGCAGTGATTGTCGTCGGATGACGAAGGACGACCTCCTCGGCATGGCTCGGACCTGAAAGTGCAACAATCGCCTTTCGTTTGTCCAGTGATACTTCCTCCTCAATCACTTCGGAAATCCGCTTCAATGTATCCGGTTCGATCCCTTTAGACACATGAACGATCAGCTTGGAATTGCCCGCAATCTTATCGATGTCTGCGGACAGGTTCCGAATAGCTTTCGTCGGAACCGCAATGACGATAATATCGGCATGTTGTACAGCGGCTTCCAAATCGGATGTTGCGTTTAAATTCGCAGGCAATGTAATGCCCGGCAAATACGAAGCATTTGTATGTTGTTCATTTATTTCGGCAGCTTGTTCCGCCCTTCTCGTCCATAGCAGGCAATCATGGCCATTTTCTGCAAGGACGAATGCGATTGCAGTCCCCCAGCTTCCTGCACCGAGCACTGACACTCTTTCCATTACATTCACCTCATTATCAATTATGCATTTCTGCATATTACGCTTCGCTATCAGAAAACCATTTGCTAAATAAGTTAATTAACTTCTTGCGCGCGTAATAAGTCGGATTGGCGTTCCTTCGAACCCGAACGATTCCCTTAGACGATTTTGCAAGAATCGTTCATATGAAAAGTGCATCAATTCCGGTTCGTTGACAAAAACAACGAAGACCGGGGGCTTGACCGCTACTTGGGTTGCATAATAGATGCGCAGTCTTCGTCCTTTGTCAGAAGGAGCAGGATTGCGCGCGACCGCATCTTCGATGACTTCATTTAGAATGCTTGACTGGATTCGCATTGCATGGTTCTCACTGATCATTTTTATTTGGTCGAACAACGTTGTGACACGTTGCTTCGTTTTTGCTGAAACATAGGCAATCGGCGCGTAATCAAGGAACAGGAAGTTCTTTCGGATATCTTCATTGAATTTGTTCATTGTTTTGTCATCTTTCTCGACAGCATCCCATTTGTTTACAACAAACATGACACCTTTCCCAGCTTCCTCTGCATATCCAGCAATCCGTTTATCCTGTTCGCGGATCCCTTCCTCACCGTTGAGGACAATCAGCACGACATCCGATCGGTCGATTGCTTTCAGCGCACGTAGAACACTGTATTTCTCCATGTTTTCGTACACTTTGCCTTTTTTACGCATGCCGGCTGTATCGATAATTTTATACTTTTGACCTTCAAACTCATAGGTAGTATCGATGGCATCCGTTGTTGTTCCGGCTACGTCACTAACAATGACCCGATCTTCTCCGAGCAAGGCGTTCACGAGCGAAGATTTCCCTACGTTCGGTCTTCCGATCAATGAAAAACGGATGACGTCATCCTCTTCGACTTCTTCACCGGCTTCCGGGAAACTTGCAGCAACAGCATCCAGCAAATCACCGAGTCCAATTCCATGAGAACCCGAGATTGGGTATGGGTCGCCAAAACCGAGTGAATAGAAATCATAGATCATATCGCGCATATCCGGATTATCGATTTTATTCACTGCTAACACTACAGGCTTCTTCGTTTTGTATAGAATCTTGGCAACATGCTCATCCGCATCTGTCACGCCTTCTCGCCCGTTTGTCAAAAAGATGATGACATCTGCTTCTTCGATGGCTATTTCGGCCTGTGCCCTGATCTGCTCAAGGAACGGCTCGTCTCCAATATCGATGCCGCCTGTATCAATCAAATTAAAATCATGCGCGAGCCAGTCTGCCGAACTATATATCCGGTCTCTCGTTACGCCAGCAACGTCCTCTACTATCGAAATTCGTTCTCCAACGATTCGGTTGAAGATGGTCGACTTTCCTACATTCGGCCTTCCAACGATCGCTACGGTTGGTTTACTCATTATAAAACACCCTTCCAATATATCTCTTGTGTATTATACAGAACAAAAGCGCAGGGCGCCAGCCTAGTCCCGACAAGCGCTGAAAGACCTGCCGGAAAGGCGCACTTTGCCTTTTCGACAGGTCTGAAGCGACTCGAGGGACTGGCGCCCGGAGTCTAGACGTACAAAAAAGATGATGATGCCTATGTAAGCACCATCACCCATACAGTTGCAATTCATTCGTCTGTTCGATAATTTGACAAAAATTACTCAGTGAACTTTTTCAGTTGATCTCCGATGACATCGCTCAAGGAGAAGCCCGTTTCTTCTTTCATTTCATAATCACCGTATGATTCGGTTTCTTCCTTCTCAAGAAGGTCTTTGATGCTGAGAGATAGTCTTTTTTCCTCCGCATTTACGTCGACAACTTTCACATCGACTTTTTGACCTTCCTCCAACACTTCATGAGGCGTTCCAATGTGCTGGTGGGAAATCCGTGAAATGTGGACTAGCCCTTCTACACCCGGGAATACTTCAACGAATGCACCATAGGATACAAGGCGCTTTACAGTGCCTTCGAAGACAGATCCTTTCGGCGCTCTTTCTTCTATGTTTTCCCACGGTCCTGGCAATGTCTCTTTGATTGATAATGAAATACGTTCCGAATCGCGGTCTACTGAAAGGACTTTCACTTTCACTTTCTCTCCTTCTTTCAACACGTCGGACACTTTTTCAACATGCTCATGGGAAAGCTGTGAAATATGCACTAGCCCATCCACGCCGCCAATATCGATGAAAGCTCCGAAAGAAGCAATGCGTTGGACAGTTCCTTCGAGCACTTGCCCTTCTTTCAATTCTTCAAGGACCTCATCTTTTTTGTGTGCTTTTTCCTCTTGAAGGACGGCACGATGAGAAAGGATAAGACGATTTTTCTCCTTGTCCATTTCAACGATTTTAAATTCCATCGTACGCCCTTTATAGTCTTCGAATGATTCAACGAAATGATCTTCAACAAGTGACGC
Organism: Sporosarcina pasadenensis; assembly: GCF_047228845.1. Classification (NCBI taxonomy): domain Bacteria; kingdom Bacillati; phylum Bacillota; class Bacilli; order Caryophanales; family Caryophanaceae; genus Sporosarcina; species Sporosarcina pasadenensis. The sequence continues at coordinate 310,555 of NZ_JBFEGM010000001.1, forward strand.
CGGGATGAAGCCGCGAACGCCGAGATCGACAACGAGTCCGCCTTTCACGACATCCTTTACTTCCGTTTCGATCGTTTCCTTGTTATTAAATTTCTCTTCTAGGGAATCCCATGCATTTTCCGCATCGACTTTCCTTTTGGAAAGGACATAATTTTCATCTTCCACTTTTGTGATGATCAACTCTAGTTCATCTCCGACTTGTACTGCATCGGATGCTTTTTCAATGTGGAGACTTGATAGTTCACTGATGGGGATGACACCATCAAACGGCGCTCCAGTAATTTCGACCAATACGGATTTGTCTTCGATCTTTGTCACTTTACCAGTGACACGGTCGCCTTCCTTATATCCGTTCATTTCATCCAAATTCATTTCTTCAGTCATATGTAGTCCTCCTCCATAATGAATCCTATCTCTATATTATTCGAATCGATGCATAAAAACAAAAAATTACCCTTATTAATTTATTTATGCTCTTCCAAAAGGATACGAATTTCATTCATGATCACTTCTGTCACTTCTTCAGCAGACGCCTTGCTTTCCCGGTAGGGAGCCATCTTGATCGGTTTGCCGTAGACCACCCTCAACGTGCGAAACGGCTTATACGGCCCGATGATAGCGCACGGCATCACATCCGCATCCCCTTTTAACGCAAAGAAGCCCGCTCCCGCAAGCCCTTTTCCGAGTTCACCGGTCTTGCTTCTTGTCCCTTCCGGAAACATGCCGACTACTTCGCCGCCTCTTAATAGTTTCAAAGCCTTCCTGAAAGCTTCACGATCGCTCATACCTCGTTTAACAGGAAAGGCGTTCACTTTTGGGAGAATGGTTTTCAGGATCGGAACATTGAATAGTTCCTCCTTCGCCATGAAGTGAACGGTTCGTGGGCAAGTCATTCCAACTACAGGTGGATCGAGATTATCAATGTGGTTCGTGCATAGAAGCACTCCACCTTCAGAAGGGAAATTTGCCGCGCCAATCACTTTAACTCGATAAAGCGGATAGAATATCGTACTGACGAGAAATTTGCCGAAAGGATATAAATTCATCTTTCCATCCTCATTTCCGCGAGTTCAATCACTTTGTCGACCACTTCGTCGATGGATTTGGAAGTCGTATCGAGGAGTATAGCATCCTCCGCTTGCTTCAGAGGGGATACTTCCCTTTCACTATCTGCGCGGTCGCGCTTTTCAATTTCCTCTTTCAATTGACTGAGTGATGAATGGATTCCGCGCTTTTCATTTTCCTGATAACGCCTTTCAGCCCTCTCATCAACGGAAGCGGTCATGAATATTTTCAAATCGGCATTCGGAAGAACTTCCGTGCCGATGTCACGCCCATCCATGACGACGCCTGAGTCGTTCGCAAGCTTCCTCTGCTTATCCACCATCATTTCCCGGACGGTTGAATGTGCGGCCACTTTGGAGACGGCTGCAGTCACTTCCTGGGATCTGATTTCGTCTGAACAATCGACTCCATCTATCCATACCGCTTGGCCTCCATTTTCGGGGATCAATAGAATTTCCGTCTCCTCCAGCAACTTCGCCAAATCGTGATCGCTATCCATATTTATGCCCGACTGAATCGCTTTATGCGTCAAAGCGCGATACATAGCTCCTGTATCGATATAGGTGTAACCTAATTTCTGTGCAATCCTTTTTGCAATCGTGCTTTTGCCTGCAGCTGCTGGCCCGTCAATTGCAATAATAATTCCTTTTAACATATCATCTACCCCCGAATTCAATTCGAAAACATTGTATCACAATCTAGCTTCAGGTGGCAGGTGCTCGGGTCATAAGTCAAAGTTGCTGTGTGGCAAAGAACGCCACTTCGCATCTTCGTCTTATGCCTGTCACACCTGAACGCCACCTTCCGCTTTTTAATAAAAAAGGGAAAAGTCCTGAACAAACAGGTCTTTCCCCTAAGTAATACCTTACTTTGCATTCCTTGCCTGCAATTGTCTTTCAAAGCAGAAACGAATGATGTTCTGTCTATCCGTCATATCCATATTGGCAAATTGCATAGAAGCGATCCGTCGGTCATCTTTTTCCCAAATCCGTACCGCTTTTGCTTTCGTCCGGATGTACTTGATATCATCATTAACAAAGGGAAGTGCAATTGTCAGCTCAACATTTTCCGACCCTTCGAACGAATCTTCCTGTCCGATGTTGACCGCTATTCCACCTGCACTAATATCTTCTGCGACGTATTGATGAAAGAGACCGCCGGAATTTACAGCGACATCGATGGCAGTCTCCACCCTGACAAACTCGCGCCGTTGAATTTTGATCAATTGATCGTCGCCGGGATAAGTCAATTTCAACATTGGAATCCCATTATTCATTCTGCCTATCACTTCTGATCGGAATGCATAGGACACTTTATTCTCAACGAAAGAAATTAGCAACTGCGTCCCATCCATGAAGAAGGCAGTTTTTCCCAATTCAATATGTGTCGGATAATCAATCATTACAAAGCCGTCCCCGTAGTCGACAACTTTACTTTTATACTTATCGCCGGTTTCGGTGAAGTCTTTATCGATCGTTATTGTCGTTCCAATTGAAAGACGCATTGCAATACACCTACCTTTACTATATATGTCCATTATGTCATGGGTAGGCATAAATTCCAATATCGAATTTCATTACGTTTGGACTACATCCCGAATCAGTCGAGTTTTTCCGTTTTGATCACTTCAGATGTTTCAGTATCTACGATCACATTGTATGTTCCGATATGTCCATTCTCATCGCGCGTTACCTTCAAGTAGTGCGCAAGCCTTTGTTCCAACCTATCGTTTTCCACATAAGCAAGTTCATTTTCTACTACTTGGACATCTTTATGGAAGAATTCCTTCCAATCCATTTTTTTGATCGATTGTCTATGGAGTTTTTCTTTGCGAATGTATTCCGCAGCGTTCAATCCGATGATATCCCCTGTATCCTTGGCGAGCTTCAAGTGGATGACGTCTGAGAATACTTTTGCACCGTAAAACGGCTCTTCCCTTACAAATACAAAATGCCAAGAAGTGTTATTCTCTCTCGACTCTTCATAAACGACGTCTTTATAACCGGCAGCCTTCAAGAATTCTTCTGCATTCCTTTTAATATCTTCAAAAGGAAGGGCTGTCTTCCCAAATGGCCGTTCAGATAGATAGGAAAGCACATGTCCTCCTTTTTCGGTAATGTCAATGTACCCAATGGACTCCCCATCAGAGAATCGTATGTGATAAAACGGGTAAGGGGATCCTGGCTTGCTCGTTTCAACACCGATCACGTCATTGGAAACTTGCGGAAACAATGTCTTGAAACGGTCTACCGCTTCCGCCTGTGTCACTTTTGCATCATCGATGTTTTTCAGTTCTTTCTTTTTCATCGCGTCAGACTCACTTGCAGTGAGCGGGAAATCCGCTTCTGTGTATTGCTTTACGGAGGTGCCCATATTGGACCAAGCGATATTGGGATTTGAGGCATCCAATCGATGCGTCCATTCGTCCAACGAATATCGCCTATCGAAAATACCTGCCGTTGCCACCATCCATTCATCTTGCATGGCGCCGAGATTTTTCGATGCTTGTGTCATCACTTTGTGATACTCGTCAGGATTTGATAACCGATCTGCCTCTTTTGCGTAATTGCCTATTCTCCCAAGATAATTTATCCAAGAAGTTGAAACGCTTGTATCGAGAGGCAATGACGCGACGGAACTCTTTATATCCGAGGATAGTCTCCAAATATCTTCCCTCGCCTTTTTCGATTCCTCGGAATTATTGAACAGAAGCGTTTGTTTCACGGCAGAATTAAGTTCATCAAGTTTTTCCGAAGCTTCGGCCATTTGATTTGCATATTGGTTGCTCAATGCTATGGCCAGTTTTTCATTTTCTGTCGTTTTCGTATAAGCGAAAACAGAAACGACGACAAGTGCATAGGCAAGTATGAATATCATTTTTTTCATAGTCAACGTAAACAGCCCTTCCTTATAGAGCTATTTTCAATCCACCTTTCACATAGCCATCAATGGCAAAAGATATGCAAGCCGATTTTCTTGATTTGTGGTCTTGACCAAATCCATTTACTCGTTGCGGTGATCGGATTGAAATAATAAATGGCGTTTTCTGAAGGGTCCCAGCCATTCAACGCATCAAGTACCGCTTCTTTCGCCCGTTCATTCGGCTCAAGCCAAATTTGTCCGTCGGCTACCGCGGTGAAAGCTAACGGTTGGAAGATAACACCACTGACCGTATCAGGGAAATCGGGGTGTTCCACCCGGTTTAATATTACGGCTGCAACCGCCACCTGGCCTTCATACGGCTCCCCCCTCGCTTCCCCATAGACGGCATTGGCCATAAGCTTCAAATCTTGCTCGGAGTATTTGGAAGGTAAATGCGTGTTCTCCTTTGTGCCTCCCCCTTTCTTTACTTGTGCTGAAAGTGGAGTACTTCCATAGTGGGTGAACTGATTCCCTCTCCTCAAATTATCCATGACAAATTTTTCATCGTAAGAGGAAGCTGCAGTCAGTTTCTTTTTCGTTTTCGACCCGGCGATGCCATCTATCGGCAGACCATACTTCTCTTGAAATGAACGTAACGCCCAGTAGGTTCCATAGCCGAATTTCCCGTCAATTTTGCCGTTATAGAACCCGATGTATTGAAGTCTCGCCTGTAGTTCGATTACATCGTCCCCTGTTGCCCCTCTAGCAAGATCGCGGCCACTGAAAGCATCAATTGTTACTGGGGAAGTTGCATATGCCGATCCAAGCAATAATGCAATTACCACTATTCTTATTAAAAATTTCTTCAATTTCATACCCTCCTTTCTTTCAGTTTGTCCAAACAAAATCTTTTTAATATCCTAAAGACATAAAAAAAGATCCGGCTAGTCGCCAGATCAATGCTTACATTTTTGAATACTAGTATTCTTGTCGTTTGTTAATTCAATTCGTGCCCTTTTTGGGCTTTGCTCCTAAATTGTTGCATAGCAAAAGTATGGGCATGTTTGACACGTGTCAATCCGAACCACCATAAATAGAGCATGAAAGGGATAATTAAATATAATGACAGGTCACTCACACCTAAAATTCCATTGTAGATGAGATGGAGGATAAATGGCGCGAAGAATGCGAAGAAAAGCATGCCTTTACGATTGGATACAGTAGTAAACTTCGCCCTTCCTAAATAATAACCCATGACGACACCGAAAAGCGCGTGGCTAGATACGGGCAAGAGAGCCCTCAGGAAAGCTGTGTCCAACCCGAAAATAAGAAGATAAAGTAAATTTTCCACAGTTGCAAAGCCGAGTGATACGCTTGCACCATAGAGAATACCGTCATAAGCATCTTCGAATTCGACATGCTTAAATATTGCAATTAACAAGATGAGCCATTTGAAAAACTCTTCAATCCAACTTGTAAAAATCGCATTGCGGAAAAAATCATTTGGGATAATGTTTTCCTCTTCAAAGACGTGTTGTACGAACATAATCGGAAAGGTCATCATCGCTCCATAAATAAATGTATGAAATAGTGTGCGTGATGGCTCTTTTGCAATCTGTTTTCTCAAATAGAAATAGCTGAACAGCGCCAAGCCTGGCGCAATCGCTACTGTAAGCAATATGATCAAACCCGCGCCGCCCCCTCACTCACTGCCATTATTTCCGAACTTTAGAAGTCATTTGAATATGCTTGGCAATCAATTCCCCATGCCAACGTCCATTCTCTATGAATATTTCATTTGAATTATTCCCTGCTGCGATGACACCCGCTATATACAGCCCTTCTATATTGGATTCCATCGTCGTTTCATCGAAGAATGGCCGGCCGCTCTCGTCATCGATAGTAATACCCATACTAGTCAGAAATTCATGGTCTGGGTGATAACCAATCATAGCGAACACAGTATCATTATTAATTGTCTGTCTCACTCCGTCTTTTTCAAAGGTAACGGAATGAGACGTAATTTCGACGACATGTGAGTTGAAATGCATGTCAATTTCTCCATTCCGGACCATACTGTCAAAGCCAGGAAGAATCCACGGCTTTACGCTCGGAGAGTAATCAGCACCCCTATAAATGACAGTTACAGTTGCGCCGGCACGTGCCAATTCAATGGCAGCATCTACCGCTGAGTTTTTACCTCCAATAACGACAACTTTCCGACCGAAATAAGGATGAGCTTCCTTGAAGTAGTGGAGCACATTCGGCAATGAAGAGCCGGGTACGTTCAATGAATTCGGATTATCGTAATACCCAGTCGCGGCGACGACATATTTCGCTTTGTAGCTTGCAAGGTCGCTTTGCACTGTAAAACCCCCATCCACTTTCTCCACTTTTTCGACCGTTTCAAAGCTGTTTATGGAAAGCTCCTTGAGCTCAGCGACTTTTCGGTAATAGACGAGCGCATCATTCCTTTTCGGCTTTTCCTTCGCCGTAATAAAGGGAATATCCCCGATGGACAGCTTAATGCTTGAACTGAAGAAAGTTTGGTGTGTCGGATAGCGGTATATTGAGTTGACGATATTCCCTTTCTCAATAATCAACACATCCAACCCTATATTCTTCAATTCAATGGCGGCGGACAGACCACACGGGCCCCCACCAATCACAATTGCATCTTTGTAAATCAATTTCATCATTCTCCTTACAATGTACGCAACTATCTTTGTCGTTCAATACTTTATCGTAATGACATGGCTTTCTGGAGCTGCTCCAAATCGAAGCGGGACAACCGAAGTTCCATATCCATTGCTGATCAATCTCGCTTTTCCGTCGACCTCGGTGAACCGTCCTAACGGATGCAATGAAAACTTTCCGAATCTGATCTGCCCCCCATGCATATGTCCGGCAACCATCAATTCCGGCGTGCAAATCATTTCCACTTTCCGGAATAACGATGGAGTATGGGTTGCAACGATCAAATAAGAGTATTTTCCCGCATTTTTTAAGGCGGTCGGGACATCGACATTTCCACTGGAAGGATCGTCAGTGCCGCAAATCCCCCACATCGGGTGGTTTTCAATAGTTGCATCCGTATTATCTAAAATGATACCGCGATGTTTTGCAATAATATTCCGGATAGCAACTTCACCGACTTCCCTGTCGTTATTACCCCATATGAAAAATAAGGGAGCGAGCTTCGATAGACGCTTTACATTCCTGTCTATACGTGAAAGCGGAACACCGCCTTCAGCAAGATCACCGCCAATAATAACGACGTCAATCGGTCCGAAAGATTGTACCTTTCGTAACAAATGTTCATCTATCCTTCTCCGATGAATATCTGAAATAAAAAAAATGGACAACTCATTGCTATCTTTACACTCTTTTTGAACAGAAAAGGAATGATGGACAACATTTTTCCTATTTGCATAAAAGAACATATATGCAAATAGGCTTCCAAACATCCCTGAAATGAATGCTAAACCAGTAAAAACAATTTTCATATTACAACTCCCATAAAGTGAAACTTCAACCAGCGAAACATTATGACCTCACTGATTATGTGTAGAATCTATTACTTTTTTGATTGCTTGCTCGTTATTTGAAGTGGATATGTGACGGTCAGTGAATGCGGGATGAGAAAAAGGCAAAGAACGACTTTGCCTTTTCTACCAATTTCTTAGATTCATTCAGGGAATGATTAACTTTTGTCCTGTCATTATATCATTGGATGAAAGACCGTTTGCTTTTTTAATCTTTTCGATTCCCGCGTCTGACCCGTAATAATTAACGGAAATTCGGTAAAGCGTTTCATTGGCCGCAACAATATGCGTTCTAGCTTTCGTGTTTTGTTCAGTCTTGTTTTCGGCTTTTGGTTTTTCTTCCACTTTCGGAGTTTCAGTCTGCTTCGGCGCTTCCGTTACTTTCGGCGTTTCCTTTTTTTCAACGGCAGGAGGGGTGACATTCACTGGTGGTTTTTTAGATTCGTCTTTCGACTTATCGGCAGTTCCCTTATCAGCATCCCCATTCGCCTTCTCTTCATCCTCTTTTTCTTTATCCGAATCGATGACGATTGAGTCAGGATTATTAATTTTACCAGGTGAAGTATTCGTTCCATACTCTACAGGAGTTTCTAAATTATCGACCTTTGCGGATCCGCTATCTGATCCAAAGTAGAAATTATAAATGACATAGACAAAAATCAAGATCGGAATGAATGTAAAAATGCCTAGGATTACATTGATCGTCGTATAGCTGGATGTTTTCTTCTGTTTGCGACGTCTGCCATGGCGTTCTGCACGCGAAGGCAAAATCGCATCCTCATTGCTATCAAGCATGATCTCTCTGCGATGCTCTTCAAATTCAACTTTGTAATCATTATTTTTCATCGACATATTCTCCTATTCAGTGGTGCTCTTCTTTATATTATGACGAATATTGTCGTAAAAGTAAACGGACATCAGACCTGTTATCCAAGTAGAATGGTAATTCTATCATCCCAACTGACTCTTTCTTTAGTACTCTCCTTCATTACTTTTTCCTTAAGCCACTTAATTGGCCCAAGACCACAATTCGAGCAACATTCGTTCGGTTTGTTCCTACACGTTTCGCCAAAATATTTCAACGCACTTTGGCGGATGCACGCCCCGCTTGTGACAAGATGGATCATTTGTTGGAGCTGTTCCCGCTTTTCGTTCGATAACCCCTGTAGTTGTAGTAAGAGTTCATCCAGCGAATAACGTTCTATATTATAATCAATTACCCGTTTGCCTGTCTCTGTCAAACTAGCAAGCTCCCCTGCTCTTTCGGGAGAATGACCATCTGAGATCATCTTATAGTAATGACGGATCTCGTCTTCACCGGGCATATCCGATTGGATGATAAAATTCGTCGTCTGCTCATCAGTCGGCATATAGAGCAGCGTGGCGGCAGCCGGACCTCCGTCTCTACCCGCCCTCCCGACTTCTTGTATATACGCGGCAACTGTCGGGGGCATATGGTCATGGATGACTTGCCGGATGTCATCTTTATGAACACCCATTCCGAAGGCATTTGTTGCACATATCCATTCAAGATCGCCATTCAGGAACTGTTCCTGGATGATGGAACGATCATCCTGCTCCTTACCTGCATGGTATGATTGAACAGCGATGCCATCCAATTGAAGCTCCATAGCCAATTCGTCAGCTCGTTTTCTCGAAGATGCATAAATGATCCCTGGACCGGTCGTTTGTGTGACCCTTTCTTTAATCCATGCCGTTTTTTCAAAAGCGGAATTCACATCTATGATCGAATAGGAAATATTCGGACGATCCAATGAATGGCGTTGCACAATCGGCCTTTCCATTCGAAGATAATGCTGAATATCGTTCAACACTTTTTCATTCGCTGTGGCCGTCAATGCGAGTACGGGAGGACGTCCCATCTCATTCAAGAACTCACCGATCCGTAAATAGTCCGGGCGGAAATCAAATCCCCATTGTGAAATACAATGTGCTTCATCCACTACAACTAATGAAATCTGCAACCTGTCCAGTTGACGGCTAAATGAGTCTTGGGAGAGCATTTCTGGGGAAACGAAAATGAATTTATATTTTGGAAGCTGCCCTATGCTCCTTTGTCGCTCGGTATACGGCAAAAAAGAATTTAATGCGATTACCCGCTTTTCGCCGTTCTGTCTCATTCGCATCGCCTGGTCTTCCATCAACGAGACGAGGGGTGAAATGATGATGACGGAGCCTTGCATAATCGTTCCAGGCAGCTGATAGCAAAGGGATTTCCCCATCCCGGTTGGCAAGATGGCAATTGTATCTTGTCCGTTCAAAACGTGACGAACTACTTCCTCCTGTCCGGGCCTAAAGTTTTCATATCCGAATTGGTCTTGCAAAATCTTTTTCAAGTCCATTAGTTATTCACTTCCTTACAAGCAGTCATGATGAGTCGAAGCTCGAAATAGGAAAGTGCATCAAATTCATTTTTCAATAATTTTAGCCTCTTCGTTCCCATTTCTTCCGATTTCGAAATGACCGCCTGGATCTGTTCCTCTGACACGAAATGAGTGACCGGGAAGCGGTTATCATTCATCGCCATCTCAATGACATGGTCTTCAATCGTGCTCATCTTCAATTTACGTATCGCTGCTATGTTCTCCAATGAGTGGCCTTGGTCAAAAAGTCTTTTCGTATGCATCGCCGAATCAGTCAAATAGGAATGGACCTTTATGTCGTAAGCAATTTTATTCAGAAAATGAAAATCATCATTTCCTTCTATTACAGGTAATAGCCTATGTAAGCTTTCAATGAATAATAGACGAAGGGCTTCAGTGGATGCGCTCAAATCCGTAGCTAACTGATCCCATGTCTTTGCCGTTTCTGTCCTTCCGGTCAACCGGCATGCAAAAATGGTTTTCTGAATATCGCTCATTCCACTTTGCAATAGTGCCAATTTCAACTCGTCGCCTATCTGTTTTGCAAATACAGGGTTCGTGATCGGTTGCCCTTCTAGAAGTCGTCTCACGAAAAGTTGAATTTCCCGCTCCCTTTGGATTGGGGTGAACGAAGATTCGCCTGCGCGCATATAGGAGAGTGTTTGGACGAGCAACGATAGTCTTTTGAAAAATATTACTTCACGCCCTCTATAATCCCAACCTTTAAAATGGAATTCAGGCAACCCCTCCATTTTGTCTTTCCCTTCATCTGTCAGTCGCACAAACTTATCATCCTGGACTATCAGCCCTGTGCTCATCAGCTTATCGGCAGCTTCAACGTAAGTCCCTTCTTCCAGTTTCGGTAAGATTCCGAAAAATGGTTTGACATTGAAGTATTCTACGTCTTGTAATGTCTGTCCAGATTTTTTTCCGCGCAATAGATGAAGACCAGCATTCAAGGTCCGCTGTCCGTCCATTTTACCAATAAGAAATAGTAGAATTGATGACAAATTCATGGCTAGCCCCCCTTAAAATAAATGTTTTATTGTTGAAAACAAATGAAAACAGCTTTAGAATGAGAAGGGAACTAAATAGATAGTGCGGAGAGAAGAGGAGAGAACGTCAATGTCTACTAAAAAATACACCATCGTTGACCAAGACACATGTATTGCATGCGGAGCTTGCGGCGCTGCTGCACCTGACATCTACGATTATGACGATGAGGGGATTGCCTACGTTATCCTTGATGATAACACGGGCGTTACAGAAGTTCCAGAAGAACTATTGGAAGACATGGAAGACGCTTTTGACGGTTGCCCGACAGATTCAATCAAAGTCGCAGACGCACCGTTCGATGGCGATCCGTTAAAATATGAGGACTAAAGCGTAAGGCGCCTGCCTAGAGGCGACAGGCATAAGGCAAAGATACGGAGTGGCGGTCTTTGCCACACAGTAGCTTTGACTTATGACCCCGAGCCTCTGGCGCCTGGAGCTGGAAGATTGAGTCACAACAACCAAGAGGCTGCCCGGAATAAATCAATCCGGACAGCCTCTTGGTTTTTTTATAAAAATTTCCGGCAGAGCTGGTGCTCGCAAAAGCCGTTCTACGTGACGGCAAGGGCAAAGATGTGCTCCCAACGCTTCGCTTTTGGTCGCAAAAGCCGTTCTACGTGACGGCTTTCGCTCGAGTTGAAACGGTTAAGATGAAATTCCTAAAATATATTCCCGAGTAAGCTGCAACATCTTCTCTTGCATGTCTTCATCATTTTTTTGTCTGTCAATTAGATAGCCGACGTGATAAACGTATCCATTGTAAAAAGCGTAAAATTCATTTGCAGCAGTACCAACGGATATTATCTTGTTATCTGCTTCATTATAATCGTAATATCTATACAGCAATGCACTATTTGTTGTGAGGACTTGCTGGAAGATTGGCAAGTTATCCGTCAGGCGTTCCTTCTTAAACTTATTCCCTACAGAATCTACTTCGTGTGAAATGTCATGACCTTCCAGCGGATTTCGATCATTTTCTGTTACTGAAATGATAAAAAAGTTATCTGTGTTGCCATACTCGTTTTTACCAAGATAATTGACTTGGACTTGGCTAATCTCTTTTCCTTCTTTGCTATTAGAAGTGACAAAATAGACTTTCTCTTCATTAACCTCAAAGGGCAACCTATTTAGATCGACAGGATGTATGACTTTTTTCATTTCATCTGGCAACGAAGACGACGGCACTTCTTCCATTGAAATTGGTTTGTAGAATTTAATGTTTTTCCTATCCTTCAGCCCATCATAAGCATGAAAATATTCGCTATACGTTGGGTTATCGCCTTTTACTTTTTTTAGATTCGTTTGATTAATTGTACACCCGACCAGGAGAGAAATTATAACTATAATCGGGGATAATTTAATAAATATCTTTTTCGTTAGCATGACTGCCTCCCTCTCCTAAAAAAATTCGAAATTCATAGCAGCCCAGCCCTGTACCGGCCCAACGTTGTCCTGTACTGACCTTACTTTTGTTTGTATTCATTTCAATCCCCCTTCTTCTTAGTCCTCAAGCCATTTCAGTTTTACATCATCCTCTAAACAGCCGAGTTGATCGAAATGATTTGCTATAATGCAGAAATACATATTGTCATCTGTGCTTACATCAACTTTACGTAGCGCAACATTAACAATATTCGCTACATCCTCTCTTAGTGCAAAAATGGTGTTGAAGGCTATAAAACGCGTAATGCAAATCCTTTCTCATTTTCTATTAGCTCGTCATACACGTAATAGCCTTCAAGCTTACCTTCTGTTTGTGCATCATGAAAAACTAACTGCACAATTGACTTGACTGTAAACCCGCCACTCATATCTAATAGAAGCATGAATTCAGTTCCTTGTTGCTCAGCATTCACAATTTTACCATCATGAAATGACTGCGAAAAAACGGTATGCGCGGACGGATTAAAACGTTCAACAATTGTTTTACGCTTTTCATAAATCGTATAACTTTTAATTGTGAACTGCTCAATGGTCACATTGCACCATTCTTCAAATTCATCCATTAAAGTGTCATGTCGAAATAAAGTTCGTTCAATAGTTTCCGCCTGAAACTTTTGCGGTAAGACATCTATATATGAATTAAATGTTTATTAATAAGTCTGCAGTGGTGATAGGTTTTACTGTATCCATCTGCCGTATCTGCAATGAACATATCATTCATTCCTTATTCTCTTCTAGAATCGAGAACAATGCTTATTCGACAATTGCGCCCGATTCTGGAGTATTCATTAGCAGCCTGTAATTTCTTTTTAAAAGCCCCATAAGAATAACATCATGCCAAGATCCATTCCGATAAAGTTGCTCTGTTAATCTTCCATCTTCACTAAATCCTAGTTTTTGATATAACTTTATTGCTCGTTCATTATAAGAAAAAACCCTTAAATACACCTTATGTAAATTTAACTCATCAAAGGCAAAATCCAATAAAAGCTGAAAGGCTTCCCGTCCAAAACCTTTATTCCAATAATCTTTCTCTCCGATGTCAATTATACATTCGGCGTTACGGTTTCCATAATCAATGTTAATGAGTGATGTAACACCAATTGGCTTATCAGTACTAATTTCCTCAATCATATAGCCCTTTGAATTATGGGATCCGGTTATAATTTTGACGAAGTTTTCTGTATCGGCATATGTAAAAACATCTAATGATAGACTGGTAAATTGCATGACCTCTATATCATTTCTCCACTTATGGTAAGAAGAAACGTCTTCAATTGCCATTTTTCTTAATCGAACTCTCTCCCCACTAAAAAGCATTGAAACACCCCCCCTTATTTTTCTAACAATTAATGATACGTTTCATTTCGAAAAAAGTTACAAAGTATTATTTAAGCAATCTGTCAATAATACATAAATAGATAAATCAAGCGCAGCGTTGCGAGCAGAAATCCACGGATTTACATAAAAAAAGCGAGTATGAGAACAATAAACAGTTCCCATACTCGCACAATCTATATCTATTACATTGTCAATTGACGGCTTTGTTGGTCAATCCATTTGCTCATGCTCTTATACAGCAATAAAGAAATGACCATTAGCATGATACCTTTTATCAGATTGAAAGGAAGAATCCCTAAAACAATCACGTTGAATAAAGCTTCGCCTGTGTAAGCTGGCATATTCATAAAGTATACATACATCGGCAAGAACACGAGATAGTTCAATAAGCTCATTCCGACAGCCATAGATACCGTACCGGCAATCAGACCGGCTGTCAGGCCTTTCGTGTTCTGTACTTTCTTAAAGATCAAATAGATTGGCATGATGAAAAGGACGCCTGTTGCAAAATTTGCAATCTCTCCTACCGGTACGCCTGTAGGACTTCCTGATAAGAACCAATGCAACACATTTTTAAGCAGTTCTACAGCGATTCCTGCGACTGGCCCCATCGTCATGATCGCTAACACAGCCGGAATTTCACTGAAGTCGATTTTCAGGAATGCCGGCAAAGCTGGCAACGGGAAATTCAACTGCATCAATACCGTTGAAATGCTTCCCAGTATCGCGATGAGAATCATCCTACGCAATTTCTTGTTGTTCATGTTAACCCTCTCTCCTTTTGCGATTCACTTCAAAAGAGGAAAGGTCTGACCGTTTTTTGTTGTCCAATAAAAAATCCCTAAAGCAAATAAGCTTTAGGGAGAGTTTAAAAGGCATCATCAAATAAGGGTCTGCAATAAAGGAAGATTTCCTTTACATTTACCCATACTTAAATAAGCACCCTTTTTTGTGGACATCACAAAAAGACGGCTGCACCTTCACCTTCTCCCATCCAGACTGTACTGTCGGCTCCGGAATCACACCGGAATCAGCCGTTAAGCTCGCGGGCTAGGAAGTAAACTTCCATTACCGCCGGTCGGGAATTGCACCCTGCCCCGAAGATGAATCAATATTATATTACAACTCTATTGTAACGAGAAAAAAGCATTTTGTAAACTCTCCTGTTTACAAAATGCTTTCTTGTGTGATTATTGAGTGAACAATGTAGGATTGCTTCCGATCGGCATCGGCAAAGCAGTTGAAAGATCATACTTGTCAAAGCTCTCTTGAACTACGTTTTCTAAACGTACTTGTTTGCCGTAGCTTCTCGCGGTTAGCATGAACCCTTCTATCATCTGGTTGATTACATTATGCTCAAATGCATTGACATCCAATTGTTCTTTAAATGTAATTACAGCAATTTCATCTTCCAGCCGAACATCGTAGTCCACACTTTCTGGAATTAATGACTCTACAATATTTCCATTGACATTTTTCATCTCCATGAGCCCCGCATCTACTGTTTCTACAGCCGCTCCAGGTGCATAAGGAGCTAAATAAACCTTTCCTGAAGGCATCTTATATTTATAATAAGGGAACGTTTTTTTCCATCCCTCGGTGTCGGATTTCCCGATACTTTCAAATGAGGCCGGATTCCCCTCTTCATCGACGAGCTGCAGTTTTTCAAATTCGGAAAAAGTGTCACGCATTGAATTAAAATAAACTTCATTCGTTGCTGATGACAAATCATACGTATGCCCAGCAGGGATCTGATGGCGAAGAATGCCCTTTTCCTCGTATAGAGTCCCTTTATACGGGTGGTAATCATCGAAACCGAGCTCCTCTTCTGGAATTTCCCCTGCGTATTTATTATATAGCTCAATACTCGTCGGATTTCCTTCAGGAAAATCGGATTGGACCCTTGATTCAGGAATAAGGAAAGTGATAGGAATGACATTTGCCGATTCCACTAAGCCGACTTGTAGAGGGATGTAATCAACTACCTCATCAGCAAGCAGCACATGGCTGTCATCTGCCGCGAATATCATTGCAGCTGACTCCTTTGTGGCAGATGCATCAAATGTCTCTGCTTCCTCCGTCGATTCTGTCTTTGCTTCAAAAGCCCGATCTTCTTTAAGTGAGCGAGGAGCACCTGACTTTTCCATTGCTCCATCATGACTGTTGAGCATTGAGGGGACAATGAGGCCGAGTAGAAGCAGCGCGGCCGCCGCAACAATGACAGGCATCCATTTCCTCGGGTTCATCCGACGTCGTTTTTTCAGTCGTTGATCTCGTTTAAGTCGATCCAAAATTTGTTCCTTCGTACGATTGTCTTCAATTTTCGGCATGGAATGAAGAAGGTTCTCAAGCTTGTTGTCATCCCATTGATTGTTTGTCATTCATCTTCCCCCCTCTGCCGAAAGAGCATTCAATTTCTTTTGTAATGCTTTTATTGCCCTGTGTTGGGTCGTCTTTACCTTTCCTTCGGTCCAGCCGAGGGTATCGGCGGTTTCCGCTATGGATAGCTCCTGGAAGTATCGTAAAACGATAACCATCTTTTGGTCACCTGTGCACGTATCCAAAACCCGCAGCAATTGTCTCATCTCTTCATTCAACGATGCAATTTGTTCAGGAGTGCTGCCTGTCGAGGGCAATTCGCTCTGCTCCCAGTCGATTTTATCGAAATGATGTTTTTGACGTACATTCTTCTTTCTGAAATGGTCGATGGCGACATTTTTCGCTATGGAAAAAAGCCAAGTCTTTTCAGAGCTCTTCCCTTCAAAACCAGCATAGGCTTTCAATACCCTGACATACACTTCATGCATAAAATCCTCGGAAGAATATCGATCTCCTGTCAAATAGATAAGAAAATTGAAGACATCCTGATGATATTGCTCGTATAGCTTGTGGAAAACGGAGTCATCCACGAAATCCCCCCGTTCATTACATTAGTCGTAATTCAAGATGAAAAGTTTCATCTTGCCGTGCTTTTCGTCCATTACTTTTCAGAGCGATTCGATGTTCTCATCTTCCGGACCGATCGGCAAGACGCATTTGAAGATCGTGCCCGATGTGTCACCAAGTTCCGCGGTAATTCTACCACCATGTGAGTCGATAATGTTCTTAGCGATTGCAAGGCCCAATCCGGTTCCGCCTTTCCCTCGCGTCCGAGCTTTGTCCGCTTTATAGAATCGTTCGAAAATGAAAGGCAGATCTTCTTTCGGTATGCCGCTTCCTGTATCGGCAACGGAAATTTCAACCATATCCCCTTTTCTTTCGACACCGACTGTCACTTTTCCTCCATCCGGTGTATGCCGGATTGCATTATCAATCAAGTTTGTGAATACTTGCTCCAAACGATCATCATCAGCAAAAACGACAATCCCTTGTTCTTTATCGTCGACATTCATTGAGAGCATAACGTTTGAATCACGGGCGATTTGCATGAATTTATTTTGCACTCTATCCAAAAAAGGAATAAGAGGGAAATTTAGTCTGTATAACCGCATATGGCCAGATTCCATTCGAGCGAGGTCGAGCAGATCAGTTACGAGACGGCTCATCCGTTTCGACTCATCGTGAATGATCTGGACCATTTCATTGCGTTCCTCTTCACTCGTCACCACATCGTCGATAATCGCTTCACTATACCCTTGCAATAAGGAAATTGGCGTTCTCAGCTCATGGGATACATTTGCTATAAAATCAGATCTCAACTTATCCAGCTTATGCTGATCTGTCATATCACGCAACACGGCCACCGCTCCGCGAATGCTGTTTTCACTGTATAACGGACTAATTGAGATACCGTAAAACTGACCGCCGATGTCGAGCTCGTCCTCAACTTCCTCTGCAAATGTAATGGCGTGTTCAAGCATATGGAATATTTCCTTCGGCAACACTTTCTCATCCGCTCCGTTTGCAAAGTACCACTTCTGCAATAGCCGTTCAGCTTGAGGGTTCCTCACAAGAATGGAATAATCCCGATTGAATGTAATGACCGCATCCGTCATCGATGTAAGGATGCTTGATAATTGTTCTTTTTCCTGCTTGATCAGTTCCATTTGGTATTTCAACTGCCTGCCCATTTGGTTGAAAGCAGTTGCCAATTGACCTATTTCGTCATTTTGCATGACCGGTAGACGCGTTTCAAAATTCCCCTTCGATAATTCAAAAGCAGCTTGCTTCATCCCTCGTAATGGCGAGGTGATTTTCGTGGAAAGGAAGAAAGCGAATATGGTCGTTAAAATGAAAGCGATGAAAGCGGATAAGAAAACGATATGCGTCGTCCTCTTTGTCGTACGGTGGACGGCATCCAGGCTTTGGTACATGACGATGGAATGGATGGTTCCATTCACCTCACCATATGGATACATGAGAACAAGGTATTGTTCCATAACGTTTTCATCCGTAAGGGATGGGAGAATCATCTCCTTCACGACTTTTTCATTAATTTGTATATTTGAAAAAAACTTCGACTCCGAGAGGATTTTCTGCTCTATCTTTTCCTGATTCAATCCTCTATGAAATGAATAATAGACCCTTTTTTCGGAATCAATGATCATCGCATTCGTTTCATTATCCAATATATCTTGGATGATGAGTCGCATGGCGGCATCGTTTTCATGATCAAGAACTATTTTACCGATCGTTGTCGCTTCCCTGCGAAGAGAATCTTCTGCCTGATTCGTATGAAAATTATCAAGGAACTCTAATAGAAGGACGGTAACCATAAAAAGGACAAAGGAAACGAGAAGCAATATGGTTGCCCATAGCTTCCCGACGATTGAATGCCATATTCTATTCATTCGGAACCTCGAATTTATAACCGACGCCCCAAACTGTCACGATCATTTTCGCTGCGCTTTCAGATACACGGCTCAGCTTTTCCCGCAGCCTTTTCACATGTGTATCGACGGTCCGCAAATCTCCGAAAAATTCGTAGTGCCACACTTCCTTCAATAATTGCTCACGGTCGAACACTTTATCCGGCGACTTTGCGAGGAAATAGAGCAACTCGTATTCCTTCGGCGTCAAGTTCACTTCTTTCCCTTCGGCCGTCACCCGGTGCGCATCATGATCGATCGTCAATTGCGGGAATACGACAAGATCCTTTGAACTGTTCGTTGCCGAGGCATCAGGGAAAGTGACAGATCTCCTCAAAATCGCCTTCACACGAAGTACAACTTCACGTGGACTGAACGGCTTGACGATATAATCATCAGCCCCTGTTTCAAATCCGACCACACGATCCGATTCCTCGCCTTTCGCCGTCAGCAAGATGACAGGTGTCATCTTCTTTTCATCACGAAGCTCCTGCAATACTTCAAGGCCGTCTTTTTCCGGCATCATTAAGTCAAGTAAAATACAGTCATAATGGTTTGCGAGCGCCTTTTCGATCGCTTCTGCTCCATCTACTGCCTCATCTATTTCGAAGCCTTCACGGGATAAATACATATTAAGAAGACGGCGGATCCGATCCTCGTCGTCCACCACTAATAACCTAACAGTCTCTTCCATCATCAACGTCCCCTTTCAACTACACTTCTGTCATTATTGTACAAGTAGTCCATAAAAAAAGAAACTGCACAGCTCCTCAGCGGCTCTGTGCAGTCAAATCGGTTTACGCGTATGAATGCAAACCGGCGATGATCAGGTTTACAGCAATCAGATTGAACATAATGATGACAAACCCGATAACCGCAAGCCATGCAGATTTTTTCCCTTCCCATCCTCTTGAAAGACGGAGATGGAGGAAAGCCGCATAAAACAGCCATGTAATAAGTGCCCAAACCTCTTTCGGGTCCCAACCCCAAAACCTTGACCAAGCTTCATGCGCCCAGATCATTGCAAAGATCAATGCTCCAAGTGTAAACACTGGGAAGCCGATCAGAACAGAACGATAGCCGATTTCATCCATCAGCTGCGAGTTCGCTTTCTTCGCAAATGGCTGTAGCAGGGAGGCGATCGGTCTGCGGAAAATCAGTCGTAAAATAAGGTATAATACAGTCCCTGTCGCGACCGACCAAACGAATGTCGTCAAAGTCTTCGCGTTGACGATAGCCGGCATTTCCGCCCATGGAGTCATTGCCTCAGGAGTTTGTGATTCATATTCGTTCATCCCGAATAGTGGCGGGTAATTGTACTCAATTTTGGCAGGTGCCTCATTTTTATCGATATACGTAAAATGGGCTTCATATCCTGTCAGCTTGAATGTCGTCGATGAAATGACGAACCCGAGGACAAGAATGACTGTGAACATGACAGCCTCCAGCCAAAAACGTTGTTTTGAAGGTTTTGTCATATCGACGTGTTTCACTAAGTATATGAGACCTGCAACCGCACTGATTGCCAGGATAGCTTCACCGAGTGCCGCAGTTATTACATGCACTGTTAACCAATAACTTTGGAGCGCTGGAATGAGCGGTGTGATTTCCCGGGGGAACATGCTCGCATATCCGATAATGACAATCGCAATAGGCAACGCGAACAGCCCTAAAGATGGCGTCCGATACAAGAAGAACAATAGTATGAACGCTCCTACGAGCATCATGCCGAACGCAGTCGTAAATTCGAACATATTACTGACAGGAGCGTGGCCTGAAGCAATCCACCTCGTAAAGAAATAACCGAGATGGGTGATGAAGCCGATAATTGTAATCGTAATGCCGATCTTGCCCCATCTATGATTTCTATAGGATGCTTCCGATTTAGCGCCTTTCACTGCTCCGCCGAAGAAAAGGGTGGCGACCAAATAGGCAATGAAAGAAACTAATAGCAGATTCGCGCTTAACGATGCTAATCCCATAATTATTTTTCTCCTTCCTCTTCCTCAGTTGACGACTCATTGTCCAGCCTATCCTCATAGCCTGGCAAGTGTGCATAATCCTTCACGGCATCCAATTCCTTTTTCAAGGAGAACCAGTTTTTGTTCGTATGGGCGGCAACTAACAACTCATCGCCTTCCCCTTTCTGGATCCAAATCCGTCTATGATTCCAATAAGAACCTTGGATGACACCGATCATAAAGATTAGTCCGCCAAATAGAAGAATGTACAATGTTTTATCCTTCCGTATCGTCAACCCGGAAATATCCCTTGTCTCCGCACTGACAAACTTCACTTGGTAGGCGTTCTCTTGCGTCTCAAGTGTTTGTCTGATTGCGACAAAGCTTTTTTCACCTTCTGGTTTCTCGGGTGTAATCATATTGAAGATAAATGCCGGATTGTTTGGAATCGGCGACTTTGAAACCGGTTCACCGTTCTCAACGCCATCGTAATCCGCATAATAACCGATCAAATCAACACGTGCACCGTCAGTCAGTTCATATACTCCTTCAGGATCGTCGAGATTGATTGTGAACTGCCCGAAGGACTTCCCGGTTTTCTTTTCAATTAGCTGCATTGTCATCGATTTCAGCTCGTCCAGGCGGTAATCCATCTGGAATATGCTATATCCATCGAACTTCAATGGCTTATTGACGATGATCGGATAGTCTTCGATATGCTCAAGATCAGTCGAGCCTGGCAGACTGTCCTCTTTCTTTTTATATAATGAAACGTCTGTCTGATACGATTTTACAATGGTGCCGACACGGTCAAGCGCCTTTCCAAAAACTTCAGCCTCTTCTTTCGAATACGTTTCAATGCTGAAATCCTTGCTCTCCAAGTAATAGTCCGGAGCACCAGGAATCGAACGCAATTCCCCTTCCCGTATCCACATCGTCTGATCGACATAAAAGCCTGGGATACCGCGCAACAGGACGCCAAACAGGAAAATGATCAACCCGGTATGGTTGACATAAGGACCCCAACGTGAAAAACGGTTTTTTTCGGCTAAAATCGCGCCGTCTTCTGTTTTAACGTTGTACTTCATGTCTTTAAGCTTCTCTTCAGCTTTCGCTAGTGACATATCGGCATTTTCAGAATGACCCGCACCGTAAACACGTTGACGCTTCATGAATGAAGTATGACGCTTTGTCCGCTGCTTCTTCAATGATTTGTAGAGGGGGATCACTCTGTCGACACTCGCGATGATTATGGACGTGCCAAGCATGCCGATCAGTATTTTAAACCACCAACTATTATACATATCATAGAAGCCTAATTTGTAATAAAGCGTTCCTATAACTCCATACAGACGTTCATAATATGCCAATATTTCCGCTGGTGAATTTTGATTCACCGGCAAATAAAACTTCTGAGGAAAAAGAGTTCCGATCGCCGATGTAACAAGTACAGCGACAATGATGCTCACTCCAATTTTCACACTGGAGAAGAAATTCCAAATCTTGTCGATAATGGACCGTTTATACGTCTGGGATCTGCGGGCAGATCCTTCATAACGCATATCGACTACTTCACTTTTTTTTGCTTCCTCGGTCATCGGACGCCCGCACTTTTCACAAAGCACTGTTCCAAACGGGTTATCATGACCGCATTGGCATTTTATTTTACTCATGTGTACGAACTCCTTATCAAGGTTGGATGCTTTCCATGTACGAAATGATTTCATCCTCAGTCATTTCTGTCGTGATAACCTTCGTGATCCGTCCATCTTTATCGATTAGAAATGTCGTTGGAAGTGGAACAATATTGTAGAGTTCCTTAACATCCTTCTTTTTATCGATAACGATCGGGAACGTCAGACCATATTGATCGCGGAACGTATCCACTTTCAGGTCAGACTCGGCAATATTCACTGACAATACATGAACTCCCTTTTCCTTGAAGGCATTGTATTGATTTTCAATGTAAGGCATCTCCCGCTTGCACGGAGGGCACCATGTTCCCCAAAAGTTCAGAAATACGCCTTCTCCTCTATAATCGGATAAACGATGCTTATTCCCTTCAAGATCGACGAGTTCAAAATCCGGAGCCTTGTCGCCTTCCGCCAGGACTTTGACTTTGTCTCTCGAAAAAATTGAAAATAGAATAGCCGATGCAAGTATAACTAGAACTACGCCTCGGAAAATGAGGCGTGTCCGCTTTTTATTCGCCTTGGACAATTAATAGCCCCCTAACGTAATAAGATTCCGACTCTAATTATAACAAAACAAATATCGTAATAAGGATGAAGTCGTGATAGGTTTGTGAACATTTCCTTTTCCGCAGGATTTAACCGATTTTGCCTGTTTCTGCAAGTACTCTTAATTGCTTCACTTCATGTGTCGTCAGTTCACGCGCTTCTCCGGCGTTTAAACCGTGTGTCGTCAACATGGCAAACGACTCACGTCTCAATTTTTGGACAGGACAGCCAATGGCATCGAACATTCTTCGTACTTGTCGATTCCGTCCTTCGTGGATTGTAATTTCAACAATCGCAGAGTTTGTCTTTTTATCAAATGACTGCATTTTCACTCTAGCAGGAGCCGTCATGCCATCTTCCAGTTCTATCCCGCGCTCCAGTCTTTTCAATGCATCCCGTTGAGGTATCCCTTTCACCTTCGCGACATACTTTTTCTCGATGCCGAACTTCGGATGTGTCATCAGATACGAAAAATCTCCATCGTTCGTCATAATGATAATCCCAGAAGTGTCATAATCAAGCCGGCCGACCGGGAAGATCCTTTCTTCCACCATCGGTAGGAGATCTAGAACTGTTTTTCTCCCTTTTTCATCACTGACGGTTGATATGTAACCTCTAGGTTTGTATAGCAAATAATAGACGAATTG
Source organism: Sporosarcina pasadenensis (assembly GCF_047228845.1). Classification (NCBI taxonomy): domain Bacteria; kingdom Bacillati; phylum Bacillota; class Bacilli; order Caryophanales; family Caryophanaceae; genus Sporosarcina; species Sporosarcina pasadenensis. The sequence continues at coordinate 333,904 of NZ_JBFEGM010000001.1, forward strand.
CTCTTTGACAAGCTCCACGCCTTCGACTTCCACACGGTCTGCGCGTGTTACCTTCGTCCCCAATTCAGTCACTACTTTGCCATTCACTTTCACTTTTCCCTCAACGATGAGCGTTTCCGCTTTCCTACGAGATGCTACGCCCGCTTGAGCCAATACTTTTTGTAATCTTTCCAACTCGTCACCTTCCTTCTACCTCAAAAAATTATGTCATATTTCCTGCAAAATGAAAAGAAGACCGACCTGTACGCAGTCAGTCTTCCCTAATAATTTCTTGTTTGATTCACTTTTAGTTCACTTGCGAATATCAATTTCAGCTGTGATAAGCAATTCATTATCTAGCGATACGGTCCAAGTCCCCTTCACTTTCCTATCCTTATTGCGGGGAATGTAGACGACATGGGATACCCTCTCCACCTCATCTTTATTCAATAGAAGCACAATCGGCCTTTTTAATTCCCCATTGACCCCGGGGAGAATTTTGTATTTGCCTTTCTTCGCGACTGTGACATTCTCGTATTTGTGGAATGTATCATTGGCCATTTGCTGATGGAAGTTCCAGTCGTCTCCATTATTCAACGTGACAATGATCAATTTCTTGCCATCCTTTTCGAAGTAAGTTGCAAGAGTCCTTCCTGCCGCTTTCGTAAATCCCGTCTTTCCAGCTTTGACATGATCGTTTGTATGAATCAGTCGATGTTTATTGCGCCAGCTTCTCACCTCGTCCCCTTTTCGATAAACGAAGTTTTCTGCAGATGCGATTTTTGAAAATTTATCATTTTTCATCGCAAAATAAAGCATTAAAGCTGTCTCATATGCAGTTGAAAGATGCCGATCATCATGAAGTCCTGACGGGTTCATGAACGTTGTCCGTTCCAAGCCATATAATTCTGCTTTCTTATTCATCAAGTCGACAAATCCTTCAACCGATCCACCAGCATGCTCCGCGAGCGCATATGCGGCGTCATTGCCAGACCGCAGCATGAGGCCGTACAACAATGCATCGGAATCCATTTTCGTACCTTGTTCCAAATAAATGGACGAGCCTTCAGCAGATGCCGCCTCAGATGAGATGACGATTTCACTTTCAGCAGTCCCGCTTTCAATGAATGTCAATGCTGTCCAGATTTTTGTCAGACTGGCAATCGGCAGTTGGAGATTTTCATTGGCCCCGTCGAGTAGGCGCCCTGTCTCCGCGTCAATAACTGCCCATGCACTTCCAGATGCGGCTTCTTTCGGGACTGCTGTCAATAATACCGATAGGAACAGAACAACGGCTATCGCCTGCCTCAATCATTGTTTCCTCCTTCATCCGTTATTTCAAAGGCCTCTTGGAATTTTGTCATGAATAGATCTGTATCTCCGAACTGGTCTTCATCTTCACCTTCAGCTAATGGAGGCAGCATATCAATCGATTCCAATCCGAATCTATCCAAAAACAAATCAGTCGTCCCATAGAGTATTGGCCGGCCGCTGCCTTCCATACGCCCTTTTTCCATAACGAAACCTTTCGCAACAAGTGTCTGGATTGGCCCGTCCGACTTCACGCCACGCAAGTCATCAATTTCGACACGTGTGACGGGTTGCTTGTACGCGATGATCGCCAATACTTCCATCGAGGCTTGAGTAATGGAATTCCGCGCCGGATTTTCGAGCATGCGAAGGATGTCATCTGCAAACTCGGCTTTCGTTACTAGCCGGTAATGGCCCCCGTAAAGCCTAAGCGTAATCCCCGAGTCCGGCCTATCTTCATAATTCACACGCAACCCCTCAGCGATAGCTGCCGCTGCATCTGTCTCCACTTGAAGGAGCGAGGCGATTTGACTCAACGTCAAACCGTCATCACCTGCTATGAATAAAAAGCTCTCCAACATACCGGTGAGTCGTTCATCAATTGTTTCCATAATTCTCCTCCCCTCCTACCATGACTGTCATTTTTCCGAAGTTATTATCTTGTTTTACGACAATGTCAAGCCGTTTCATCAATTCTAATAGTGATAAAAATGTCACAACTAAATCTTCGACATCATCTCTTTCAAATAAACTTTCAAAATCACAACTTCCGCCCCGCCTTTCAAGGGAAGTCATGATGTCATCCATCTTTTCACTAACCGAAAGCTCCGACTTTGCAATTTTGGCGGTTAACGGAGCACGCAGCTTCCTTCGTTCGAGCATTTTTTGGAATGCACCGATCAGGTCGAAAACGTTCATTTTTTCTTCCGGCACCGATACTGCCACTTCCCCAAATTCTGATAAGTCGCCTGGCAGCTTCGTAAAATGTACCGCTCGGTCGTCGGCCGACTCTTTCAATGAATTTGCCGCTTCCTTGTATTTTTTGTATTCTATCAAACGGGCAACCAATTCATCCCGTGGATCTTCCTCGATGTGGTAATCGTTTTCTTCATCCAATACTTCGCCTTCATGAACCGGCAAGAGCATTTTGCTTTTGATTTCTATTAAGGTGGCTGCCAGTACCAAATACTCGCTAAGTTCATCCAGCTCTAAAACCCGCATCGTATGTAGATGCTCTATGTACTGATTTGTCAGTTCAGCCATCGGAATATCATAGATATCGATTTCAAGTCGGTTGATTAAATGTAATAATAGATCAAGAGGTCCTTCAAACGCCTCTAACTTTACTTTATAAGTCATATAACTCCTCCATTACGATACAAAATATCCAACTATTGATTTCCGCTACAGGCGGACGCTTTCCGCGGGCGAGGCTGAGCCAATCGAACAGCGAAGGGTTCGATTTGCCGTATTTCTGCGCTCTTTGCAGAAATTAAGGCAGCCTACACGGTGCTCGTAACGCTTCGCTTTTACTAGCAAAAGCCGTTCTTCGTTACGGCTTTCGCTGGAGTCGCCGCCTTTCGCTCCAATCAACAATAATAGTCTTTTTACAGTTTGTGTAAGTAATTTATTTTATGTAAATTTAGAAAGGAATGATTCAAGTGCATCCATATCATCATCCGCTATTCTTAAATTTTATTGTTTATTTCAATAGGAATCAAGACTACTTCGAGTGCCATGAAGTGCTTGAAGAGTATTGGAAATCCATTCCAAACTATACGAAGGATCATCCGCTTACTGCTTTTATCCTCTTATCGACAGGACTTTACCATTGGAGGAGGGGCAATGTGCACGGAGCGCACCGCACAGTCGTAAAGGCTGCGAACAGGATGCAGGACTTTTCTACGTTCGATGCTCGCTACACGGAGGCCTTGGATTATCGGCAGCTTGTACAGGATACGGAAAGAGTCATCAGCAATATGGAAAAAGGAGAAGCCTTTTCTCCGTTCACGATTCTGTTGACATCTGCATCTCTTCAACGCTCTGTCGATGAGATCGCATCCTCCATGGATCTTCTTCCTGCTGATAGCGATGCTGTCATTCATAAACATATGCTTCGGGATCGCTCCGATATTCTCGCGGAACGCGAAAAGAAAAAGCGCAGACCACAATGATCTGCGCCTTTTCTCATTCGGATTGTTGTTGTTCTTCCTTTTGTAGGCATTTTTCCAAGAACGACTCTGTATACTCATTACTCTTACATTCCAAGCCGGGAAAAAGTTCTCCGAGCTTCACGATTATCTTGCTACCGATCCCCTCTCCACGGAATGAAGGATTCACAGAAAGGTGCATTACGGTGTACGAATCTACATCCAATATAATTCCGACGAGGCCGATGAAATCTTCCCCTTGCTTCAGAAGATATAACTGCCAGTCTTCGTCATTTTCATACTGATGAATCGTTTCCTGCAATTTTTTTACAGACTTTTCTCCGGGCATATAAGAAAGCAAGCCCATGGCGATTTTCTCATACGCCTTCTTGTAACGTAAAAGCATCATAGAAATCCCTTCTTTTCAAAAAATCCTCAGGCTACGGCGATATAGTCTTTATTCCGCTTGAAAAAAGGGGGACTGCCGCCGAATTATGTTAATCGTACATGATTGCCAAGGCTTTTTCAATGATAGAGAAAGTTCATTTATTCGGACCGGCGAAAGGGGCAATAAAGTACCAGTACACTGCCCCCCAAACGATTGCTGCAATGACTATGAATAAGAAAAGGGTCATATTGCGTCTTTTCATGATGAAATTTCCTGTTGCGTCCTCTGCAACGGGATATCTAGCCTGATGACATCTTCATACGTTTCTCTGCGTACTACCAATTGATGATTTCCGTTTTCGCAAAATACGATTGCCGGCTTGGGAAGACGGTTATAATTGCTTGCCATGGAATATGTGTAAGCTCCTGTACAGAAAACGGCAATGATATCCCCTTCCTCAGGTTCCGCGATGTACGCATCTTCAATCAATTTGTCTCCGGATTCACAACATTTACCCGCTATTGTCACTTTATCCGAATGAGGATCCAACATTCTGTTTGCCGTCGCCGCTGTATATTTCGCCTCATACAATGCAGGACGGATATTGTCAGACATCCCGCCATCAACAGCTACATAAGTCCTTGTACCCGGCACTTCCTTACTACTTCCTACAGTGTAAATAGTGGTGCCGGCATCTCCGACTAGTGATCTGCCCGGTTCAATCCAAATCTCCGGTAATGGATAATTATGTTTGCGCGTCATCGAGAGCACAACATCCTCCATCTCTTCAACATAAGCAGAAGGATGGAGCGGTTTATCCTCTTCTGTGTACCTGATGCCAAAACCGCCTCCCAAGTTGAGCACTGTACAAACGAATTTGAACTTCTGTCGCCATTCAATCATCTTTTCCATTAGTGCTTCCGCGGCAAAACGGAATGCGTCCGTTTCAAAGATTTGGGAACCAATATGGCAATGCATTCCGAGCATGTTAATGTAAGGGTGGTTATATAGCTTGAGAAATGCATCATCAGCCTGGCCATTTTTTAAATCGAAACCGAATTTCGAATCCTCTTGACCGGTCGTGATATAGTCGTGGGTTGAAGCATGTACCCCTGGAGTTACACGCAACAGAACATTCATCTTCTCTTTGCGCGATTCCGAAATTTCCTTAAGCATTTCGATCTCCAAGAAATTATCAACTACGATACAACCAATTTTTTCATCGAAAGCGAATTGCAATTCCGTATAACTTTTATTATTTCCATGAAAATGAATCTTTTCCCGCGGGAAATCCGCAGCCGCCGCTGTATATAGCTCCCCCCCGGATACAACATCCAATGAGAGACCCATCTGCTTTGCAATTTCATAGATGGCTATGGAAGAGAAAGCTTTGCTTGCATATGCAACTTGGGCTTTGATGCCCGCTTTTGCAAAAGTTTCTTTGAACGCTGCAGCACGTTCTCTGAATAGCGAGATGTCATAGACAAGCAATGGCGTGCCATACATATGTGCAAGGTCTACTGTATCTACTCCGCCTATCGTCAAGTGGCCTAGATTGTTCACCGATTGAGTTCCATATAGATGCATATTCATTCCTCCAAGTCATGTTGTTAAAACTTTATCATAACTGGAAGCCAGGAATCAATCCTCTATGAAAGCCTATTCCGCTCCGGCGCTTTCGTAATGTAAGGCCTCGGTGCATCCATAGTCATTGGATATCGTATCAATACACGCTTCATTGCATCAGGAAAAAACGGAACCGCTGGCCATAAGTATGGTGTTCCCATTGGTTTGAGGGATGCCAAATAATAAAACAGAAAAGCGATGCCCAAGAAGAACCCTGGAGCCCCAAGAATTCCCGTCAAAATAAGTATGAAGATCCTGAACACTTTCGTCGTGATGCTCAATTCGAAAGACGGTATCGCAAAAGTGAAAATCGCGCTAACCGCAACGTACAGTATGACTTCTCCAGTAAAAAGACCGACATCGATCGCCACTTGGCCGATCACAATCGCTGCAACGAGTCCCATGGCAGTCGTCATCGGAGAAGGGGTGTGTATAGCGGCCATCCGTAAGACTTCTATGCCGATATCTGCAATTAATAATTGCACGAGAAGAGGGACGGACCCCGGATCATTCGGACCGATATAACTAAGTGAAATCGGTAAATATTGCTGATAGGTCGCAAGTAAATACCAAAACGGGAGCAATAATAGACTGAGCGACGCACCAATCAGGCGGACCCATCTCACAAATGTTCCGATGAACGGTGCTTGACGATACTCCTCAGCATGCTGCAAATGATGAAATATGGTTGTAGGCACCAAAATGACTGAAGGGGATGTATCGACAATAATTGCGATATGGCCCTCAAGGAGATGCGCAGCGCAAATATCCGGCCGTTCTGTGAAACGGACGAATGGCATCGGGTGAAATCGTTGCTTAAACAGGAATTCTTCCAATGATTTATCTGTCATTGTCAATCCATCATGTTTAATTTCATCCAGCCTTTTCCGGATGTAGGAGAGGTGCTCTTCACTTGCAGCCCCTTTCATGAAGGTGATGGCGACATCCGTCTTGCCGTTCACTGTCGTTTGGTGCATTTCAAAACGAAGATTTTCCGTTTTTAGGCGCCTTCTGACAAGAGCCGTATTTGTAATAATGTTCTCAGTAAAGCCATCTCTAGATCCACGGATAACTTTTTCGGTGTCCGGCTCTTCAGGCGATCTTCCCGGATAGCTACGGATATCCCCGATGAATACAAAACCATCGGGGAGTACGAAGCCGACCTGTCCACTTAATACATTGTTGAGCAGTTTCTCTTTCTCATCGACATCCGATAAGGCATAATAAGGGAAGTACGTAAGAAACCACGCTGGATCATCCCTGTTTTCCTCTTCGGGTTTTAGGCCTTCTTGCATTTCCGTTAGCAACGTCGTCAAAATGTTTCCATCGACAAGTCCGTTAATGTAAAGCAATAATGCAGGCATCCCCCATAAATGGACCGTTTTCGCCGTAGCATCGAATGTTTCATTATCACCGAATTTACTGTGGAACCATTCTTCTCCGTCTTTCAAAGATGTAAATAACTTAGCCATGTATTATTCCGTCCTCACTTTACCTTCACTTTCCTCTGGTTGTGCACTCATCCATGTCTTCAATTGGGCCAATATTTTCTTCTCCAAACGGGAAACCTGAACTTGAGAAATGCCGATACGTTCTGCGATGTCACTTTGTGTATAGTCCAAATAATACCTCATATAAATGATGGTCTGATCACGTTTATTCAGCTTGGAAACAACGTCCCGGAGAGGGATATGATCGAAAAACCTCTCCGAACGGTCATCCCTCAGCTGATCCATTAACGTCAAACTATCCCCCTCATTTTCGTACAATTGTTCATGAAGGGATGCAGGATCACGTAATGCATCCGAAGCGAGAATGACTTCGTCGATCGAGACCTCCAGCACTTCGGCAATCTCCGAAACGGATGGCGACCTCCCATGGTTTTTAATGTAGTCATCAGTCGCGTGGCGGATTTTGAAACTAAGTTCTCGAATTGACCGGCTCACTTTCACCATCCCGTCATCGCGGAGGAAGCGTTGAATTTCCCCTACAATCATCGGTACGGCATATGTGGAGAACTTCACATCATATGACAAATCGAATTTATCAATTGATTTCATGAGGCCGATGCAACCGATCTGGAATAGATCCTCTAAGTCGGCGCCACGGGATGCAAATCGTTGAACGATGGACCAGACAAGCCTTGTATTCCCTTCCACCATCATCCTTCTTGCATCCTTATCCCCATCCTGGGATTGCTGGATGAGCAGTCTCATCTTTTCCTGTGACAATAGGGCATCTTGCCGTTCAACAGAAGTATCCATCGGTCACCTCATTCTGCTTGCTTCCGTGACCGGAGAAAACGTTTTCTCGAATCGCACTACCGTTCCATTTCCGATGGATGATTCCACTGAGAGATTGTCCGAAAAGCTTTCCATGATCGTAAATCCCATTCCTGACCTTTCAGCGAGCGGCTTTGTAGTGAACATTGGCTCCATTGCCTGTTGCACGTCAAAAATTCCTCCGCCCTTGTCTTCCACTGTCATCGTCACCTTGTTTTCATCAATGACAGCATGGATCGTCACCATGCTTTCCCCGTCACAATCATAGCCATGTATAATGGCATTGGTGACCGCTTCCGATACGATCGTCTTGAATTCCGAGATCTCTTCAAGGGTCGGATCCAATGGCGTTATAAAGCATGTCATCGCCATCCTCGCAAGCGCTTCGTTTTCTTCAATTGCAACGAATGATAATGTCATTTCATTTCTCATATAAGACCCCTCCGATTTCGCCAATTACACTGTCGACCGAGCCGTGTCTGATGTTGGACCCTAAGCCGGAAAAATTGAAGATCTTCTCCATTGTCGGGGATGGGTTCAAGATGAGCGTTTCACCATTAAATGGTGCCAAATCACGCATCCTGCCAAGTATGAGCCCGATGCCTGCGCTATCCATAAATCCGAGGCGGCTCAAATCCCAGACGATTCCTTTCACTTTTCCAGTGAAGATGGAAGAAGAGATCGTGGAACGGATCCTGTTCGCTTCAAGATTGTCCAACTCCCCTGCCAATGTTACGACCACAATACCATCAATTTGATTAATATCAGCCATGCTGAATCCCTCCTTCATGCGGAACATTCAACACAGGACAAGGAAAACCCTTTCACCTGACATAACTAGTCATTAAATTTGCAAAGTTCCTATCTTTCGACAAAGCATTCTACCTAAAAAAGTCTATCCATTTTTAGGACAGTTTACACATGTTAGGAATAAATAGAGCATTTTAATAAAGGTGATTTCCGCTCCGAGCGGACGCTTTCCGGGGGCTCCCTGCAACTTCCTGCTCGCAGCGCTGCGCTTGTGCTCGCAAACGCCGTTCTTCGTAACGGCGTTCGCTATCCCCCAGGAGTCGCCGCCTTTCGCTACAATCAACAGTGTTTCTTATTATTAGAGATAAATTTAAGCAAATAAAAAACCATTTCAAGTCCCCTTTTTCAAGGACTCAAAATGGTTTTTTGTTTGCTGTCAGCCTGTAATCATTTCATGGATCAAGGCTGGTTTTTCTTGTTCTTTATCTGAGATATGGATATGTTTTTGGATTAGGTCGATGGATTTTGCAACGTCTTCGCGGTTTGCATGGATGATTGCAACAGGTTCGCCGGCGGTTACTGTATCGCCGATTTTTTTCTTCAAGACGATGCCGACAGCTAAGTCGATTTCGTCGTCTTTTGTTGCTCTTCCTGCTCCTAATAGCATCGCTGCGACACCGATTTCATCCGCTTCCATTTTGGAAATGGTGCCTGTAGTCAAGGCTGGCACTTCGATTTGGAACTTCGCGGATGGAAGTAAAGTTGGATCGTGTACAATCCGAGCATCTCCGCCTTGCGCTTCTATCAATTGCGCAAACAGATTTAATGCTGAACCGTCTTTGATGACGGCTTCGAGCATTGTACGTGCTTCTTCAACCGTTTCCGCCTTTTCGCCGGCAACAATCATTTTGCTTCCGAGGACGAGGCAAAGCTCAGTCAAATCCTCAGGCCCTTCGCCTTTGAGCGTATCGATAGCCTCTTTCACTTCCAACGCATTTCCGATTGCATAGCCTAGCGGCTGGCTCATGTCCGAAATGACTGCCATCGTGTTTCTTCCGACTTGGCGGCCGATCGCAACCATGGAATGTGCAAGAGCTTCGGCATCTTCCAATGTCTTCATGAAAGCACCATCGCCTGTTTTCACGTCCAATACGATTGCGTCTGCACCAGCAGCTATTTTCTTGCTCATGATGGAGCTTGCAATGAGTGGGATGCTGCTAACCGTAGCAGTCACATCACGTAAAGAATACAGATTTTTATCAGCAGGCGTCAAATTGCCGCTTTGGCCTATGACGGCGACTTTCAAATCATTCACTTGTTTGACGAACTGCTCTTCAGTAAGCTCAATATGGAATCCTTCGATTGCTTCAAGCTTATCGAGCGTGCCGCCTGTATGGCCGAGGCCTCGGCCGCTCATTTTCGCAACCGGGACTCCGCAAGCCGCAACTAATGGCGCGAGTATCAACGTTGTCGTATCGCCAACGCCGCCAGTGGAATGCTTGTCGACCTTTAGTCCTTCGATTGCCGACAGGTCGATCTGGTCTCCTGATTCAACCATTGCCATCGTCAAATGGCCTTGTTCCTCAGCCGTCATACCTTCAAAGTAAATCGCCATCAAGAGAGCGCTCGCCTGATAGTCCGGTATGGACCCATCCGTATAGCCGTTTATGAAAAATGTTATTTCCTCTTTAGTAAGGGTTTCCCCGTCTCTTTTTTTCTCAATGATATCAACCATCCTGAACACAAACATCACACCTTTTCAATTAATGAACGTAAAAAGCTTTCCCCAAACTCCGGCAACTTCACGTTGAAGTTATCAGCGATTGTCGCTCCGACATCCGAAAATGTTTCACGTAATGGCAATTCGCCGCCGCCTTTGAAAGCCGGTGAGTAAATGAGTAATGGCACATATTCCCTTGTATGGTCAGTTCCGCTATGCACAGGATCATTTCCGTGATCCGCTGTAATGATGAGCAGATCATCCTGTTTCAATGACTCAATGATTTCTGGTAGGCGTGCATCAAATTCCTGCAACGCGTTTCCATAACCGATCGGATCTCTCCTGTGCCCAAATAACGCATCGAAATCAACAAGATTCGTGAAGCTAAGACCGGTGAAATCCGATTGCATCACATCGATCAATTTGTCGACGCCATCCATATTGCTCACCGTCCGAACAGCTTCCGTCACACCTTCTCCATTGAAGATATCGGATATTTTACCAACTGCGATGACCGCTTTCCCAGTGTCCTGCAGTTCGTTCATAACCGTTCTGTCAAAAGGCTTCAATGCATAATCATGCCGGTTTGTCGTACGGGTGAAGTTCCCAGGTTCTCCGACAAACGGTCTCGCAATGACGCGGCCGACAAGGAATTCTGGCTCCAATGTAAGTTCGCGGGCAATTTCACAAATGCGATATTGCTCTTCAATCGGAATGATCCCCTCATGCGCTGCAATTTGGAGAACAGGATCCGCGGACGTATAGACGATGATTGCGCCTGTTTCCATATGTTCCTGGCCAAGCTCGTCAATGATACCGGTTCCGCTCGCCGGCTTATTGCCGATCACTTTTCTACCCGTTCTTTTCTCCAATTCATCAATTAACTCTTTAGGGAATCCATTCGGGTATACTTTGAATGGCTTATCGATATTCAAGCCCATCAACTCCCAATGGCCCGTCATCGTATCTTTGCCTACGGAAGCTTCCTGCATCAATCCGTATACTCCAGCCGGATCAGCTTCAACGTCGACACCTTTAATTTCCTTAATGTTCGATAAGCCAAGACGCCCCATATTTGGCATCTTCAATCCGCCCATTTGTTCTGCTATATGGCCGAGTGTATCTGCTCCTTGATCTCCGAATAAATGAGCATCAGGTGATTCGCCGATTCCGACCGAGTCAAGTACGATCAAATGTATGCGATTGAATTTCGTTTCTTTCATATCAATACCTCCAATATTCATACTTTCCAAAATGTCCTCCATGTTTTCACGCACGGGGATGGAATTTCACATATACATCTTTCAATCTCGCTTTGCTCACATGCGTATAAATCTGTGTTGTAGAAATATCTGCATGACCGAGCATTTCCTGGACAGCACGAATATCCGCCCCATTCTCAATGAGATGGGTCGCAAAAGAATGACGTAAAATATGCGGCGTCAGTTCTTTTTGTATTCCAGCTTCTAATGCATATCCTTTAATTATTTTCCAACAACCTTGCCGAGTCAAGCGGCTCCCCCTCATATTGACAAAAAGCGCGTCTGTTCCGTTCGTTTTTGCAATGAAAATTGGACGTGCTTCCCGTATGTATGCTGTGCATGCTTTCATTGCACCGCCGCCTAGAGGCACAATCCTTTCCTTGCCCCCTTTTCCGAAAACACGGACAAACCCCATGGAAATATGGATATCGTCAATATTCAAACCAATCAGCTCACTGACACGCATTCCGGTGCCATAAAGCAGCTCCAGCAATGCAATATCCCTTTTCCCTTGTGGCTTGCTGCTTTCCGGCATAGAAATCAATTTGTCCACTTCCTTCACGGAAAGGACTGACGGCAGTTTTTGTTCGAGTTTCGGCATTTCCAAATGGACGGTCGGATCTTGCGTTGTTACTTTTTCCCGTAAAAGGAACTGATGAAATGACCGTATTGAAGAAATATGCCTCGCAACCGTCCTTGAAGATTTCCCAAGCTCTTTCAAGCTATGCAAATATTGCAGGATTGCGGAACGATCGATGTCATCAATCGACCCGATCCCCGCCTTTTCCAATTGTGTTATATAATCAGAAAGATCTCTTCTGTAGGAAGTGACCGTGTTTTGTGACAGCTGCCTTTCAACCTTTAGAAAATGGATGTAATCTTCCAAAGCAAATTTACTATCCTTCATGTATTTCACCCCTCAATGACAAAAAGGGACAGCATCATGCCATCCCCATTTCACTTTTTACTGTCATTTCCCGCGGATTTACAGCTTTCGCAAATCCCATGGAAGGTCAACCAATGGTCTTTAACATTGAATCCATATCGACTTTCGACAATTTTCTCAACATCCCCCAAAAGGTCTTCCTGTATTTCAGCGACTTTTCCACATTCAATGCAAATAAGATGATGGTGAAAACGCGATGCCCCTTCTTGGCGTAAATCATATCGGGAAACACCGTCACCAAAATTAATCTTGTCGACGATTTTCAGCTCCGTCAGCAGTTCCAATGTCCGATAGACAGTAGCAAGGCCGATTTCCGGCGCTTTCTCTTTGACAAGTAAAAAAACATCTTCAGCACTTAAATGATCTTCTTCATTCTCAAGAAGGACCAAGACCGTAGCTTCACGCTGAGGCGTCAACTTATAGCTGGCCCCGTGCAATTGCTTTTTGATCCGTTCAATCCGGCTCTCCATATGACGCCCCCCTCAACACTGATACCATTATATCAAAGAGGCGTTCTTTGTTACAACAGAAAGGGAAAAGTAGACTTTGAATCCAATCACCGAATGAGAAAATGAAATATAGTAATCTCTACTAAAAAAATAAATAAAGATACACCCGCCAGTACGGGAACCGCTTGCAGATTCCGCGCTTTCCTCGATACCCTGTTGAAATAAGGCGGGCTTAACACAGTACAATAAATGAGGAATATGAGGCAGGAAATGAACTGGAAGGGGAACCACCAAATTGCATACTCCCATATTTTCATTCCTGAATATAAGAGAAAAGAAGATGACAATCCGAATAAAACACATTTAACTGCACCGAAAAACAATATCGCATGCCTTGTTTTGTTGTTAACGGCTAGAAAGAATGTCACAACAAAAAACAACAGCATCGTTATAAAGGGCCTCAGTATAGATCCATCGGATAATGAAATGATTCTCGGATCGAAAAAGCCGATCCATTTTTCGGATGCAGCAATCGGAATTTCCCTGAATAACAATGCCCCGCCGATATATCCGACGGCTAGTATGATAAACAGATGGATAAAAGATAAGGAACGGACCACAGGCTTCACCTCCGCATCGTTTCTATAACGTATGCTTGTCCGTTCCGAAATAGCTCAATCTTGCAGAAGTTTTTTAGCGTGGAGAATCGCGAAAGCCGTTTTTGCGTCGTAAATCCGCTGATCCAACACCATTTCTTCCGCTTCTTCAATTGTGCATTCCATAATTTCAAGGAATTCGTCTTCGTCGCCTGCGGCAGGCTTGTCTATTTTATATAGTCCTTGAGCTACGAAAATATGAATGACTTCGTTTGCAAATCCGGGTGATGTCGCAAATGACTGCAAGTAGTCAAATTTATGAGCCCCGTATCCCGTTTCTTCCTCCAATTCTCGAAGCGCTGTCACCTCAATATCTTCGCCGGACTCGATCTTGCCTGCAGGAATTTCAATGATGGAACGATTCAATGCCTTTCTATATTGCTCAACAAGAATCAATTTCCCGTCATCTGTAATTGGTATGATTGCGACAGCGCCGGGATGATCAATGAGCTCCCTCTTCGCACGCTTGCCGTCGGGTAGTTCGACCTCATCGACACGGAGGGAGATGATTTTCCCTTCAAACAACAATTCCGATGCAACAGTCTTTTCCTCAAAACGATTCATTTTAACACGCTCCTTTTCTTTCAATAAGCAACAAACTTTCCCTATTAACTTCTACATTGTACAGTTTATTGTAAGTAGATGAAAACAATTATGGAGGTGCTCCAATGAAAAAGAGGGAGATTGGAAATAGTGGCATTTATGTATCTGAACTAGGACTTGGATGCATGTCATTCCCAGACGACTTGGAAGAAGCGAAAAGCATAGTTGACGCGGCAATCCATGCCGGCATCAATTTCTTCGACACAGCGGACTTATATGCTGCCGGCAAAAATGAATCTCTCGTTGGCGAAGCTTTGAAAGGCAGACGTGACGAAATCATTCTTGCGACGAAGGTCGGCAACCGGGTGATTCCAGGAGAAGATGGCTGGGTATGGGATGCTTCCAAAACATATATAATGGAAGCCGTAAAGGACAGTCTGAGACGTCTTGGAACTGACTACATCGATCTTTATCAATTGCATGGTGGAACGATGGAAGATGACGTGACGGAAACGATTGAAGCGTTCGAGGCTTTAAAAAAGGAAGGGGTCATCCGGCAGTACGGCATTTCGTCAATACGACCGAATGTCATTGAACGTTTCTTAACGAACAGTTCCGCCGTCTCTGTGATGATGCAATACAGTCTATTAGACCGTCGTCCCGAGGAATGGTTCCCGATGATCCGTGAAGCAGGAGCTTCTGTCATCACTCGGGGGACATTGGCAAAAGGATTATTGACAAATGAAGGAACATCGAGGGTCGAGAAAATGGACGGTTTCGGAGCGCATGATGCAGAAAGTCTTAAGCAGACTGTCAAGCAGGTTCATGAAGCTACCGCGGAAGTGCATGCGCTTGCCCTATCATTCAACTTAAAGGAAGACGCAGTCGCTTCAGCTTTAATCGGCGCCAGCTCGAAAAATCAACTACTTGATTCGATTGTCTCGTATGAACAGGTGATGGACCAATCAGAACTCGATTCCATATCGAAATTATCGAAAATGCATCAGTATATTGATCATCGTCCATAACGATGTAATATTTCTGTAATAAAATTGTAATGATTAGTAATCTCTCTGAAGGGTATCTAAAAAGTAGGCAACAATTATAGATTACACCTTTGGAGGAGATTTAAATGAAAATCACAGACAAAAAATGGTTGAAACTTGGAGCAGCAACGTTCCTTTCCGTCGGTCTACTTGCAGCATGTGGAGATGGCGACGACGATACGGACGTAGATGTGAATAATCCACCAGCTGACGTAGATGACGGTGTCAACGATGGTACAGATACAAATGTCGATCTTGATGTAGATGACGGTACAGATACTGATGCTGACTTGGATACTGACACAGATACAGACGATAGTAAATAAGCGAATGAAAAACGAGACTCTGCAATGGAGTCTCGTTTTTTTCTATTTGTTGTATTATACTTCTTGCTCAGTCAAATGTACCTGCGTTGCTTTCTTACGCTTTTTCGAAGGCAGCATATTGAATATGATATTTAATGAAATTGCCGTCAAGCTGCCAGCTACGATGCCGTTGCCCGTTAACATTTGGAAACTTGCAGGAAGGCTTGCGAAGATATCAGGGACGACGGATACTCCTAGGCCAAGTCCTACTGAACAAGCGATGATCATCGCATTTTCTTGTGATTCTCCTACAACCTTGCTTAACATTTTAATCCCTTGTGAAATAACCATGCCGAACATCGCAACCATTGCGCCGCCCAATACTGAAGTCGGGATCACTGTTGCCATCGCAGCAATTTTCGGCATGAAGCCTAATGAGACGAGCATGATAGCCGTAATAAGAATGACTCTACGCGATTTAACGCCAGACATTTGTACCAAACCGACGTTTTGAGAAAATGTCGTGTATGGGAATGCATTGAAAATCCCGCCGATTAATGAAGCCAATCCTTCGGAACGATAGCCTTTCGCCAAATCTTTTTCATTGATGTCCTTCTCACAAATATCGCTTAACGCAAAGTACACGCCTGTAGACTCCACTAATGAAACCATCGCGACCAACGTCATCGTTAAAATTGGAATAAGATGAAACGTCGGTGTTGCTAGGTAGAACGGCGTTACTACATGGAATGCAGAAGCTTCGTTCACTGCACTGAAATCAACGATACCAAACATCATCGCTGCTACTGTACCAGCAGCCATTCCGAGTAGTATTGAAATCGATCTAACGAAACCAGTTGTAAAACGGTATAAAAGAATAATGCATAGCAATGTTCCAAATGAGAGAATGATGTTAGTAGATGAACCGAAATCAGGTACTCCAAAACCTCCGCCCATATTATTCAAAGCTACAGGTATTAACGTAATTCCGATGATTGTAACTACTGATCCTGTTACGACTGGCGGGAAGAATTTGATTAACTTCCCGAAAAACGTACTAATAAGAACGATAATTAGTCCAGAAGCGATGACCGCCCCATAAATTGCAGAAATTCCGTAATTGCCGCCGATGGAAATCATCGGGCCGACCGCTGTAAACGTACATCCTAGTACAACCGGTAATCCAATTCCGAAAAACCGGTTATTCATAATTTGTAATACTGTCGCGATTCCGCACATTAAAATATCGATTGATACGAGGTATGTTAACTGGGTAGAAGACAAACCGATTGCCGACCCTACAATTAGCGGTACGAGAATCGCCCCGGCGTACATAGCGAGTAAATGTTGGATTCCTAATACAGCTGATTTCATAATGATGACCCTTCTTCCTTAAATTCGACTTTTCCATGTGCAAGTGATTCAAGGATCGCCAATGATTCTACACGGATCCCTTTTTCCCGAATCATCGCGCCCCCTGGCTGGAAGCCTTTTTCGATGACGATGCCGACCCCGACGAGCTCCGCTTCCGCCTGCTCTACGATATCAAGAAGTCCGAGCACTGCTTGTCCATTTGCAAGAAAATCATCTATGACTAAAACCTTATCCCCTTTTTTCAAGAAATCCTTTGAAACGGAAATTTCATTCGTTTCATTTTTCGTGAAGGAATGAACGTCAGCCGTAAATAAGTGATCGCTCATCGTCAATGATTTGCGTTTTCGAGCGAAAATCGCAGGTACCCCCAATACCAGACCCGCCATCATGGCTGGAGCGATTCCGGATGATTCAATGGAAAGGATTTTTGTTACACCTTCCTCTTTGAATCTATCCGCAAATTCCTCTCCGATCGCCTTCATAAGTGGAGGATCGATTTGATGATTCAAAAACGAATCCACTTTCAACACTTGATTGGAAAGTACTTTCCCATCCTGCATGATTTTTTCTTGAAGCTGCCTCAACCTGATGTTCCTCCTTTTTAATTCACGATCAGAAGGAATTAAAAAAACCCCAAATGACCGTGCATCCATTCATGTTATGAGTGGAGCAAGGTCATTCGGGGTTTGAATTAACCGAATGAATAAAAAAGCCACATGCATGAACGCATGAACCTTTTCTACTTTGCTTCTCATAGTCGGTCCATTTACGGTGGACCGGTAGAAACTTGCAGGCCATATCCCTGCGATTATATGAGTGGATGTTTTATTTAAGGTTTCATTATATCATGCATATGACAGTATTCAATAAATGATCGTTAGTAAAATATGTTGATTTTATGAATGTAAAACTTGGAAAAAACGACAAGGAGCACTTTGAGCATGAACATTACTTTATTATAACTATTATCTCACAAATGTTAATTATGTTTCACTTAGATTAATTCCCCTGTGAACCAGTTTATCATTCTATATGCAAGGCAATAGATGGACTGTAGGCCACTACAAATATATCAACGAATAGGAGAGATATTTATTATGGCTAAAAACAACAACAATAACAACAATCGCGGGAAAATGTCTTTGGAAGAAGCTGGCCGTAAAGGCGGAGAAGCTACTGCGAGAAATCATGACAGAGACTTCTACGAAGAAATCGGACGCAAAGGCGGAGAAGCCACTGCGAAAAACCATGACAGAGATTTCTATGAAGAAATTGGACGCAAAGGCGGAGAAGCTACTGCGAAAAATCATGACAGGGATTTCTACGAGGAAATCGGTAGAAAAGGCGGAGAAGCCCGCGCTCAACAAAACGATAACAACCATAGTAACCGTTAATTTGAACGATATGATTGAAACAGCTGGAAGCAGTTTTCATTGACTGCCTCCAGCTGTTTTTATTATTAATAAATATCCACTTCCAATACGATCGGGCAATGGTCGCTTCCCATTATATCAGCATGAATATCTGCTGTTTTCAAATACGGCAGCAGACAATCCGATATGAGGAAATAATCGATCCGCCAACCGATATTCCTTGCTCTGACGTCTCGCATATAGGACCACCACGTGTACGCCCCTTCAACATCCGGATTCAAATGACGGAATGTATCAATGTATCCTTCATTTAATAAGGCCGTAAATTCTCCTCTTTCCTCTATCGTGAATCCAGAATTCCCTACGTTAGATTTGTAGTTACGTATATCGATATCTTGATGGGCCACATTTAGATCCCCGCAGAAGATTACAGATTTTGTTCTTTTTAATTGACTCAGGTAATCCCTCATCCTCTTCTCCCAATCCAACCGGACAGGAAGGCGAGCTAGATCTCTTTGCGCATTTGGCGCATATACATTCACCAAATAAAATCGAGGAAATTCCAATGTTAAAATCCGGCCTTCATCTTCTGATTCCGAATCTCCTACTCCATATGTAACGGCTATCGGCTCTTCTTTCGTGAAGACGGCTGTACCCGAATAGCCTTTCTTCAACGCGTAATTCCAATATTGGTAGTATCCCTTAAGCTCAAGCTCGATTTGCCCGCCCTGCAGTTTTGTTTCCTGGATGCAGAAAATATCGGCATCCTGCTCTATGAAATAGTCCAAAAACCCTTTCCGGACACATGCTCTTAACCCATTGACATTCCACGAGATCAATTTCATGATAAAAACTCCTTCTTTACACAATACCTATCATTGTACTAGAAAATGGAGTGTCGTAAAGCAGGGAGTTCTCGTTCTTCCATGAAAAGCTCTCGTTAACTCGCTTAGAGTTCTCGTTTAACCTAGAATAGTTCTCGTTAAGTCGCTTGAAGTTCTCCTTCATTTACCAAGAGTTCTCGTTAAAGTGTCTAAAGTTCTCATTCTTTTACGAAGAGTTCTCGTTAACGCGGCACAGGAAAAAAGGAGCTGTCCAGACACTTCCTGGACAGCTCCTCACAATTTTCTATTCTTATGCGTTAAATGCAACCGCGATTTTCGCGCCAACGACCGCATTATTTTTCACTAAAGCGATATTAGCATCGAGGCTGCGTCCTTCTGTTAGGTCTTTCACTTTGCCAAGCATGAATGGCGTAACGTCTTTTCCGGCGATATGAAGCTCTTCCGCTTCTTTAAGCGCCTCTTCGATAATTCCGTCGATGAATGACTTGTCCATTGCGTCCGCTTCCGGAATTGGGTTAGCGATAACTGCGCCGCCTTTCAAGCCAAGGTCCCATTTCACGCGTAGCATGTCAGCTATCGTCTGAGGCTCATCCGCGCGGATATTAAGTCCGAAATCACTTTCACGTGTAAAGAATGCAGGAAGGACATCCGTGCCGTAACCGACAACAGGTACACCGTTTGTTTCTAGATACTCAAGTGTCAAACCAAGGTCAAGAATCGATTTCGCACCTGCACAAATGACAGCTACATCCGTTTGTGCCAGCTCTTCCAAGTCAGCTGAAATATCCATTGTCGTCTCAGCACCACGGTGGACTCCACCGATTCCTCCAGTAACGAAGATTTTAATATCTGCGAGTGCAGCACAGATCATCGTAGCGGCAACTGTTGTTGCACCAAGTTGTTTTGTTGCGATTAAATACGCAAGATCACGTCTTGACGCTTTTGCAACTCCTTGGCTATTGCCGAACATTTCAAGCTCATCGTCTGAAAGGCCGATTTTAATCATGCCATCAATGATTGCGATTGTTGCAGGAACTGCACCGTTATCGCGGATGATTTGCTCTACTTCTCTCGCAGTTTGCACGTTTTGCGGATATGGCATACCGTGTGAGATGATTGTGGATTCCAACGCGACTACAGGCTTCCCTGCTGCCATTGCTTCTTGCACTTCTTGTGAATACGATAAATATTGTTTCATTGTAATTCCTCCAATTCTTTTTTAAGAAGATCTCTTGTCAATTCCGGTCTAACTGTATAGGAGCATTCCAACGTCTTTGCCGCATTCACTAATCCCATGCGGACATTTTCTTCAAATGGCTCTCCAATTAAATGGCCATGAAGCAATCCCGATACAAATGCATCCCCTGCTCCAGTCACATCTTCGACATGCACGTTGTCAACGGCAGGAAAATGGATTGCTTCCCCGCCAGCAGTCGCTGCCATGATTCCTCTCGAGCCGGCAGTGACGACAACATTTTCCGCACCGAACGCAAGCAAGTCATGGACTGCTTTCTTCCAGTCCGCTTCAGTGTGAATAGAGAGTCCTGTATACGTCTCCGCTTCATCCTGATTACAGATGAACCATGTGACGCCTTTCAAATCACTCGGCATCCTGTTCATTTTCGGAGAAGAGACAGGAATGATGACGAGCGGATTCCCCTTTTGGCTCGCTAGGTTCTTAATATAATCGACTGACTCCTTCGGACAGTTTAAATCGATTATGATCATAGCTGCATTTGAAATGATCCTTGATTTCTCCTCCAAGTAGGCAGGCGTCAAGAAATCGTAAATTTCCATATTCGCCATGGCGATAACAAGTTCACCTTCGGGATCCAACACAGCTGAATACGAACCAGTCGATTTCCCGATCAGTTGGCCAACATCTGAGACATCCATATGAGATGAGGATTCCCTTACGATGACGTCCCAATCGCTATCATTTCCTGCAACAGTAAGTAGTCGGACGTGATGATCAAGCCGACCTAAATTTTCGGCTATATTTCGGGCAACGCCTCCGACGGAAACGGTCATGGAAGCTGGATTTGAAGTTCCAAGCTGCGTCTGTTCATTCAGATGGAATTTCCGGTCAATGTTCGCTCCACCGATACATATAATTTCTTTTTCCTCAGGAAGAATATATGCTCGGCCCGTAATTTTCCCCTGTCTAATTAAACCGGATATAATATTTGCTAAGGAAGGTCTCGAAATTTGGAGCGTATCCGCCATTTCCTGCTGAGATAAATAAGGGTTGGCTCGAATTAAGTCAAGAACAGCCCTTTCCTTTTCATTCAATTCCATCACCCTTTAAACATTTGTTTTAATTGTAAACTTTTGTTTTATCGTTTGCAAGAAATAATTTCGTTCGTTTCAAACAATCCTTCTTAAGCCTTACTTTGCATTTCCAATCGCTTTTTCGACCTCATACATAGACAGTTCAATATCGACTTCGCGTCCGAGCGCCATATTCGCCAATTGTTTACCGAGGAAGGGGCCAACCGTTAATCCAGATGCACCTAGACCGGTTGCAAATAGCAGCTCAGGATGTCCCGGCACCTCCCCGATGACCGGCAGGAAACCGGGTGTGAACGGACGAATGCCGACACGCACCTCTTCAAATGTAGCTTCCTCCAACCCCGGCGCCACTTTCAATGCTTTGTCCAACACCTCATGGATTCCTCCGGCAGTCGGCTGGATCAAGTTGACCGCCTCATCCTCATGAGTCGCTCCGACGATGACCTTCCCTTCCTCTGAAGGCAAAATATATTGATTCGTAGGCGGCATGATGACAGGCCATCCTGACGTGTCTTGCCTATCCAAACGTAAATGGACGATTTGCGCCTTTTGCCCGCTCACCTCTATATTCAGTCCCAATGGCTCCAACAATTCTGCTGCCCACGCCCCGGCAGTAATAATTACTTTTGAAGCTTTCATCACTTCTCCGTCTACCGTGATGCCAGAAACTTCATCATTATCTATAACGAGCGTCGCAGACCCACGCTTAACGATTGCCCCATGCTTTTCGGAAGCATTGATCAGCGCATCTCGTAACGCTCTTCCATCGACGCGAGCAGCGCCTTCAACGTGGACAGATGAAAAACCTTCGGACAATGGCGGGAAAAGATCAGAAGTTAACTGTTCATTTAGCAGTTTCACGCGACCGATTTCAGGAGCTTCTATCCTTCTCTTTAAAGCACGCGCTTCCATCTTTTCAAGCTTGTCCAATTCACGTTGTAAACTAATCGCACCGACTTTCCGATAACCTGTTTCGGTCTCGCCGTCTTCCTCTAACTGACGGATCAACTCCGGATAATAGGATGCTCCCCCTTTTGCCAAAGCATACCACGCTTTATTTCTACGCTGAGATAGCCATGGACAAATGATTCCAGCTGCAGCATCAGTCGCCTGCCCTTTGTCCTTCCGGTCGACGACAATCACTTCTGCACCTAGCTTCGCCACATGATAAGCTGCAGAAGCACCGAGTATTCCTGCCCCAATAATAATGATCCGATCCATAGTAAACACCTTTTCTTCTTTTTACGTATATTGTACAAGCGGAAAATCATACATACAAACATAGATATGTTGCAAGCGTTTTCAAAATCGTAATAATAATACAACAATTAGCTCTTACATTTTTTCTAAAAAAGCAGTATAATTGCTTTATTCAAAATTACATGGTCGTTTGACTATACAATAAGGAGATTTGATCGGAATGACTAGATTACCCATCCAGATTAAACTGAGCGATTCAAAAAAAGAGAAACCGAATCCCGAGAATCTCATGTTTGGCAGATGCTTCACGGATCACATGTTTGTAGCGGATTATGATGAAGGCAAGGGGTGGCATAGCCATCGCATCGTTCCATATGCACCGGTCACATTGGATCCTGCATCGATTGTTCTGCATTATGGGCAAACAGTTTTCGAAGGGATGAAAGCGTATCGTTCATCGCTTGATGGTACAGTGCGTCTGTTCCGTCCTGAGGAAAACATGAAACGTTTGAACCTATCGCTCGACCGGCTTTGCATGCCACAAATTGACGAAGAAATGGCATTGCACGCTTTGACCCAGCTCATCCAAATTGAAAAAGACTGGATTCCAACTTTGGAAGGCACCTCTTTGTACATAAGACCTTTTGTCATTGCAAATGAAGCATTCCTAGGTGTTGCTCCAGCGAAGAAGTATCAATTTTTCATCATCCTATCTCCAGTAGGTTCCTATTACAAAGAAGGTATCCATCCAGTCAAAATTCTTGTCGAAAACGAATTTGTCAGAGCTGTAAAAGGCGGTACGGGTGGTGCTAAGACAGCTGGAAATTATGCGGCAGGTCTGAAAGCCCAGGAGGTCGCCGATCAACGCGGCTATTCGCAAGTACTCTGGTTGGACGGAGTTGAACGGAAATATGTCGAAGAAGTGGGAAGCATGAATATTTTCTTCAAAATTGATGGAGAAGTCATTACACCGGCCATCAGCGGAAGTATTTTGGAAGGAATTACAAGAAAATCGATTCTTCAATTGCTGCGTCATTGGGAAATCCCTGTCTCTGAACGGAAAATTTCAATGGAAGAAATAAGGTCGGCCTATGATGAAGGAAAACTTGAAGAAGTTTTTGGAACCGGTACGGCAGCTGTTATTTCACCAGTTGGTGAATTAAATTGGGACGGCTATAAAATGGTTGTCAATAATTGTGAAACCGGGCCATTGGCAACACAATTATTCGACACACTTAGCAATATCCAAAACGGAAAACAAGAAGATCCTTTCAATTGGGTCGTTGAAATGAAGAGTGAACTAGCAAAATTGGCTTAATTGGAAAAGACATACCGTCGATCGGTATGTCTTTTTTTACGCTATATTTTGATAACGATTCAATAATGAATCCAATTCTTGGCTGCATGCTACTACTGCCGGATGAGTAAATCCGCGGTCTTTCGCTATTTTGACCATCTTTGATCTTTTCATGTGGATTTTAAAAGATAAAAGTTGTTTGCCAATCAATCGCATCGCATTTCCTCCATCAATTTTTTTACCCTTGCCTATCATAATGTAGACAGTCTGAAAATTATGTCGAATTGTGTGTGTAATTCACGAAATAAAATACTTGTCATAAATTCGTCACAAATGAAAGGAAGAGGTATGCATATATACCCCTTCCCCTCATCCAATAAACATAAAACCCCATGTAAAAATTGGATTATCAACTATTTCGCTTCTGGGAACATACGGTTGATACTAGTCGTGAATTCATTATAAAATCCTTCGGCTGGTTCACCAGCACGAATTTGATTTCCATATTCGGTAAAGCGTTTGACGACATCCGGATTGAACGATACATATACGTTGTTAAATTCGGAATGTACACGTCGGACTTCGTCTGCTATTTTCTTTTTCAATGCTTCGTCTTCCTTAGTGCCCTTCTTCAATTGGACACCAACGTAGGCATTTCTATCCGTTACAAGAACGTTTGCGCTTTCGACTTCATTCATTGCTGCAATCTTATCCGCTGCATCATCCGCGACTTCCACTTTGGATTGGCCATTGTTAGTAGCGTTGTTATGGTCGTTGACCAAATTATTGTTTCCATTGTTTCCATGAGCAGATTCTCCAACGCCAGTATTTTCCGTTACTCCGTTGTGGTCATTCGTAGCATTTCCATTCGTGTTGTTTGTCCCCTTATTGTTTGCACACCCAACTAAAGCAAGCACGAGCAGCAACGAAAGCGGAAAAATCGCTAATTTTTTCATCATTCTTTCACTCCTTGTCATTTGATCAACCATAGAATGCGTAACATTTCTTCTTCTATTCAGGGTTTTTCATTTTATTTGCATAGAAAAAACCGAATGGTAAATTCCATCCGGTTCATACTTTCAATATTTCGTTCCGCTTTCGCCATATTCTTCGAGCAATTCGGCAAAGCTTTTGTTCTTCTCCCGTTCTATACGTTCACGCCGTAGCTTTTCTTGGCGCTCAGCTTCTTCAGCTTCAATCTTTGCCGTCATATCCTTTTTGGCTGCTTTCAATTTTAATAAGATATCATTATCAAGCGCCTCGGAAAGTGTAGCTTTTTGACTTTCCTGCTTTACAGGAGTTGCTGTCCTCGATTTTTTCCTTGCCATTCGAACCACCTTCTTTCATTTTACGGAAGCTGAACGATCGTAGCGACACCTTGTCCGCCACCGATGCATAATGTAGCAAGACCCGTTTTAGCATCGCGACGTTTCATCTCATGCAATAGTGTGACAAGGATTCTGGCACCACTTGCTCCGATTGGATGGCCCAACGCAATTGCGCCGCCGTTTACGTTCAATTTAGCTTTATCAAACTGAAGCTCACGGTCGACAGCGAGCGATTGTGCCGCGAACGCTTCGTTCGCTTCAATCAGGTCGATATCCGCAAGTTCCATTCCTGATTTCTCAAGTACGTTTTTCACTGCTTGGACAGGTCCGATGCCCATGAAAGCCGGATCGACACCTGCATTTGCATTTGCAGTCAAAATAGCTAGAGGTGAAATTCCGAGTTCATCTGCTTTTGATCGTGACATGATGACAAATGCTGCTGCTCCGTCATTAATGCCAGAAGCATTCCCCGCAGTTACACTTCCATCCTTTTTGAATGCAGGACGCAATTTCCCCAATTTGTCGGTTGTTGTTCCTGCTTTTACATACTCATCCGTATCAAATACGATTGGATCGCCTTTTCGTTGCGGAATTTCCACTGGGACGATTTCATCTTTGAATTTCCCATTTTCGATTGCTGCTGCAGCCTTTTCTTGGGATGCTGCCGAAAAAGCATCCTGCTCTTCCCTTGTGATCGAATAGCGGTCACAGAGGTTCTCTGCTGTAATCCCCATATGATAATTATTGAAAGCACACCAAAGTCCGTCCGAAATCATGCTGTCGACGAGTTTCTGATCACCCATCTTAAAGCCTTCCCTTGCGTTGTTCAATAAAAATGGCGCCTGGCTCATATTTTCCATGCCGCCTGCAACGACGATGTCCGCATCCCCCGCAAGGATTGCTTGTCTCGCTAAGTGGACCGCTTTTAAACCGGATCCGCATACTTTATTGATTGTCATGGAAGGAACCGTTTCAGGCAGTCCGCCCTTGATTGCCGCTTGCCGGGCCGGATTTTGACCAACCCCCGCCTGTAAAACATTCCCCATGATCACTTCGTCCACATCTTCAGCCTTCACTCCTGAACGTGAAATTGCTTCCTTAATGACGATTCCACCGAGTTCCGCTGCCGATACATCTTTTAATGACCCTAAAAATGATCCAATTGCCGTACGTACAGCACTAACAATCACTACTTCGTTTGACATATCAATTCCCCCTATTCCTGTTTTCATAATTAAATAGAATTAGACATTCCGCATTGCCCTTCAGCGCACCCCTTCAGTACAATAGATACAGGAGGGATGATATGTTCATTTTACCAAAGAACGTCACAATTATCGAGGTAGGACCAAGGGATGGCCTTCAGAACGAAAAAAATCATGTCGAAGAAAAAGTGAAACTGAACTTTATCCATTCATTGCAAGCTGCAGGCATTAAGGAAATGGAACTTACTTCCTTCGTCTCGCCGAAATGGGTGCCGCAGATGGCAGATGCAAAAAACATCGTAGAAAAGACAGAGAAAATTGGACGCCAATTCGTCTTAGCGCCGAATGAAAAAGGGGCTGAGCTTGCTATCGAAGCAGGCGCGGAGAGCATCGCCGTTTTTGTCGGTGTCAGCAATACGTTCAATCAGAAAAATATCAACCGTACGACTACTGAAAGTTTGGATGCACTTGAACCCGTCATTTCAAAATTGAAACGTGATGGCATTTTCGTGAGGGCGTGCATTTCAACTGCGTTTTATTGTCCGTATGAGGGTAAGATAGAGAAAGAAGAAGTTAGTAATCTATGCAGCCGATTCGTTTCCATGGGTGTGGATGAGTTGAGTGTTGCGGATACAATCGGGATGGCAAACCCCGTTGAAAGCTATGAGCTGTTCAAATTATTAAAAGAGCGGTTCCCTGAAGTGTTGCTGACCGCCCATTTCCACGATACACGAAAAATGGCAATCGCCAACATTTTTGCTGCATTGCAGGCAGGCATCGACCGTTTCGATACTTCCGCAGGCGGCCTAGGAGGATGTCCTTTTGCCCCTAGCGCAACGGGGAATGTAGCGACAGAAGATGTCGTTCATATGCTTGATTCGCTAGGGATTGAAACGGGAATCGACGTTGAAAAAATTTGTGATGCCGTTGGAATGATAGCTCCTCATGTTTCGCATCCTATTGAAACAGGAATGTACAAATTGTACAAAAATCGCAGCTGCTGAAGGAGTTGAAGTTGATTGAAACGGCGCTTCCTTTATATTACAGGCATAATTGGAAGCATTTATACTGCCATTCTTACAGTTCTCGGCTTTTATGCTGCAAATCGGTTAATGTTCATGAAGTTGAAAGACCACGATTTGATTGTAAAGCGTGAAATTATTGCCAAACGGTTTGATGAGCATTGGTATGCAACTGTGCGCAAAGAGGATTTTTGGGTCGATTCTCCGAATGGCTATCCATTGCGTGCGGTTTTTTTACAACCGCTCGAAACGACAAGAACGATGATTATTTGCCATGGCGTGACGGAGAATAAAATCAACTCCATCAAATACGCGAGATTATTCGAACGTCTAGGATTTAATTCCGTCATTTATGACCATCGGCGGCACGGCGATTCGGGTGGAAAGACGACGAGTTTCGGTTTTTATGAAAAGATTGACTTGAATGCTTTGGTATCTGCTGTACGCGACCGGATCGGCAGCCGTGCATTGCTAGGAATTCATGGTGAATCGATGGGAGCGGCGACAACAATCCTGTATGCTGGAGAGTTTGAAGACGAAGCCGATTTTTATATCTTGGATTGTCCTTTCTCCGATTTCACTGAGCAGATTCTTCACATTTTACGTACGAATACGCCTCTTCGCTCATCGATGACATTGCGTGTAGCCAATTTGTTCCTGAAAATCAGGGACGGTTATACAACTGGACTCATATCACCGAGGGAAGCCATAGGGACCGTCAAAAAACCGATGCTATTCATCCATAGCATGGAAGATGATTTCATTTTGCCGGAAATGACGAAGGAACTGTATGAATTGAAGGAAGACAAGAAGATGATGAAACTGTTCGATAAAGGTGCCCATGCAAAGTCATTCAATGAAAACCCGGAGGAGTATGAGCAGGAAGTATTGCACTTCCTACATACTTTCGGTTTTACGACTTCTTGAAAAGATAAAAAGACCTTCTACATCTGGATTACAGAAAAGAAGGTCTTTTTGCATTTTCTTTTTTGATATCCTTCTAAATTAGGGTCCCTACTAATGTTGATTTGCGCTGCAGACGGACGCTTTCCGCGGGCGGTCGGTGAGCCAATCGGACAACGAAGAGTCCGATTTGCCGTATTTCTGCGTTCTTTGCAGAAATTAAGGCAGCCTCTAACTACTTCCTGCTCGTAACGCTGCGCTTTTACTCGCAAAAGCCGTGCTTCGTAACGGCTTTCGCCGGAGTCGCCGCCTTCCGCTCCAATCAACGAGAAGCAGGCATACCTGGTCTTTAGTAATGGCTAAAACCAGTCTAAAAAACCAGTAATCAAAATATTGATTGCTAATTGAAACGTTACGTCAGATATTCTTCTCTCCACCTAAATTATACTATTATTATGGATACTCTTTATTATTCCACACTATAATGTTATACAAATCCAAAAAACATAAGAGGTGTATCAGAATGAATGACAAAAAAGATGTCTTAGATCATGGTCCTTTTTTTCATGGCACTAAAGCAGAACTGAAAATTGGAGATTTATTAGAACCACAACACTTATCAAATTACCAAGATAAAAAATCCAACTATATCTATTTCACCGCGACATTAGATGCTGCTAAATGGGGTGCCGAATTAGCAACGTCTAAATTAAAGGAAAGAATTTATATTGTGGAACCACTAGGTGACTTTGAAAATGATCCGAACTTGACTGATAAAAGATTTCCAGGAAACCCGACACGTTCTTATAGGTCTACATCGCCTTTGAAAATTGTAGCTGAATTAGGATCATGGGAAAGACATTCCAATGATGAAATAGATCATATGCTTTCATCTTTAAAAAAGTTACGTGAACAAGGAAAAGCGATAATATACGATTAATCCTTCTGCAGTTTTATAATTTATTATTCAAACCTGTATAGTAGGAATTAAAATGAATGGTATCACATGATTATTTTCAGTCAACTGAATTTTCTTTTAGGTCGGGTGTTTCTTCTAATAGAATGCGAAAAACCAGTCATCTTTTGATGGATGACTGGTTTTTCGTTAGACAACAGGTTAAGGTAATAAATTGTTTTCGCGTTATATTTTCATTTTTTACTGGAGCGTTGTTCAGTTTTGCAGAAATAATGCCTTCTTTCACCACAACAGTAAGTAGGCACACCTACAAAACACTCAACTTCTCATCTTTCAAATCACTAATGAACATGCATCCCGGTGCGTGTGTAATCATGATGGAAGGTTTACTTTCCATGGCGACTGCTTGCGGTGTTACGCCGCATGCCCAGAACACCGGGATCTCACCTTCCTTGATGGTTACCGCATCCCCAAAATCGGGTTTGGATATATCTTCGATTCCAATCTGGCTTGGATCCCCGATATGGATCGGAGCGCCGTGTACCGCCGGGAACCGGCTCGTGATCTGAATCGCACGGATGGCATCTTCATGCGACATCGGACGCATGCTGACAACGGTCGGGCCATCGAAGATTCCGGCTTTATCACACTGGATATTCGTTTTATACATCGGGACATTGCAGTTTTCCTCGATATGCCGGACCGGAATCCCGCTTTCGAGAAGCGGCGTTTCGAATGTGAAGCTGCAGCCCAACAGGAAACCGACCATATCGTCCTCCCAGTAGTCCGTAATATCCGTCACTTCTTCCGTATAGACGCCGTCCTTGTAAATCCGGTATTTCGGGATGTCTTTACGAATGTCGGCACCTTCCGAAATTTTACCCGGGATGAATGAACCCGGTTCTGTCACGTCCAGTAAAGGGCATGGTTTCGGATTGCGTTGACAGAACAGCAGGAAATCAAAGGCATGTTCCTTCTTCAAAATAACGAGATTCGCCTGCGTATACCCTTTCGCCATGCCGGCTGTCGGTCCGGTAATTTCCTGTTGACGAATCAGTTCCCTTAATTCGACCGGAGACATTTTCTCAAAGTTTCGCATTAGCTCTCCTCCTTACTTAAACAGCAATGGTAGTTGTTCAATAAGTGTCATGATTCCAAGTACACCCATAACGATGACGACAAATCCACCTGTGATTGTCAACCAGAGCGGATGTTTATATTCCCCAACAATATTTTTCTTGTACGCGGCAACTAATAGCGTTCCGAGTGCAAGCGGTAAAATGAGTGCATTGAGCGCACCGACGAGCAATAGGATATTCACCGGACGACCGACAAGTGCAAACGTGATTGTCGATACGAGGATGAATAGGATGATGACCCAGTTATGATACTTTTCGATAGCCGGGTGGAATGAGCGGATGAATGAGACGGACGTATAAGCCGCACCGACTACAGACGTGATGGCTGCCGCCCACATGATGACTCCGAACATTTTGTAACCTAGATTTCCGGCTGCCAGCTTGAATACCGAGGCCGGCGGATTTGCAGGATCAATGGCAAGACCTTGGGATACAACCCCAAGCACAGCCAAAAATAATGCAACGCGCATAATACCTGTAACTGCGATACCCGTAACCGAACTTTTGGTTACTTGCGGAAGCGATTCAATACCTTTCACGCCTGCATCCAAAAGTCGATGACCACCTGCGAATGTAATATAGCCTCCAACCGTACCGCCGACAAGCGTTACGATGGCAAAAATGCTGATTTGCTCCGGCTTGAACGTATTGACGATTGCTTCCCCGACAGGCGGCGAAGTTGTGAATGCGACGTAAAGCATCAGGAGAATCATGATTCCCCCTG
This sequence comes from Sporosarcina pasadenensis, assembly GCF_047228845.1. Classification (NCBI taxonomy): domain Bacteria; kingdom Bacillati; phylum Bacillota; class Bacilli; order Caryophanales; family Caryophanaceae; genus Sporosarcina; species Sporosarcina pasadenensis. The sequence continues at coordinate 364,935 of NZ_JBFEGM010000001.1, forward strand.
CGATTTGAGCGACTTTATCCATCGCTTTTCCCGCTTCCTTCACAAGGAAGATGAAGATGGCGAATGCCGCACTGATTATCGCTCCCATTACCGGATCAAGTCCGAGCATCGCATTCAACCCGAGACCTGCTCCTGCAACGTTACCGATATTGAAGGCCAGTCCCCCCATGACGATGAGGATCGCTAACAGGACACCAAGTCCTGGCAATACTTTATTGGCGATTTCTTGACCACGCAAACCTGAAACCGCGATGATCCGCCAGACGTTCATTTGTGCGAACACATCGAGCAGCAATGAAATTAAGATGACGAACGCAAAGCTCGCCGCCAATTGCTGTGTAAACACCGTCGTCTGTGTTAAAAACCCGGGACCGATTGATGATGTCGCCATGAGGAACGCCGCCCCAAGTAGAACGCTCCTCGTCACTTTCTTTTCTGTATGTGTATCCCCCAGCTTTTTCCCGTCCATTCAGTTTCCCCCTAGTTCCCGATTGCAGCAACGGTAATGTTGTTCCGTTCCAATGTCTTTTTGATGTATTTTGCAAAATCAAGCGCATGTTCCCCGTCCCCGTGAATGCAAATCGTATCCGCTTTTAACGGGACCTCCGTATGTTGTTGGGAGATGACTTTGCCTTCCGTCACCATTTTCACTACTTGCGTCACCGATTGCTCCTGATCGGTGATCATCGCGTCCGCTTGTGAACGTGAAGTCAACGATCCGTCCGCTTGGTAAGTCCTGTCCGCAAACACTTCATGCGCAGTGCGTAAGCCGATCTTTTCGCCGGCCTTCGCCAATTCGCTGCCGGCAAGTGCGAACAATACCAAATCAGGCGAAATATCATAGACCGCTTGCGCGATCGCTTCAGCCAACTCCGCATCCTTCGACGCCATATTATACAAAGCGCCGTGTGGTTTCACATGCTGCATCGTTTCATCGAACGTCGCCAAAAATCCTTGCAATGCGCCGATTTGATAAACGACCATATCGTAACCTTCTTGCGGAGTAATTTTCATTTCCCTGCGGCCGAATCCGTTCAAATCCGGCAATCCCGGATGCGCGCCGATTTTCACGCCATTCTCAATTGCCAGCTTGACGGTTTCCCTCATGACTGTCGGGTCGCCCGCATGAAACCCGCATGCCACGTTCGCTGACGTCACATATTTCAAGATCTCCTGCTGTTCGCCGAGCTCATACCGCCCGAAGCTCTCCCCTAAATCACAATTCAAATCGACACGAAACATGTTATCCCCTCCGTAGAAATTAAATAAAGCGCTTACATTTCATATAAGTTCCGATATGCGGAACTGAAGTTTTGAATTACAAATTCATTCTAGCATACAATAATTATTCTGAATACAAGTTATTCTAAATTACTACCAAATAATTAATAATTCGACTCTTCTCTCCTTTTATCTTGTCTTTTGGAATTCCATAACTATAATAATTGATAGTATCCATTTTTAAGAACTTAGGTCCCGTATTTCGAAACTAAAGGAGCTGACACCATGAGCAATTTCACTATAAAACCGATTATCAAGCCGTTGGGGGATTCGGCGGTCATCGTTCAGCTAGGAGAAGGAATGAGCCCTGCCATACACGAAAAAGTGCGAAATTTGTCCGCTCTGTTGAATAATCTGCCGTTCGAAGGATTCGTCGAGTCCGTACCCGCCTACAATAATTTGACAGTCTACTATAATCCTGTCATCGTTCATCAATCCCGAGCGCCTCTTCAGACAAGGTTGTCCCCTTTCCAAAAAGTGAGTGCTTTCATGAACGAGCTCGTTTTAGAAATTCAAGAAAGCATCCCTTTCGAAGCAAGACTTGTTTCAATTCCTGTGTTATACGGAGGGGAATTCGGTCCCGATTTGGAGGATGTGGCAAACTATCATGGCATCTCCACCGAGGAGGTCATCCGGATTCATTCAGAAAGCGAATGTCTTGTCTATATGATCGGCTTCGCCCCCGGGTTCCCGTTCATGGGCGGGATGGATGAACGGATTGCGACACCGCGAAAAGAAACGCCACGGTTGGCCATTGCACCCGGATCGGTCGGGATCGCCGGGAAACAGACGGGCGTCTATCCGATGGAAACGCCAGGGGGCTGGCAAATCATCGGGCGCACACCGCTTGATTTATTCCTTCCCGGAATGTCGCCTCCGACACTGCTGCAAGCCGGTGATAAAATCCGGTTCGTGCCGATTTCCCCGGAAGAATACGCCGATTATAAGGAGTTGAAAAAATGAGCGTAACAGTACTTCATCCCGGTCTTTTGACGTCGATTCAAGACTTGGGCAGATACGGCTCGCAAAAATTCGGGGTCATCGTGAGTGGTGCGATGGACAGCTATTCGCTCAGACTGGCGAACTTGCTTGTCGGAAATGAAGAAGACGAAGGTGCCCTGGAAATTACATTGTTCGGGACAACCCTTCGATTCGAAGAAGATCATCTAATTGCGATAACTGGTGGGGATTTCCTTGCTACAATCGACGGAGAGCCCGCACCGACTTGGCGTCCGATATTTGTCCGTCAAGGCTCCGTATTGCAATTCAAATCCGCGGTGAATGGATGCCGGGCGTATGTCGCATTCGCCGGCGGTTTCGCCGTTCCGGAAATAATGGGAAGTAAAAGCACATATCTCCGTGCGGCATTAGGCGGTTTTCAAGGGAGGGCCATTCAAAAGGGTGATCGATTGAAATGCGGTGAATTGAGTGAGCTTAACCGACTTTTCATTCAACGTCTGGAAAAACGGGAGGCCAATTTCACGTGGTCACTGAACTACAATGCGCTTATCAATCTCCAACAAGCCCAAACGCTTCGAATAATTAGGGGAACGGAATTCGATCGGTTCGACAAAAACAGCCAACGGACACTGTTCAATGAACCGTACACCCTCACAACGCAAGCTGATCGGATGGGCTACCGGTTTGAAGGTCCTCCGCTTTCATTGGCCGAGCAGTTCGAGCTGTTGTCCGAAGGTGTCACATACGGCACCATCCAAGTCCCATCCAGTGGGCAGCCGATCATTTTAATGGCGGACCGCCAAACGACAGGCGGCTACCCGAAAATCGGTCAAGTCATTACCGCCGACCTGCCATGTTTGGCACAATTGCAGCCAACCGCAAAGATCCGCTTCAAGGAAGTTTCCTTGGAAGAAGCAGAAAATGAGTTACTCAAAAATGAACGGATCATCGAGAAAATCAAAATTGGTATTCGTTATAATGGGTATGCGGGTTGAATGTATGTAGTAGAATTTCTATATTAAAAGAAAAAAGACTGTAGTCAAACACTAACGGGTTCGGTTGATGGGGAGAAAAGTGCAACTAACCTGATTCAACAGTGAAATAGCTATATATAAAACAAATAAAAACGCTCAAATTGAGCGTTTTTTTGGCGAAATATTTTACTATCCTTATTGAACTAATGCACCTGTTACTTTAAGTGTAATTATTCACAATCTTATTGTGGTTCTCACTTTACAAATTTCAGGGATACGGCTCCTTTATTACAAAAACAAAAAAGGCTGAAGCTCAATGAATCTTCAGCTCTTCAACCAGTTCTTAAATTGGCTCGATATTATTTATCTGTTTTATTTATGAGAATGATTAGGAATAGCTAATCCAGATTGGAAATAATTTTACTCGATTGTAAGAACAACCTTCCCCTTTGTCCGTCCACTTTCAACGTGTCGATGAGCCTCTACAATTTCATTTAAGTGAAAGCACTTTTCAATTACAGGTCTTACTTTTTCTTTTTCCATAAGGACTCGTAACAGGTCTAAATCACTGTCATTTGGTTTTGCAAGATGAATCTTAGCCTTCTTACTACCTATGATAGAGCTTATCATCAATTGAATTGGATGATACTTGGGGTAGAGTGGGTGTTCTGTTATATAAATACCGTTATCGGTTAGAGAACGCAAACAACTGAAAAAGGTCCTCTTTCCGACAGCATCCAGGATCACATCATATTTTTTTCCGTTGTGAGCAAAATCTTCTTGGGTATAATCAATTACATGATAAGCCCCTAGATTTTTAACCCACTCTATATTCGAGGTACTACAAACTGCGGTTACTTCAGCTCCTAAATACACAGCAAGCTGAACAGCAAAGTGCCCAACTCCACCCGATGCACCATAGATTAAAACCTTATCGCCTGCTTCTATCTGCCCTACATCTCGCAATGCTTGTAGGGCAGTCTGTGCAGCACATGGTACTGCAGCTGCCTCTTCAAAAGTTGAGTTATTTGGCATAATGGATATAACATTTTGTCTTGCGCAGACATATTCAGCATGGGAGCCGACACAACTTCCGAAAACATGATCACCAATTTTAAACTTTTGCACATTTCTTCCAACGGCTTCAACTGTACCCGAAACGTCTATCCCCAAAATTTGCGCTTTAGGCTTTGTAAGACCATTCTCTAATCTGGTAGGAAAATAACCTTTTCGAAATAGATTGTCGTATTGATTTACTGAGGCGGAGGCCACTTTAATTAATACCCTATCTTCATCTTTGATCAACGGCTTCTCAACATCCCTAATCTCCATTACTTCAGGGGAACCATAGGATTTAAAAATTGCTGCTTTCATCTGTTTAACCTCCTATTATTTATCAAGTCATTAGATAGCCTTTACAATAAAATTGAACCCGCCTTATAAGGTGTTTACTTGATATCTTGTTGATAACTTCATCTAGAAATAGGAGGTAAGTGCAGATGAACACGAATTGTCAAGTTCCTATTTTTCTAAGGTGTCTCCGTAAAAAAACACTTCTTCTAGAGGTAAGTCAAAGGAGTGTGAAATGCGAAAAGCTAGCTCTAAAGATGGGGAATAGTTACCCTTCTCAAGAGCAACAATAGTTTGCCTTGTTACGCCTACCTTGTCAGCTAATTGCTGCTGTGTCATTTCATCATGTTTAAATCGTAATTTTCTAATGTGATTGCCGACAAGACTTTTACCCATACTAGACTCCTTTCCTATAATGATAAAGTCTCGTAACCGAGCCAGTCACATCGGACATAAATCCAAAAGTGATTAGAATAATGAACATCAGTTGTGACGGCTGAAAGATGAGGAGAGATCCCATTGCAAGAAGAAACCCTAGGATGAAAACAAAAAACGAATTTCTTGTTGCTCTCAAATTAATAATGTTATCCAGTTCATCCTCAAATGTTGGTTCCTTTTCGCCTGTCGTAATTCTATACACGATGTTAAAAACGATATTGATGATAATGTGGGCTATTATTGAAACTACAAGTAAGTTAAAGACAAAAGAGCCCCAAAAACGAAAGGTTTCAAGCGATTCCAGTCCATTCCCGGGGAATTGTGGATACATGTACAAGCAAAAAGAGCCGAAAATAGCTACTGCACTAACCAAAGACACGATGCTTTTTTTCTCTTGATAAGTCATAGTCTCCCTCCCTCCATGTAAGATAATATATGCATGATGTAATACATTATATACACCATGTCTAGTTTATGTTACATCACTTTTCGCACCGCTTTACTGTTTGAATCTGAACTTCTTATTAAACTAACCTGCCCGTTAGTTCAATAAGAAATGAGCCTTAAGCATCTAAAACGATCTTCAAGTAAAGCAACCGTTAGCCATAATATTTATCGCAGTATCAATGGTGGAATCCCAGCTTCTGTTGTGAAATAAGCATAAAGTGCAAATGCCAAAATTAGAATCGAAATAGCTATAACAATCCTTGATAAAACGGGTTTGAATTGTTGTTTTAACGATTTAATACCAATGAATAAACTTAATAAACTTATGCTAAAACAAACAATTGCAGCAAATATATTATTCATTCTTGGCAAAATAGCTCCGAAGAATAAGATAAAGAATAATATTTGTAGAGCAATACCAACCCGCAATGTATTTTGCATCTAAACCATCCCCTCTACACCTCGATTCAAGTTATGCTTGTTGCATTAACCTGCTCCGTTAGTTCTATATGAATGAGTCCCAGCAGTTCAACGATTTTCAAGTGAAGCACTCGTTAGTAAAGACATCGTTATCTTTGCACCTCAATATTATCAGCATACGCTTGACTAGGGTCAGAGTCCGCTAAAGCACCTATAAGTTCAAGAGCCATTCAATCTTCTGAACATAGACATCTAGGGACAGTTCAACAATCTATTTAGCAGCCATATAGCCTGAGGAAGATCTATTTAATCAATATTCCAGTACATCCAACCCGTATCATCTACTGTTTATTTTCGTTCTTTTCATGTCATGTAGAAGCTGTAATGCCTTTTCGCTCTTGTCGTTTTTTAGTAAAGAATCGATCTCTTGATAAGCCCCCATTATCCAATCCCCCATTTAGCACTAGATACTTGCATCAGTATCTAGTTTTAGTACCATTTCTTATTCGTCTATCAGCTCTTCGATTCGTTCTTTGGAAATTGAAAAAGGAGTTGCAAAAAAAACCATAAAACCACCTATCATGTATATGAAGATACTAATTCCCAAGTTAGGATGTGCCGGTGTGAAGCGGAGTGCCGCCATAATGACAATCCCTACGATAATCATGACGGCGAGGGCTTTCGGCCACTTGACGAGTTGCTTCGTTTTACCGGGATTCACAAAAACTGAAGCGATCCGCTCTTTCCATAAATGGCTCAATAGGAATAAAAACACTGTAACGACCAGGAAAGGCCAAAAAGCTACCGAACCATATACCGCCCTAACAAAAGGGATCATTGCAAAAATAGATAGTCCGGTAAGTATCCAATACAACTGGAGGGAATTGTACCGCCTCGGTTCGCTCTTACTATAACGCCTCCACAATAGGAGGAGACGGAACATAATGAAAGCCTCCAATGTCAGATTGATGGGCAGCCAAAAAAAGAACTGTCCTTCCGGTACAGAGCTGGCCACTAACACAAACAAAAGATGCAGAAAAAATGTAAAGACAATAAGATTATCCGCTTTCACTGGTCTGTTAATTTCCTCTTTTAACGTCATCGGGTCTCCTCCTCTTTAAGACAAATGCCATAACTTCATTCCATACTACCAAATACGCTTGCAACCACTCCATCCTGCTTAAAAAGTTAAATAAGAATGCCACTAGAGAAGCTCAACGATCTTTACGTAAAAGCACCCGTTACTTCAAGGAGTCTTATCGAACTTCAATTACAAAAGCATAACTCGAACTTCCCTTTTTCCAACGTGCATGGACATCGTAAATGTAAACACCTTTTTCTTTTGGTACTATCAAAACATTATTACGTAACGAAACACCTTCTACTTCGATGTCATTAAACCATCTATTTACTCCCAATGTATTTGCGTTAGGTTCTTTTTCAAATTCTATTTTCACATCAGATTCTGGCGATACAATTACAGGTTTTATTTCATGATGTTCAATTAGCATTGGCGGAGAAATCGTACCTGCACAACTAGACTGAAATAAACCATCCCAACAATAAGAACCTCGTGCCACTTCAAGTTTCTTTCCATCAACAGTTATAGTCGGTTCAGGTGGGTTATTATTAAATAACCCGATAACGAAGTAAATTCCAACACCTAAAACACTAAAACTATTAAAGTGATTACGGCCTTTTTCATAATTAACTCCTTATTGTTTTTGAATCATCTTTTCTTTAACTCTACTGCATCGTTAGTTCAATAAGAAAAAAGGCTTTACTCCTTCTTGAAGTAAAGCACCCGTTGAAGAAGAATAACTTATATTACTTCTTATTATTGGGATAAATTAAGTTTTTTTCAACAAATATCCTACAATTATTTTTTAAAAAACCACCCAGAGCTACTTTAATACTTTTTCTATCGTCATTACTTTTTAGTTCACCATTTAATACAGCTCTTATAGCAAGTCCAAGATTTTCATCCTGTAATTGTCCGTTTACATATAGCTTTTCTCCTGTAAACCAGTTGTTCACCACTTGAATATGGTAACCATCGTGGATAACTTCAAATGTTTTTTTCATCTTAATATTGACCTCCTTAACGTATCTTCAAGTAAAAATAATAAATTTCCTTGTTAAACTATCCTGCTGCATTAGTTGAAGGCAACAAGAAAGAGACGTCTAAGCAGCTCCGATCTTCAGTAAAGCACCCGTTCGTAAAAAACTCACTTTAAAAAGGACTTATCAAAATACTCCATTACTAGTATTACTAGCCCCAAAATCGCAAACAACAATCCTACAACAAATGGGAAACCTAGGAATAAACTTTGAACAGCATCATTCCCAAAAATCGCATACCACAACTTTGAACCAGACCAACTAGTCATGCTGGGAATATGCATCGTTGCCACCAATATTATAGTTAGTGTGGTAAATACCCCCCCCATCATTATAAAACCGCCAATTACAGTCCTTTTCATTCTTTCGCCCCCAATTTATATCTCCAAGGGTTTTAGATTTCCCTTGTTCAACTAGACTGCTGTGTTAGCTCAATACGAAAAAAGGGTTTACTCCTTCTTGAAGTAAAGCATCCAGTAGTTGAATAGAATAAACCTATGCTGCTGTTCTTTAGCTTTTAACCTTTCTCTTTCTTCCTCGGACATTCTACCCCCCATTTTTTTACGTTGGAGATTAGTTCAAGAAGAATAAAGAGCTGTGCAAGCAGCTTAACAAGCTTCAAGTAAAGCACCCGTTAGTTGAAGAACATTGTTGCTAAGAAACACTAATATCCAAAAATTTCGCCTTCTTTTAAGTTCAAAATATGATTGTTAATCGAGACTTTATTATTGCTTTTCCATTCAACATTCACGTTTTCAATTCTTTTTTCATTATAAATTCTCTTCTTAAACCAAAGTGGTCCATTCAATTCTCCTCTTACCCCAAATGTTCCCGCTGCCCCTGCATCCCAACGATAGAAATCTATGGTATAGCTATTGTCTGGAGAACTCACCGTCTTCATATGTTCATTTGCTCCAAATGATGAAAATAAGAGTGTTAACGATAGTGCTAAAAAAAGTGCGATAGATAACAACAACGACAAGGTTATCGTTAACCAACTTCTTGTTTTTGTCCGCCAGTTTCTCTTATCTTTAAGACCTTTAATTCCTAAAATGAAGGCTAATACACTAATTATAAAGAGAATGTAATTTGGCGGTGAAATTAACCAGGCGTTGTTCATATTAGAATATAGAGAATATAAAGCTAGCCCTAAACAAAAAGTTATTAAATAAATAGACCACAAGTTATATCGTTTTTCCAGAGAACTCATACTATCCCACCCCTCTAGTACATAACGTTCATTGATTTAGAAAAGTTGCACAACATTGTTATTAAACTAACCAGCGGCGTTAGTTGAAGAACATCATTTGCAATCTTCAATCTATTTTTGCATATATTTCTCATCTTCCTTCTTAAAAATATTCTTCTTTCCAATATCCAATTAGCAAGTGTTTTAACCATAGAAAATGTTGATACAACAACAAGAACAGGGACACCAATTCATATGCGAATTGTGTCCCTGAACACTGTGTTTTTTATTGTTTTCGCCCTTTCAACCGAACCCCTTAGGCAAACACCATAATTTTTTGAGTTTATCTACACTCTGAAACATCCTCTATTCATTAAGATAGAGGATGTTATTTTTTCATTTACGATTATAGCCTAATTGCCGGGATATCTTCCCCGCCGCCTCGATTGCTTTAGCCGCCAAAACCGGGATGTTTTCATCTTGATAATTCGCTTCGATACCGGCGATGCTAATCCCGGCAACGACATCGCCTTTATGGTCAAATATAGGCGCGGCGATAGCGGAAGTGTAATTCTCCAATTCGGAATTGCTTAATGTATAACCGTTCATTCGAGCCATTCTTATCGTTTCATACAAAAGGTCCTTATCCGTAATCGTTCCATTTGCGAATGAATGCAGTTCGATCGTTTCCAAATAGGCATCGATTTCGTGATCCCGTAAAAAAGACAAGATGACCCGCGAACATGCACCTGCATATAAGGGGCTTCTTCTGCCGATTGCGGTGTAAAGTCGCACTTTCTGATGGATGTCGACTTTCTCGATATAGACCGCTTCGTCGCCTTGACGGACGATCAGATTGATCGCTTCCTCCACATCTTTATGTAACTCCTGCATGATCGGATATGCAATTTGCCGTATGTCGATCCTTGATGAAACGAGATGACCAAACTTCAGAAATAAGAGTCCCAGCCGATATTTCGCATCCGCTCCTTTTTCCACTAAGCCCAATTCCTCCAAAGACATGAGCATCCGGTAGACAGACGTCTTCGGAATACCCGAAATTTCAATGATTTCCTGAAATGTCAATTCAGCATGATCTATGAATAAATTTAAAATATCCATTGAACGGACAACCGTTTTATTTTTATTGTTCATAGAATCTCCTTCACGCAAACAAGCTGTCCCTAACGGAGCTTGCACTTTTTTAATCCATAACGCATTGCCGCGGTAGTTCACAAAATAAATGCTAAAGCCGACTAATACAAGACCTGTCAAAAGTGTATACGTAACCGGCTCGCCTAAAAATACCGTCCCGATGAAAACGGCGATGATCGGAACTAGAAAAGTGAACGAACCGACCTTGCTCGCCTCTCCCGCATTGATAAGCTTATAGTAGATCACATAAGAAAGGGGGATTCCAAACGTCGAACCATAGCCGAGACCGAAAAGATAGGTGGAGTTCCAAACGATGGCGGACCAACTTTCAACGATTGTCCCAGCGCTAACCAAAATGGACCCGCCAATCATACATTGCAACGCGACCATCCAGAAAGCATCCACTTCCCGACTCACTTTCTTCACATAGACGACACCGAGCGCCCAGCTCAATGCCGTTAGCAATCCTAATACTACACCAATGAGCGAAATATGGACCGTCATCCCATCCAAACTGACGACTGCAATGCCAACAAAACCGAGGACCAGCCCCATAATTTTAACCGGCGACATATTTTCCCCAAGCCATAACCAAGCAAAAAGGCCAAGCAACACAGGCTGAAAATAAACAAGTACCGAAAACAAACCTCCGGGCAAATAAATGAGCCCTACCGTTTGCAAGCCGAAAAAGAGAATTGTATTGAAAAACGCGGAAATGCAGTACTTCGACCAATTATCACGCCAATTAATTTTCTCCCGCATCTTCAACAAGAATGCCGCCAATATAAGACCACCGAACAATGCCCGCATCCCTGCAAACAAAAGCGGCGGCGTGTAAGGCAATGCCAATTTATAAACCGGCCAGCTGCAACCCCACACGGTGATCAATAAGAGTAGTGCAAGAGTGGATTTTGTGAAGTATTTCCCCAACAAAAATTTTACTTTCAAACGCAAAGTGGGCAATGAATCTACTATCGATCGGCTTATTACCGGAGTTATCGGCTTCACCATCTTTCACGTTAATCGCAATCCGCTCCGGCGTCATTTTATAACGTCCCCCTGCAAAACCGAGCGATAACACTTCACTATGGATTTCGTAACTCCCGATCTGCTGATCATTCAGTTCTTCTACGATTCGCATCGTCGGGTTTACTGTAAAACTCAAAAATGATTCGAACCCTGTTAGGAGTAGTTTTTTCTTCTAGTTGACCTACTTTCTGAAACATTGGGATTATTTATAGTATACTATAATTTTTCGGGGTGGAGAAGGGTTGTTTAGTTTTGTGTGGGTGTTATCTAGTTTCGCGGGAGTATTGTCTGGTTTCAAGGAAACATTGTATCCTTTCATTCAAAATCAAAATAGACCGCACCCCTATTCCAAAGGTGCGGCCTCTCTCTTATTCACTAGGTTTTGTTATACTTTGCTGTTGATTTTAGGTAGCTTCGTTGATTGGAGCGGAAGGCGGCGACTCCTGCGGGAATAGCTTGAGCTGAAGACCCTGCAGGAAAAGCCGTCACGCAGAACGGCTTTTGCGAGCAAAAGCGTTAGCGTTGCGAGCACTACAAATCAACAGTGTTGAATAACAAAGCTAATTATTTTAATAATGCAATCTTTATATGTTCCAAATGATGATTTTCGTGCCAAGCTAATTTTGCAATCTTCGTAGCTACTGCTATTTCACCGTTTTTCTCGTGAGTAAAAACTCTATCAAACTGCTCTTTAGTTAAACTATTTCCCAAGGCGACAATGCGCTCATTAATACCTTCCAGCATTTTTATGGAGCTTTCCACTGGAAGCTGAGTATCCGGTTGAATCGCCCACTTTTCTTCATCAAACGCAGGCACTGTTGGATTTTCGTCCGTTAACGCAAGTTTCAATCGTTGATACATGTTTAACTGGGAATCCGCAATATGATGAACAAGTTGGCGAACTGTCCAGGCTCCTTCACGGTATGTTCTGCTCAATTCCTCATCATTCAATGAGTCAACAACTTCTCTTAATCGAGTCGTGTACGTCCTGATGTCCTTCAACCATTCTAGAACATTTTCTTGTGTTGCTTTTTCTGGAACTTCTAATTCCCCAATTGGATATCTTACGTCCATTTCCAATCCCCTTTTCCAAATATATTTGTTGTTAGAAACAATATGCTCAACAGATGCTTTGAATTAAATTCCTGAACCCGCTTCGTATATATATAGTTCATCACCGTCCAAAAACAGTAACTTGCTCTCCCGGTTGTTCACCAATTGCGGTTTGACAGGTGTACCATCCAGCTTGATCAGCTCGATGTCATGGACCACCTTAAATTCATCGCCTTTACGCTGCAGCTCAAAAAGTGACCGTCTTCCCCATCTATCCTCATATGCAACAATCTTATCTCCGTTAACCGCAAACGACTGGAAACCCATACCTTCAGGCGAATAATACCTTGTCCGCCTCTCTTGACGTACTCCAATCTTTGAATCAATACTGAAGAAAAACCAGATTCTCCCTTCAGTGTCACCATTAAGCGCTAAACACTCAAAAATAAAATATTCTCTGTCCTCTTCAAGAGAATCTATCTTTTGGCCAGACGCATTCCAGCCAACAAGCCCACTGCTACCAATCGGCTCTTTCCAGCCATAATTACCGTGAACCCCTTCATCAAAGTACCCTGTCCAAATCTTCTGATTCCCATCTACATACACATGCTTAATCCCGTCACCTAAGCAGAATGACCGGATCAATTGCCCATTATTATCATACACACGTGCGTTTTCCTCGATATTTTGCGGATCATGATAATATGACCGTGCACCGACAAGCAAAAAATGACCATCATCTATCGGCTGTATGTAATGATAATTCCACTTCTCATTCGGCAAATGCAACACTGTCTTCTGCCCATCCTTTAGATGCACGACATGATAACTGTAGCTTTCCTCCGTAACCGTTGCAGGAAAACTACCATTAATTAACGGCGGACGCTCTTCCGCCAGCAGTATGAACATATCGTTATGATGGCCAATTGCAATAGAAAGCGGACTCGCATATCTCAGCTCTTCATGCAAGTTCGCTATGGGGCTTGTGTGTATTTTGAGTGTTGATTTCATATTATATCTGCCTCCTTTCCTGGAGTGAAGTACCTGCATCTGGCTCGTCTCATCATTGCTTGTTCCGAAATTCAAGCCTGTTTGCAGATTTAGCTAATAACAGGTAAACTTCTATTTTCAGCCCATTGAAGTATAAATTGTTTCTGGCGCGGATTTAAGTTTGTAGGTAATTCTTCTTTCTTGAAAAATCGATGCTCTTTACTTTCAATTCCTTGCTGCCTCAGGTCGCCGCTATATGTAGTTGTCATGAAGATGATTTGGACACTGTACACTTGATCTTTATTTGGATATCGAACAAAACAGCTCTCACCAGAATACATACCGAATAACTTCAACTCACCTACGTCTAATCCTGTTTCCTCGTAGGTTTCTCTCTTAGCTGTTTGTTCAAATGACTCGCCTATCTCCATAACTCCACCGGGAATACACCAATTATCTTCATCGGTCCGATGTTGCAGTAATATACATCCTTCGTTTTCTATAATTACTCCGCAACCAACGGTGAATAAGGTTTCGTGACCGATGAGCTTTCTCATATCTTTAATATAATTCATATTATCCCCCTGAGATATTTCAACTTATTTCAATTAAATGGGCATTGCGGAATGTTCTTTAATGTAATCAGCTATTATTGCTTAACAAAAACGAAGCGATTGCTAGGTTCCCAAACATGGTGATCGTCACACACATATCCCCGCAGCCAAAGTACGTCATTAATCCGTCTGAGATAAAAACCCTTTGGAAAGTTATCATCCTCAGTCAGTATTTTTGTAGCTATTGTAATTGATCCGTATGGGGCTTGGTTTTGTTGTTGACTACTTAAAAATCCTTCAGGTTGATCTAGATATCGAAGCCTCATAAAAGGGCCAAGTTCCAACGGGCATAATTCCAAACCAAGTTGATTGGCTCTCCTGTACACCTCAGTTATCGTACCTCCCTCTAGTAATCCGAGATCCCGTACGGTAAGCTCAACCGTCTTCAATACGTACGTCTCAATAGAAGTTGTGAAATTATCGTCAGCGAATAGCTTTTTCCCAAGTTCATTCACCATGATATTTTGTCGCTGCATTTTATCGATAATCTGTGATTTGGTAAGACCGCCTACCTCAATTACTCTTGTAATGGTCTGGCAATTGGGATATATATTCTTATTTTTGATGTTCATTTATCGTCTCCCTTTAGTAAGAAACATTTTTCTAATGAAACGCTTGTATTTATGTGTAATAAACAAAATCAGCATTCGTGATTGGTTTTACGATATCCATGTAATGTTCTTCGCCTAACCAGTATCTCCTTTGATACTTATCAAGCCTTTCTTCATAATCTCCGATATACAAATCACGATTTAATACTCTCTTGTGCCTTAGTTCACGAGGGCAGTCTAAAAAAAAGACAATATCATAAAAGCTTTTCCATTCGTGTCTTTGTGAAAATATCCCTTCAATGAGAACAATACTGTCGGATGTTACTGTAGTTTGTTTGGTTACAGTTGAATCGGTCAATTTATCATAAAAAGCTAGAAAAATATTGTTGCAACCTCTTTGCAGCGGTTCAAATAAATTGGCCGTCAAGTTATCAACATCCCACTGTAAGTAATAATACTCATACCACTCTTCGTATCCTGTTTCGTATCGTTTTTTCCTTTCAACAATGTGATCATCTAGATGAAAAGTGACAGCTTGGCAGTTTTGATAAAGTAATTCTTGTTCGATTTCTTTTACGAATGTAGTTTTTCCAGAGCCACCTAAACCATCTATTCCAATTAATAATGGACAAGCTTTATTGGGACGTATTGAGAATTGAAAGATGATCTTTTCTACTATCTCTTTAATAGACATTTACGCTCCCCAATTTCATTCTATTTCGGTCTCGAGCAGATGCAATTCAGTCATCAAGCCCATATTAAATGTTTTATACAGTTGTAAAGCGTACAATCCCATTCTCTATTTGTATTATGCAAAAGCGTTAATGAGGTATTGTCTATATATGTTGATTCGAACATTGTAGGGAGTAATTGTTGTAAGGTCAAACCGATCAATGCCCCGTGACTTACTACTAATATTCGCTTGCCGGTATATGTATGAACTATTTCTTCCAGGAATTCTATTCCTCTTTTTCCTGCCGATTCAAAACTCTCCATCCCGAGGTCAATTTCTCGCCAATTGCTACCCCACTTTTCCTGTCGGGTCTCCTCTGTAGTACCTTCAATTTCGCCACAATCTATCTCCCTGATTCGTTTTTCATAATGTCTAATGGATAAGTTTATTTTACCCCCGATGATTTGTGCGGTTTCTATAGCTCTTGATAAGTCACTGGAAATCATCACATCCCATTGGCCTTCATCTAGAAGCCTATCGCCAATCTTTTTCGCCTGCTTTCTACCCAATTTGTTTAACGGAATGTCTGATATGCCTTGTGCTTTTCCAAGATCATTCCACTCCGTAACCCCATGTCTAATTAGCCCTATCGTAGTCAATCTACATATCTCCCTTTATGCTTAATCCCCTACTACCATTCCGCTCAGGATGTCTTTATTATTCTGACTTACACCTTTTGGTTAAAAAGCGCTTTTTACGTAGGTTAAATCGCTCTATATTCTCTCAAGTCTATAGTACCATGAATATCACCGCCACAATCTGACAATTCATTTAAATATAGTTATATGCTTTCATTATAAAATTCTTATAAGGACTGCTCGGTATTGCCGAAAAATCATCTAAGTCACCGTTTTCCTTACTTTAAAACCATTCGTAGTGGCGATACGTGCAATGGAGTATACTCAATGATATTGTGTCACTACAGGTTCCAATAAAACTACGCAAAAATAGAGCAACAGCCATATTCACTGTATGCTCTGTTTTATGGAAACGTGGATTGGGAAGTATATAGTAATAAGAGTGACTATCATTGTTTTTATCCGGCACTTAAAACGGAAAGGATGCTATAGATATCTTCTTGAGGTGCCGCATACCACGAATCTACTGTTGATTGCTCATTACTTATATGAATGTATTTATCATACAAAGTCATATAATACTTATCTCCAAAATAATAAAAAGTAAATTTCTCGACATATTCATCTACAATTGAAGGGGCTTTTATTTCTTTCTTTTCGATCGTAATAAAAGATGCTGCAATCCCTTTTATTCGAAAACTCTCCAATACAGGAAAAGGAAATTGCTTTTCCCCTACAATCATTCCACTGTGATACAACTTACTAAACAAATTTTCTTCAAGTTCTTCAATCAGGTTAGATAAATGAGCCTTTGCTAGCTGGGTAAAACCTTTTTCACTACGGTAGAATGTGTCCATTTCAGTATTCATAAAGAAGTCATTTTCTAAGGAATAAAAGGTGTATTTCTGATCGCCTGAAAAGATGTGAAAGGTAAAACCTATTGGAAATCCCGCTGGGTAAGGATTCTCTGTTTGGGTAATACCGATAAATCGACCTTGAAATGCCTCAATGATTGGCTTAGATTCTATAACCACTTTCTCTTCATTAGCCTCAAGAATCACGTTATCCCACTCCACTTTTAAAAACTCAGGTTGTACATACGAGATTTCCAGAGATGAAGCTCTATTATTGTTCGTTTCGAGTTGTTTACTTAGTTCTTTATTTCTCTTTTGTAGATCGTCTATTTCTGCTGTGAATGATTCTTTTTGGTTTAATAAGCTATCAATTTCATCTTTTTGAGAAGCGTGATTCTTATTTTGATTTAACATAATAACAAGGAAAGCAACTGAAGTGACAAACAAAACAGCAATTAGGATTTTCTGATACACTTTTATTACTATGCACTCCTTCCGAAATATACGTACCCGGTATCATTATATGTTTCGAGAAAGGATTCATCCTAGCTACAATCGTTTTTAAAAATAAAACTCCATATGTGATTTTTCTTGCTTATAATAATCTAGCCTGTCCTTCAGTGTACCAGTATGAAATTCGAATTTATGTCCATCGAGGTCAGTAAAATAAATTGACTTCTTATCTTTTTCATCTCTTGGGCGGGAAGTTAAGATGTTTACCCCCAATTTCTCCAATATGGTATGAACTCTTTCAAATACAGATTCTTCGATTGAAAATGCTATATGTGTATATGACTGACTTATTTCGTTACGAGGTATGTTTTTCTCCTGATTAAGTGCGATCCACATGCCATTTAAATCAAAATAAGCAGTGCTTCTTCCTTTAACCAATAATTTTGCATCAAATACATTTTTATAGAATTCTATAGATCTTTCCAAATCTGAAACGGAAAACAAAAAATGATTGAGTCCTTTTATAGTCAATAGCATCACCTCTTTCATGAACACTCTTAATTTAATACGCCTTAAAGACAATAAAACCCTTCCACCGGCTTATCAAACAGCATGAAAATGTCCTTGAAGTACGTTTCATCGACCAACTTGTCCAGCACTCCCTTGAAATACCCCGGCAAATTACGGACTTACCATAACGGTAATCATCAATGCTCGATACGCAAGATCCTCGAATACATGGCCCGATAACTTACTACTGTATCCATTAGAATTACTCACATGAAAGAGCAGCAGCCTAATTGTCTGTATGCTCTGTTTACAAATTAACCGTAAAGTTTATCTACTGCTTTTTAGAGGAAGACCTATAAGAGTGGACTTTCCTGCTACATGGCTAGCAGGACGGATAAGATCTATCGAGGAGGTTTTATGACATGGAAAGTGAACGGACAGTTGCAGAATTGGTACTCGATCAATTATCGTTATTCGGTGTAAAACGGATTTACGGAGTAGTTGGTGATGCGATTATCGGTCTCATTGACGCACTTGCAAAACAAGATCAAATTCAATTCATCGCAGTTAAACATGAATCTACCGCTGCTTTCATGGCTTCTGCAGAAGCGAAGCTGACAGGCCGGCTTGCAGTATGTACGGCAACGATGGGTCCTGGGGCAGCCAACTTGCTTAACGGGTTGGGAGACGCATATGCAGACAAAGCTCCTGTTCTCGCACTCACTTGCCAAGCACCGACGGATAAAATCGGAACAGAATTTCCGCAATATGTAGATCAACAAGAGCTGATGAAACCATTCGCATCGTTTTCCGCTACTCTTGCCAATCAGGATGCAACAGTCGAACTTCTCCATAGAGCAGTGCGCAAATCACTCGGTCAGCGTGTTGTCACTCATTTGTCCATCCCAAAGGACCTTTTCATGGAACACACTTCTGTAGTGCCGCGAGCTTTGCCAGAACAGATTGAGGGCTTTTCTAATTTCACAACGGACAGCTTGAGCCAGGCAACATCCATAATGAAAACAGCAAAGCGCCCGATGATTCTCGCAGGCTCCGGAGCAGCCGCTGCGTCAGAAGAGGTGGAGAAACTTGCTGAATTATGGGGGGCTGGCATCTTAACTAGTTTAGGCGGAAAAGGTTTGTTGGATGAATCTTCCCCTCACCTGCTGCAAGGCATTGGCGAAGGCGGCAATCCGCATGCCGCCGATGTCTTGAAAGATGCTGATGTTGTCCTTCTTGCAGGCACGGCATGGTGGCCGGAAGGGTATGTCCCATCTGACGCACAAATTATCCAGATAGACACCCATTTCGATAAAATTGAAAAAAGCATCCCCGTGAAGCTCGGCATTACCGGATCAACAGAAGAAGTTCTTCCGCTTTTAAGGGAGAGTCTGCAAGGATTTTCTCGAGCTGAAGACTGGGTTGACCGTTGCCGGGAAGCTAAACAGAAATGGGCTGAGCAAATGAGCAGGAAGGCAATACTGCGGGGTCTCCCGTGCATCCTTCCCGTATTATGCGTGCCCTTGACAGAACAGTCGATGCAGATTCGGTTCTTTGCGTAGATACAGGCGATGGTACAGTGTGGTTGAATCGCAATTTTAGGCAAAAACAGCAAAGAATAGTTTTCTCCGGATACTGGCGAACGATGGGGTTCGGTCTTCCTGCAGCAATGGCGGCAAAGCTTGAACAACCGGAAAAACAAGTGGTAGCGATTGTCGGGGATGGCGGCCTGCAAATGACGCTAGCCGATTTGACGACCGCGACTCGCTATGGACTCGACATTACCGTCATTGTATTAAATAACGGCTCACTTCAAATGGAAAGGGACAAAATCAAGGTCATGGACAAAAAAGAAGTGGGAGTTGATCTCACAAACCCTGATTTCATCAAAATCGCCGAAGCATGCGGATGGAACGGATTCCATGTCGCAACTGATCAGGAGCTTGAATCCGTTCTAGAATCCGCCCTAAAAACAAAAGCACCCACACTCGTGGACATCCAGACATCCCAAGCATTCTTCCCGGAAACCAACTAATGGTTGTCGCAATAACCTTTGTTTAATTAATGGACACATCGAATGTGCCATTGTTATACAAAGGTGTTTTTTTGAGTGGATAATACTGTTTCATACTCTATGTAAATGGCAGATAGTCAGGATTTAAAATTAATTGATCAATCATTTACGAGATGAATTTATCGACTCACATCACAATGACAATGTAATGATGCCGCAACGAAATGAATTCATTCCGTAACACAACGAAACGACTGCAATACAAGGAAACCGAGCTGCAACGAAATCAAATTGATTCGCATCACACTAAAATCATTCGCAACGAAACGATTCCTGATCGTATCACAACCACCCCTGCTCAAGGACAATAAAACCCTTCCACCGGCTTATCAAACAGCATAAAAATGTCCTTGAAGTACGTTTCATCGACCAACTTGTCCAGCACTCCCTTGTAATACCCCGGCAAATTATGGACTTTCTTCTTCTTTGTTGCCATAACAGTAATCATTAATGCACGATACGCAAGATCCTCGAATACATGGCGATCGTCTTTATAGATTTCGTACTTCAACATGCGTCCTGATATGGCTCTATGTATTCCGTAGAATTCACGGGCTAGTTTTGTGTCTCTAATTGTCGAGGATAGCAAGTCTTTCATTCGACTGAATAGACTTGTGGATAACTTTGACGGTTCCATAGGAGACGTGTAGTTAAGATCTTTAGATTTTAAAATAGATTTAGAAAGAAGAGCTTCGTTTGCTGGAAGTTGCTTGTTTTCCACGTCCTCATGCGGTTTATCGTCATCGTTCCGGTCGTTCATTTTCCCCTGGTCTTCAAAAGGTAAAATGATATAAATGTTGGCGCGAGCCCGCTCATGACCGGTCGGATGTAATAGACTTTCTCGATGATGCCTAAATTGACGAGTTTGCGGATTGCACGTCTTACCGTGACATTGGACTTCGCGATTGCGTCTTCGATCGTTCCGTGTTTCAAATGAGCTGCACCATATTTTACAGAGTAACGACGGATGATGTCGAGTACTTGTCGATCGGATTTTGTCATTTCATCCCAATGACGTCTTACATGCTGTTCAGCTGCTGCGTCCATTTCAGCAATTGTTTCGAAACGCGAGTATTCGCTCAAGTAGTGTGTCATTTACAATTCCCCCTTTTGCCCTCTATATAGATGGGTGGGGTCAAAAGGGATACTGCAAATAAAACAATTTTAAAAACAGTATAAAATACCTATAAAATCAACGATGCCTCTTTCTTTTCTCCAACATAAAAAACCACTTTCCTGATTTGATCAGTAAAAAGTGGTTTTGTCGATTACATCGAGGTTTAGATAGCTTGTACAAAAATTAAATGAAACTAATCTTTATAGAACGAAAATAAGCTAACTTATTTTTTCTTACCTGCATTGTCACTTACTTTGTTCATTTGTGCCATCATTTGATTAATCTTCTTTTGTGAAGGTTTTTGTCCCATTTGCATCATCATCATACGTAACATTTGTTCATTGATTGGCGGGTTTTCCTTCAAATATTTCATCATATATTGACGTGCAATGAAAAATCCGAGGGCCACACCAGCGATTAACGCGACGACGGCAATGAGGATTACCCAAATCGTGCTTACCATCCGCTATACCTCCTTCACTACCGTAATTCGAGAATACTCTACCATGATGGATTATACAACAAAGGGGCGGCGGATAGCAATGACTGGCAGTAAATAATTATATATAATGTCGAATTGAATACTAAAATAAGAACGACCGATTGTTCCCGAGTTGAGTTTCCTGTTTAATAGGCTTCAGCCACCCCCACTCGCCATGCTCGTCCATTACGGCAAAAAAACGATCATCCGCCCCGGATAACGCGACGAACAAGTCTAGGTCGAGCATCCGCGAGCCATCGCAATACGCTTGAAGAGAATACGGCGTCAGCGAAATATGGATCGACCCTTTCATCGGGTGGGACAATTTATATTCTCCATCATCACTTTCGACCGTCGTAAAACTCTTTCCCAAATTGCTAAGGATTGCTTGGTCAATCGCAGATTCTTCGATTTCATCGCATAAATACTTAACTTCCTGTAAAGGTTCTTCCTGAGCATGATCCTTTAGCAAATCATAGAGAAGACCTTCTCTGCCTAGTATAAATGATTGGTATCTTTTCTTCACTTTATAAATATCATAAGTTCTCATGACCGTCACCTCCTTTTTACATAGTCTATCGCAACAGAAGTAAAAAGTTTGTCAAAACACGGTAAAGAAAGGCACTAATGTTGTCGAAACCTTTCTAATAGTGAGTTAGTGATTTGTTGAAAAATGCCGCTTCGGAAATATAAGTCACATGACATTCCGAAGCGGCAAAAATTAGTTACGACCGAGGATCGTTTTCATTTCACGAACTACATTCTCTTCAGTGAAACCATACTCCGCAATGACCTTTTCCCCTGGAGCACTTGCTCCAAACGTGTCAATTGCCATGACTTCACCTTCGTCACCTACATATTTATGCCATCCTAGGGACGCTCCCATTTCGATGGATAGGCGTTTTTTCACTGCTTTCGGCAGTACGCTTTCTTTATATTGCTCATCCTGCTGCTCGAACAAATCCCATGAAGGCATGGATACGACAGCAACATCGATTCCTTCTTCACGTAGTTTTGATTGTGCTGCGACAGCCAAGTTCACTTCTGAACCTGTAGCAATCAAAATTCCGTCAGCCACATCTTTTTCGGCAGGCGAAATCGTATAAGCACCGCGTTTCACGCCATCCATTGCAAGTTCACCGGATTTCGGCAACACTTCTAGATTCTGACGGGATAAGACGAGTAATGTCGGTCTGTTCTTCGATGAGACCGCAATATTCCATGCAGCCGAAGTTTCATTGCCATCAGCCGGGCGGATGACTGTCAATCCTGGCATTGAACGGAATGATGATAAATGTTCAACCGGTTCATGTGTAGGACCATCTTCACCTACTGCGATGCTGTCATGTGTAAATACGTATGTGACAGGCATGCCCATGAGAGCGGACAATCTGATTGCCGGTCTAACGTAATCGCTAAATACGAAGAACGTTCCACCGAACACATGTACCCCACCGTGAAGCGCCATACCGTTCAAAGCAGTACCCATCGCAAATTCACGGACACCGAACCAAATGTTACGGCCTGTATAATCTCCCGGTAGGAAGTCTCCCGCACCTTTGATCGTCGTCTTGTTTGACCCTGCAAGGTCTGCGCTTCCACCAAAGAATGAAGGCAATACGTTTGCAATGGCATTGATCGCGTCTCCTGAAGCTGAGCGGGTTGCATGTGATGAACCAACTTCATACGTAGGAAGCGCTTCTTGAAGTCCTTCAGGCATTTCACCTTTGATGGCAGCCTTCAATTGATTTGCTAATTCAGCATGTTCGCTTTCATATTGTGCAAACAGCTCGTTCCACTGTTGTTCTTTCTTGACGCCCAATTCATCGGTTGCCTCTTTGAATGTCTCATAGACGCCTTCGGGAACACAGAAATCCTCTTCGTACGTCCACTTGTAGTATTCTTTCGTAAGCTTCATTTCGTCTTCGCCAAGAGGTGCACCGTGGACGTCTGCCTTACCGGATTTATTTGGCGAGCCATACCCGATGACCGTCTTCACTTCAATCATTGTCGGGCCGCCTGAATTGCCTTTCGCCTCTTCAATTGCTTTTGAAACCAGTTCGATATTATTGCCATCTTCCACACGGATATAGTTCCAGCCATATGATTCGAAACGCTTACGGATGTTTTCCGTAAATGACATATCCAAATCTCCATCCAAGGAAATGTCGTTACTATCGTAGAGGACAATTAATTTATCCAATTGCAGATGTCCTGCAAGGGAAATCGCCTCTGCTGCTACACCTTCCATGAGGTCACCGTCGCCGCAGAGCGCGTACGTGTAATGGTCTACAATGTCGAAACCTGGACGGTTATAAGTAGCCGCCAAATGCTTTTCAGCCATCGCCATTCCTACTGCCATTCCAATTCCTTGTCCGAGTGGTCCCGTTGTCGCTTCAACACCGACAGTATGGCCGTATTCAGGATGTCCTGGCGTTTTCGATCCCCATTGTCTGAAGTTTTTCAATTCCTCCATCGGTAAACCGTAGCCGCTTAAGTGAAGCAGGCTGTATAACAGCATGGAACCGTGACCTGCCGATAGGACAAAGCGGTCGCGGTTGAACCATTCAGGATTCGAAGGATTATGATGCATATGTTTCGTCCATAGGGTGTAAGCCATCGGAGCAGCTCCCATTGGCAATCCCGGGTGGCCGGAATTTGCCTTTTCGATTGCATCGATGGATAACGTCCTAATCGTGTTTATTGCTAATTGGTCAATCTTTTCGGTCATTCAGAACATCCTTTCCCATGCTTTATCTTATAGTTGCAATTGTTATTACCTCTATAGTGTAGTCAATATATAGATGAAATACAATCCATCCTATGTTCGGATGTTCAGTTCAGGAACTTCTTATTCCGTGCATCTTTCACTTTGTCAGGTGTGACGTCGTTGCCTTGAGGATCGATCACTTTGACGTTTTCGATTGTGTCACGCATGGATGAGCGGAATGTTTCCAAGTATTCTTTGCGCAGTTGAGTTTGTTCTTTTGCTTCTTCGATTGATAGGCCGATTGTTTTCGACTTTTTCGATAGTTCGTTGATTCGTTTAATTTTATCTTGTGATAACATGGTATTCCTCCAGTTGTGTTGTCCAACATTCAATTGTTAACAGGATTTCCACTTCAGGTGGACGCTTTCCAATCGAACAGCGAAGGGTTCGATTTGCCTTAATTTCTGCGCATTTTGCAGAAATTAAGGCAGCCTTCTTCACTCTGCTCGTAACGCTGCGCTTTTACTCGCAAAAGCCGTTCTTCGTTACGGCTTTCGCTGGAGTCGCCACCTTTCGTTTCAATCCTAAGTGATCCTTAATAACAAACCAATAAACAATAGAAGTGGAACTTATTAAAACTATACTTTGAAGGTATACAAAAAGAGCAGGAAGTGCAACCAATCAGCCTTCCTGCTCTAGTTCATATTCTTTATATCTTCTGTGGACCGTTGCTTTGCTTACGTTATGGCCAAGTCCTCTCAGTACACTTGCGATTTCTTCGAAAGTAAGTCCCTTTTGACGCAGTGATACAATTTCACTGATTGGAACTTCGATACGTTCGCGTCCTTCTACATTTCCTTTGTTTTTCAAATTCCGTTCTGGTCTGTACCCGTCGCGGACTGCACGTTTCATGCCTCTCCGGATTTTGGCGTTGTGCAATTTACGTTGATACTCTTCGACAATCGCCAATATTTCCAGCAGCATCGTGTCCATTTCATTCAATTGTAATGCGCCATTATCATGGTTTGTAATGACGACGGTGTTTGTCTTGGCGAGCAAATGCAGGATGGCGACCCTCGCGTTCCCCCTGCCCAGTCTTGTTTCGTCTTGTATGAGTACAGCGTCAATCTTTTCGTCGCGGATGAAGTCCAATAAGTCAAGCAATCCTTCGCGATCCATATCGTAGCCGCTATGTTTTTCCTTGAATATATGTACGATCTTCAGTCCCAGCTCATCTGCAAGTTTCTTCAGTTCCTCTTCTTGCCTAGATAATGAAGCTTCCTGTGAATCCTTTTCTGTGCTGACACGGCAATAAAGGACGCATGTCTTCAATTTACCTGTCATCATTCTTCTCCCGCCAATTCGGTCATCATCGAGTCGGGGAAGACTGGGTCAACTTTCGGCAATATTAATCTTTCTCCTGATTTTATTGTAGTAGACTGCATGTCATTTAGTTCCATTACTCTCGCAATCCATTTCTTTGGATGATCATTGTTGGAATAGTCTTGCGCCAATCCCCAAAGAGTATCCCCTTCTGCTATTGTCACTTCGACAAATGAATTTGAAGCTGATTTAGCTTCTCTCATGACACCTACGATTGTAAAAGCTGTGCAAAGGAAAACAATTAATAGAATAAATCCGTATTTTTGAATGAAAGTCATAAAAAACCCCTCCAAGAATGTTTGTTCGGAATGCATGTTCCCATTATAGGACACGTTTTTTTAGAAGTCAACAAAACTTTCGAACCTTTGTTTGCCAATTGTCCGAACACCTGTTATACTCTCCTTAAGAAACGATTGCGGCTGCGGACATGCGTTCGCACAATTGTTAATCATTGATTCTATTATTTGGAGGGTGGAATTATGAAGAAAATCTCAAAGAGACAGCAGGATATCCTATCGTTTATCAAAGATGAAGTGAAGCTGAAAGGATATCCGCCTTCCGTGCGTGAAATCGGCGAAGCTGTCGGACTAGCTTCAAGCTCAACCGTGCATGGGCATTTGGCTAGATTGGAAAGCAAAGGATATATCCGTAGGGACCCGACAAAACCGAGAGCGATCGAGGTATTGGATCCTGAAGGTCTGACAGCGCTGAAATCTGGCGTAGTCCACGTTCCGCTTGTCGGAAAGGTGACCGCGGGGTTGCCGATTACCGCAATTGAAAACATCGAGGAATACTTCCCTTTGCCGGATACGTACGGTACGTCCGACGATAAGCTGTTCATGCTTGAAATTGTCGGAGATAGTATGATAGAAGCTGGAATTCTAAATGGGGATTATGTCGTCGTCAAGCAGCAACATACTGCACACAATGGTGAAATTGTTGTCGCCATGACGGAAGAGGATGAAGCGACGGTTAAACGCTTCTTCAAAGAAAAGGATTACTTCCGCTTGCAACCGGAAAATGAATCAATGGAGCCGATCATCGTCAATTCAGTTTCCATTCTTGGGAAAGTTGTCGGCGTTTACCGCCAAATTCATTAAACAAAAGCAGAGGGTGGCGGTTAACCGTGACAGGCATAAGGAGGATCTGCGAAACGGCGGTTTTTGCCGTGTAGCGGAGCCGACTTATGACCCGAACGGTTGCCACCCGGAGTCTAGACGGTATATGAAAAAAGAGGATGACCGAGTCGATTCGCTTCGACTGGATCATCCTCTTTTCATGTCAATTACTCATCATCTCATTTTTCAGCAGCTTATCCATGGACGACATGACAGCAGCCTTAACGTGTTCATATGTCAATCCACCTTGTACGTAGGCAGTGTAAGGCGGACGGATCGGGCCGTCTGCGGTAAGCTCGATACTTGAGCCTTGAATAAATGTTCCGGCAGCCATGATGACATCATCAGTATAGCCAGGCATATACGACGGTTCTGGTGCATAATGCGCATTTACCGGCGAGTTCTCCTGAATTGTCCTACAGAAAGCGATCATCTGCTCAGCATTTTCAAAGTTTACGGACTGTATCAAATCAGTCCTTTCAGTTGAATAATGTGGAGTAGTATCGAGTCCGAAGCTTTCTAGGAATCCTGCTGTAAAGAGAGCACCTTTGACAGATTGACTGACGACGTGCGGCGCAATGAAGAAACCTTGGTACATTTCCAACAACGTATCAAGAGATGCGCCCGCTTCCGCACCGATTCCAGGTGATGTCATACGGTAAGCACATTTTTGCACAAGGTCTGCACGTCCCGCAATATACCCACCTGTTCTAGCAAGACCCCCACCTGGATTTTTTATGAGTGAGCCAGCCATCAAATCGGCACCTACTTCAATCGGCTCTTTCGTCTCCACGAATTCACCGTAGCAATTATCGACAAATACGATAAGGTCCGGGTTAATCGATTTAACAAAGCAGACCATTTCCCCGATTTCTTCAATAAGAAAAGAAGGACGGTCCGAATACCCTTTTGAACGTTGAATGCCGATCATTTTCGTCTTACTATGGATATTCTTCTTCACTTCATCAAAATCGACTTCGCCGTCTTCCTTCAGGTCGACGTGTTTGTATGTGATTCCCCAATCAGTAAGCGATCCGGTATCTTCACCGTTACCGGACACGATCGAATCTAGTGTATCGTATGGTTTACCCGTTATATAAAGGAGTTCATCCCCTGGCCGGAGTACGCCGAACAAGCTCGTTGAGATCGCATGTGTCCCCGAGATGATCTGGTTACGAACGAGACAGGCTTCTGCGCCGAATGTGTCTGCATATACTTGTTCGAGCACATCCCTGCCGCTATCATCATATCCGTAACCCGTAGAGCCGGTCAGATGAAAATCGCTCACCATGTTTTTTCGGAATGCCGCCAGCACTTTCCGTTGATTGTAAAAGGCCGTCTTTTCAATTTTTCTAAAGTAAGGGGCCAGTTTTTGTTCAGTTTCTTCCGCTTTCATTTCGATATCGGAAGTAAATTCATGTATCATCATTCCAATTTCCTCATTCCTACAAATAGTCACTAGTATATCTTATCAGTCTAATGGAATTGGTCAATCGAAAACGATCGGTATTGGCAGAGCCTCTATTTTGATATACTATATGAAGTGTTTGGAGTAAGGAGGAACATCATGGCTTGGGAAGTTTTCAGTTTTATCGGTACGGCGGCTTTCGCCATTTCCGGAGCGTTAGTTGCACAAGAAGAGAAATATGATATTTTTGGAGTATATATATTAGGGATGGTGACGGCGTTCGGCGGAGGTGCTTTACGAAATGTTCTCCTTGGATTGCCTTCATCCGTTTTATGGAGCCAAGATTTCCTTTTCATCGTTGCTTCGGTATTAATAACATTCATTTTCTTTTTTTCCAAAGCGATCATCAGCCATTGGAATCGTTGGGGCACGTACTTTGACGCCATAGGACTCGCGGCGTTTGCCATTCAAGGAGCGATGCTTGCAGTGAATATGAATATGTCGCTTTACGCAGTGATGGTTGCCGCTGTATTGACAGGTGCAGGCGGTGGAGTGATCCGAGATCTACTCGCTGGCAGACGCCCCCTCATTTTCAAAAAGGATATTTATGCAATTTGGGCGGCAGGTGCAGGTTTCTTTGTAGGAGTCGGTCTCTACGACTATGATTGGGCGCTATACGCACTGCTCGTTATCGTCGCAGCTCTGCGAATCTTATCCTATCATTATCACTGGGAGTTGCCTCGCAGTGATTGATAATATACCCAATAGAAAAAGGAGCAGGGCGAGCCTGTTCCTTTTTCTATTGGGACATATTTTTTATTCCTCATCCTTTAACACTACAGGTTTTGCAGGCACATACGTCGAAATTGCATGCTTGTAGATCAATTGCTGCTTGCCGTCCGATTCCAAGAGAACAGTGTAATTATCATATGATTTGATAAGACCTTTCAACTGAAAACCATTCAATAGGAATACAGTGACGAACGTGTTATTTTTCCGTAATGAGTTCAAAAATGTTTCTTGCATGTTACCTTGTGACATACACCCCAGCCTCCAATTGCTTCTATATTTCTCTTGCCTTTTTACTTATTCGATTCCGCCTCTTCAAAACCCTTTAAAATCGATAAAATTCCATCTACAATATTTCCTTTGTCTACAATTACATCAAACCAAGAGATTTTCACTTTGTTTCGAAAATACGTCAATTGGCGCTTGGCATAATGACGAGTATTTTTCTTGATTAACTCTACTGCTTCGTCCAATGAGATGGCGCCTTCAAAATATTGATAAAGCTCCTTATATCCTATCGCCTGGACCGACTGGACATTTCGGACGCCCTTTTCCCACAATCCTCTCGCCTCTTCCAGCAGTCCTTCCTCCATCATCTGATCGACCCTTACATCGATTCGCTCGTAAAGAACTTCCCTGTCGAGTTTGAGACCGACGATTAAATGATCATATAACGGCGCATCACCTGCTCCTTGTTCATGCTCATTTTTCGTTTTGCCAGTCACTTCGATGATTTCAAGTGCCCGTATCAAACGACGATGGTTATTCGGATGAATTTTTTCTGCACTTTCAGGATCCAGTTTTTGTAGTCGATTGTACAGACGCTCCGCGCCGCCTTCCGACTCAAGTTCTTTTTCCAATTCAGCTCTGACTTTTTCATCCCCCGCCTCTTCTGTGAATCTGAAATCGAAAAGAACCGACTGGATATACAAACCCGTGCCGCCGACAATGATCGGCTGTTTGCCTCGGCTTTGGATCTCTTCAATACAGTTACGCACAGTCGACTGGTATTCCGCTACAGAAAACGACTCGTTCGGTTCCTTGATGTCGAAGAGGTGGTGGGGAATTCCTTCCTTTTCTTGTTCTGTTATTTTCGCTGTGCCAATATTTAATCCTTTATACACTTGCATTGCATCGCCATTGATAATTTCCCCATCAAGCCTTTTGGCTAGCTCGATGCTTAGTGCCGTTTTGCCTGATGCAGTCGGTCCGACGATTGCGATGACTTTATCTGATTGATTCATTCTTTTTTTATCCAATCCTTTACGAAATTAAATACTTGTTCCCGATTCACTTCATTCAACATTTCATGTCGACCGCCTTCGTATAACATGACCGTTACATCCTCGATGCCAGCATCGGTAAATTGCCTTGCAGCCTGCCAGACCCCTTTTCCTTTATTGCCAACAGGGTCATCTAATCCTGATAAGAGGAGGATCGGTAATCCGGTTTGGATTTGTCGGATGTTGTTTTGATCATTGATTTTTGCAAGTCCGTCGAACAGGTCGATGAAAAAACGGGTTGTCGGTACAAAGCCGCATAATGGGTCATTAATATATTTTTCTATCGTTCCTTTGTCTGTCGATAGCCAATCGACAGGTGTTTCCGGTTTGCTGACTGTTTTGTTGAACCCGCCAAACATCAATTTATTAATAAAATAATCTGGCTCATCGAATTTCGTTGCCTTGCCTTTCATATACGCTAATGCTTGTCCTGCGAGCCGGCTCACTCCTGGGTCGCCTGCTGTGCCCAAACAGATGAGCTTATCAAGTTCCCTTCCGAATCTTTGGGCGTACCTCCTTGCAACAAATGAACCCATGCTGTGACCGAAGAGGATCATTTTGGGCGCTTGAAATTTATTCCGGTAATAGTCGATTATCTCATGAGCGTCATCAACGATCCGATCAAAGCCCGCCGCGACTCCGAAATCTCCTAATTCCCCATTTAAATCGGTTGTGTGGCCATGGCCGCGATGATCATGACCGGATACGGCAAAGCCTTCGTCTGTGAGAAATGTTACAAACTCTTCATATCGGCCGATATGTTCTGCCACTCCATGCAGAATATGAATATGGGCGATAGGTGGTTTTTCTGGTTGCGCATAAACGGTATAGATGGAAAAATCGTCTGACATCGTCAGCACCTGTTCATTCACACACGCTCACCGACCTTTCCTTCAGCCTCTTTTATATGTTGCTCCAATTCTGCGAGATACCGTTCTTTCGTTTCGACGGAGTACGAAAGGATATCACCCATATAATCCGTTGCAGCCTCTTTATACAGTTTGGCATACGAAATGTTAAAGAAGAGGTCTCCTTTCCTTCTGATGAAGAAATCGGAGGGCGTCATCGCCATTTCATAATGGATTGAATAGAGGATTTCCGCTTTCCAAGTAGCCGGCAAGACTGTTTGCTCTGTTGATACGGCACTGGCATAGTTATAGACTAGATCGACATTCGTTCCGTACATGGAAGCAAGCGCACGTCCTTCTTCATTCGTAAGACCATACAATTCGGCTTCATTCGATTTGCTTTCAATGTAAATGGCGAACTGTTCTTCACTCTCAAAGTCTCCGCCAGACAATGGGAGATGCTCCGTTACACACGGTCCAAAAGACGTTGTCGGAATTCGCATGACGACATAGTCCACGACGGTTTCAGCCATTTTCCGATAGCCAGTCAATTTGCCGCCAGCAATCGTGATTAATCCCGTCCCCGCTTCCCAAATTTCATCTTTACGTGAAATTTCGGATGGATCCTTCCCTTTTTCATAAATTAGCGGCCGTATACCCGCCCAAGTCGATTCGACATCATTGCGGTCCACCTTCACTGAAGGGAACATGTAATGAAGCGCATCAAGAAGATAAGCGATGTCTTCCTCGTTTGCAACCGGGTTGGCTCGATCGCCATCAAAAAAGGTATCTGTCGTCCCGATATACGCTTTATTACCCCTCGGAATGGCAAAAATCATTCTGCCGTCAGGAGAATCAAAATAGATTGCTTGTTGCAAAGGAAAAACCACCTTGTCTATAACAATATGGGTTCCTTTTGTTAATCGCAGCCGTTTGTCATTAGACACTTCGTCCTTTTCCCGCAGTTCATCCACCCAAGGGCCGGTCGCGTTAACGACTACGGAGGCACTTATGTCTATCACTTCTCCAGTGAGCATATCCCGAGAAGTGACACCCGCCACTTTTCCGTCATCATAGTTAAATTGCTCGGCTTTCATGTAATTTAGGCAAAGCGCACCTTTTTGAGCAGCTTTTTTCAATACTTCAATCGTCAGGCGTGCATCGTCTGTACGGTATTCCACATAATGTCCGCCGCCAAGCAAGCCTTCTTCCCGCACTAACGGCTCCATTGCAAGCGTCTCTTCGGCTGACAGCATTTCACGGCGCTCCTCTTTTCTTACGCCCGCCAATTTATCATAGACAAATAATCCGGCAGAAGTTGTCAGCTTTCCGAATGAACCGCCTTTATGGAAGGGAAGAAGCATACGCTCGGGCTTCGTCACGTGCAGGGCATTCCGATAGACGATTTCCCTTTCCTTGCCGGTTTCCGAAACGATTTTCAATTCCATCTGTTTCAAATACCGCAAGCCTCCATGGATGAGCTTCGTCGATCGGCTGGAAGTACCCGCAGCAAAATCCTGCATGTCGATTAGTGCAACAGATAACCCCCTCGTCACCGCGTCAAGTGCGATGCCGGCACCGGTAATCCCTCCTCCGATGACGAGCAGGTCAAACTGATAGTCGCGCATGAAGTGTTTCACTTTCGGTCTTGTGATCGATGATAACATCCTTCGCTCTCCTCCAGTCAATGTTTAAAAGCCCGCGCAGCCTCAACTGCCTTTTTCCAGCCGCCATACAAGGAGTCCCGCTCTTCCACTGCCATCTTCGGGGAATATGTTCGCTCACCAGCCCATAATGCTTCCACTGACTCGCAAGATTCGTAAAACCCTGTTGCAAGACCTGCAAGATATGCCGCCCCAAGTGCCGTCGTCTCCAAATACGCCGACTGTTCGACCTCTATCTGCAGCAAGTCACTTTGGAATTGCATGAGGAATGTATTTGCGACAGCGCCTCCGTCCACACGCAATATATCGATATCGATACTTGCGTCCTTCTCCATCGTCAAAAGCACATCTTTCGTCTGATACGCGAGCGATTCGACTGTCGCCCGGATGAAATGCTCTTTTTCCGTTCCTCGAGTCAACCCGAATATCGCCCCTCTGGCGTCCGAATCCCAATACGGTGTACCGAGTCCGACGAATGCGGGTACGACATAAACACCTTCCGTAGATGCAATCCTTGTCGAGTACATTTCCGAATCAGCCGCTTTTTGGATCATACGCATTCCGTCCCTGAGCCATTGGATAGCGGAACCTGCGACGAACACACTGCCTTCAAGCGCATATGTAATCTTCCCGTCCAAACCCCACGCTATCGTTGTAAGCAGACCATTTTCAGAAGTCACAGGCTGCTCACCTGTATTCAGCAACATGAAACAACCTGTCCCGTACGTATTTTTAGCCATGCCTTCGTGAAAACAGGCTTGCCCGAACAAAGCGCATTGCTGATCGCCCGCCGCTCCGGCAATCGGAACGGAAGCCCCGAAAAAGACGGAAGGGTCTGTATGAGCATAGATTTCGGATGACATCCTCACCTCGGGGAGCATTCCCATCGGTATATCCAGCATATCGCAAAGCTCTTTATCCCACTGCAGATCATGTATATTGAAAAGCATAGTCCTAGATGCATTCGAGTAATCGGTAACATGAACCGCTCCATTTGACAGCTTCCATATGAGGAACGAATCGATTGTGCCGAAGAGCAGATCCCCTTTTTCCGCTCGTTCGCGTACACCTTCCACCTCATCGAGGATCCACTTCACTTTCGAGCCGGAAAAATAAGGATCGAGCTGCAAACCAGTCTTTTGACGGACACTCTCTTCCTTGCCTGCTTCCCGTAACTCGTTAATAATGTGCTGGGTCTGTCTCGACTGCCAAACAATTGCATTATAGACAGGTTGTCCAGTGTGCTTATCCCATACGACTGTCGTCTCCCGCTGGTTTGTAATGCCGATTCCGACGATATCTTCTGGCTGATGTCCGCTTTCCGTCAGAACTGAAGCGATTACGGATAAGACAGAACCCCATATTTCACTGGCATTGTGCTCCACCCAGCCCGGCTTGGGAAAGATTTGCCTGAATTCCCGTTGCGCGGTATGAACAATCTCGCCTTTCCGGTTGAACAGGATTGCCCTCGTGCTAGTCGTTCCTTGGTCGATTGTTAATATGAACTCCCCCATTGTCTAACCTCTCCCTTGTTCAACTATTGGATTCCCGCCACATTACATAATTCGACGTTCCATGCAATTACATTACCCTCTTAAACATCTTTTCAATTTCATAAGTTGAAAAATGGATAAGGACTGGCCGTCCATGTGGGCATGTATATGGATTCTCCGCAAGCGACAAATCGTTCAGCAGCTTTTCCATATCTGCAATCGATAGATAATGATTCGCTTTAATGGAACGCTTGCAGCTCATCATGATCGCTGTCTCTTCACGAAGCTTCCCAATATCTATTTTCCGCGTTGTCAGCACTTGTTCTATTAATTCTTCGATAAGAGTTGATGCTTCTCCTGCTGGAAACCATGCCGGATATTCTTTCACCGTATAGGAGGAAGGACCAAATTCCTCTAGAAAGACGCCGACCTCATTTAAAGCTTCCCGATTCTCCTCAATTTTCACCATATCGTCGCCTGAATAATGGAAGATAAGTGGCATTAGCAACATTTGCCTTTCGTCCTCTTCCACTCTACTCAATTTTCCCCTGAAGAATTCATATTTGATTCGCTCTTGGGCAGCATGCTGATCAATCATGTAAAATCCATCTTCATTTTGAGCGACGATGTACGTGCCATGGACTTGGCCGACCGGTACGAGTGACGGGAATCTCTTTTCCTTCGTTTCAGTTGTTTCAGGATCAGGTGTTTCCTGTACCTCCTGTATTTCCTGCGTTTCCTTTATTCTTTCAGGTTGAACCGCTTGTACACGTTCTTCCTCAACGGATTCGTAAACTGTTTGCAGCGGTTTCGTCTCGATTGTCTGAGTCTCAATTTTTGGTTCTTCCTGCTCAATTATTACTTTCTCTTGTTCATCTTCCCTTTCCTTCCAAACGTTTGCAGGGCGAAATTCATTCCAAATCGTCACTTGCTCGGAAGGCATTCTTTTCACTGGCTCCCGTTTCACGGCATCAGGAACGATAATTGACCGTTTCACCGATTCTCGAACAGATGATTTGATAAGGTCGAATAGATCGCCCTCTTTGCTGAGACGTATATGCTGCTTGGCAGGATGCACGTTGACATCCGTCAAAAACGGGTCTGTTTCAACGTTGATGACAGCAATCGGGTAGCGGCCTATCGGCAAATATGTGTGCAAGCCATCGAGCACGGCCTGGTTCGCAGCATAGCTCTTTACCCATCTTCCATTCACGATAAGGGTCATATAGTTCTTTGATGCTCTAGTCATTTCCGGCAATGTCACATATCCATTCACCTTGAAATCCGAATTCTCGCCACCGAATGGCACCATCTTCCGCGCGACCGCCATTCCGTAAATATCCGTAAGGACCTTCCGGCGATCCCCGCTGCCTGACGTACGCAAGAGAGTTTGGCTATGGTGAGACAGTTTGAAAGCGATATAAGGATGGCTAAGGGCAAGGCGGTTGACAAGATCGATCGTATGACCGAGCTCGGTCTGGATTGTCTTCATATATTTCAGCCTCGCAGGCGTGTTATAAAAAAGTTGTGAGACTGTCATGTCGGTCCCTTTTCTGAATGCAGCATTCGATTGTTTGAGAACGATACCGCCGTCGATCTGAACTTCGGTCCCTTCTGTTTCCCCATCCGACGTGAAGAGGCTGACCTTTGATACGGAAGCGATACTGGCTAGCGCCTCCCCCCTGAATCCAAGGGTCCTAATCCGGAACAGATCATGTTCATTCGATATTTTGCTCGTTGCATGGCGCTCAAACGCAAGGACAGCATCGTTGCGTGACATTCCTTTTCCATTATCGGTAACCCGAATGGAAGTGAGCCCGGCTTCTTCAAGCGCTATTTCAATCGATGTGCTGCCTGCGTCAATCGAGTTCTCGACTAATTCCTTAACAATCGAAGCTGGTCGCTCTACTACTTCCCCCGCAGCAATTTTATTGGATAATGAATCATCCATGACTGAAATGATATCCATCGAATCCCTCCTTAAGTCTGTTAGTCGTAAAAATGATGTTAATAGGCAGGCGGGACGTAAATGTTCAGTCTGCTTTATTACCCGAATCTAATTGTTTTTGCCAATCAAGAATCAAGTTCATCGCTTGCATCGGCGTCAAGTTCAATAAGTCTGCCTGTTTCATCTGCTCTAATACGGATTTGTCCAAATCTGACATTGAATCAGGTTCCTCCTGCAAATCGAAAAACGTCAATTGCTCGGATGCCGCAGTCGCAGCAGCTGCTTGTTCTCCGCTTTCAAAAACATCGAGCAGCTCTTTCGCGCGGACTACGATTGTATCTGGAAGACCGGCCAATTGAGCAACATGGATACCGTAGCTTTTATCCGCCGGCCCCGCCATCACTTTGTGGAGGAAGACGACTCGCCCTTCTTGCTCCATAGCTGCAACGTGGACATTCACGAGTTTATCCAATGCTAAGTCAAGCTTTGTAAGTTCATGGTAATGTGTCGAAAACAATGTGTTCGCTCCAATTTCATCATGGATGAATTCCATCATCGCCTGTGCAAGCGACATTCCGTCGTACGTCGATGTTCCTCTCCCGATTTCATCGAAGAGAAGCAAGCTGTTTTCGGTTGCATTTGCAATGGCATATTTAGATTCCATCATTTCCATCATGAACGTGCTTTGGCCGGATGCAAGATCATCCGCCGCTCCTATCCTCGTGAAAATCTGGTCTGTCACAGGTAGGATTGCAGATTCGCAAGGCACGTAACAGCCGATTTGAGCCATAATGACCGTCAAGGCGACCTGTCGCATGAATGTACTTTTACCTGACATATTCGGACCGGTGATGAGAAGCATGTTTGCATCTTCTGTCAATTTGCAGCTATTCGGCACGTATAATGAATGATCCATCATCTTCTCTACGACGGGGTGTCTCCCGTTTTTGATTTCCAATGCCCGGCCGTCATGGAATTCCGGTCTGACGAACCGCTGTTTTTCCGATACTTCCGCGAAAGATAGGAGCACGTCCAGTTCTGAGAGGACGCCAGCCAATTGTTGCACTCTACGAATATGGTTTTTCATTTCATCACGGACGTCGCAGAAAAGAGTGTATTCCAGTTCTTGACCTTCCGCCTCGGCGTTCAGAATCAAGTCTTCCTTCTCCTTCAACTCGGAAGTGATATAGCGCTCCGCATTGGCAAGCGTCTGCTTGCGCTCATAGCGGCTTAAATCCGCCAGATGGATATTGGATTTCGTAATTTCAATGAAATAGCCGAAAATGCGGTTATAACCGATTTTCAGATTTTTAATACCTGTACGCTCACGTTCCTCACGCTCGAGTCCAGCTAGCCATTCCTTGCCATTTCTAGAAGCATCCCTATACTGATCGAGCTTTTCGTGATAGCCGTCTTTAATGATACCGCCTTCTTTAACAGAAAGAGGCGGATTTTCTGCAATTGACGCCTCTAAAAGATCGAGTACTTCTGAACACGGATCAACCTGTTTTGCGAATCGTTGCAGTCGCTCGTGGCCGGACTGCTGGAGGGCATTTTTCAAATGAGGTACACGTCGCAGTGAGTTTCGCAGCTGAGCAAGATCCCTTCCACTTGCACTTCCCATAGAGATCCTTCCCGATAATCGTTCAAGGTCGTATACTTCCTTCAAAGATGCTTTCAGGTCATCACGAAGAAAGTAATCTTCAATTAAGTCGGACACGATGGTAAGTCTGTCCTCAATCGCAGCCCTGTCGGCAAGAGGCTGATGGATCCATATTCTTAATTTCCTTGCACCCATCGCCGTTGATGTCTCATCCAATAGCCAGAAAAGTGTTCCTTCCTTGCTTCCATTCCGGATTGATTGGACAAGCTCTAGATTTCGCATCGAGTTGGCATCAATCGATAGCTTGCTGGATTTCTGTATATATTCAAATGGACGTAAATGCTCCAAAGAGGACTTTTGAGTGCGTTTCAAATAAGAAACAAGAATTTCGCACGCCTCGCTTAATTCGTCGGGAATATGCGGTTGAGCGTTCATCGTGCATGGCTCAGCGTCTCCATTTTCCATCGAGAGGACGATATCCCTTTTTGCCATCCACTCATTCAAGGTGATGTGCAATCGTTCTCGTACAACTATTTCCTTCATTCCGAGCGCTTCAATTTCTGCGATCAACGTCCGTTCATCCCCTGAGACGATTTCCGCCTTTCCTTCTCCGGTCGCTAAGTCCACATAGGCTAGCGCATAATGTCTTTCATCTAACTGGTCAGCAGCCCCGATAAAATGATTGGCATTGGCATCTAAAGATTTGCCTTCAGTAATCGTTCCCGGAGTGACCACTTTCACGACTTCCCGTTTCACAATCCCTTTAGCAACCCTCGGGTCTTCCGTCTGTTCACAGATGGCCACTTTATGGCCTTTGCGAACCAAAGTCTCAATATAACCCTCAGCTGAATGGTAAGGCACTCCGCACATCGGAATTTTGTCCGTGCTTCCTCCATCTCTGCTCGTTAAAGTGATCTCAAGAATATTGGATGCTTCTATTGCGTCGTTGAAAAACAGTTCATAGAAATCTCCTAATCGGAAAAATAGGAACGCATCCTCATGTTCGGCTTTCACTTGTAAATATTGTTGAATCATCGGTGTGTATGTAGTCATTCCAGAACCTCGCTAATCTTGCGTTTTCTTATATTATAACAAAACATGATGCTCCACAGTACCAAAGCGGAAAAACTGGTTCATATCTCAACAAAAAAAAGCCGGATGCTCTCTCCGGCTTAAAACGGACGTGAATCTTTCCCTCTGTCATCATGACGCTTCTCTTCATCTGCTTTGTGATGGTCATGTTCGTGCCCATGGCCTTGATGGGAAGATGATTCATCCTTGAATGACCATTCTTCTTCGAATTGATGTGGATGGACAGTGATGCACACTTTTGTTTCACCAACGACTTCCGCAACCAATTCCCTTTCCACTTTAATGATGAATTTTTCCCCACACTCGGAAATGAGTGCTTCCGTGCAATTCGGATGCTGGACAACATTGACAATAATTTCTTCCTGACCGGACACCGGCTCATCCCGATAATGAAGCCTAATCCTATCCTTATACGGCACCGATTCCGAATAGACGGACGTCTTGGAGTGATCATGGTGTGAATACCAGACATTCACATCGAATTTCCCAGTCACTTCAATGTAACGACCCACTTTTTTCGCATGATGCGTGTGGTTGATCACCCAACAGCCCAATATGCTCGACGGATTATTCGGCGGCTTCAGCGAGACATTCGATTCCGTCCTTAACTTCCCTTTAGCAATGACTGCCTTCGTCACAATTTGCCGTAAATTCTTCAGTTCGTTTCCTCCTTCGTTGACGTCTATTTATCCTATGCACCAGAAGCCCAGAAAGTGAAAAAACCG
Source organism: Sporosarcina pasadenensis (assembly GCF_047228845.1). NCBI lineage: Bacteria > Bacillati > Bacillota > Bacilli > Caryophanales > Caryophanaceae > Sporosarcina > Sporosarcina pasadenensis. Next base: position 404,371 of record NZ_JBFEGM010000001.1, read on the forward strand.
ACGAGGAAATTATCCTCATCGGTTTTCAGCCTGTTGACATGCGTTTTCAATCAGGCTGAGGAAATCACTATTAATCGTGTTTTCCCTAAAATTATGATAACGGCTTATGTTTTGTATTTTTGACGTATGACCCAGTTTCTCCGCGTCGGACATCTCCGCCTGTGGATTCAATGATTTCGTCCGTTACACTGTTGGCAATCGTGTTCGAGACGAGCTGGAGAAGTTGGTTCACGTCAATTTGTGATTGCTTGAACTCTTGTACAATCGGAACTTCGTCGATTTCTGCTTGAATCGCCTCAATTTTCCCTTCGATGATTGCAAGCGCCCTCTCTTTTTCATACATTTGGAAATTGACCGCTTGCGTTTGCAACGATTTCAAGCTCGCAATTTTTTCACGGATTTTTTGGTTTTCATTAATTTGTTCTTCCGCACGCTTGAAGAATTCAACTTGTTCTGTATTTGCGATCATATGTGCAATTTCACGCGCTTTTTCTATTATCTCTTCTTTAGTATAAAGTTTTTCCATTATGACATCACCTTTTCCTCTTTTACGACACCGATAAATTCGCCGTCGAGCGACCATGTTTTGGCCTCAGTAATTTTTACATTGACAATTTCTCCAATCACCGAACGCGGCGCTTTGAAATTGACAAGCTTGTTTTTCTCTGTATAACCGGCAAGTACATCCGGGTTCCTTTTACTTTCGCCTTCGACAAGCACTTTGACGACTTTCCCTTTATATGGCTTCATCGCTTCCGCTGACATGTCATTGACGAGCTTATTGAGGCGTTGGAGACGTTCCTTTTTCACTTCCATCGGAATATTGTCCACCATCTTGGCAGCAGGCGTCCCTTCACGCGGAGAATAAATATACGTATAAGCCATTTCGAATCCGACTTCCTTATACAAAGAAAGCGTTTCTTCAAACTGCTCGTCCGTTTCATTAGGGAATCCAACAATGATATCCGTTGTCAGCGTGACATTCGGGATGGCAGCCTTAATTTTACCGACAAGTTCTAAAAACTGTTCCCTTGAATATTTCCTAGCCATAATCTTCAAAATATCGCTTGAACCCGATTGGACTGGCAGATGAATATGATCTAGCAAGTTTCCGCCTTTTGCTAGAACTTCAATGAGATGATCGTCGAAGTCCCTAGGGTGGCTCGTTGTAAAGCGGATACGCGGAATATCGATCTGGCGAAGGTCGTCCATCAAATCTCCTAGGCGGTATTCGATATCATCAAAATCTTTTCCATAAGCATTGACGTTTTGGCCAAGGAGCATGATTTCCTTATATCCATGAGCAGCGAGCTGCCTAACTTCCTGGATAATGTCCTGCGGCCGTCTGCTGCGCTCTTTCCCGCGTGTATAAGGTACGATGCAATACGTACAGAACTTATCGCAGCCATACATGATGTTGACCCAAGCTTTTATATTTCCGTGTCGGACTTTTGGAAGGTTCTCAATGATGTCCCCTTCCTTCGACCATACTTCGACGACCATTTCTTTGGACATATATGCTTCGTGCAGAATATTCGGCAATCTATGGATGTTATGCGTCCCGAATATCATATCGACTTGATCGTAAGTTTTCAGGATTTTATTGACGACGGACTCCTCTTGCGACATGCAACCGCAAACCCCAATGAGCAAATCCGGTCTTTCAAGCTTCAACGGCTTCAGATGTCCCAATTCACCAAACACCTTGTTTTCCGCATTTTCCCGGATCGCACAAGTATTCAAAAGAATGACGTCTGCATCATCCACCGTGTTCGTCGCTTCGTATCCCAAGCTTGTGAAGATGCCAGCCATTACCTCGGTATCATGTTCGTTCATTTGACAACCGTATGTACGGATATAAAATTTACGTCCAGCACCCATTCCAAGAAAGCGTTCTTCGATTTGGAAATCGTCGTGGTAGGCAATTTCCTCTTTTCCTCGTTTTTTTGCTTCCTTCAAGGATGGAGGTGTATAGACAGTCTCAAAATATTTACTATAGTCTTTTTCCGGTGCAGATGCAGTTTTAACTGTATCCGGTTTGACAAGCCCGGCTTCCAGGCGTTGTTCTTCATTCATGCAAAAACTTCCCCTTTCTTCAAACCTTGTGGGAATTGAACAGATTCGACTTCATTATACATGAACTTTCTACCACTTTGAAGTGGCGTGATTTTTTTCACTTCTGGAATTCAGTAGTTTTAGGCAACTGTGTGACAAGATAACGGATTCTCTACAAAACGTTATTTATAAGAACAGATGTTAATAAAAACTTTGATTTCCGCTCTAGGTGGACGCTTTCCGCGGGCACGGCTTCAGCCGCTTCCTTCGCTTTGCTCAGTCCAGGGTCTTCAGCTCGTGCTATTCCCGCAGGAGTCGCCACCTTCCGCTCCAATCAACAGAACTAGCCAGCAAATTAAACATTTCAATAAAGACAATATTAAACATCAGATTGTCAGAATGACCTGCAATGCGGTCTAATAAATAATCTATAGATTACTGATAGCGGAATCGATTTGAAAGGTGCATGCTTTTTATAAGTAATCACTGTAGTTTTTAATAATTGGGTATTTTATTAAAACCATTAGAAAAACAAGTGAAGGTAACTGTTTCGCCACCTTCACTTGTTTAAGTAGGAAAATATAGAAAATCGCCAGAAAAGGCGAGACTCCTGCGGGCAAAGCCGTTACGAAGAACGGCTTTTGCGACCATAAGCGATAGCGTTGGGAGCAGCGGATGTATAAATTCTACGAAGAACGCAGAATTTATACAAATCGAACCCTTCGCTGTTCGATTGGCTAAGGCAACGCCCGCGGAAAGCGAGCCGTTTTGGCGATTTTCGGTCTTTCGAGTATCCACATTTTAACTATTACGTTTCTTTCTTAACTTCTTTTTCTCTTTTCCACTAACAGCTTCAGAGCTGTTCTACCTTCGCCGTTAATTTCAATATCGGTAAATGCCGGGGCGCATACGAGGTCGCTTCCGCTTGGGGCGACGAAGCCGCGTGCTATCGCGACCGCTTTAATGGCTTGGTTCAATGCGCCGGCGCCAACGGCCTGCATTTCCGCATACCCTTGATCCCTGATTACCGCTACGAGTGCTCCTGCGACGGAATTCGGATTAGAGCGGGATGATACCTTCAATGGACTCACCATGTTTCCTCCTTGTTTTCACGATGTCTATGGAATGTATTTATCCATAAGTCATCTTATGAAAAGAAGGAGATGATTAGACTCACTTCATGCTTCGAATCGGTGATCCTCATTAATCATTATTCGCTCGATTGCTACCGCTTTCCCGGTTTGGTCATTCAACTCAACGAACAGCCCACTCAATTGAGCACGACCTTTTTTCGGCACTTCAAACCGGACAGGCAAATTCGTACGGAATCGATAGATGACATCTTCTTTCTTCATCCCTAAAATCTCATCATACGGACCCGTCATTCCAGCATCCGTCAAATAAGCTGTACCTCCTGGTAAAATTCGGTCGTCTGCCGTTTGGACATGTGTATGGGTCCCTACGACTACGGATGCTTTCCCATCCAAATGCCATCCCATTGCAATTTTTTCACTCGTCGCCTCTGCATGGAAATCGACGAATATGAGCGGAGAAATCTTGCTTGCTTCTTCTATCAATTCTTCTGCCTTTTCAAATGGATCACCATGAGGAGGGAGGAATGTGCGGCCATGTAGATTGATGACTGACAACGTTACGCCATTTTTTGTAATAGTTGTCATGCCTTTACCCGGAGCATCGTCTGAGAAGTTTGCTGGGCGGATCAAATAGTCGGTATCATCGATGAAATCGTAAATTTCCTTCTGATCCCACGTATGATTACCCATTGTCACAACATCAACTCCCGAACGGAGAAGATCATCAAAAATCGCTTTTGTAATCCCTCTCCCTGACGCGGCATTCTCCCCATTGGCAATGACTACATCCGCCTTATATTTCCTTTTCAACCGTGCGATATGATCAAACACCATGTCCCTTCCGATTGACCCTACGATATCACCTATAAAAATAACTTTCATAATTGTAACCTCTTTCTAGTTATACGAACTTCTTTGGAAACGATAAGAAAAAGACTCCTGAACCATGGCTGGACAGGAGTCATTTTCATCATTTTGCATATTCGACTGCACGCGTTTCGCGAATGACCGTCACTTTGATGTGACCCGGATAATCGAGTTCCTCCTCGATCCGTTTCCTAATATCCCTGGCCAAGCGATGCGCTGTAATATCATCGATCTGGTCCGGTCGGACAATGATTCGGACTTCGCGGCCAGCTTGGATGGCGAATGATTTTTCTACGCCTTCATATGATTCCGAAATTTCCTCAAGTTTCTGTAGCCTACGAATGTAGTTTTCCAGAGTCTCACTTCTCGCACCTGGTCTTGCCGCAGATAATGCATCTGCCGCAGCAACCAATACTGCAATGACTGATGTCGCTTCCTCATCACCATGATGGGAGGCGATACTGTTGATGACAACTGGGTGTTCCTTGTATTTCGTAGCCAGCTCGACCCCAATTTGGACATGGCTTCCTTCAACTTCATGGTCGATCGCCTTGCCGATATCGTGGAGAAGGCCAGCACGTCTTGCAAGGGTGACATCCTCGCCAACCTCTGCTGCCAATAGTCCCGCAAGATAAGCGACTTCAACAGAGTGCTTCAGGACGTTTTGACCGTAGCTTGTACGGAAGTGCAACCTTCCAAGGATTTTGATCAGATCCGGATGCAGATTATGAACTCCTACATCAAATGTAGTCTGTTCCCCTTTTTCGCGGATCAACTCATCTACTTCCCTACGAGCCTTATCCACCATCTCTTCAATACGTGCCGGGTGTATCCTGCCATCTTGCACGAGCTTTTCTAGTGCTAGACGAGCAGTTTCGCGACGTACTGGATCGAAGCCTGAAAGTATTACCGCTTCTGGCGTATCGTCGATGATCAAATCAATACCAGTCAATGTTTCCAAAGTTCTGATATTACGCCCTTCCCTTCCGATGATACGGCCTTTCATTTCATCGTTAGGCAAGTTCACGACAGATACGGTTGTTTCTGCAACATGGTCTGCTGCAAAACGTTGCAATGCAAGGGATAGGATTTCACGAGCTTTCTTTTCGGATTCCTCTTTTGCACGTTGCTCCGATTCTTTCGTCATGACGGCGATATCTGTGGAAAGCTCCTTCTCGACATCATCCAGGATGATCCGTTTCGCTTCATCTCTAGTAAGTGCCGAGATCCTTTCAAGTTCCGTCTGTTGCATGGCAACAAGATCTTCCGCCTTGCGTTCCATTTGTTCAATATGCTGTTGTCTACTGGAAAGCGCGTCGTCTTTGCGTTCCAGTCCTGCTTCTCTTTTATTGAGAGCATCATCCTTGCGGTCAAGATTTTCTTCCCGTTGTAAAAGGCGGTTTTCCTGTTTTTGCAGTTCCGCTCTTCGTTCACGGATTTCTGATTCCGCTTCAATTCTCAGTTTGTGATTTTCATCTTTCGCTTCTAAGAGTGCCTCTTTTTTCATAGCCTCCGCTTCACGTTTCGCATCTTCGACGATTTGTTCGGCAGAGTTTTTGGCACCCGTCACTCTTGAATCATTCACCTTTTTGATAACTAAATAGATAACAACTGCACCGACGAACAGACCGAGCAAAGCGGAGATGATGTTTACGATGATTCCATCTGGCATCCAGGTCACCTCCTCCTGCTATTCTTTTCGTTTTCAGTCGGCTCGTATATCAACATTCAACATACTGCCATTATGATTTCATTGGTGTGAAATTATACAATTCTAATTGTATCTATGAAAATTTGCGATGTCAAGGATTGTAAACAAAAGCGAAGGGGGCCGCCTAGGGGCGACAGGCATAAGGCAAAGATACGCAGTGGCGATTTTTGCCACGTAGTAGCTTTGCCTTATGACCCGAGCTCCTGGCCCCCGGAGTCTAGACGGAAACAAAAGCGAAGGGTGCCCGCCTAGGGGCGACAGGCATAAGGCGAAGATACGAAGTGGCGGTTTTTGCCGCGCAGTAGCTTTGACTTATGACCCCGAGCTCCTGGCGCCCGGAGTCTAGACGATAACAAAAGCGGAGGGCGCCTGCCTAGAGACGACAGGCATAAGGCGAAGATGCGCCGTGGCGGTTTTTGCCACAGAGCAACTTTGACTTATGACCCGAGTCTCTGGCGCCCAGAGTCTAGACGATAACAAAAGCGAAGGGCGCCTGCCTAGGGGCGACAGGCATTAGCTGGATGAAAATAAAACGGACTGCCCTTAAAGGCAGTCCGATTGTAAATCAATTATTTTTCATCTTCTAATAGCAATAGTTCCAGTTCGTCGTCTTCATCCTCGTCATGAGCTGCAATCACGTAGTTGGCTGCAGCCATACCATAAGAAGCCCGGATTTTATTTGCGATTTCAGAACGGACATCCGGATTTTCCTTCAGGAATTGCTTGGCGTTCTCACGTCCTTGACCTAGACGTTCCCCTTCATAGGAATACCATGCGCCGCTCTTTTGTACAATTTCAAGCTCAGCGCCAAGGTCGACGATTTCCCCTTCTCTGGAAATCCCTTCACCATACATGATATCTACTTCAGCAGTACGGAACGGAGGAGCGACTTTGTTTTTCACGACACGGATACGTGTTTTGTTACCCATGATGTCGTTGCCTTGCTTAATAGCTTCACCGCGTCGCACTTCCAAGCGGACCGAAGAATAGAATTTCAAAGCACGGCCGCCCGGTGTCACTTCAGGATTCCCGAACATGACGCCGACTTTTTCACGGATTTGGTTGATGAAGACGGCAATCGTCTTCGATTTATTGATAGCGCCGGACAGTTTGCGAAGTGCTTGGGACATGAGACGAGCCTGCAAGCCGACGTGCGAGTCGCCCATTTCCCCTTCGATTTCCGCTTTTGGCACTAACGCTGCAACAGAGTCTATAACAACGATATCGATTGCACCACTTCTGACAAGTGCTTCTGCAATTTCAAGCGCCTGTTCGCCGGTATCCGGTTGCGATAAAAGCAATTCGTCAATATTGACGCCCAGCTTTTGTGCATAGACAGGATCCAATGCATGCTCAGCGTCGATGAAAGCGGCTTGTCCGCCTGAAGCTTGTACTTCCGCAATTGCATGCAATGCTACTGTCGTCTTACCGGAACTTTCCGGTCCATAGATTTCAATGACACGTCCCCTTGGATAACCGCCAACCCCTAATGCTGCATCGAGAGCAAGTGAGCCGGTAGAAGAGGTTGCAATCTCCCGATCGGTCTTTTCCCCCAATTTCATGACGGAACCTTTACCGAATTGTTTTTCAATTTGTTTCAAAGCTTGGTCCAAAGCTGCTTTACGATCGCTCAAAAACGATTCCTCCCTTAAAAGGCCTTATTCTTTTCTTCCTGTCTCTACTATACTCCTTTTATGAGAAATACTCAAATAAAAAACGAACGCTTATTCGATTTATTTTATCAAAATCCATTTTTAAATGAGAATGAGGGGGAAAATCCATTTTTAATTGAGAATATGCGTCAAAATTCAATTTTCGGTTTCATGCTTATTCATTTCTTTTATCAAATAATAGATGGCGAATCTGGCCGCACGTTTGCGATTGGCATTTCTGGAACCTGAAAGGTTGAGTTTAAATGTGTTCACTTCTTCGCGACAAGCTATCCCGATCCACACAGTGCCCATCGGTTTCCCATCATGCGGATCCGGTCCAGCTGCTCCCGTCAACCCGACGCCGATATCCGAGCCGAATTTCCGTTTCACATTCCGGGCGAGCGCTGCTGCGCATTCCGGACTGACAACGCCAAACTCATCAAGCAATGAAGCTGGAATATCTAGCTGATTCATCTTTGCCGTCTCATCATAGACGACTACCCCGCCTTTTAAGGAAGAGCTGATTCCTGGTTCATCCGCCAACTCCGCCATGAATAGACCTGCCGTCAAACTTTCAGCGGCAGCGATTGTCAGCTTGTTTCCTAACAATAATTCAGCAGCTTTCGATGACAAGGTGTCTTCATCTATGCCATAAATGAATTCGCCTACTAATGAGCGTATTTCAGATTCTACAGGTGCTATTAACTTTTGCGCCGTCTCAACCGATTCTGCCTTTGCCGTCAATCTCAATATGACCGAATCGGGTGATGCCAAAGGAGCGATAGTCGGATTTGTCTGCTTCTCCAAAATCGTTAGGACACGATACTCAAGCTCGGCCTCCCCGATACCATAAAACTTCAACGCTCGGGAAACGATAACTTCACGTTTGCCTGAAGCCCCCAATAAATAGGGAATCGCTTCTTTTTCAAACATCGGTTCCATTTCGTGCGGCGGTCCTGGCAATAATATATAACATTTGCCATTCTTTTCGATGGCCATGCCTGGTGCCATCCCGTGATTATTTGTCAAAACCTTCGATCCGGTAAGTACTAGCGCTTGCTTCTTATTATTTTCAGTCATCGTCCTGCCTGTCCGCTTAAAATAGGCTTCAATAGATGCTAATGCCGTATGATCGCTCTCAAGTTCTTCACCAAGCATTTTGGCAATGGTTTCTTTTGTTAAATCATCCTTTGTCGGTCCTAATCCTCCCGAAAAGATGATAACATCGGTACGGTTTTGCGCAATTGTTATTGCTTCCTCCAACCTTTTGGGGTTGTCCCCGACGACCGTATGATAATACACATTGATGCCAACTTCAGCAAGACGCGCCGAAATGAAGGCTGCGTTCGTATTTGTAATTTGGCCTAATAGAAGTTCTGAACCCACTGCGATGATTTCCGCTTTCATTACGACATCTCCTTACATGGAGTCGAGTAAGATCCTCCGGTTTTTATAGAAATAATCAGCCCCTGACCAAATTGTAAAGAATAGGGCGATATAAAGCATGATGGAGCCGAATGGGAAGTTGATTGCTTCAAAGAATATGTTGTTAAGCAGCAAAGATGCGATTGCAACAAGTTGTGTAGCTGTCTTAATCTTCCCTAATTGGTTTGCAGCCACAACTTCTCCGCCACCTGCGAGCAAGAGCCTCAATCCGGTAACCGCAAATTCCCTGCTAATGATGATGATAACGATCCATGAAGCGGCAGATCCTAATTCAACTAAAATGATTAGCGCAGCTGATACAAGAAGCTTATCAGCGAGAGGATCCAAAAATTTCCCCATGTTCGTGACGAGATTATGTTTTCTCGCTAAATGACCATCGAACCAATCCGTCGCTGCCGCGATGATGAACAATAGCGCACCGATCAAATGCTCCACGGAGAGAATAGTGCCTCCGTACTCAAAGGACCCGAATCCAAAATCCACAACCATGAAGATAATAAATATAGGGATGAGGAAAATGCGGGATACTGTAATTTTATTTGGTAAATTCAATTGTCTCACCTATCCTTCTAGAATGAAAAAAGTCATCTTTGTAGATGACTATTTTTCATTTCTCATATTCTATAAAAATGTTTTGCGTTGAAGCATCTGATACATATTCGAGTTTTTCCCCATTTACATAAATATCGGTAAATGGAGTCACAGCAACTCGAATTCGAACAAACTCAACATCCGATACATCCAACTCAATCGTTTCCCCATTTTTCATAACTCTTGCCATTGGTGTAAGTTCTTCTTTGTTCTCATTTTGCACACCAATCCACGTATCGCCGAATGTATCGATCTTCAGCTTGAATTCTTCAGCATCCGTCAACGTATACTTCGAGTCTTGCCCGCTTGTACTGACGTATGTGAGAGACTGTTCCTTCACTTCTTCCTCAGGTTCAGGATCGGGCTCAGTTGTCTTTTCCTCGTCGGACTTTTCATCCGCCGTACCACCGTCCCCATTACCTGCTGGCGGCTGATTGCCGCGATCCATCGTAATTGGCTGTTCCGGTTCAACGTCCATTCCTGCATTATTGGAAGCGTTTTTCTGCCATAAAACCCATACGACGACGATGATGACTACAATAAATAATGCCACAATAATTTTCGGGATTGCTTCATTCAGACGGCTGTTTCCTTTAATGCCTCTGTTCCTCGTCATGGGAGGAGTGATTTGCGCATTTTCTTCTTCAAGTTTCTCATGCATTGCAGACTCTTTATATAAGGATAACATTTCATCTGAATCCAAACCGACAGCTTCTGAATACTGTTTAATGAATGCACGTACATAGAAAGCGCCGGGCATCATACTGTAATCTTCATTTTCAATACCGGAAAGGTACCGTTTTTGAATTTTAGTTATCGATTGTAAATCATCCAGTGAATATCCCTTAGCTGCTCTCGCCTCTTTAAGACGATCACCTAATCCGGTCATTTGTATCACCTGCCTGTTTAAAAGTTGAACGTACCAAATCCACCCATCGGTCCGACATCGGACATCATATGGTTTTTCTCCATCATTTCATATGTAATTTCCTGGTCGGGATCTGTCCGCAATTCGATGATATAATCAAAATCTTCCATGTCGTATTCAGAATGCTGAACGAACATGTCCGGGTGCTCGACCACTTTGATGGTTGGCATACTCATCATTTCACGGACGAGTTGCATATGCCTTTCATCTCCTGATTTACGTGTGACAATACCGTCGAGGATAAATATATTATCCTTCGAAAACTCATCCCCCGCCAAAGTGTTTCGTACGGTCTGTTTGATCATTGTGGAAGAAAGGAAAATCCATTTCTTATTTGCGCAAACACTTGCAGCTACGACTGATTCCGTTTTCCCGACCCTAGGCATTCCCCGGATCCCGATCAATTTATGGCCATCCTGCTTGAACAGTTCCGCCATGAAATCAACGAGGACACCTAATTCGCTGCGAATGAATCTGAATGTCTTCCGATCGTCGACATCCCGTTGGATATACCGTCCATGCCTTACTGCCAAAATATCGCGTAATTTTGGTTCACGGATTTTTTTCACCTGAATGGTTTCCATCGTCGATGCAATCAATTCGAAACGTTTGATTTGATCGTCATTTTCCGTCCGGACTAGCATGCCGCGATGTCCGCCATCGACACCGTTGATCGTTACGATATTGACTCGCAACATCCCGAGTAGGGAAGCGATATCTCCAAGCAACCCCGGCCGATTTACTTGTATCTCGTATTCGACATACCATTCACCCATTCGACACACCCCTTCAATCCGTTTTCAACACCTTACACCTAAGCTTGAAAGTGATTACCCGACCCTTTTTTGAAGTGCTTCTATTTGTAGGACGCAAAAGACGCAACTTAGTTCTATAATAGCGGATTCGACAGGCGAAGAAAAGGAAAAAAGAAAAAGGGGATAAATGTGTCCCCCTATTATGGTTAGATATACCATCCGCCATTCAGCTTCAAGATATCCCCAGTCATATAATCCGCTTTTCCACTGACGAGAAAACTTGCGAGATCCGCCACTTGCTCGGGCTGGCCGGTTGACTGCAATGGAATTTGATCTATGACTTGCTGTTTATCTTCTTCCGATAATTCCCCATTCATTTCCGTTTCAATCCAACCTGGCGCGATGGCATTAACTCTCGTCCCGGTATAAGCAGCCTCTTTTGCATACGCTTTGACGAATGCATGCTGGGCACCTTTTACTGCGGAATACATCACTTCCCCTGCAGCTCCGGTATTACCCCAGATCGAACCTATGAAAAGGACGTACGAAATGGGATGGCTCCGCAATTGAGGCGATGCCAGGCTAATGAACATTGCAGGGTTTTGCATATGTACACGCCATAATTCGTCCATATCGCTACTACTCGTGTCGGTTAATAATTTTAACATCGACTGACCGAGAGCAACGATAATCGCTTGGACGTGTCCGACCTGTTCTGCAAGCTTTACGGCGCCGTCCTGTTTTGAGAAATCCGATTGGATAATTTGAAAGGAACAGTCTGGGTATTTTTGTGTTAATTCTCTCTTCAACTCTGTGGCCCGCTCTGCGTTACTATTGTAATGAAGATACAAGGACCATCCGTCGGCGGCGAGTTTACGGCTAACCGCTTCCCCGATGCCTCCGGATGAACCTAGGATCACTGCATAGCGTTTCATTTCAGCCTTCTTTTGAGCTTGGGACGATTGTCATGACTGTATGGCTATCTTCATTGGAAATCGTCTTAAACGCGTCCTGCAAATGCTCAATTTCAATTTTCTCAAGTGTCGGTACAACATCGAAAAGGTTCATACCATTGAAGTTATATTGTGTGAACTGATTCGAGATAAATTCGATTGAGTTCAATGAACGCATGAATTGGCCAATCCTACGCTTTCTTGCACGGTTCAAGTCTTCTTCGGAAATCGTCCAATTTTCCGCTAGTGATTTCACTGTAGCGCGAACGGCCGCTTCTAATTCAGCCGGCTTATCCGTATCCGATTCGACCATTGCGAACCCGAAGCCCTTCTCGAATATGAAATCGTAATGATATGTTTCATCGATTAAATGTTCCTTATATGCGTTCGTGTAAAAATCGGAAGTCCGACCGAACAAAATATCGAGGAGAAGATTGACCGACAAATCTTGGCGAAGCATTTCATCGCCTTCCATCAGTGTGTTGTTGCACTTCATGCCATAATTGAATTTCGGACGTAGCACATCCATTTCAAGCACAGTTTTCTTCTTGTTTGCTTCAATTGGCTCTTCAGGATATTTGCGCGTGATTTCCTCAGGCTCCGAAAATTCTTTGCTGTTTTGGTCTTCACGGATATAGTTCATCATCTCTTCGGGATCGACAGCTCCTATGACGAAAACAGTCATGTTCGAAGGGTGATAAAACGTTTCATAACATTCATAAAGGTGCTCGGCCGTAATCTCCTGGATTGTGTCGACCGTTCCCGCTATATCGATATTGATGGGATATTCCTTGTATAGGCTTTGGATTGTCCCAAAATAATTGCGCCAATCCGGATTGTCGTCATACATCGTGATTTCTTGCGCAATGATGCCTTTTTCCTTTTCCACTTTTTCTTTTGTGAAATAAGGCTCTTGCACGAAATCAAGCAGCACTTTCGTGTTTTCATACAAGTTCTCAGTCGTGGAGAATAAGTAGGACGTGCGCGTGAATGAAGTAAATGCATTCGCGGAAGCACCTAGGACGCCGAATTTTTGAAATACGTCTCCTTCCTTCTTATCAAACATTTTATGCTCTAGGAAATGGGCAATCCCATCAGGAACAGTTACGAATTCGTTCTTGCCCCTCGGGATGAACGTCCTGTCAATTGAACCATATTTTGTTGTAAACGTCACATACGTTTTCGAAAATCCTCGCTTAGGCAAAATATACACATGTAGTCCATTGTCGAGCCTTTCGTGGAATAAAGTTTCCTGTAAGTTGTCAAACGTAATTTTTTCCATCGTTACGCCTCTCTTCCCGATAACAAGTAGATGAGTTCAAGGTGGATCTGTGATGCCATTTGTTTAACATCTTCAATGGAGACTGCTTCCCATTTGGCGATCCATTTATCGGCTGTGAAATCCTCATCCAACTGTTTGTATTGATCGTAAACCTCGATTTGGCCTCTTGCAGAGTCGAATGCACTACGGATGCTATTCGTCAATAAAGCGACTGTTTGATCGAGCTCCAAATCTGAAACGACACCATTTTGCAGTGCATCGATCTGTTCATCGATCAATTTCACGGCTTTCTCCTCGAGGTCAGCATCAATTCCAGCCATGACATATAGAATGCCGTAGTAAGCTGAATAAGCACTATTGACAGTGTACGCCATGCTTTCTTTTTCGCGCACATTCATAAACAACTTGCTATGGGCGAACCCGCCCAACACACCATTGGTCACTTGCATTTTAGGATATTCAGGATGGAAGAAGGAAATTGGGGTGCTATATCCGACTTGCAGCTTCCCTTGCTTCATGTCTTGCCGTTCAAATACTTTCTGCACCTCTTTAGCTTCCATCTCTTTCTGTTCATATTGTTTCCTCGTAACGTCCCTTGCAGGAAATGCGAACATCGATTTCACTTTCTCAACAAGCTCATCTTCCTGGACATTTCCGACGACATAAATGTCTATCTCATCTTCATCCAACATTCTCTTGTATGTATCAAGGAGCGTGGCACTCGTAATGCTCTCAACATCCTCTTCGGTGCCGCTAGCCGACATGGAAGCAGGGTCATTCGGACGCATCAGTTCGAGCATTCGTTTATGGGCATATCTTCCCTTATCATCATAAATGGATCGGATTCTCTCAATCACCGTCCGTTTTTCACGGCTGACGACGGACTCATCGAAAGTTCCATCCTTTAAGTTCGGATTGAAGATGACTGACCGAACCATTTTTAACGCTTCATCAAATACGCCGGATGTTGAAAGGTATTCATCGTTTACACATTCCATATTCAACGAGACGATATGTGCATTCCCTCGTTTTCCTGCATCCATGTAAAAAACAGTGCCATATAATTCATCCAACGCTTTCCGCAAATCGCTCTGTTTCGGGTAATCAGCGTTTGAATCTTGGAGGACATTTGATAGAACCGCACGATAAGCTGCCTGTTTTTCATCCAGTTCAGCCAACCATTTAATGGACATCGTAATCGTTTTGAATTGCTCTGTCTTGCGGATATATAAATTGACTCCCTTTTGAAGCTTGACCTTTGTAAACATACGGACACCTCGTTTTTTTCTTTATTATACGAATACCTTCCTACAATATACATTTCATCATGTAGGCAAGGCAAAATAAACGCATTTTAAGATAAAACCGCCTGAACCCCAACGAAGGGAATTCAGGCGGTACACAATTCGATTTATCTGCTGCCTTTGATATAAGGCACTCCGTTCGCTTTCGGGGCATTCGCCTTTCCGATGAACCCTGCCAATGCTAAGATCGTCAAGACGTACGGCAAGATGTGGAAATAGACAGTCGGGATTTTCTGGATGAAGTCGATATCGATGGATCCCGCACTTATTGCTAGCGCTTGGGCAACGCCGAAGAATAATGCTGCACCCATCGCACCAATCGGATGCCACTTTCCGAAAATCATCGCCGCCAACGCCATAAATCCTTGACCGTTGATTGTTGCATGACCGAAATCGCCGGTCATTGTTTGTGAGTAGATAGCCCCACCGATACCAGCGAGACCACCTGAGATGATAACTGCCGTGTAACGGATTTTTGTCACATTGATACCCATCGTGTCTGCAGCCATCGGATGCTCTCCTACTGAACGTAGTCGAAGGCCGAATGGTGTCTTGTAAATGACAAACCATGCAGTCACTGCGACAAGTATCGCCAATACGGAAGTACCGTAAACCGATTTGAAGAACATCGGTCCAATAACTGGGATGTCCTGCAAAAACGGAATGTTAATACGCGGAATTTTCTTTTGGATAAAATCCGTCTGTCCTTTTCCGAACATCATTTTCACAGAGAACAATGCAATTGCAATACCGAGCATATTGATGGCCACCCCGGAAACAACCTGGTCTGCCCGGAAGGAGACCGAAGCAACAGCGTGCATGATCGAGAAGATAGCGGCAGCTAGCATGGCAACTAACAACGCAATCCATGGAGTCCATCCGCCGAATACGTCGGCAAATGCCAAGTTAAAGACGATCCCTATGAATGCACCCATGACCATCAGGCCTTCGAGTCCGATATTTACAACTCCGGAACGTTCAGAGAAAACGCCACCGATGGCAGTTAGAATGAGAGGGGCGGCATAAGCGATCGAAGTCGGTACGATAAAATATAGAACTTCCAAAAAGCTCATGTCATTTCGCCTCCTTTTTCTTCTGATTCAACCGTTGCAGTCCCACCCGGATGATATACCCGCAGGCGACAAAGAATATGATGAGTGCAATGACGATTGAAACGATTTCAAGTGGAATGCTTGCTGCATTCGGCATGTTATTCGCGCCGTATTTCAACGATCCGAACAATGATGCACCGAAGATGACACCAATCGGGGAGTTGGCACCGAGCAAGGCGACGGCAATCCCGTCAAAACCAATGCCAGTGAATCCGCCTTGGTTCGTCATGCTTCCAAATGTCCCGAGACCTTCCATGGCACCCCCCAGACCTGCAAAAGCACCCGAAATAACCATGGACAAAATGATGTTTTTATTTACATTCATCCCTGCATATTGGGATGCGTTCTCGTTAAATCCGACAGATTTCAATTCGAATCCGGTTTTCGTTTTTTCAAGAATGAACCACATGACAACGACCATGGCAAGTGCTATAAAAATCCCATAGTGCAGTGTGGAATAATCGGTCAAATTTGAAAGGAAGTCCGAACGCAAAGAAGCAGTTGGCTGTATTTTGTCTGTTTTATAGCTTCCACCGGATACTGTTTTGATTAACGCGTTCACAACATGAAGTGCAACATAGTTCATCATGATTGTGACAATTACTTCATGGACTCGTAACGTTGCTTTCAAAATGCCCGGCACCAAGCCCCATAGCGCCCCTGCCAATGCCGCAGCCAATAGGGCGAAAGGCAAATGGATGTACATCGGTAATTCAAACGCCGCACCGACGTACGCCGAAGCAAACCAGCCAACCATGAGCTGCCCTTCGACACCGATATTGAAAAGCCCTGTACGGAAAGCGAATGCGACCGCTAGACCCGCTAAGATATACGGGCTTATTTGCCGAATCGTTTCACCGATGGCATAGCTATCTCCGAATATACCGTTCCATAATGCTATATAACCCGCTACTGGATCGTAGCCGCTGAAAAGCATGACGACGGCTCCGACGAGTAAACCGAGAATGATCGAAATGATCGGCACTAAAATGTTGATTACTTTATTCGACATTTCGATCCGCACCTTCTTTCATATCTTGTTGCCCCTTCTCTTTCGCTGAATGCCCGGCCATTAAGAGACCAAGTTCCTTTTCAGTCGTTTCCGATGGAATGACCGTATCGACGATCTGGCCATCGTGAATCACCGCAATACGATCCGACACGTTCATGACTTCATCTAGTTCAAAGGAAATAAGGAAAACCGCTTTTCCATTATCCCTCTGTTCAATAAGCCTTTTATGGATGAATTCAATTGCCCCGACATCCAGTCCTCTCGTAGGCAATGCAGCTATAAGCAACTCTGGATTACGTGAAACTTCACGTCCGATGATCAGTTTTTGTTGATTCCCACCGGATAAGGCGCGAGATAGCTCGTGTTCGCCTTGCGTCCTCACGTCATACTCTTCAATGATTTTCTTTGCCTGCTCGGAGACGACATCATAATGCATGAGGCCTTTTTTGGAATACGGCTCATGGTAATACTCCTGTAGAGCGGCGTTGTAGCCTACTGAGAAATCGAGGACAAGTCCGTGTTTATGACGGTCTTGCGGAATATGTCCCAATCCTGCCTCCGTAATTTTTCTTGGCTTCAATCCCGTAATATCTTTTGAATTGATAGTGATTTTTCCGCTCTTCACTTTTCGAAGACCTGCAATCGCTTCAATCAACTCGGATTGCCCATTTCCATCGATACCGGCCAGACCGACGATCTCGCCTTTTCGAACAGAAAGATTCAATCCCTTTACTTTTTCGATTCCCCTATAATCCAACACTACAAGATCTTCAATCTTCAATACTTCTTCCTGCGGATTAGCAGGACCTTTTTCCGTCTTGAATGTAACTTGCCTTCCAACCATCAAAGTGGCAAGCTCTTCAGGATTCGTTTCGGAAGTTACTACCGTCCCTATCCCTTGCCCTTTTCGGATGACAGTGACCCTATTGGAAACGTCCATGATCTCTTGCAACTTATGGGTAATGAGGATAATTGATTTTCCTTCGGTAATGAGCTTCTTCATAATCGCAATTAGTTCTTGTATTTCCTGAGGCGTCAAGGAAGCAGTCGGCTCGTCAAAGATTAGTATATTTGCACCACGATAAAGAGTTTTCAGAATTTCCACCCGTTGTTGCATTCCAACCGAAATATCTTCGATTTTAGCGTAAGGATCGACATTTAACCCGTAAGTCTTGGAAATCTCAGCCACTTTCTTTGCCGCGTCTTTTATATTGACGACACCCATTTTTTTCGGCTCATTGCCTAAAATGATATTCTCAGTGACTGTCAAGTTTTCGACGAGCATGAAATGTTGGTGAACCATTCCAATCCCTAGATCATTTGCAACATTCGGACTTGTTATATTAACCTTTTTCCCGTTGACGCGTATTTCTCCCTCATCAGGTTGATAAAGTCCGAACAACACATTCATCAATGTCGTTTTCCCAGCGCCGTTCTCACCTAGAAGCGCATGGATTTCCCCTTTCCCCAGTTGCAAGGTGATGTTGTCATTCGCCCGGAAATTACCGAACTTCTTCGTGATGTTCAACATCTCAATGACATATTCCAATGGTTTCACTTCCTTGTATAATAGTTTCTCTCTTATAGTTGGGTAATAAAATGAACACAATAAAAGGTTCTTTTTGTATAAAAACCTTTTACTCTATCATCTTATTGGAAGCTTTTGTCACAACAAAGGCCGGATTAAACCGGCCTTTGTCGCATCATATATTATTCAACAAACTCAGGTACTTCAATTTCACCATCAGCAATCTTTTTGGCAAATTCGTCGATTTGCTTCAAAACATCCTCAGGAATTGCGCCACGTGAATCTGCTAGTTTTACACCGTCATCATGAAGACCATAAACTTTCGTTTCACCGCCAGGGAATTTACCTTCCTGGGCAAGCTTCGCAATGTCTTGGACCGCAACATCAACGCGTTTGAGCATTGAAGTCAATGTGATGTTATCATCGCCGACTTTACCTTCATCATACTGATCAGAGTCAACTCCGATTACCCATACGTAAGCATCTTTGTCAGCCGCTTTACGCTCTTTCGCTTCTGTGAAGACGCCGTTACCAGTTCCGCCTGCTGCGTGGAAGATAATGTCGACTCCAGTAGAATACATACGGCCAGCTGCCGCTTTACCAAGTTCCGCTTTGTCGAAAGCTCCTGTGTATTGTACGTCTACTTTGATGTCAGGATTAACAGCTTCAACTCCAGCAACAAAACCTGCATGGAAACGTTCGATAACCGGAATTTCCATACCGCCTACAAAACCGACCTTGTCAGATTTCGTCATCAACGCCGCAGCAACTCCTGCTAGGAATGCACCTTCTTGCTCCTTGAACAGGATGCTAGCCACGTTTGGCTGATCAACAACACCATCGATAATTCCGAAGTTTGTATCAGGTTGTTGTGAAGCAATTGTATTGATTGCTTCTTCCATCATGTACCCGACACCGAAAACCAAGTCGAAGTCACGGCGGGTAAGCGCATTCAAGTTGGACGTATAATCTGCTTCACCTGTTGATTGAAGGTAATCGAAGCCACCGTTGCCTTTACTTAGACCGTTGTCTTCACCGAACTTTTTGATTCCTTCCCAAGCGGATTGGTTGAATGATTTGTCGTCAACACCGCCGACATCCGTAACCATCGCTAGTGAAAAGTCCGATTCATTTCCACCCTTAGAAGTTGCTTTTTCTTTGTCCGTGCCGCATGCACCGAGTAATGTGCCTGCTGCGAGAACCAATGATAATGCAAGACCGTATTTACGTTTGCTCACTGATTGGACCTCCCTGTTTTTTTATTTTGGTATGAAATATGACGTATGAACGTCTTAAATGCACACTCAAAAAGCAAACTGCTGCAGTCAAAATGACAGGCGGTTATTGCTTACACTAGCTGCCTGTCATTTACTATTGCTTGCCGACCGCTTCAAGAGAATGTGCCTTATACCCTTTTTCGGACTACGTGGAAGCTGAATTTATCAGCCCTAAAATAGTTTTTGGAGTAAAGGACCATTTCGCCTTCCTCACTATAATGATGCTGGATCAAAACGAGAAGAGGAATGTCAACTCCACATCTAAGTATGGATGACGCTTCATCGTCATAACCGACAGGTTCAATGTTCGCCACTGCCTGTACAATCCGGATCTTACCTGATTTCTCAATCGATTCGAAAATCGATTCGTTCAACAATACATCGGAGCCGGCATCGAGATTTTTGGAAAGCACCTGATCGACACAATAAACGACCGGCTCTCCATCTGCTGTCCTGACTCTTTTAATAGTTACGAGACTATCATCTGCTTCGCAATCAAACTTCCCCATCAATTCATCAGTTGGGAGACTCTCATGCACTTCCATGAAAATTGTGCCCGGAACCATTCCTGCATCACATATCATGGAGGAGACACTTGATAGCTGTTCAATGCCAGAAGAAAATAATGGCCGCGGATTTACGAAAGTTCCGACACCGTGTTTGCGGACAATGACTTTTTCCTCTTCAAGGACACGTAATGCTTCCCGAAGCGTTGCCCTACTGACGCCAAGTGATCTGGCAAGCTCAAATTCGGATGGGAATCTTTCGTTTTCCTTGAAGACTCCAGCCTCGATGTCTTCCTTCAACCGCTCGATCACTTGCACGTATAAATGCCTTTGATCCGTTTTAACCACCATTTAAATCCCGCCTCCTGATGAGGTTAGACCTCAGATGTGTTACCTCATTTCCTAATCATCCATACTATATCATTTTCATACTACAAAATAAACATCTGTTTTTCAAAAAAGAATGAATCTATGAATAAACCGGTCTGAAATGTACTTCTTTTGTCACGTTTTCATGAGTGATAATCCGGATCTGCTGTCGATGTCAGTACTTGTCTCGGCTTGCTGCCCTCCGGAGGACCTACGACTCCACGCATTTCCATTTGATCAACAATCCTCGCCGCTCTCGAATAGCCAATACGGAAACGTCTCTGCAACATGGATACGGACGCTGTCTGCATTTCTACTACGAGCTGTACCGCTTCATCATACAACTCATCGGTTTCTTCATACGGTTGGATTTCTTCCACCTCTGTCGGAATCATCTCTTCCTGGTATTGCGCCTTTTGCTGCTCAATGACAAAATTAACGACAGCCTCAACTTCCTGATCGGAAACGAAAGCCCCTTGGACCCTGACCGGTTTGGAAGCCCCTGCAGGCAGAAATAGCATGTCGCCGCGTCCGAGCAATTTCTCGGCGCCCCCTCCATCCAATATCGTCCTCGAATCTACTGCGGATGAGACTGCAAACGCAATTCGTGATGGGATATTCGCTTTAATAATACCTGTAATGACATCCACACTCGGGCGCTGCGTGGCGATGATTAAATGTATTCCCGCCGCTCGCGCCATTTGGGCAAGTCGAGTGATGGAATCCTCTACATCGCTTGAAGCGACCATCATTAAATCGGCAAGCTCGTCGACAATCACGACGATATATGGCATACGAGGATGCTTTTCATCGTTTTCTTCATTCCACTGTTCGATATGTTCGTTATATCCTTCAATATTCCGAGTGCCTGTATGTGAAAACAGCTCGTATCTACGTTCCATTTCAGACACAACCTTTTTCAAAGCTTGGGATGCTTTGCGCGGATCGGTCACGACAGGCGCCAATAAATGCGGGACGCCGTTGTAGACGTTCAATTCAACCATTTTTG
Organism: Sporosarcina pasadenensis; assembly: GCF_047228845.1. NCBI lineage: Bacteria > Bacillati > Bacillota > Bacilli > Caryophanales > Caryophanaceae > Sporosarcina > Sporosarcina pasadenensis. The sequence continues at coordinate 425,822 of NZ_JBFEGM010000001.1, forward strand.
GATCGATCATCATCATTTTCACTTCGTGTGGCTTGGCACGCATCAATATACTGATGATAATTCCATTAATGCACACACTTTTCCCGCTTCCTGTCGACCCTGCAACAAGGACGTGCGGCATTTTATTCAATTCGGCCATCATTGCCTGTCCTGTCACGTCTCGTCCAAGAACGATACTTAACTTCGAGTCGGGTCGATTATTTTCCTTCGAATCAATCACTTCCCGCAAACTTACAATGGCAACTGATTTGTTCGGCACTTCTATACCGACTGCCGATTTACCAGGGATCGGCGCTTCAATTCTTATATCGCTCGCAGCAAGAGCAAGCGCGATATCATCCGCCAAGCTGACGATCCTGCTTACTTTCACACCCGTATCAGGCAGCACTTCGTATTTTGTTACGGCAGGTCCTAAATGAACTTGGGTCACTTTCGCTTTTACACCGAAGCTTAAGAATGTCCGTTCTAGCTTCTGGGCATTTGCATGAATAGAGTCATATTCTGCAGATTGATCATTCGCTGGCGTTTGCTTAAGCAATGACGGCGGAGGCAATATGTATGAAACATTTTCCTCCTCGCCAGATACGCCCGAATATGTCGGGATCTCACCAGCTTCAGAATCGATAGCCGGTGGAGCCTCCACTTCCTTCTCGATGACAGCGGCATGCTCATCGTTCGTCGGGGTCGGTTCAATCCGTTCATTGAACGCAGATATGATCGGTTTAGATATAATCTCTTCGTGTTCCTCGATCGTAGCAACTGGCCCAATGCCTGGCTCGTCCATTGGTTGCGACTGTTTGGAACGTGTCGTCCTTGATTGTGTCGGTTGATTTCTCTTTTTGGGAGCTTTCGTACCTTTTCTATCCACTTTCGTTTTTAAAGAAGCAATAAGCTTCGGATAAAGTTCGGCAATATACGGGACGAGTGCCTTTCCAGTAAGAAGTATGATACCGATCATTAAGAGAAGCACACCCGCCACTGTTGCTCCGGCGGAATCAAATAAAGAGTGGAAAAGGGCGAAAAGCAGAGCTCCTGCCAATCCTCCCCCGAGGGCACCGCTTCTCGATGCAATGCCTTCGTTCGTGACGAGGACTTTCCACGTCTCTTTAAATGCTGAATTGGACATGAGCACTTTGCTCTCGTACAACTCCTTGAATAAATAAATATGGCTAAATAATAGCAGACTTGCCAATATGAATAAGCTGCCGCCGACAATCCGGTTTCTCCAACCGATCGTTTGCCGTTTCACCATGAAAAGAAGCGCCTGGACAATCAATAAAAGCGGGACAGCCCCATGCCAATTCCCGAATAATAGTCTCGCAAACGAGGACAAGCCTCTTCCGACGATGCCGAACTCAAAAATGATGATGATAGAGAAGCCGATCATCGTCAACCCGGCCACTTCGTAAATTAGCGGATGTATGCCGTCATTCTTCTTTTTGTACGCGGCAGCCTTCTTCCTTTTCTTCGCCTTTTTAGACAATGTTACTCCTCCTTGTTAAAAAAGGATTTCCCGCCGTCAGGTCGGCATGGAAATCCTTTTTTTGTACCTCGTGCAATTATGTCGATTTGCCAGATGATCAGTATTCCATAATAATCGGAATGATCATCGGTCTTCTCTTCGTTTGTTGGAATAAATAAGAGCTCAATGTATCACGGATCTCTTGCTTTATGTTTGTCCATTCGAACGTATCTTTATTCACATACTTTTCCACGATTTTCCGTACGAGTTTCCTCGACTCATCCAGCAGCTCCTCGGACTCTCTCACATAAACGAAGCCACGGGAGACGATTTCTGGACCTGCAGCAATTCTTTTCTGTCTGCGGCTTAACGTAATGACGACAGTGAAAATGCCGTCTTGCGACAATAGTTTCCTATCACGCAGGACGATATTGCCAACATCGCCGACACCGATTCCGTCAATCAGGATATTTCCAGCTTGCACACGGCCGCTCATCCGCATCTTGTCATTTTTATATTCAACAATATCCCCTTTGTCCGCAATGAAGATCTGGGATTTTTGCAATCCGACCTGCTGTGCCAGTTTCGAATGGGCAATCAGCATTTTGTATTCCCCTTGGATAGGAATGAAATACTTCGGCTGCATTAAGTTCAGCATCAGTTTCAAGTCTTCCTGGCTGCCATGTCCCGATACGTGGACATTCTTTGAAGCGGTGAGGACGTTTGCCCCAGCTTTCGACAATTCATTTGCCATCTGATACATCGACACTTCCATGCTTGGGGATGGCGTGAATGTAATAAGGACCGTGTCAGTCTCTTTTATTTTAATATCTTTATGGAATTTACGGACGATTTTTTCAAGCGCATCCAGCGGCTCGCCTTGATTGCCCGTAACGATGATTACGATTTGATCATCGGAATACTTGCCGATATCTTTTACGGAGATGACCGTTTCTTCGTCAATTTGCAAATAACCTAATCGCTTGCCGACTTCAAAATAGCTTTCCAGACTCTTTCCGACTACTGCTACTTTTTTGCCTGTTTCAAGTGCTTTGTCGAAAACCTGTTGAATCCGGATGAAGTTGGAAGCATACAACGCTACAAGGATACGGCCTTCCGCGCTATGGAATGTGTTTGACAAATGTTCTTCTATGACAGATTCGGAAGTTGTATAGCCTGGACGTTCAGCTTCATTTGAATCGGACATAAGGATAAAGACGCCTTCTTCTCCCAAGGCAGCCATTTTTGCAAAGTCCGGTCGATATTTCCCTTTTGCGGATTGATCAAATTTGAATTCTCCCGTATGAACAATTGCACCTTCACTAGTATGGAAGACGATTCCGAGGGAATCCGGAATGCTATGTGTCGTATGGAAGAAAGTCACATAGGTCTGTTTGAAATTCATCCGGCTTTTATTTGTCACTTCAAAGAACTTCACGCCTGCAGGTGCCGGCATCTCTTTCAGATGTTCTTTGGCGAGGGCGAGCGTCAGCTTGGAACCGTATACAGGCGCTTGCACTTTTTGTAGAAGATAGGCGATCGATCCGATTGCATCTTCGTGTCCATGCGTCAGGAAGATCCCTTTTACCCGATCTTTGTTTTCCTCGATGTATGTCAGGTCTGGTATAACGATGTCAATACCGAGCATTTCGCCTTCTGGGAACATGAGTCCCGCGTCGACGATGAAGAGCTCGTCGTCGATTTCGATGACGTACATCGCTTTTCCGATTTCCCCGACCCCTCCTAACGGAATTACTTTTATAACTTCATTTTTTGTTTTTGCCACATTGTTTCCTCCTATACATTGTTTGAAAAAGACTGGTGTTGGATCATGAACCGTCTATGTATGAATTTTGGTGAACCTTTTGTAATTGCATATAGTTACTTATTTGAATTCCAACTGTCTATTTTCATTTGATTATGTAGTTGCTTGTTTGTTGTATACCCGTCCACAACGACTAAGTTTCATTATACGTGAGAATGCCCTTACTACACAAACAAAAAAAGCCCGGCCTGTTGATTTCCGCTCCAGGCGGACGCTTTCCAATCGAACAGCGAAGGGTTCGATTTGCCGTATTTCTGCGTTCTTTGCAGAAATTAAGGCAGCCCCTTCCTGCTCGCAACGCTACGCTTATGCTCGCAAACGCCGTTCTTCGTGACGGCGTTCGCAGGAGTCGAGCACCTCCACTCCAATCAACTAGATTGCCTCACACTTGATATTACCTATAAAAAAAGGTGTAATCCCCCAACCTCACGGGGATTACACCTTTGTGTGTAGAGTTAATTATTCAAAAACATGATCGTTGCTTTTGAATTTATCCCATACTGCATCGAAGGCGGCGGAGTCTTTTCCGAATGCTGTTAACGGCATCCGGACGCCTCCCGTTTCGATTCCCATCTTGTTAAGGGCATACTTGACCGGGACGGGATTTGGAGCGGAAAATACTGCGTGGAATAACGGAAGCAATGTTCTGTGCATCAATGCAGCCATTGCCGTATTTCCTGCTTTGAATGCATTGATCATTTGCTGCATTTCAGCTCCGACGATATGGGAGGCTACGGAAATGACGCCATCACCACCGATTGATAGTAATGGCAATGTCAATGCATCATCTCCGCTATACACTTTGAATCCATTGTCCGTTCCCGAAATGATTTCGGACATTTGGTCAAGGCTCCCGCTAGCTTCCTTGACAGCGCGGATGTTTTTTATTTTCGATAGTTCGATGACGGTGTCCGCTTCCATATTGACCGCTGCCCGGCCAGGGATGTTGTATAGAAGTATTGGAAGATCCGTTTCCCTTGCTATATGAGTAAAATGTGTAACAATCCCTTTTTGGTCGGGCTTATTGTAATAAGGTGTCACAAGCATAATTCCGTCAGCACCTAGCTGATCTGCCTGCTTTGTCAATTTGATCGTTTCCGCCGTATTGAAAGTACCAGTTCCGGCGATTACAGGAATTCTTTTTTTAACGATTTCTATTGCGTATTTGAATATATTCGATTTCTCTTGATGATTTAATGTGGGCGATTCCCCTGTAGTTCCACAGACAATCAAGGAATCTGTCCCCGTCGCGATCAAATGCTCGATCAGTTGCTCAGTCAAGTCAAAATCGATGTCTCCAGACTTTGAAAAAGGAGTGACCATCGCTGTGCCTATTTGTCCAAGTTCCATTCTGACCATTCCTTTTCATGGCTTTTATGTTGAAGCGATTGCTTCGACATGGAACAATCGTTTCAAATGTTCACTTAATCAATTCCTCTGCAATTTGGACCGAATTCAGTGCTGCGCCTTTCAGCAAGTTGTCTGAAACAATCCACATGTGGAAGCCGGCCGGATGTTTCGGGTCTTTCCGTATACGGCCGACAAAAATCTCATCTTTCCCTTCAGCAAACAGCGGCATCGGATACAATTGTGCAGACGGATCATCCTGAACGACGACGCCAGGAGCTCCAGCCATTGCGGAACGAATATCAGCGACAGTTGCATTTTCATCATCTGTTTCGATATAGACTGATTCCGAATGGCCTGTCACGACAGGAAGACGGACACATGTAGCTGTGACTGCCATCTGCTGATCGCCGAATATTTTTTTCGTTTCATTCATCATTTTCAGTTCCTCTAAAGTGTACCCTGATTCATCGAAAACATCGATTTGAGGAATAGCGTTGAATGCGATCGGATAATGGCGTTCTGCAGAAGCACTTGGAAGCAATTCCGCTTTGATATTCGCTCGTTCCTCGAACTGAGTGCTTTGCTGCTCAAGTTCGTCGATCGCTTCCGCACCCGCTCCTGAAACTGCTTGATATGTCGAGACGATGATCCGGTTGATGCCGAATTTTTCTTTGATCGGTTGAAGCGCTGCAACCATTTGAATCGTCGAACAGTTTGGGTTCGCGATGATTCCTGAATGGTTCTTCAATGTTTGTGGATTTACTTCTGGAACGACGAGCGGAATGTTTTCATCCATTCTGAATGCGCTCGTATTATCGATAACGACCGCACCGCGTTTCACCGCTTCATGTGCAAACTTTTGGGAGATGGAACCTCCCGCACTGAAAAACGCGATATCGACGCCCTCAAAAGATTCAGGAACCGTTTCTTCGACAACATATGTTTGACCGCCGACTGTAATTTCAAGTCCAGCGGATCTTTTAGAAGCAAGTAACTTTATGGACTTTGCAGGGAAATTCCGTTCCACTAGCTTTTCAAGAATTTTTGTTCCTACTGCTCCAGTCGCTCCAACAATTGCCACATTCAAATTAGTATTCTTCATCTCAATCTCCCTTTCATTTATAAGGACTATCGGATAAATATACATCTCTTCGGTTATTAATGCAACGGAATAAAATTCAAATTTATGCATGAATAAAACCGTATCCTATGTCCTGTAAGAGTTCATTGGAGAAATTATAACATATCTAGAAATATTCTGCTTTGTATCTTTAGTTTTATTTATGAATAATTAATAGTGGCTGGAGTTGTCGGTGTTCGAGGGCTGCTGCCGCAGCAGGGACCATCAATGTAAAATCGGAGATCAATGAGTTCGGTTTCTTAAAAGGATCGTCTTGACCGAACGGGATGAAATACACATTTTTCGTATTCAATAATTTCATGATGTTAGGACCATTCAGACCTAATGCGTCATTTGTTGATATGCCTAGCAGCACTGGACTGCCATTCCGCAAAGTGGCCTTTGCCGCCATCAATACAGGCGAATCCGTAGCGGCGTTTGCAAATTTGCTAATGGAATTTCCGGTCATCGGAGCAATAATCATGCAGTCGACCGGCGAACTTGGACCGAACGGCTCAGCTCCAACTATTGTCGAGATAACCTTTTCACCTGTCGCTTCTTCAATTTTAGCAATCCATTCTTCGCCTGTACCGAATCGTGTCGCGGCAGTCAAAACGGAATGTGTAATGACAGGAACTACAGTCGCCCCATTATCCTGTAAATCGCTAATGACAGGCAATATTTGGTCATACGTACAATGGGATGCCGTAATACCAAGGCCAATTCTTTTCCCTTGTAGCATCTTTTTCCCCTTTCATCTACTATTCATCCTCAGCAACGCTTCGGACAAAGCCTTAGCTGCGTCTGCCGGAAAATGTTTTCCCGGCAATCCGAGGTGTATTGTATAGTATTCATCAGGGGCATTGTCCCTTAGGCAACCCGGCGCAGATGCCAAATCATAAATGCGCAAAGTGGAGTCCGTTCCGACATCCAGCCATTTCGCAGGTATTGTATTTACGAGAATTCCTTTTAAGTCAACCATACCTGTCGGCAATTGCATTGTTTCATAGCCGCTTGAGGCCGCTTCACCTAGCTGATCAGGGGAACGCGCCAAAATCGTTACAGAGGCCCCAAGTGACGAGAGGACGGCAGCTGTCATTTTACCGACTTTGCCAAACCCTGCAATATGGAAATGTTCACCTGAAATACGTCGTTTTGACGATTGATAGTATTCAAGCAGAAACCCTTCCGCTGTTAACACTGCATTTTCCCAGACGAATTCAACTTCCTTCAAATAGGGTCGGATGGTGATGCCCGCATCGTGAAAAGCCGCCAGCCAATCATTAGTGGCCATTCCTGGATAGAGAATCGCTGTTTTATTAATTTTATCGACTGGAATGGTGCCTTCCATTTGCAGTATCGGAAAAACGATATGTGTGGGAGCGATTTCGTCAAGGATGTCGGCTAACTGGTCGGAATAATTGTTCCCTTCATAATGAAGCACATCGAAACCGCGTTCCTTCATAATGCGGCTGCATTCGAATATTCTGCGGTCTGTTCCGATGAACAGCCAGTTTCCGTCAATTGTCGTCAATATCAAATTCCCCCAGACTATGCGTTTTTCCAAATAGAATGCGATGTTCGCCAATCAAAACGATTTCACTCCACGGTATGAATTCTGTTGTCTCCTGTTCCCTGCCGCGGAATGGAAATCGACCAAATTTCTTTTTCACTTCGAAACCTATGATCGCTCCTGTTTTTCGATTGAAAATCAGATCCGTATCTGCTAGAAATCCATACCGGATTCCTTCTTCCACTTGGATAAGCTCTTTTTGAGCCATTTCGGATAGCAGCAAGTCGTTGCCCCCTTTTAATTGTCCTGCATTATCATATGATTCGGGAAGGCAAAGCTGCACATTTCTACAAGCGGATCTTTTTCACAGTTTTTTTCGGAGCGATAATGGAAATAGCGCATTCTTTGGCAAATGTCTCACGTGCAATCAAATTTACATTTTCCAATTGCACATTCTGAACCAATTCAACGACTTCATCAATCGTTTTATGTTCAGAAAGGATAAGTTCATTCTTTCCGTTCCGATGCATTCTGGACTCCGAACTTTCAAGGCCGAGCAGGAAGCTGCCTTTCAATTGCTCCTTTGCATTGTGCAATTCCTTCTCTGTAACCCCATCCGCTACGATTTCACCGATGATCTGATTCATCGTTGACACCATCTCTTCCAAATGTTCCGGTCCCGTTCCTCCGTAAACGACGAATGAGCCAGTAGACATATACGATGAGTAATACGTGAAAACGGAATATGCAAGGCCCTTCTCCTCCCTAATCTTTTGGAACATCCGGGAGGACATCGTGCCCCCGATGATGCTATCCAACAGAATCAGATCGTGGAGCCTTTCATCGGTAAGTGAAAGTCCCGGATAACCGATGCAAATATGTGCCTGTTCAATATCTTTATATTTTGTTGACCTGCCGCTATGGAAAATAGGATGCGTCTCTTCATCCGTATCCTTCGATTCGTTTACACTAAACGAGTTGAACAGATTTTCAATGTAGGCGATCAATTTATCATCGTAATTTCCTGCAATCGAAATGACGATATTTTCAGCAGTATAATGTCTCGACATATAACTCTCGATCATTTCCTTATCAAACGAACTGATCGTTTCTTTAATTCCTCCGATAGATCTTCCAATCGAATGTTCTGGATACATGACAGACCACAGACGTTCATCGACATCATCGTCAGGCGTGTCTTCCACTGAAGCGATTTCATCGTAAATGACAGATTTCTCTTTTTGAATATCCATTGCGTCAAAACGGGAATTAAAGAACATGTCAGCCATTATCATTAGCGCTTCTTCTGCATGGTGATCAAGTACGGTCGCATAATAGCAAGTCATCTCTTTGGAAGTGTACGCGTTAATATCCCCGCCCATCCGGTCGAATTGCTCTGCGATCATTTTTGCGCTTCTCGTTGATGTCCCTTTGAAGAGCATATGTTCAATGAAATGGGAAAGTCCCCATTCTGTTTCCGTCTCATCGATGGAGCCCGCCTTTACAAATAGGCCGATTGCCAAAGACCGGACATACGGCATCTTTTCATGAATGATTCTGACACCGTTTTGGCTAATTTGCTTTTGTATCAATTTCATTTCCCTCCACTTTTTGAAAGAAGAAAAAGCCACCATCTTCACACCATCGTAAAGAGGGGCTTTCCATTATAGTATGCAAGCTGATTATTCGTTTTTCCCTTTTTCCGCCGCTTCTTTCTCTTCTTTTAAAACGGCTTTGCGGGAAAGGTTCACACGACCTTGATTGTCGATTTCGATGACTTTAACGAGAAGTTCATCGCCCATTTTCAATACATCTTCGACAGCTTTCGTACGCTCTTCCTGAATTTCGGAAATATGAAGAAGACCGTCTTTGCCAGGGAAAATTTCTAGGAATGCACCGAATTTCTCAATCCGTTTCACTTTACCTAAGTAATATTCTCCGGCTTTCGCTTCGCGGACGATGTTTTCAATCATCGATTTCGCTTTTTCATTCATATCCGAATTAGGGGAAGAGATGTAGATCGTGCCATCTTGTTCCGTATCGATTTTCACATTCGTTTCTTCGATGATCTTGTTGATCACTTTTCCGCCAGGTCCGATGACATCACGGATCTTGTCAGGATTGATACGGATCATGATGATCTTCGGCGCAAATTGTGAAAGTTCTTCACGAGGCGCGGAAATCGTCGCCATCATATGGTCAAGGATGTGCATTCGTCCAATTTTCGCTTGCGCTAAAGATTCTTCTAAAATTTGACGGGATAATCCTTCAATTTTAATATCCATTTGCAGAGCTGTAATTCCTTTTTCTGTCCCCGCAACTTTAAAGTCCATATCGCCAAGATGGTCTTCCATCCCTTGGATATCGGAGAGAACGGAATAATTTTCCCCTTTTTTCACAAGCCCCATAGCAATTCCTGCTACCGGAGCCTTGATCGGAATTCCTGCATCCATCATCGCCATAGTAGACGCACAAATCGATGCCTGAGAGGATGAACCATTTGACTCCAATACTTCCGCTACGAGACGAATCGTGTATGGAAACTCTTTCTCATCTGGAATGATTGCTTCAAGCGCACGCTCACCAAGGGCACCGTGACCGATTTCACGACGACCAGGTCCACGGATAGGACCCGTTTCACCAACGCTGAAGTTCGGGAAGTTATAGTGATGCATGAACCGCTTCGACTCTTCAAGTCCAAGGCCGTCAATGATCTGTACTTCACCAAGGGCTCCAAGTGTACATACGCTAAGTGCTTGAGTTTGTCCACGTGTGAACAAGCCGGAACCATGAGTTCGTTGTAAAATGCCTACTTCCGAAGCTAACGGACGGATTTCATCCAATCCACGGCCATCAGGACGAACCTTCTCATCTGTGATAAGACGACGGACTTCCTCTTTCACAAGGTGATCCAAAATGCCCTTAACTTGCTTGAGTGTTTCCTCATCCGCTTCTTCAGCTGTGTATTGTTCCAACACTTCATCTTTAACGGCAGTGATTGCTTCTTCGCGCGCGTGCTTCTCTTCAGTCTGAATAGCGCTGATCAAATCGGATTCACATTTATCCTTCACTTCAGCTAGCAATGCTTCGTCTAGCTCGAATAATGTAATTTCCATTTTTTCTTTGCCGACTTCAGCAATGATTTTCTCTTGGAATTCAATCAACTTGATGATCTGCTCATGACCGAACATAATTGCTTCGAGAATGATATCCTCCGCAACTTCTTTCGCCCCTGCTTCGACCATATTGATGGCATCCTTTGTCCCTGCAACTACAAGGTCAAGCTCGCTCACTTCCAATTGTTCAGGTGTCGGGTTGACGATGAACTCCCCATCGATGCGTCCGATTTGGACTCCTGCGATTGGGCCTTCAAACGGAATATCAGAAATGGACAACGCGAGTGACGAACCGAGCATTGCAGCCATTTCGGATGAGCAGTTCTGATCTACTGACATGACGAGCGAAATGACTTGCACGTCATTACGGAATCCATCCGCGAACAACGGTCGAATCGGACGGTCAATGAGACGGCTCGTCAAAACGGCCTTCTCTGACGGACGACCTTCACGCTTGATGAATCCGCCTGGGATTTTCCCAACGGCATAAAGTCTTTCTTCATAATTAACGGTCAATGGGAAGAAATCAAGCGCTTTCGGTTTTTTCGAAGCGGTCGCTGTAGAAAGTACAGTCGTGTCTCCGTATCGTACGAGCACAGCACCGTTCGCTTGTTTCGCTAGCTGGCCCGTTTCAATCGTTAACGGTCTCCCAGCCCAATCAAATGTATAAACCTTTTTCTGTTCTGTCATTATGGTACCCCTCTCTAATTTCAAACATGGACATCATACGAAGTATGTATTAAGTAGTAGTGTATCAAAAAAGAAGGACATATGCGAAATATAATCATTCAATAAAAAAAAGCGGGCAAGGCCCGCTTTTTCGTATACATCTTATTAACGGCGAAGGCCGAGTTTGGCAATAAGATCACGGTAGCTTTGAACTTTAGTTTCGCGTAGATATTTAAGCAATCTACGGCGAGTACCGACCATTTTATAAAGACCACGACGTGAATGGTGATCCTTCTTGTGCGTACGTAAATGGTTGTTCAAGTTGTTGATCTCTTCAGTAAGGATAGCGATCTGTACTTCAGCAGATCCAGTATCGTTTTCATGAGTTTTGAATTCGTTGATCAATTCATGTTTACGCTCTTGTGTAATAGCCATCCTTTTCACCTCCTAATCATTAAATATCCCCAAATCCCGAGCAAACGTTGGTGATTCGATCTGCCAAGGAAAGGTTAGTGCTACTGCACTGATTCATCATAACATGCGCGGATTACGGATGCAACAATGAAGTCCCAATTAGCGCTGCTACTTTCCGTTCCAGGCGGACGCTTTCCGTGGGCATGGCTTCAGCCAATCGAACCACGAAGAGTTCGATTTGCCGTATTTCTGCGCTTTTTGCAGAAATTAAGGCATCCGGTCTACCATTCCTGCTCGTAACGCTTCGCTTTTACTCGCAAACGCCGTTCTACGTAACGGCGTTCGCTATTCCCACAGGAGTCACCGCCTTGCACTCCAAGTAGCTGGAATCGCCTATAAAATATTATTAATTCACTTATTTAACAATTGCCGTGCCGTCTCCTTGTCCTTACTGATTTGATCAATCAATTCGTCAACAGAATTGAATTTTTGTTCAGCACGAATTCGAGCAATCCAATCGACAGACGCCTCTATCCCGTACAAGTTCGAATCGAAATCGAGCACATGGACTTCCACATTCGGCTTTCGAATATTCGGATCGTGGAAGGTCGGTTTTACACCGACGTTGCACACCCCTTTATACGATTGACCAGCAACGGAAAAAATGACTGCGTAAACGCCGTTGGCTGGCAGAATTGTCTCTTCGTCAAGCGATATATTCGCCGTCGGGAACCCGAGTTGCCTGCCTCTTTTCTCGCCGTCTATGACGTTGCCAACCGTCCTGAATGGCCTTCCTAGCAACGAAGCGGTTTTCTCAACGTCCCCTTCAGATAGAAGTTTCCGGATCCGGGTCGAAGAAATCTTTTCTTCGGAATCAGTTACTTTTTCGATGATTGTCGTGCCGTATTCACCATCGGATAGGGCCGCCATTTGCTCCATCGTCCCTGCCCCTTTTGATCCGAATGAGAAATCGAATCCCGCGGTCACATGCTTAATTCCTAATTGTTTAATGAAAATCTCAATGAATTGTTCAGGCGAAAGGGAGGCGAGGTTCCAGTCGAAAGTAACGATAAATAGGACATCGATTCCCATCTGTTCCAATAGGCGAGATTTTTCCGGATATTTTGTTATGTATCCGACTTTATCCGCATCTTTGCCAAACAGATGCGATGGATGCGGATCGAACGTCATGACAGCGGAGCGGATTCCCAATTCCTTCGCCTTGGCTTTCGCCTCGGTGATGACTGTCTGATGTCCTTTATGAAGCCCGTCGAAAAAACCGATAGCTAACGAAAAAGGGCCATTGTCATCGATAGTTGTATGAGATGGATATTGCAAATGGTAAATTTCCATATGATTCTCCCCTACTGATTGAATGGAAACATCTTTTCAGGTTTCATCAATCCTTCTTTTGTCGGATGATTGCAATAGATTGCAATTGCCTTTTCCGATCTTGCAAAAACGATTTTCTCCCTTTTTACTAGTAAAGGATGTCGTTCAAGCACTTGTCCGTTCATTATTTTACCATACAAATCCTCGTCGGCTTCAACGAATGCAAAATCTGCTAGCGCGTCTTCCAGTGGCCGGATAAATTGATGAAGTGTTTGGTTTCCTTTCTGCTCCTCCACTTCCGCAAGCGTCAAACAATCATGTTGACGGAAGTTTCCGGAAGCCGTACGGACCAATGTCGCCATATGCGCAGGAAATCCAAGCTGTTCACCGATTTGCACGGACAACGTTCGGATATATGTACCTTTTCCACACGCAATCCGAATCATGAACCGTATTTCTTCCCCCTCGAACAACTCTCTATCATCGAGCATTTCGATTTCATATATATGTACAGTTCGTTCGGGCCTTTCCACTTCAATTCCTTTTCTTGCGTATTCATAGAGTCTTTTGCCATTCACTTTCACTGCCGAATACATCGGTGGAATTTGGACAATCTTACCGGTGAGCTGTTTCAGCGCATGTAGAATTTCTTCACGGCTGATTTTTTTATACGTGTCATCGGACAACACGATTGCGCCATCCGCATCCTCCGTCTCAGTTGAGGAGCCTATCGACACGGTTGCGATATACTCCTTGCCTGCATCGGTAACGTATTCGGCAACTTTTGTCGCTTGGCCGAGGCAGATTGGCAGTACTCCTTCCACGTTCGGATCAAGCGTTCCTGTATGACCCACTCTTTTCATGCCTAAGATTTTCCTAAGCTTGAATACGCAATCATGTGAAGTCATCCCTTTTTGTTTCCATAATGGAAGAATTCCATCCATAGCCATCCTCCTAACTTATTCTTTTTAAAAAAGGAGGAAGCCGGAAAGTCCATTCGGACGCCGACTTCCTCCAATAGTTCATTCCTCTTCGCTGTTCACTTGTCGAAGCAGCGATTCAATACGATTTCCGTATTCAACAGAATCATCAAAAGCAAATTCGATTTCAGGTGTCTTCCTGAGTCTGATCCGCTGCCCGATTTCTGTGCGGATAAACCCTTTCGCCTTTGTCAGGCCGGCAAGAGTAGCTTCTTTTTCTGACTCATTTCCTAATACCGAAATGAAAATAGTTGCCTGTTGAAGATCGCCCGTCACTTCGACGTCCGTCACTGTGACGAAGCCGATTCGAGGATCCTTTAATTTTTGGCCGATGATTCCGCCTAATTCTTTCTTCATCTGTTCAGCAACACGATTCGCACGCATAGACATGGATGGTCACCCCGATTCCGTATCAATAGTAGTCAAGTATCATTTCTGTCATTTCCCAATCAGGATTCGATTCCAAGAAACGAATGGCTCTTCTCGTCTCCCCTTCGGCCGCATCTTTTGACGAGGCGACCGAAACGAGAGCGATTGTAGTCCTTTGCCACAAATCTTGGTGATCGATCTCAGCGATGGAAACATTGAATTCATTTTTCACGCGATCCATCATTCTTTTCAGGACAGATCGTTTGCCTTTCAATGAATGGACGTCAGGTATGAAGAATGTACATTCCGCATAGACGATCATGTCCGTTTGATTTCCTCCATGATGAAGGCTTCAAAGATGTCGCCTTCCTTAATATCATTGAAGTTTTTGACGGTAATTCCACATTCATAACCTCTAGCGACTTCTTTAACGTCGTCCTTGAATCGCTTCAATGTGTCAAGTTCGCCTTCGAAAATGACGATATTGTCACGGAGGACACGTACGCCAGCATCACGGGTGATTTTTCCTTCCGTTACATAGCTTCCTGCAATGGTACCGATTTTCGAAACTTTGAATGTTTCGCGGACTTCAGCCTGCCCGATCACTTTTTCTTCGTATTCAGGATCTAACAAGCCTTTCATTGCCGATTCAATTTCCTCAATCACCTTATAGATGACGCGGTGCAATCGTATATCGACACCTTCTTCTTCAGCTGCACGTTTAGCATTGACATCAGGGCGCACGTTGAAACCGATGACAATTGCATTTGATGCAGCAGCAAGTGAGATGTCCGATTCGTTAATGGCTCCTGCTCCGGTATGGATGATCCGTACGTTAACGCCTTCGACTTCAATTTTCATAAGGGATGCCGCCATCGCTTCGACCGTTCCTTGAACGTCGGCTTTGACGATAAGGTTCAATTCCTTCATTTCCCCTTGTTTCATTTGATCGAATAGGTTATCGAGCGTCACGCGCGTTTTCTCGCCACGTTGCTCTTGCAAGGCATCGCCCGCTCTCGATTCAGCGATTTGACGAGCTGTCTTTTCGTCTTCGAATACGACGAAACGATCGCCTGCTTGCGGTACGTCGCTCAGACCCGTAATTTCAACTGGCGTGGATGGACCGGCTTCCTTCACCCGACGGCCAAGGTCGTTGATCATCGCACGGACTCTCCCGTAAGTGTTCCCGACGACGATCGGGTCTCCTACACGCAATGTCCCATCCTGCACGAGCAGGGTTGCGACCGAACCACGGCCACGGTCCAATTGAGCTTCGATGACCGACCCTTTTGCTCGGATGTTTTTACTCGCCTTCAATTCAGCGACTTCCGCCACTAACAAGACCATTTCCAAAAGTTGATCGATTCCTTCGCCTTTTAATGCAGAAATCGGTACGAAGATCGTATCTCCTCCCCATGCTTCTGCTAAAAGACCATGTTCCGTCAGCTCCTGCATGACTCGGTCCGGGTTTGCTGTAGGTTTATCCATTTTGTTTACAGCGACGATGATTGGAACTTCAGCAGCTTTCGCATGGTTGATCGCTTCAATTGTTTGAGGCATAACCCCGTCATCTGCTGCGACGACAAGGATTGTAATATCAGTGACTTTCGCTCCACGCGCACGCATTGTTGTAAAAGCTGCGTGTCCTGGTGTGTCCAGGAATGTGATTTTCTTGCCTTCCGCTTCGATTTGATAAGCGCCAATATGCTGTGTAATTCCGCCCGCTTCTCCCTGTGTCACTTTCGTGTCACGAATCGAATCAAGAAGCGTTGTTTTACCATGGTCGACGTGACCCATGATCGTAACGACTGGCGGACGTTCCGTCAATTCACCTTCGGGCTCTTCAGAATCCTCAAAGTAAATTTCCAAATCTGTTACATCAATACGGATTTCTTCTTCCACTTCCACGTCATATTCCGCACAAATCAATTCAATCGCATCTTTATCTAGCTCTTGGTTGATTGTCGCCATGACACCGAGCATGAATAGCTTTTTAATGATTTCAGACGGTTCCCTGCCTAATTTGTTCGCAAGCTCACCGACTGACAACGATTCGTAGAAAGTGATTTTTTCCGGCAACGGCTTTTCCACCTTCGGCATTGGCGCCGGACGATGTCTTCTACGTCCTTGGTTAATGCCGCGTGCAGGTGGTCTTCCGCCACGTCCAGCTGGACGATTGCCGCCTTGTGCACCTTGGCCTGGACGTTGACCGCCTTGAGCTGGTCGATTGCCACCTTGTGTACTTTGGCCTGGACGTTGACCGCCTTGAGCTGGTCGGTTGCCGCCTTGTGTACCTTGGCCTGGACGTTGACCGCCTTGAGCTGGTCGGTTGCCGCCTTGTGTACTTTGGCCTGGACGTTGACCGCCTTGAGCCGGTCGGTTGCCGCCTTGTTGTGCGCCTTGCCCTTGGCGTTGACCGCCTTGAGCTGGTCGGTTGCCGCCTTGCTGTGCGCCTTGCCCTTGGCGTTGACCGCCTTGAGCAGGTCGGTTGCCGCCTTGTTGTGCGCTTTGGCCTTGGCGTTGACCGCCTTGAGTCGGACGGTTGCCGCCTTGTGTACTTTGACCTTGACGTTGACCGCCTTGAGCTGGTCGGTTGCCCTGTTTTTTATTATCCTGTGTGTTGCCTGCTGGTCTTGATGCGTTTGAAACAGGCTTTCGATCATTTTGTCCGCTATGAGACTTGTTGGAAGGAGCAGAGCCACCTTTTCCAAAACGCTGATCCAATTTCGCTGTCGCCTCTTTATCAAGCATCGACATATGGTTTGTAACATTCACATTAATTTTTCCAAGCTCTTCGATGACTTCTTTACTCGTCCGATTCACTTGTTTCGCGTATTCGTGTACACGTATCTTCGTCATTAGCCCACCCCCGGTTATATTCGTTGAGGAGCCCGGATAATTTTCCGGCGAAGCCGGCATCCGTTAACGCGAGTACGACCCGCGACTCTTTTCCGATTGCATGGCCGAGAGCTTCCCGGCTCCCGAACACATGCTTCTCAACGTTGTAAAAATTACATTTATCATTCACTTTTTTATGTGTGTTTTTTGAAGCATCTTCAGAAACGATGACTAAACGCGCATTTCCCGAACGAACCTCTTTGACGACCAACTCTTCGCCTGTGATGAGCTTTCGTGCTCTCGCAGCCATCCCTAGCAATTGGAAGATTTTCGTAGGATGATTCATTTCAATGCCTCACGACGGATAGCATGCAGAAGATCATCGTACACTTCCGCAGGCACCGATGTTCCAAGCTGGCTTTCAATCGATCGATTGCGTTTTGCTGTTTCAACAGCCTCTTCAGTTTTTGATACATATGTACCCCGTCCTGATTTTTTGCCTGTCAGATCGACTGAAACTTCACCTTCCTTTGTGCGAACAATGCGGATCATTTCTTTCTTTGGCAACATCTCACCCGTCGCCGCACATTTACGCAAAGGGATTTTCTTTTTGCTTGTCATGGGCAGTCATCCTTTCAACTCAATTGTCTTCGTCTGTTTCTGAATATAAATCGATTGTTTCAAGATCGGATTCCTCTTCCGTTTCATTGTCGAAATAAGGATCCTCATCATATTCATCGTTTCCATTTTCGGTAACGGCGTATACATCATTATCAAACAGTCCCTCTCCAACCGATTGGGCGGAAGAAGGAGGATAGATGCCAAGTTCACGGGCATCCGTTTCACTTTTAATATCGATCTTCCATCCAGTCAACTTGGCAGCTAACCGCGCGTTCTGCCCTCGTTTCCCGATTGCCAATGATAATTGGTAGTCAGGCACTACGACCGTTGTCGATCTGTCTTCTTCATTCACTTGCACGTCCAGTACTTTTGAAGGGCTCAGTGCATTCGCGACAAAGATGACCGGATCCTCTGACCATTCAACGATATCGACCTTTTCTCCATTCAATTCATTTGAAATGGATTGGACGCGCGCTCCTCTGGAACCTACGCAAGACCCGACCGGATCCACTTCTTCATTATTCGTATGGACGGAAATTTTCGAGCGGTCCCCCGCCTCACGGGCAATCGATTTGATTTCAACCGTGCCATCATAGATTTCAGGCACTTCCATTTCAAACAGTCGGCGCAAAAGGCCTGGGTGTGTACGGGAAACAAAAACTTGAGGCCCTCTTGAAGTGCGCTCCACTTTTGTAATGTACACTTTGATACGGTCATGAGGCTGATAGGTTTCTGTAGTGATCTGTTCGCTTGCAGGCAGTACTGCCTCCACTTTCCCAAGACCTACATAGAGATTCCTTGCATCCAGGCGCTCGACGATTCCATTGACAATATCATCTTCCCTGTCGACGTATTCATCGTAGATCAGACCACGTTCAGCTTCACGTACGCGCTGCGTCACAACTTGCTTTGCAGTTTGTGCTGCAATACGGCCGAAATCGCGTGGAGTCACCTCTTCTTCTAAGATATCTCCCAATTCATATGCAGGGTTGATGGCCAAAGCGTCTTCAAGAGCGATTTGAAGCCTTTCATCTTCCACTTCTTCCACGACATCTTTACGGGAATAAACTTTCATTGTGCCTTTTTCCAAGTTCAAATCGACACGTACGTTTTGCGCCTGGTTGAAGTTCCTTTTATATGCGGTAACAAGTGCCGCTTCAATCGCTTCCACAATTACATCCCTCGAAATTCCTTTCTGCTTCTCGAGGGCTGTCAATGCATCGAGTAGATCACTACTCATAATTAATCACTCCTATATTCAATTATGCGGAAAAATCGATCGCCAATCGTGCAAATGCGATTTTATCCTTGTCGATGACGACTTGCAGTTTCCGGGTCTTGATGCGGATTTCAACTTCTGCTGCATCCGGACCATAAGATAGCAAGTAGCCTTCAAACTCTTTCATGCCATTAATCGGTTCATACGTTTTAATGAACACATATTGACCGACCGCCTTTTGGAAATCCTCTTCTTTTTTCAACGGACGTTCTGCGCCCGGTGAGGATACTTCAAGGAAATAATTCTGAGGAATCGGATCTGTACAGTCCAGTTCCTCACTAAGCCTTTCACTTACTAGTGCACACTGTTCAATATCGATATTCCCTTCCGGCGTATCGATATAAACGCGTAAGAACCAGTCTCTTCCTTCTTTCACAAATTCAATATCAACCAATTCCAACTCTAGGTCATTCACTATCGGACTGACGAGCTTTTCAACTTCTTCTGTAATTTTACTCATCATAACCCTCCCGAGATTTGATTCTAACTTGTCTTATTCGAATAGAACAACAGAAAAGAGCGGGAAATCCCACTCTTTTTTCGCAAGACATATAGCAAAAGTTGCTCCAATTGTACCATCTACTGGGCGTCATTGCAAACAATGTGCCAAAAGCGGAGGGCGCCCGGAGTCTAGACGATGCCGAATGCTTGCCGTTTCCAATTGACATATCGCTTAGAAAAGTGAAAGTTGGTTTGAATCGGGCATGCCTTCCAAGCAGCCTAATGAATCCATATATTCGATGACTGTTTTCGATACCCTTCCCCGCTGCTGAAGATCTTCCTTCGAAAGGAAGATGCCATCCTTGCGGGCTTCGACGATCGCTTTGGCGACGTTCGTCCCTAAGGAAGGAATTGCATCGAACGGCGGTATCAATTGATTGCCGTCGATGAGAAATTCGGATGCATCGGATTTGTATAAATCAGGTTTCGCGAATGAAAAGCCACGTTCGCACATTTCCAATGAAATCTCGAGAACTGTGAGCAAGTTCTTTTCTTTAGGTGATGCTTCCAATCCTTTATCATTGATCTCTTTGATTTTTGCACGGATTGAGGCATTACCTTTCGTCATTGTTGCAAGATCATAATCAGTTGCGCGGACAGTGAAGTACGCAGCGTAATACATGATTGGATGATGCACTTTGAAATAGGCGATCCGCAGCGCCATCAGTACGTAGGCGGCGGCGTGCGCTTTCGGGAACATGTATTTTATCTTTTTGCAGGAATCAATATACCAGCCGGGCACTTGGTTGGCTTTCATCGCATCTTCGAATTCAGGTGTCAGCCCTTTCCCTTTTCGCACAGATTCCATTATCTTAAATGCCATCGCAGGCTCAAGCCCTTGGTAAATCAAATAGACCATAATATCATCACGGCATCCGATCACATCGGACAATTGACAGATCTTATTTTGAATTAGCTCTTGGGCATTGCCAAGCCATACGTCCGTCCCGTGGGAAAGACCGGAAATCTGGATCAATTCCGAGAATGTGGATGGTTTCGTCTCCTCGAGCATCTGCCTTACGAAGCGTGTACCGAATTCCGGTACACCTAAAGTTCCTGTTTTGCAATCGATCTGCTCTTCCGTCACGCCTAATGAGGAAGTCCCGCTAAACAGCGCCATGACTCCTTCATCGTCAGGCGGAATCGTTTTCGGATCGATGCCTGAAAGGTCTTCGAGCATTTTGATCATCGTCGGATCATCGTGTCCGAGTATGTCCAGCTTCAGAAGATTATTATCGATGGAATGGAAGTCGAAATGCGTCGTCCGCCAGCTCGAAGCCGTATCGTCGGCAGGGAATTGAATCGGAGTGAAATCAAAAATCTCCATATTATCCGGGACGACAATAATCCCGCCCGGATGCTGCCCCGTATTCCGCTTTACTCCCGTACAGCCTTGTACGAGCCGGTCAATTTCTGCACCGCGCAAATGGAGGTTATTATCATTCATATATCCCCGGACATAACCGTAAGCTGTCTTTTCTGCAACGGTTCCGATTGTCCCCGCACGATAAACGTAGTCCTCTCCGAACAGCTCCTTCGTATAGTTATGCGCATGAGCCTGATATTCTCCACTAAAGTTCAAATCGATGTCCGGAACTTTATCCCCGTTAAAGCCAAGGAATGTTTCAAACGGGATGTCCTGTCCATCTTTTTTGAACATCGTGCCGCATGATGGACACGCTTTGTCCGGTAAGTCGAAGCCAGAGCCGACAGATCCATCATCAAAGAACTCCGACAGCTTGCACGAAGGGCAAACGTAATGCGGCGGCATTGGGTTTACTTCCGTAATTTCCATCATCGTTGCGACGAGTGAGGAGCCGACTGATCCGCGGGAACCGACAAGATAACCATCATCCAATGACTTCTTAACGAGCTTATGTGAAATAAGATAGATAACCGCGAAGCCGTTGTCGATGATCGATTTCAATTCCTTCTCGATCCGCGCCTCGATGATCTCAGGTAATTGTTCACCGTAAATATGGCGTGCCATAGAATAGGTAAGTTCCCTTACTTCATCATCTGCCCCGATAATTGTTGGCGTATACAAATCATCTTTAATTACTTTCACTTCTCCGACACGGTCTGCCACTGCCCGCGGATTATCGATGACAATCTGCTCTGCGACTTCCTTACCTAAAAACGAGAAATGTTCGAGCATTTCATCTGTCGTCCGAAAATGGACTTCAGGCAAGGAATGACGATTCATCGGATTGGCACCGCCTTGGGACCGGACAAGCACTTGACGGTATGTGGCATCCGTCTCGTCAATATAGTGGACATTCCCTGTTGCACAGACGGGAAGACCGACCTTTTTCCCGAGTTTGATCATCTTCCGCATAATATCTTCTAAATTCCATTCATCCCGAATCAATTCCAATTCAATCAAATGGGAATAGGCTGGCTTCGGATGCAATTCCAGATAATCGTAAAAGCCCGCTATTTCCTCGACTTCCTCCATTGACTTCTGCATAAGACCTTCAAAAACCTCGCCTTTGTCACACCCTGATCCGACGAGAAGTCCATTTCGGTATTTCATCAATAGCGAGCGAGGAATACGTGGAACTCTATAAAAGTAATCCATATGGGAAATGGAGACGAGCTTGAAGAGATTTTTCAAGCCTTCATCATCTGTCGCAAGTAACGTGCAGTGGGACGGCCTTGATCGTTTGTAGGCATCTCCTTCGCCGATGTTTTTATTGAAGTCATCCAAGTATTCGATTCCTTTTTCTGTTGCAGCTTCCTTCATGAGCCGGATGAACAGATAGGCTGTCGCTTCCGTGTCGTAAATCGCGCGGTGATGCTGCGTTAATTCAATATCAAACTTCTTTGCCAACGTATTCAATCTGTGATTCCGCATTTCTGGATAGAGGAAACGCGCCAACTCGAGCGTATCGATAACCGGATAGCTTTTATCATGCAATTCGGCTCTCTTACTCGCTTCATAAAAGAAGCCCATATCGAAGGAAGCATTATGGGCGACAAGGATGGCGTCGCCAATGAATTCCTTGAAATCCTTTATTACTTCCGAAACTTCAGGAGCGTCCTTCACCATGTCATCCGTAATGCCGGTCAGTTCAATTGTAGTTGAAGACAGAGGATGATGAGGGTTCGCAAACCTTTCAAACCTCTCTTTAATTTCTCCATTGACCACTTTGACCGCAGCCAACTCAATGATTGTGTCATACACGGCGGAAAGGCCTGTCGTTTCTACGTCAAATACGACAAATGTATCGTTTTCAAGCTCTCGATGCTGCTCGTCATAGACAATCGGAACACCATCATCAACTAAATTCGCCTCTAAGCCGAATAATACTTTTATGCCATGCTTCTTACCAGCAGAGTAGGCTTCCGGAAACGATTGGACGTTCGCATGATCAGTGATCGCTATCGCGGGATGCCCCCATTTTGCAGCCTGTGCTACTAAGGCTGAAGCTGATGTTACTGCATCCATCTGGCTCATCGTCGTATGTGCATGCAACTCGATCCGTTTACGATCCTCAGGAGCGGTATCTTTCCTGATGACCGGAGAAACTTCCATGATATCCTGAGCCATCATAATGAGATCTCGGACGAATGTATCGTTCTGGATGCTTCCTCTAGCACGGACCCATGCTCCTTTTTTCAAAGTTTTCATGAGTTCGGCATCTTCGTTGTCTCGCGAGAACATCTTCACCAGTATGGAATCGGTGTAATCGGTCACTTTGATTGTGAGCAATGAACGCCCACTTCTCAATTCCCTTACCTCTGCATCGAATACATAACCTTCGATTGTTACGCGCCTTTCTTCATCCTGTATCGTATGGATGCCGACGATCGGTTCGTCAGGCTTGATCGGGACGCCCAATACAAATGGCCTGTTCCCGATATCCCCGTTCTCTTTCTTCATCGCTTCCATTTTTTGCAGGTTGGCTAAGGCGTTTTTCGCATACTCTTCCTCTTCAGCCTGTTTCTGGGCAATGAATGCGAGTCGTTCAGCTTCGTTATCTTCAGTCTCTTCAGAGATTGTGAATTCAATAGCCATCGACGGAAAACCGAATGATTCATAAACCTCTGCGATAATGCGTCCATATTTGTTTTTCATCGTTTGCTGCTCAAAGTCATTTGCGCAAGTCAATGTCATTTTTTCGCCAACGAGTACTGGTTTCTGCCCTCCAAGCCTTTCGCGGATCGGAGGCGACATATCCCTCATTTCTTCAATGACATGCGGCCAATAGCCGACGATCAGTTCCGGATCTCCTTCTGTCGTTCGGACTGTTATTTGAAGGCGTACCGCAGCTATGGACGTAAAGGCTTCCTTCATCCTTTGTTGAAATAACTGATAGACGTGGACAGGTAACGTTTTTTCTAGCTCTACATTAAATTGCCATACTCTAGATTTACGATGAATATCGACTCGTTCTAGTGTTCCATGTTCGAAATAGACAATCGTTTGATCATCCGTCATTCCGATCTGTTGCAGCAACGTCAGTAATTTCATTTTTGCATCCATATGTATACCTCCCCCTTTCATACAGTGAAAAGAAGGGAAGTGCCGATTCAAGTCGGCCTCCCCTCCTTACCAAATTCATTAGCCGAAAAAGGCTTGCAGCTTTTCGGTCACTTCTTCTTTTTGCCACTCAACTGTTTCACCGGTCTCCCTGAATCTCACTTCAATGATTCCGTCTTGGGCTTTCTTGCCAATCGTTAATCTAACTGGCAATCCAATTAAATCGGCGTCCGTAAATTTCACACCCGCTCTTTCATCCCGGTCGTCATGTAAAATGTCATACCGATATGATTTCAATAGATGATAAAGCTCCTCAGAAAGTTTTGTCTGCGCTTCATCTTTCATATTGATTGTTACAAGATGTATATCATACGGTGATAGCTGTTTCGGCCATTTTAACCCATTCGAATCATTATGCTGTTCCGCGACAGCTGCCAAAATCCGTGAAACTCCGATGCCATAACAGCCCATAATAAACGGTTGAGCTTTTCCGTTTTCATCCAAATACTTCGCTTTCATCGGTTCGCTATAAACGGTTCCCAATTTGAAGATATGACCAAGCTCGATGCCTTTGGCAAATCGGATTGTGCCATTCCCGTCGGGTGAAGGATCCCCTTCTTTAATGAACCGCAAATCAAGATAGCGTTCAACGGCAAAATCGCGTTCCGGATTGACGTTGACTAAATGGTATCCATCTTCATTCGCCCCGCAGACGCCGTTTACGACCTTTTCGACAGCGTAGTCGGCATATACTTTTAAATCAAGGGGCAGTTTGACAGGACCGATCGAGCCTACTTTACAAGATAGCATCTCTTCGATTTCTTCTTCTGTTGCGAGATCGATATGAGTAGCCTGCAATGCATGTTTAAGCTTTATTTCATTTATGTCATGATCACCGCGTGAGAGTACGACGACTAGCTTATCATCCACTTTGAAAATGAGCGTTTTGATCACTTTCGAAGGGTCGGTGTTCAAGAAGTCCGCAACTTCTGCTATCGTCTTCTGGTCTGGCGTATCCACTTTCACGAGCTCTTTCAATGTTTCTTTAGGTTTCACATATTCCGTATTGACTTCGGCCATTTCGATATTGGCGGCATATGAGGAAGAGTCGCTATAAGCGATCGTGTCTTCTCCGATGTCGGACAACGCCATGAATTCATGTGTCCCTTTGCCTCCAATCGTGCCGCCATCAGCAATGACAGCCCGGAAGTCTAAGCCAAGTCTCGAAAAAATATTCGAGTATGCCTGCATCATTTCATTATACTTTTCTTCCAGACTTTCTTCGCTGGAATGGAATGAATAGGCATCCTTCATGATAAATTCCCTGCCACGAAGCAGTCCGAATCTTGGCCGTTTCTCATCCCTGAACTTCGTTTGGATCTGATAGACCGTAAGTGGCAGCTTTTTATAGGATTTCACTTCATCCCTAATGAGCGATGTAATCACTTCTTCGTGGGTTGGACCTAGAGCCATTTGACGTTCGTGGCGATCCTTTAGCCTGAAAAGTTCAGAGCCGTAAGCATCCCATCTGCCGGTCTCTTCCCAAAGGCCGGATGGCTGCAACGTCGGCATGAACATTTCGACTGCGTCGATTGCATCCATCTCTTCCCGGATGATGTTCTCGATTTTCCTTATCACTTTCTTCGCCAATGGAAGAAAGGAATAGACCCCACTCATATGTTGACGGATATATCCTGCCCTCAACAGTAGTTGATGGGACAGGATATCGGCATCCGTCGGAATTTCACGCATTGTCGGGATGAATGTCCGTGATTGTTTCATGAAAGGTTTCACCTCGAATCAAATTATACTACTGATTTCCACTCCAGGTGGACGATTTCCGTGGGCGTCGCCTCAGCCTCCTCACTACGCTAGCGCTTCGTTCCGGGGTCTTCTGCTGACGCTTTTCCCACTGGAGTCGCCGCCTTCCGTTTCAATCGGATAAACTTGTAATTAACACACATTTAGTTCAAGTAATTAAAAGAAAAATCGTTGAATGTCATTCCAGGTGACGACGAGCATAAGAACCATCAGCAACATGATGCCGACAAAATGGACCATGCCTTCCTTCTGTTTATCGACGGGCTTGCCACGCACTCCTTCAAATAGGAAGAAGAGCAATCTTCCGCCGTCCAATGCAGGCAATGGCAATAGGTTCATGATTCCAAGATTGATGCTTAACACAGCTGCCCAGTTCATAAGGGAGAATACACCCCATTGCGCAACTTCCTCAGTCGCTTTGTAAATGCCTACAGGACCGCTTAATGCGTCAATTGTAAACTTGCCGGTAACGAGCATTCCTAATAGCTCGAATATCCTCTTCATCCAGCTAAATGTCTGCTCTGCTCCGAAGGCGAACGCTTTTAATGCATTCTTTTCCAACGGGCTTTCGTACATGACGCCGATTTGTCCATATTCACGCCCTGCATCGACGAAAGTTTTAGGAATTACGGCCAACGTCAACATTTCCCCGTCTCTCTCGACCTTCATTTGAAGGTTTTTACCAGGGTTTTTCTGGATCGTAGTGGTGAACTCTTGCCAACTCTCAATCGGCTTGCCGTCCACTTCCTTCACAAAGTCGCCGGCTTCCATACCCGCTGCATAAGCAGGACTGTCATTGACAACTTCTTTAATGATAGGCTCGTTTGTTGGGATGCCATGCAAAAGGCCAATTGCCAAGAAGATGAAGAATGCGAGGATGAAATTGAATAGAGGCCCTGCAAAAATAGCCATCGCCCGACTACCAAGCGACTTGGAATCGAATTGGCGATCATAAGGCGCTATAAGCGTCTCCTGACCCTTTTCATAGATAACCGCAGTACGGGAAACCTCATATCTCACAAGATTTCCATCTTCGTCATACCCTTCGATGAAAAGTTCCTTGCTTAAATCAGCGGATTCCGTCTCCAAAAACAGTACATTCGGATTGGATACATCTCGGTTCAAATAGATTTTTTCAATTTTATCGTTATCATTCAAAATGACCCCTACACGATATCCGGGTTGCAATTCGACAGTGTCGAAATCCTCGCCTGCCATTCTCACATATCCGCCAAGAGGAAGTAAACGAATTGTATACAGAGTTTCCTTTTTCCGGAGGGCGAGAATTTTAGGTCCGAATCCAATTGCGAATTCACGTACCATGATTTCAGCCCTTTTCGCGAAGAGGAAATGCCCTAATTCATGAAAGAAGACGAGAGAACCGAAAATGATAATAAACGCTATTACGGTTTCCATAAAAAACCACCTTAACTGGCCCAATCGGCCGATTTATGAATTACTCATTTCACCATATCATACACCATTTTACGGGTGATTGAATCGGTTTCTAAAATCGCTTCCAAATCCGGGGAGGAAATCGACTGATGATTGTCCATCATACGTTCCACAATGTCCTCGATTTGCAGGAATGGAATTCTGCCTTTCATGAATAATTGAACCGCCACTTCATTCGCAGCATTCATCACTGTCGGCATCGTTCCGCCTTGCTTGCCTGCCTCGTATGCGAGGGCAAGGGCTTTGAACCTTTCAAAATCCATCTTTTCAAAGTGGAGTGTTCCAATTTCCTCAAGACGAAGCGGCTTGGCATTTTGCATTGGAATCCGATCCGGATATGTCATCGCATATTGAATCGGCACCCGCATGTCCGGAGAACCAAGCTGAGCCATGACACTCGTATCTTCAAATTCAACCATGGAATGGATGATGCTTTCCTTGTGCAATAAGCAATCGATCCTATCATACGGCATGTCGAATAAATGATGTGCCTCGATCACCTCAAGCCCTTTATTCATCATCGTTGCAGAATCGATCGTCAATTTATTGCCCATTGACCAGTTAGGATGGGCCAACGCTTGCTGTACAGTCACGCCTTTCAATTGGTCCCTCGTCAAATCCCTGAAGCTACCGCCTGATGCTGTCAGAATGAGCCGTGAAACTCTTTTCGGATTTTCTCCATTTAAGGACTGGAAGAGGGCCGAATGCTCGCTGTCGACAGGTAGCAAGGCGACATTCCTCTTTCTTGCTTCTTCCATGACGATATCTCCTGCAGCTACGAGTGTCTCTTTATTCGCAATGGAAATTGTGATGCCTTCTTGAATAGCTTTCATTGTCGGCTCCAAGCCAATGCTCCCGATGACCGCATTGACGAGCATGTCCGCGCCCGTTTGTGCCGCTACGGCAATGAGACCTTCTTTGCCATGCACGAATCGTGTGTCCGGAAATTCCGACTGCAGTGCATCGGCATCCTCCTTTTGCATGACAGACACGACTTCCGGATGAAATTGTGCCGTGATTTCCCTCACTTTAGCAATATTCATCCCGGCTGAAAAAGATACTAGTTTAAATTGCTCTTTGTTTGATTGAATAATATCGAGAGTCTGAGTGCCAATTGATCCCGTAGCACCGAGCAGACTAATTTTCTTCGTCATAGTATAAATAACTCCCTTTCCATCAACCGACTAGGTGTAAAAAATGAATGAGCGGCAACACGAAAAGGAGACTATCGAATCGATCAAGAATTCCTCCATGTCCCGGTAAAAGATTCCCTGAATCCTTCACCCCGAAATGCCTCTTCAACGCCGACTCGACCAAATCCCCCAACTGTCCAACAATCGAGGCGATGATCGTAACAATGATCAGCATCAGATAGCTAGGCGCTATCGGATAAAAGATTTGGAACACGCATGCAAACAATACGGCAAAGACGATACCGCCGATAAACCCCTCCACTGTCTTATTCGGGGAAATATCCGGCCAAAGCTTTCGTTTGCCGATCTTTCTGCCAACAAAGTATGCGCCTGAATCTGTCGTCCAAATTACTAGAAGTGCATAGAATACATACTCGAAACCATAAAAGCGGGTTTCGATCAAATAATAAAATCCTATGCCGACATATAGTGCACTAAATGCAGTAAACGCCGCATGATCAAAAGTGAACTTGTTTTTGGAGATGACAGTATAGATTAATAAAATAAGTATAAGTGCGAACAACATCTCGATTTTCGTATAGCCGATCCATTGTTGGACTTCGCCAGTCCACTTTGAAGGCATTAAAAGAAGCGCCAATGCAACCCAGACGAGAATACCCTCAAAAGAAAATATACGGATATCCTTCATGCGCAGCAATTCATATAAACCGACTGAAGCGATAATATAAATGGCGATTGTAAATGGGAGTCCGCCAATGATGACTAGCGGAAAAAAAATGGCCAATGCGGCGATTGCTGTAATAATTCTCTGTTTCAAACTCCTTTATCCCCTTCCACACTTCCAAATCTTCGGTTGCGCATTTGGAATTCCTCGATTGCACTTAACATGCATGACTCATCGAAGTCCGGCCAGAGAACCTCTGTAAAGGAAAATTCCGAATAAGCTAGCTGCCAAAGCATGAAATTCGACAATCGCACTTCGCCGCTCGTTCGGATGAGTAAATCCGGCTCGGGTAAGTGAGATGTCATGAGATGTGACTCGATCAATGACTCGTCAATCTCATCAATTGCTATTTGGTTGTTGACTGCCAATTGGGCGATTTCTTTCGCTGCCTTCACCATTTCAAGGCGGCTGCCATAGTTCATTGCGAAGTTCAAGATGAGTCCGTCATTATTTGAAGTGGCCTCTATCGCTTTCACAATCGCTTCTTTCGTATGTGGCGGCAACGCATCGAAATTACCGATCATTTCAACCTTGACATTTTGCTCGATCAGTTCGGGCAAATATGTTGTCAGGAACTCTCCAGGCAGTTTCATAAGAAAATCGATTTCCATTTTTGGCCGTTTCCAGTTTTCTGTTGAAAAAGCATACAATGTCAAGACTTTGATGCCTATGTCATTTGCAATACGGGTGATTTTCCGAACAGTCTTCATACCTTCATGATGTCCGGCAATCCGCGGTAAACTGCGTCGTCTTGCCCATCTGCCGTTCCCATCCATTATGATGGCGACGTGTGAAGGGATTGTTCTACTTTTGACTTTCGTTAGCCTGTCGGAAATTGATGGTCCGTTCTCTGTAGTTTTTTTCCGTAACAGTTTATCTAGCATTCCGTTTCCTCCACTCGCCTGCTTTTTGAGCAAGTACCTAGTCTATCGTAACAAATTAGCCGATAAATTTCATTTAAAACAGCTAAAATTTGAGTTGGTGTCCTTTTAGATTATGCTTGCCGTATGGTGAAATATTTATCATTCATCAAAACGAATGAAATACGGTCAGAAAAAAAGGCGTCCTGATAGTAGGACGCCCCAATGTATAGAAAGTTCTTCGATCAGATTTCCATAATCTCATTTTCTTTTTCTTTGGCAATCTCATCGATTTTTACAATGTAGGAATCAGTCAGTTTCTGGATTTCTTCACCTTCACGGCGCAATTCATCCTCTGTGATGTCCCCATTCTTTTCAAGCTTTTTCAACTCGTCATTTGCATCCCGACGTACGTTGCGGATTGCAATTTTGGAGTCTTCTGCTTCTTTTTTAACTTCTTTCACCAATTCTTTACGGCGCTCTTCCGTCAATGCAGGGACTGCCAAACGGATGACCGATCCATCATTTGATGGAGTGATACCGATATCCGATTTCAATATCGCTTTTTCAATATCACCCAACGTCGTTTTATCGTATGGCTGAATGACCATCAGTCTCGCCTCAGGCACTGAGATGCCTGCCATTTGGTTCAATGGTGTCGGAGCTCCGTAATAAAGTACTGAAATTCGATCCAGCAATGAAGCGTTCGCACGCCCTGCACGGATAGAAGCAAGCTGTCTCGTGAAAGATCCAATCGCTTTTTCCATTCTGTCTTTTGTTTGATCCATTAGCTCTTTTGGCATTTACCCATTCCTCCTCACAACCGTACCGATTGGTTCACCAAGCACGGCCTTTTTAATATTTCCATTATCCATAATTGAGAATACTACGAGAGGGATATCGTTGTCCATACATAGGGTTGAAGCAGTGGAGTCCATAACTTCGAGTCCTTGGCTGATCACTTCCAAGTAAGTCAATTCCGTATATTTCACCGCATTCTCATCTTTTAACGGATCTGCTGAATAGACGCCGTCAACATTGTTTTTCGCCATTAAAATGACGTCCGCTTCGATTTCCGCTGCTCTTAGTGCAGCTGTCGTATCAGTGGAGAAATAAGGATTTCCTGTTCCAGCAGCAAAGATGACGACACGCTTCTTCTCCAAGTGACGAATCGCTTTCCTGCGAATATACGGCTCAGCCACTTGCCGCATATCGATAGATGACGATACACGGGTTTCAACGTCTAATTTTTCAAGAGCGTCCTGAAGAGCCAATGAATTCATGACTGTAGCAAGCATACCCATATAATCGGCGGTAGTTCTGTCCATGCCCATTTCACTGCCGACTTTACCTCGCCAAATATTTCCTCCACCAACTACGACCGCAACTTCCACACCTAGGTCGACAACTTCTTTTACTTGTTCAGCGACTGTTTTAATAATTGCAGGTGACAGACCGTAGCCTTTCTCACCCGCAAGTGCTTCACCGCTTAGCTTCAAGACAATTCTTTTATATTTTGGGACGCCCATATGTACCCTCCGTCTACTGTGTTTTTCTCGAAAAATAGGGAACACAAAGTTGTGTCCCCTAATTGATCTTTATATCTAATCAGTTGCCTTTTACTTGGCTCATAACTTCGTCCGCAAAGTTATCTTCGCGTTTTTCAATTCCTTCACCGACTGCAAAGCGAACAAACTCTTTCAAGTTTCCGCCAGTCGATTTAACGAAATCACGTACTTTTTGGTCGGAGTTTTTAACGAATGCTTGGTCAAGAACACAAATTTCTTCAAAGTATTTTCCAAGACGGCCTTCAACCATTTTCGCAACGATATTTTCAGGTTTGCCTTCGTTCAACGCTTGCTCAGTAAGGACTTTACGCTCGCGCTCTACTTCTTCCTCGGACACTTCATCACGTGAAATGTATTTCGGGTTCATAGCTGCGATATGCATCGCAACATCTTTAGCAGCTTCAGAGTCAGTAGTTCCTTCAAGAATCGTCAATACAGCAATGCGTCCACCCATATGAAGGTAAGGACCGAAAGCATCGTTGTCCGATTTTGTTTTCACTTCAAAGCGGCGAAGAGTGATTTTCTCACCGATTTTAGCGACTGCATTGGAAATATGGTCAGCGACTGTAAGTCCGTTTTCCATTTTCGATTCAGTAGCTTCTTCGATTGTTGCCGGTTTTGTTGCTAGAAGGTGCTCACCAAGTTCTTTAACAAGTGCTTGGAACCCTTCGTTTTTCGCAACGAAGTCTGTTTCAGCGTTCACTTCGAAAATGACAGCGTCGTTTCCGTTTACGATGATGTCAGTTGTACCTTCCGCAGCGATGCGGTCAGCTTTTTTAGCTGCGCTTGATAGACCTTTTTCACGAAGGAAGTCTACCGCCGCATCCATATCACCGTTCACTTCAGTAAGTGCTTTTTTGCAGTCCATCATACCTGCGCCTGTTTTTTCGCGCAGCTCTTTTACCATTTGTGCTGTAATTGCCATTGTTAGTTCCTCCTGTATGAGTGATTTGAGACGACAATCTTTGGAATTGTTAATCAACAATGTTGATTTCCGCTACAGACGGACGCTTTCCGCGGGCGAGGCTGAGCCAATCGAACCACGAAGAGTTCGATTTGCCGTATTTCTGCGGCTTGTGCAGAAATTAAGGCATCCTTATCCTGCTCCCAACGCTTCGCTTTTGGTCGCAAACGCCGTTCTACTTAACGGCGTTCGCTGGAGTCGCCGCCTTTCGCTCCAATCAACGAAGCACGCTAATATCAACAACGTAGTCTAACAAGACCTAATCTTTAAAAAAGACGATAAGGGGGTTGGCCGCTTATCGTCTGTTTTATTACTAATATTACTCTGCAGCTGCCGTTTCAGTCGCTTCTTCAGATACTTCTTCATCAGCGCCTTGTCTTGATTCGATCAATGCATCTGCCATTTTGCTAGTAAGTAGACGAACCGCACGGATTGCATCGTCATTCGCAGGAATGACATAGTCGATTTCGTCCGGGTCACAGTTCGTGTCAACAATACCGACGAGTGGAATGTTCAATTTGATTGCCTCTGCCACAGCGATGCGCTCTTTACGAGGGTCAACAACGAAGATGACGTCAGGCAATGATTTCATATCACGAATACCGCCAAGGAATTTCACTAGACGATCGTGTTCTTTTCTTAGTTCAGAAACTTCTTTCTTAGGAAGTACATCAAATGTACCGTCCTCTTCCATCGTTTCGATCTTTTTCATACGTGCAACACGTTTTTGGATCGTACCGAAGTTTGTAAGTGTACCACCAAGCCAACGTTGGTTGATGTAGTACATTCCTGCGCGCTCAGCTTCTTCTTTGATTGCATCTTGTGCTTGCTTCTTAGTACCAACAAATAGTACTTTTCCGCCTTCTGCACCAACTTGACGCATGAAGTCATAAGCTTCTTCTAGTTTTTTCACCGTCTTTTGAAGATCGATGATGTAGATTCCGTTACGTTCAACGAAAATATACTTTTTCATTTTCGGGTTCCAACGACGAGTTTGGTGTCCGAAATGTACACCTGCTTCAAGCAGTTGTTTCATTGAGATTACTGACATTTGTTTTTCCTCCAATTTGGTTAGATTCCTCCGTATGATTCATGTGACGGAATGACCTTTCGGCACCTTTTCCCATCATCCACATACGTGTGTAGTAACACCATTTGATAATATACCATAGGGATAATCTTATTGCAACTCACTTCATCTGAATTTAAGCAGCAATTCCACTTCGGTTTTCCCTTTGCCGAGCCTTTTGGCGATTTCCTCAACCGGCTTGCCTTCGTCATAGTAGTGGATGGCGAGCGAGCGACTATCCATTTCATGTACTTTGGATACCGGCTTGGATAAGCTGTTATCTCTTAATGATGGTGCCGTCTGGTAAGATTTCAATGCCGCTTTCATTGGGTAACTCGGTGTCACAATGGTGAAATCCTTCTTTTCCGCTTGCTGTTCAAACTCTTGGCTACGTCTTTCAGGTGCACTTTCTTCGTGCTTGTCATTTTCCTGCCGCTTTTCAATTATCTTAATAAGTCGTTCGTTTTCCTCTTTTAATTCGGATAAGTATGCACCGATGGCATCGTCCATTTCCGCCATCATTTTCTGCTGCTTCTTTTCCAAGTTGTTGAATTTTGAAACTTTCATATAGAGCAACGCCATGAAATAAAAGCCGATCACTTGTAAAATGAATAAAAATAATAAAAATACCGTTTGCATGTCCATCATCCTGTAAAGTCGACAAATGAACCTTTGTATGGATGCATCGTCTTCTTTTCCTCTTCGTTATGTTGATGTTCCTTTTCTTTCTGATTCATGTCCTGATTTTTCCCCTTTGAATCTTTATCCGTTTTGGCGTATTTCTCTGAATGTCGAACAGTTTCCCGGTTTTTCACTGTTTCCTTTTCATTTTGGAGCTGTGCCTGATCTTGGTTGAGCTGTGATTGCTGTTGTTTCTGTTCCGCTATTCTTCCCGCCTCAAACGTTTTAGGAATGGCAATTTGGAGTTCAATTCCTTTCAGGCTCATAAAATCCCTCCGTCAACAATTTCCGGCAATAGTAATTTGCGGAGCTTGAATAACGCCTTTGAATGGATTTGCGAAATTCTGGATGTCGATAGATTTAGAATTTCTCCGATTTCTGTCAAAGTCATTTCATCCGTGTAGAACAGATTCAAAACCAGTTGTTCATTTTCATTTAATTCTTTAATCTTCATGGCCAAATCACCGACGAGCTCTCCCATGACGATTTGCTGTTCAGGAGTGCGCTCGTGGTCGTCCTTTAAAACGAAGGACTTCTGCCCTTCTTCCTCATCATCGCCCATACGTTCATCCATGGAAAGCACATTTGAAAAATAGTGTTCATGCACTGTCTGGTACACTTCTTCGACTGAAACGCCGAGATGATCCGCTATCTCTTCTGGAGTTGCATGACGCAATAATTTCTGCTCTAGTATAGAAATCTCTTCCTCCAGCTTTTTCGATCTTTCACGGGATGAACGGGGAAGCCAGTCTTCCTTTCGCAAACCATCAATGATGGATCCGCGAATCCTGAAGGAAGCATACGTATCAAATTTCAAATCCCTGCCAGGGTCGAACTTCGTCAAAGCGTCAAATAGTCCTTGAAGTCCAAGACTCATAATCTCATCCCGCGAAACATTCCTCGGCAAGCCGGAGCTAATTCGTTGCACATGGTAATTGACGAGAGGTGTATACTTCCGGACAAGTCTGTCGCCGGCATCGGGATCCCGATCATTCAACCATAGTTTCCAACATACATCTTCTTCCGTCAGATCCTCTTTGGACATCGAATCCCTCACCTTCCATGATGTTTCCGAAAACATTATTAAAATACTTAATTTCTATTATATCAAATTTCGACAAAAAATAGCGACTGAACCGTCCAGTCGCTCTGCAAAGTCTATTCTAGTAAAATAGAGTCAAATTTCCTTCGTTCCCAAATTAACAGTCCGAATGCTCAATGCACTTGTCATCGGATCGAATTCAATTGTCCGCCCACTGGAACCGCCGGTATCTTCCGCGACAAGCGGAATGGAAAGGCGGGCAAGCTCCTTTTTGACTGCTTCGACGTTGCGTGGCCCGATACGAATGGAGTCACTGGAGCCGAATTGAAACATTTGGGAACCGCCTGCAATTTTGGCTTTCAACGATAAAGGGCGCACCCCTTCCGCCTTCAGCATTTCCATTAATGAATAAATGCCGGTATCCGCAAATTTTGCTGGATTCAAACTGTCCGACCTTCCAAGACTCGAGTCCGGAAGCATAATATGTAGAAGTCCCGCTATCTTCTTCGATTCGTCATATAGGACGACCCCGACGCATGATCCTAAACCGGATGTCCGTATCGTATCCGGCGCATGGACGACTTTCATGTCCGCAATTCCGACCTTGACAACTATGTTCATCGTGCTCATCTCACAGTACACCTAACGAGCGGAAAATCGTTATATATGATTCCGGGTCAGGGAGCAAGAAGAAATGACCGTCTACACTCGAATTTCCTTCATCGCCTTCCTCTTCGATACGCGTATCAATGACGATGACTTCATCACTGTAATGGGACACTTCGATAAGGCCGAAACTAACAATTGCTCCGACCATATCTACACTCAAAGATGGAACGGTCGGATGCACTTTCAATCCTGTAAAATCCGACAAAGCGGATAAATAAGATCCTGACAGTATATTGCCGAGTTCCTGCATTGCCGAAATACCCATCTCGGGAATCGGTACTGAATGGAAGTTGAAAGTATGATCACCGATCAATTTACGGATGAATCGGTTTGCGGAATCAATTGGCAGGACAAAGAACATGCTGCCGGATAGGTCGCCTTGAATCCTCAGGTAGATGCCTGCCACAATTCGTTCAGCGCCACCTGCTAAATCAAACATTTCATCAAAAGAAACGAGGCTCACATTTGGAACCCGCATCTCAATTTTCTTGCCGAGCAATTGGGATAAAGAAGTTGCAGCGTGGGCAGCCCCGATATTGCCGATTTCCTTCAGCACGTCGAGATGCATATCGGTAATTTGGTGATCAGACTTCATCTGACGACACTCTTTTCACGGGCTCTAGCACTTTTTCGAGATTCAACATGACTAAAAGACGTTTATCCACTTTGGCAACTCCCGAAATGAATTCCGATTCGATCGATCCGACGACTTCAGGCTGAGGTCTAATGGAATCGAACGGAATATCAATTACATCATTTGCGGCATCGACGATAAGCCCAACTTCAAATTCCTCCAATGACACGATGATAATTCTGCTATTGTCATCAAGAGGCTTCACTTCCATGCCGAAACGCTCCCGCAGATCGACAATTGGCGTGACTACACCCCTCAAGTTGATAACGCCTTTTATATAAGATGGTGTTTTAGGAACTCTCGTAATCGACATGAGCTTTTCGATCGACTCGACGACGTCAACTCCAACGGCATATTCCTTGTCCATCAACTGGAACACAATGACTTTCATTTCCTTGTTTTCTACTCCACTTACTTCAGCCATAATTTTCACTCCCGCCTATTTGATCAGTGCATTGCAATCCACGATAAGCGCAACTTGGCCGTTTCCTAAAATCGTAGCGCCAGAAATGGCGAATACGCTCTGCAGATAATTGCCAAGCGATTTCAACACGACCTCTTGCTGCCCGATAAAGGAATCCACGACGAGCCCTGCCATTTTATCCCCTTTACGGACGATTACAACGGATTGGAATTCCTCCAGTTCCTGTGCTCCATCCATCTCGAAAATCCCTTTCAAGTTGACGAGTGGGACAATGGTTCCTCTGAAGTCAATCACTTTTTGGTTATGCGCGTTCAAAATATCTGATGTTTGAATGATTGCCGTTTCGATAATCGATGACAATGGGATTGCATAAATATCCTTATCCAAATTGACGAGCATGACTGAAATTATAGATAACGTCAATGGCAATTGAACTTGAAATAGAGAACCTTGCCCTTCCGTGGAATCGATTGTAATATAGCCTCCAAGCGATTCGATCGTGCTTTTCACGACATCCAGACCGACTCCGCGACCGGATACATCTGTTATCTTTTCAGCGGTGGAAAATCCTGATGCCAAGATGAGCTCAGAAATCTGCCGATCCGTCAAAGTGGCAGCAATCTCTTCAGTGACGACGCCTCTTTCAAGAGCTTTCTGTAAGACCCGTTCCTTATTAACGCCTGCACCGTCATCTTCCAGCTCAATGAATACGTGATTTCCGGAATGATATGCCCTCAATGTGACAGTACCTTCTTCCGGTTTCCCTTTTGCAATTCGCTCAGCCGGGCTCTCGATGCCATGATCCAATGCGTTTCGAATTAAATGTACGAGGGGGTCCCCTATTTCATCGATGACTGTCCGATCCAATTCAGTTTCTGCCCCTATGATTTCAAGATTAATTTTCTTATCTAAATCACGTGCAAGTTGTCGAACCATTTTGGGGAAACGGTTGAATACAGTTTCCACCGGAATCATGCGCATATTCAGGATAATGTTTTGAAGGTCGCCTGAAACCCTTGTCATCCGCTCGACAGTCTCATTCAAATCTGGATTATGTAACTCACTTGCAATCGATTGCAAACGTCCTCTGTCGATGACCAGTTCTTCGAAGAGATTCATTAGAATGTCCAACCGTTCTATATTGACACGGATTGTCTTGTTTGCATTATGTGCATTCGCTGCGCGGCGTCCTTTTTGAGGGGGTGCTTCGACCTTCCCTGTTTCTTTAGGGACTGCAACTTCAGATGCAACTTCATTTTCAGCAGGCGAGTCGCTCACTGGACGGGAAATATTGGCAATTGAGTTGACATGTACGCTTTCCACTTCGGACACCTTCATCACTTTCGCTTCAAGAGAGCTTGCTTCCTCACTCGTGATGAGGACTACAGTGAACAGTTCATCGAAATCCTCATTTTCCAACTGTTCAACGGCGGGTTTTGTCTTAACAATCTCCCCAGATTTCTCAAGAATCTCGAAAACCATGAACACTCTGGCTGCCTTGAGCAGGCAATCCTCACGGAGTGTGACCGAGATTTCGAAAGCATGAAAACCTTGTTCTTGCGATTGCTCGATGACAGTCATTTCATAATCATCATAATGGAGCGTAGGTACATCTTGCGTTTTGTGCGGCTCGATTGCCAATGTAGAGGCTGCCGTCTCCATTGCCGGAATAGAAACCGCTGTTTCTCCCGCCTCGATTCGGTTCAATGCAGAAACGAGTTCCTGAACATCCTTTTTACCTGTCCCGCCTTCTTCAATGTCCATCACCATTTCTTCCAAATAGTCGACAGCTTTGAAGACGATGTCGAGGATTTCTGTGGAAACACGGATTTTCGAGTTTCGGATTGCATCCAGCACATTTTCCATTTTATGCGTCAAGTCAGCGATATCTTCATAACCCATTGTCGCTGACATACCTTTCAATGTATGAGCCGAACGGAAAACTTCATTGACGATTGCCAAGTCTTCAGGGTTTTTTTCCAATTCCAATAAGTGCTCATTGCACGCTTGAAGATGCTCTTTACTTTCTTCAAGAAACATTTCAAGATATTGATTCGTATCCATAATTTCGCCCCCTTAAGATTGTAAGATTTCCGTTATTGTTGCCGCGATGCATTGTACATCAACGACCTGGTCGGCAAGTCCGGCTTCTTTGATCGCTTTTGGCATGCCGTACACAACGGAAGTTCTATCAGACTCAGCAATCGTAATCGTCATACATGCTGATTTCAGTTGTTGCATGCCTTTAGTGCCGTCTTGCCCCATCCCTGTCATAATAGCAGTTATATATTTCAGCTCCCGCATGGAAGCAGCAGACTCCAATAGTACGTCAACGGATGGCCGATGCCCCGCTCTTGGCGGATCCACATCGTCGAGCCGGGCACAATAGCCTGTCGGGCATTTCTCGATTTTTAAATGCCTTCCGCCTGGGGCG
The DNA here is from genome assembly GCF_047228845.1 of Sporosarcina pasadenensis. Lineage (NCBI taxonomy): Bacteria > Bacillati > Bacillota > Bacilli > Caryophanales > Caryophanaceae > Sporosarcina > Sporosarcina pasadenensis. The sequence continues at coordinate 465,196 of NZ_JBFEGM010000001.1, forward strand.
ATATATGCTACCCCTTTCAGAAGAGGTTCGCCGTCCTCTGCTTCCTTTACGTGGATGTCACTTAAGCCGTCCAGTCTTTGTGCCAATGATTTCGTAAAACCTGGCGGCATATGTTGGACGATCAAAATTGGGGCGTTTATATCAGACGGCAGCCGTGTAAGTACTTCTTGTAGCGCACGAGGACCCCCTGTCGATGTGCCTATTATAACAAAAGTCTGTTGCCCTATGGAAATCTTTTTATGTTGCAATGAATCTGTTTTATCGGATGGCGATAAGGACATAGTTATAGTTTTGTTGAAAAGGATTTCTTTAGGCACTTGCTTCGTTTGCAATTTAGGTTGTTTTACGAGATTGGAAATTTTGACGTTTGTCGCAGCTACGACTTTCCGGACAATTTCCTGTTCCACTTCATGCAGATTGAGTGAAATGGCTCCTCCAGGCTTAGCGACAAAATCTACCGCTCCATACTCCATGGCGATCATTGTGTTTTCCGCCCCGGTTTCGGTCGTGCTAGAGAGCATTACGACCGGAGTCGGTCGTTGCACCATAATTTGTTTCAATGCTTCAAGCCCATTCATGAGCGGCATCTCGATATCCATCGTAACGACATCCGGCCGAAGTTCCAGCACTTTTGCAACAGCATCTTTGCCGTTGCGTGCTGTTCCAATCACTTCAAGCAAAGGATGTTTCGAAAGCATCTCCGATATAAGCTTTCGCATAAAAGCGGAATCATCAACTACAAGCACTTTTTTCACAGTGCTTACTTCCAATTCATTCACGCCCTTTCAAGAAAATCCCCTTCAACTTTTTAAGGAACCCGGTGCCTTGTTTATCCTCTTCCCGATCTGTTTTGACAAATTCATTAGCAATTGCTGTCATCCTCTTTGAAACAGGAGCGTTCGGATAGAGAAGTAAAAACGGTTTTTGGGCGACTACGGCTTTCTGGACGGCATCGTCTTCCGGTAAAAATCCTAATATAAACGTTTCTTTATCAAGGAATTTACGCATCGCATATTGCAACCGTGTCACTGCATCATTGCCGTCATTGAGTCTTGTCACCCGATTGCTGACAATGCTGAATTTCTTATCCGGATCCTTCAGACAGATGAATTTCATCATGGAATAAGCATCCGTAATAGATGTTGGCTCTGTCGTCGAGATGACAATCACTTCATCGACCGCAATGATCAATTCGATCGAACGCTGCGTGGCACCTGCTCCCATATCGAAAAGGATGAAATCATACTCTCTTTGCAATTGTTCGAAGGCGGCAATCAATCTTTCGAACATATCCTCAGACCAATCAAGAACAGAGTCCAGCCCCGACCCGCCTGAAATGAATGTAAGACCATGCTCATCGGTATTGATGACGCTTTCCAATGATTGTTGGCCGATCAAATAATCTTTCAAACTATATGTAGGAGCGACGCCAAGTAAGATATGGATATTGCCCATGCCGATATCCATATCGACGACAATGACATTCTTTCCTCTCAACCGTAAAGAGTGGGCGAAGTTCGTCGAAAAATTTGACTTCCCCACTCCCCCTTTCCCACTGACGATAGCAATGGATTTAGCTAAACCGCCTTGAGCCTTCAACATTTTCATTCGAAGCGCTTCTGCTTGATCACGCATGTTCAGCACCTGCCAATAACAATTTAAGCATTTTCTCCAAATCCGCTTCAGCTAGATCTTCCGGAACTTCTTGTCCATCCGTGTAATAGGCTGCTCCTATGCCATATTGCTTCATTAAATTAAACATTGGACCGATTGACCCCGTTTCATCCACTTTCGTAAAAATGAACTTTTCAATCGGCAAGGAAGTGAATTTTTCGACAATCGTCTTCATATCTTCTTCTTTTGAAGTGATGGATAAGACGAGAAATGATTCCATATCGAGTGAAAAATCGATTAGATGTTTCAAATCATCTACAAATTTCATTTCTTTATAATTCCGCCCAGCGGTATCTATGAAAATCAAGTCCAAATCTTTCATTTTTTCGATAGCTTTTTCAAAATCTTTGCTATTGTAGGCGATTTCAACAGGAGCCTGCAACAAATTCGCATATGTACGCAATTGTTCGATTGCAGCTATCCGATATGTATCGGTCGTAATAAAGCCGATTTTCTTTTTTTCTTCTAAAAGGGCTCTTGCAGCAATTTTAGCGATTGTCGTCGTCTTCCCGACACCAGTCGGTCCGAGGACATTAATATATTTCTTAGAAAATGAAATGCCTCCAAAAGGTAATCCGGAGAATTCTTTCATTAAAAGAGTCTTGGCAATCTGCAACTGCTCCTCTTTCGAAAAATCCTTTTTCTTTTCTTTCATCTGTGCAAAGATTTCATTGCCGATTTGAAAAACCAACTCTTTTGATAGTTCCTGTCCTTCTAAAAAAGTGAGCAAAGGCTTCAGTTCATCCGGAAAATTGCCATACGAGGCGGACTGCTTCATTTCTTGAAGCAATCTCTTCATTTCATTCATTTCTTTCCTAATTTCCGCTTCCTGCTTCGGTTCGCCAGACTCGGTAGCCTGTTTTGGGACAAATGCCGGTTCTGCCGGCATTTGTGCAGGCTCGTCGAAACCGGCGACCACTTCTACCGACTTTTTCTTGAAGAACCCTAGGAACCCTTTGGAAGTTACGACATTCGAGCTGAGGATGACTGCATCATCCCCGAAATCGGCCCTCACTTTATTCATCGCCTCAACCATCGTATCGGCTATATACTTTTTCATTTTCATCAGATATCCACCACCCCGACACTTTGAACTTCAATAGAAGCTTCGAGCTCATTATAAGATAAAACCGGTATTTGCGGAAAATATCTTTCCGTAATTTGCCTTAAATACATTCGGATTGCGGGCGAGCAAAGGATGACAGGCGATTGATCCATCAACGCAACCCGTTCCACCTCTCTTGCAATCGATTCAAGTATTTCTTGGGAATGAGACGGGTCGATCGATAAATAATTGCCTTGCTCAGTCTGCTGGATATGATCCGCAATCAATTTTTCGACCTTGCCTGATACGGTAAGCACTTTTAACGCGTCGACTCCGGATGAGTATTGGGCTGTAATTTGTCTTGCTAGTGATTGTCGTACATATTCTGTCAGCAAATCGATATCAGATGTGTACTTCGAATAATCGGCAAGCGTTTCAAAAATGATCGGCAAGTTCCGGATGGAAACATTTTCATTCAACAGTTTCGCCAATACTTTCTGGATTTCACCGATCGATAGAGGAGTCGGTGTAAGTTCATCCACTAAGATCGGATACGTTTCGCGAACATGGTCGACAAGCTGCTTCGTCTCCTGACGTCCAATCAGATCAGCGGCGTTTGCCCTGATCACTTCAGTCAGATGGGTCGAAACGACGCTAGGAGGATCGACAACCGTATAGCCCATAATTTCCGCATCTTCTTTAACATCTTCCGTAATCCACTTTGCAGGGAGACCGAATGAAGGTTCAATCGTATCAATCCCGACAATCGAATCGTCGCCACCAGGACTCATCGCGAGGTAATGGTCTAGTAGGAGCTCGCCCCTGGCCAGCTCATTTCCCTTAATCTTAATACGATACTCATTCGGTTGCAGTTGAATATTATCCCGGATCCTGACGACTGGAATGACGAGACCCAATTCAAGTGCGAGCTGCCTCCTGATCATGACGACCCTGTCCAATAAATCCCCGCCTTGCTGTGCATCGACCAACGGGATAAGACCGTAGCCAAATTCGAATTCTATCGGATCTACATTTAGTAGGTTGACAACATTTTCGGGACTCTTCAACCCTTCCGTTTCAACCTCTTCCTCTATCTCGAGCAACTCATCTGGATCTTCTTCAGGTTGTCTGGACATGATGTAAGCTCCTAAGATGAGGAGTGCAGCAATTGGAATCGTAAGGACATCATTTATCGGTGTGAACAGTCCAAGCAGGAAAACTGTTGCTGCTGCTACATAGAGCAACTTAGGCTGGCCTAAAAGCTGTCTCGTAATATCCGAACCGAGATTCCCTTCAGAGGCTGCACGCGTTACGACAATTCCTGTAGCGGTCGAGATGAGCAAAGCAGGTATTTGGGAAACGATTCCGTCTCCGACAGTCAAACGTGAAAATTTGACGGCAGCTTCGGCAAAAGGCAGATCCATTTGCGCGACACCGATAATCATTCCTACGAGGAGGTTGATGATAACGATGATGATTCCTGCGATGGCATCTCCCTTAACAAATTTCGTAGCTCCGTCCATCGCGCCATAAAAGTCGGCTTCATTGCTCACCTTTTCACGACGAATCCTTGCTTCTGACTCAGAAATCATTCCTGCATTCAAATCGGCATCGATACTCATCTGCTTGCCCGGCATCGCATCGAGCGTAAAACGGGCAGCAACTTCTGAAACCCGCTCCGAACCCTTTGTGATAACGATGAATTGGATGATAATCAATATTACAAAGACGACAAGACCGACAACGATATTTCCACCTGTTACAAACGTACCGAACGTGTCAACAACTCCTCCTGCATCCCCTTGTGAAAGGATGGCACGGGTTGTTGAAACGTTCAAACCTAGACGGAAGAGCGTCAGAAGTAAAAGAAGTGAAGGAAATATTGAAAACTGCAATGCTTCCTGCATATTCATCGAAGTCAAAAGGACTAAGAGTGCAAGTGTAATATTAATAATGATCAAAAAGCTAAGAAGCCAAGGCGGTAATGGGATGACGAGCATTGCAACAATCATTATGACCGCTGCCAACACTCCAATATCTCTAAATTGCATGCCATCCCCACTTTCTCAAAATATATTATCAATTACGCCTATGCGTAATTGCGTTCGGAACGTAGTTGAATCAGGCAATTGCTGATTCAGGTTAGATTTTTCGTTGAATGCGATATACATATGCCAATATTTCAGCGACCGTCTTGAAAAACTGGTCGGGAATGCGACCTCCGATTTCCACATCATCATAGAGCGCCCTTGCAAGAGGGCGATTTTCCACCATGACGATATTATGCTCTTTCGCAATCAGCTTGATTTTCTGTGCGACGAAGTCGGCTCCCTTTGCAATAACGACGGGGGCGTCCATTTTTTCATCGTCATATTTCAACGCGATTGCAAAGTGGGTCGGATTCGTGATGACCACATCTGCCTGAGGCACTTCCTGCATCATCCTTCGCATCGCCATTTCCCTTTGGCGTTGTTTAATGCGCGATTTGATGATTGGATCGCCTTCTGTATTTTTATACTCGTCTTTAATATCCTGTTTGGACATCCGCAAGTTTTTCTCATAATCAAATTTCTGATAAAAATAATCCAGGATTGATATGAATAAGAGGACGAAGGACGCGACGATTCCCATTAACGCGACCAATTGGCCGACAGTAACCAACGTGTCATGCGGTGTCTTAAACGCTAGCCCTAAAACTTTTTCGATGTTCGTCATCAGAAGGAGCGTCGTCACTGATCCGATAAAAGAGATCTTTAGCAAAGACTTCAATAATTCAACGAGCGCTCGAATGGAAAATATTCGTTTCAATCCTTTTATCGGATCAATCTTTTTCAAATCGAATTTCAACGGCTCAGCCGTAAATAACAACCCGAATTGCATCAGGTTGCCCACGATGCCGGCAATTACCGCAATTGCCATAACGGGTAAGAGGATATAAGCCATTTGGACAATCATTTCTATGTAAACAATCATCGTTTGATCGATATCCAACGTCTTGATTGAAATCGACTCTGTAAAGGAATGTGTAAAAAAAACAAAGAACCGGTCCTTCATGAAGCCGGCACTGAAAAAAAGGAACAGGAATACGAAAAGAAGAACAATTGCAGTTGTTACATCCTGGCTCTTTAATACCTGTCCTTTCTTACGGGAATCCTGTCGTTTCTTCGGAGTGGCCTTCTCTGTCTTTTCGCCTGCAAAGAACTGTAAGTCCAAACGAATCATTTATCAGCCACCTCCCAAGATGATCATCAAATCCCTCATCGCCGACATCATCACTTCAAAAAGTTTGCGCATCATTGCAATCATGACCGTGAACATCGTCACAAGTACAAGAAAACTGACTCCGATTTTAATTGGGAAACCGACAACGAATATATTTAGTTGAGGAACCGTCCTCGCCGTTATGCCCAAAGCCAAGTCGACGAGAAACAAAGTTGCGACGATAGGTACAGACATTTGGAAGGCGATGGCGAACGTCGTGGCAAATGTTCTTATGACGAATTCGATTAGCCGTTCTTCACCGAATGCTGGCCAAAGCATGTCTATCGGAATAAAGCGATAACTATAGAAGATGCCGTCAAGCAGCATATGATGGCCATTCAGCGTCAGCAAAAGCAAAATGGCGAGAGCATTGAAAAACTGACCAAGCAATGGCGATTGGGCGCCAGTTTGAGGATCGATGACGTTTGCTATGGCAAAGCCCATTTGGAAGTCGATAAAGCCGCCTGCAATTTGAATTGCAGACATGACGATATAGGCGATAATTCCGATGAATAGGCCAGTAGTTGCTTCCTTGATGACAAGGAGTATGTATGTACCATCGATTTCCAGGTCGGGGGCATCTATTGTATAAACCATCATCCAAGCCAATAATGCGGCAAAGATTATCCTCTGTGTCGTCGGAATCGCCCGATAAGAAAACAAAGGGACAGTTACGATGAATGCGGTTACCCTTGTCAATATGAGTAAGTAAGCTGCTAACGAAGGAATCAGTTCTTCCATTCCATCACCCTATATACCGGACTAGATTATCGAAAATGTCTGTCGCGAATGCTGTAACCCTGGCTAACATCCAAGGCCCAAAAAAGACGAGAGCTACAAGGACAGCGATGATTTTTGGAACGAATGCCAATGTCTGCTCCTGAATTTGTGTCGTCGCTTGGAATATGCTGACGATCAACCCGGACACCAATGCGACAATTAACAGCGGACCGGAAGTTAATAAAATGACCCAGACCGACCGCTCGGCTATTGCTATAATTAATTCGCCTGTCATTACTAACCACTCCTAAACTGTAAAATCGCCGATTCTCCGATACGGATATGACAGGTGACCAACGAGAAAACTTTGATTCTAAAAACTTTGCAATAAAGACTTGACGATCAAATACCATCCATCAACAAGGACAAATAATAAAATCTTAAATGGCAAAGAAATCATGACTGGCGGCAACATCATCATCCCCATGGACATGAGTACGCTTGCAACAATCATATCTATGACGAGAAAGGGAATGAAAATCATGAAGCCCATTTGGAATGCTGTCTTAATTTCACTTAATGCGAAAGCCGGTACTAACATTGTCAGTGGTATGTCTTCCAATGATTCAGGACGCTCCGCTTGATTGTATCGTAAGAATAATTCCAAGTCCTTCTGCCTCGTATGTTTGCTCATGAACTCTTTGAACGGCAGACTAGCATTTTCATATGCTTCTTCAAGCGTAATCTCTTCAGCGAAAAGCGGCGATAGAGCTGTTTCATTCACCTTCTGGAAAGTCGGCGCCATGACAAAGAACGTCAAAAACAATGCAAGCCCGACAATCACTTGGTTTGGCGGCATTTGCTGCGTTGCCAATGCAGTTCTCACAAAAGACAAAACGATGATAATGCGGGCAAATGATGTCATGAGAATAAGGATTGCCGGTGCAAGCGACAGGACAGTGAGAAGGAGAAGCATTTTGATGGATGTCGATACGTTGGTCGGGTTGCTGTCCGAAAAAAACTGGACGAAATCATTCATCTTTTCTGCTCTCCTTTTCTGCCAATCGGTTCAAATGTTTTTTCCGCTCCGCTTTTAATTCATCAAGCTTCGACGTGAACATTTTCTTGAAATCAGCCGGTTGATCACGATCATCTATTGCGTCACCTTTATTCTGCGGAATCATTGTAAGCAATTTACTCACCAAGGCCGGTGGAGATTGAACCTCATCCTCGTCGAAATAACTTTCCAATGTACGAATCTCTTCGGGATTAGTAATCTCTTTTAGTAGCCTTACTTCGTCACCTACGCCAATAAGATAGTAGGAATCACCGATAACGACCAATTGGATGGATTTCTGTTGCCCTAAAGAGAGCCCCCCGACATTTTTCATCAAGCGATGCTGGTCAAACATACGATTCTTCCGGTTAATGAACTTCAAAAGAGCAAAAAGAAGACCGACTACAAAAAGCAATGCTAACAGCGTCTTCGTATAATCCCACCAAGACAAGCCGACAGCTGCCTCGTCTTGCGAACGGTCGGCAGCTGGTTCGTCTTTATCGATCACTTCTGTAATGCCTTGGCCTCCGTCATCATCCGTTCCGTACCAATCAGATACCGAATCATTCGAATCGGCATCTGCATATGTTTCGATAGGTATTGCCCCGAAAAAACAGATTGCTAGAAAGAAAAAGAATGAATACTTTAGAATGGCTGATAATTTCATAATTAACCTAAAGCTTTTTGGATCGCTTCAACGACACGGTCAGCTTGGAACGGCTTGACAATGAAGTCTTTTGCTCCTGCTTGGATTGCATCGATGACCATTGCTTGCTGCCCCATAGCGGAACACATGATGATTGTCGCTGACGGATCTTTCTCTTTAATCGCTTTCAACGCAGCAATACCGTCCATTTCAGGCATTGTAATATCCATCGTTACAAGATCCGGTTTCAATTCCATATATTTTTCAACGGCTTGTGCACCATCGGCGGCCTCTCCGACCACTTCAAAATTGTTCTTTGTCAAAATATCCTTGATCATCATACGCATGAAAGCCGCGTCATCTACTATTAAAATACGTTTACCCATTCTCTTGACCTCCCGGATCCTATCGTAAATTATTTAATCTCTCTGCTTGGCTTAAAATATCCGTTATCCGCACCCCGAAGTTCTCATCGATGACGACGACTTCCCCTTTGGCGATATGACGGTTATTCACTAAAATATCGACCGGTTCCCCCGCCAACTTATCCAATTCTATGATGGAGCCGCTGGACATTTCTAGGATTTCTTTAACCGATCGCTTTGTCCTTCCAAGTTCCACAGTCACTTGCAAAGGGATATCCAACAACATATTCAAATTATTCGTTTCTACATGATTCAACGAAGGCCCTTCAAAGCTTGCAAAGCGAGCTTGCTGAACATGCACAGGCGGTTGTTGCTGCCTTTGTGGCCTTTGCGATATTTGTTGCTGAACTGGCTGTTCGTAATAGGGTTGATCATAATAAGATTGCTCTGTCTGTTGGGACGCACTATGCCCACTGCTGAAATCGGAAAGGGCATCTTGTGGAAATTCCTCACGTTTCGGTTGCTCATAAGGCGGAGCGGGTCTGGTAGGAGTTTCCAAAGAAACTGCAGCTTCCTCTTCTGCACCCATGCCCATGAGCGATGCAACTAGGTTTTTTCCGAACTGGAGCGGGAAAAGCTGCATAATATTGGAGTCAATCAAATTTCCGACTTTCAATTCGAAGGATACTTTGATCATCATTTCATCCTTTGGAATCTTTTCAGTTCCAACTTCACTTTGCATATTCATCAAGTCGATTGATGGAGGGGAAATATCCACTTTCTTATTAAAAACAGTGGACATCGACGTAGCAGCCGACCCCATCATTTGGTTCATCGCCTCTTGAACAGCACTCAAATGGATTTCGTTCAGTTCTTCATCTGGAGCCATCCCATCTCCGCCAAGCATGAGATCGGCAATGATTGCAGCATCACTTTGTTTAATGACAAGTAGATTTGTCCCATCCAAACCTTCTGTATATTCCACTTGGACTGCCACATATGGATGGATGAATTCGGTTTCTAGCATACTGCGATCCACTACAGAGATTGCGGGTGTGGTAATTTCCACTTTTTGTCCGAGCAATGAAGAGAGGGCTGTCGCAGAGCTGCCGAAGGAAATATTCCCGACTTCCCCTAATGCGTCTTTCTCCATTTCACTTAATTGGTTGTCAAAATCCTGATGTTCAGAGGACGATGTTGCCGTTTCTTCCGTGCGGATCGGTTCTCCGCGCAGCAACGCTTCGATTTCTTCCTGAGAAAGCACATTATCACTCATCATCTTCATCCCCTCCGTTCAATATGTCAATTATTTGCACAGCCATCCTGTTTCGAAGATGTCCAGGTTGTGCTATGAATTTTGGTATGTCTCCCACCTTTACAATTAAGGGGTCTTCGATTTTCCGATCAAGGGAAATGACATCCCCGATTTGTAAGTACAAGAAATCCTCTACCGACATGGAACCTTTTCCTAATTCGGTAGTAAGCGGCAAGGTCGCTTGTTTCAACCGTTTTTCCAAAATGATGCTTTGTTCAGGCGTCGGTTCCTTCTTATTCGTCTGCATCCAATAACGGACAGATAAATTCGGGACGATCGGCTCGAGGACGACATGAGGAATACAAATATTGATCATGCCGCTCGATTCTCCGATGACGATATTAAACGAAATGACGACAACCGTTTCATTCGGCGAAATCATTTGAAGGAATTGTGGATTCACTTCCATTTCGGATAGGAACGGATCGATTTCAATAATGCCTGCCCAGGCTTCACGTAAATTATCGAATGACCGTTCGAAAAGGTTGGTCAATATCTTCGTTTCGATTTCAGTCATATTATCCACTTTTCCAGGTCCTTCTCCCACCCCGCCCATCAATCGGTCTAGCATGGAATAGGCGACGTTCGGATTGACTTCCATAATGATATTTCCTTCTAGTGGCGGCACTTCGAAAATATTGAGCAACGTCATATTTGGAATGGATCGTATGAATTCCTCAAAAGGGATCTGATCGACCGAAGCGACATTTATTTGAATATAAGTCCGCAATTGCGCAGAGAAGTAAGTCGTCAACAATCTTGCAAAATTCTCGTGGATTCGTGTCAAACTACGGATTTGATCTTTCGAGAAGCGGAGGGCACGCTTGAAATCATATACTTTGACCTTCCGGGTCTCATCTTCCTTCTTCATCTCTTCCGCTGACATTTCACCTGTCGATAATGCTGATAATAAAGCATCAATTTCATGTTGGGATAAAATATCTCCCGGCATAAGGCCACCTCCCGGCATAGTATATGTCCATCATTTTATTATTGGATAATATAAGAAACGATGTACACTTTTTCAATCTCACCCTCTTGCATGAGTGGATTCAATTGTGATTTGATGGAATCTTCGAATGCCTGCTTCCCTGCTTTTCCTTCAAAGTCTTTTGAGGTCATCTCGGATAGCTCCTGGATGACGATGTTTTGAACTTGGAAATCCCGTTTCGCTAGTTCTGCAGCGGCTTTCTTATTTGTCGTTTGGATTTTCAATGAAATGCGGATAAATTGACGACCAGATAAATTCGTCATGATTTCCGGCACGTCGACGGACGCTTCAAGGATTTCATCAATCGTCGGCTCTGTATTCGCGGAATCCCCTTTTAATTGGAGGGTGAGGATCAGGCCGATTATCCCGACTAGTGTCAAGGTTACTACAATGATTAATGCGATTGTCAATGCTTTATTTTTCATCTTCTTCACCCCGGATATGCGGATTCGATAGTACTTGGACCGATTGATAAAAATCAATGATGCGTTGATTGACTTCGTCGATTGGGTCCAGGACGACGTATTTGGTGCCGGTCGTCAATGTGATGGTCGTATCGGGAAACGATTCGATCGTTTCTATGTATAGAGCGTTCAACATGAACGCTTTGCCGTTGAGGCGTGTAACTTTGATCATATGTAAGGGGCCGGGCACAGGGCCGGCCCGACCCTCCTTTGCTAATAACGCATAAAGTTCTTTACTTGCGCATAAACTCGTTGAATTACGCATAACTGGCTCTAAATGCGCATAATACTTTTTAAAAGCTCATAAATGTCTGTAATGAAGCATAAATGCTTCTTGAAGCGCATAACAGGATTCTAACTTATAACTTAGTCCGTTGCTTTTCGTTTCAGCACTCGCTTTCCGCGGGCATGGCTTGAGCCTCCTCGTCTGCTTCGCTACCTGCGGGGTCTCAAGGCTCATGCTATTCCCGCAGGAGTCTCGCGCTTGCACTTCAAGCAACTACAGCTACTAAAATAAAGATCTATTAATTAAAGAAGTAATAGTTATTCAATAGGCTCATATACTTATCGTTTCAAATTGACAAGTTCTTGAAGAATTTCATCGGATGTTGTGATAATACGTGTGTTTGCTTGGAAACCACGTTGCGCAACGATCATTTCAGTGAATTCCTCGGCAAGGTCAACGTTGGACATTTCTAGAAAGCCAGATTCCACTTTTCCCATACCTTGCTCAGTAGCTGTGGAATAAAACACTGTACCAGAGTTAGCGGATTCTTGGAAGTAATTCCCTCCCACTTTATTCATTCCCCCTGGGTTTGAGAATTTCCCCATCACTAACTGTCCTGCGTATTTCAATTCTCCTGCCGAGTCTACGAATGTGACCGTTCCATTTTGAGAAACTGACATACTTTGAGCATCTGTTGGAATACGAATAGGTTGTTCTGCTGCGCCTGTAGGTACTGTAGGTTTTGTTCCATCAGCTTTTGAGACTATCGCTGGAAAACCATCTGCTTTTGGAAAAGTCGTACCTGCGTCAGTCGCTCCCTTATCAGCAGCAAAACCATATAGGTATTTTCCATCTGCATTGACCAAATAGCCATCATTATCCATATAAAAATTCCCTGCGCGTGTGTAGGTTGGGTTCGTAAAGCTAGTTGCGGTACCATCAGATACTATAAAAAATCCATCGCCAGCAACCGCTAAATCAAGTGTATTTCCTGTAAACTGCGTTGAACCACCAGTATGCATAGTGTCAATTGCCGCAACTTGAGAACCAAGCCCAACTTGTTTCGGATTGACACCTCCACGTGTAGCACTTCCAGCTGAAGCACCCGCCACTGTCTGCGAGATCAAGTCTTTAAATATAACTCTACCCTTCTTAAACCCATAAGTATTAACATTCGATATATTGTTCCCGATAACATCCAATTTAGTTTGGAAGTTTCGGAGACCTGAGATTCCTGAGTACATTGATCGTAACATGTTTATTTTTCCCCTCTCGGATTATGAAGTGTACCGCCTCTGTCAGTCGGCAGTACGTCGGCATCCTCTTTCTGAGGTCCTGCCGTTGTTAGCTGAGCACAATTGTGCCGTCGATGTTTGTGAATAATTGATCTTTTGCTTCCTTGCGATCCATCGCTGTAATGACGGTGGAATTTTTTGCGCTGATGATCAGTGCTGCTTGATCCATCAGTACAAGCGATTCTTTGATACCCTTCACTTTTGCTTCATTCACCTTGTCTGTGATGTGAGCCCATTCAGTTTCTGAAATATGAATGTTCCGCTCCTTCAGCCTGTCATTTGCATGTTTGCTGATTTTGAGTTCTTGTGGCTGTATTGCCTTGTTCAGCTGTTCAATAAAAGACTGTTTCGGCTTGGGCGGAGTTTTCAATGTTTGTCCATGACGGATGAGTGGCTGCGATGGAACGTGGTGGATGTTCAACTTATTCATACACTCGCTCCTCTTTTCTTATTGGCTAATGGAAGTGAATGAGTTTCCGTCGAGTCTACTGCCGTCGTCCAAAATATATTGAAGTTTCCCTTCTTTATTTGAAACAGATATGACAGTTCCTGACTTTTCCTCTTCTCCATCCATATATCCGACTGTTTTACCAATCAACAGGCTGGCTTCTACTAAACTATTTGTATTTCCTGAACCTGATAGCACTTCTGAAATATTGCCGGGCGTCAGCTCCTTCCCGTCTGCCATTGTAAAGACGACAGATCCGTTCACGAATTTCGCTGATTGGATGACGCCTGTCCCTTCATTGACAATCGGCTTTCCCGCTTCGTCTTTCTTATCGCTCAATTCATGCCAGCGGACATTCTTTCCGACGAATTGGTTGTATTGAATCAATTGGGATTGGTTTTGTGCCTCGGCGAACTTTTCGAATGCACTTGCCAAGTTCATCGTTTGTTCCAATGACGAAAACTGTGCCATCTGCGCGATGAATTCGTTGTCTTTCATTGGGTTCGTCGGATCCTGGTTTTGCAGCTGTGCAATAAGGATTTTCATGAAAGCGTCTTTGCCCATCGTATCCGGCCCTGTTTTCCGTTGATCTCGCTGTTTATTAAGTAGAAACATCGATTCGGTAATCGGTTTTTGTCCCTCTACCATTCACTACACCTCCAGTTCAATCATATATTCCTCGAATGATTGTTCTTCATCAGTTGATTTGTTTTGCTTGTTATCTTCTGACTGTTGCTCACGTTGGAACTGTTCATTAAAAGATTGTTCACGTTCGTTTCTGTGCGATTCTTGCAGTGTCTGTGCAACGTCAATGCGGTCGACTTGTAAGTTCTGTTGATTGAATGCATGTTTCAGTTGATGCAACTGGCTGTCAAGCAGTCCTTTTGCAAATGCCGTCGATGCAAGGATTCTCGCTGTCATGATTCCGTTCGTTTCAAGCAGTTCTATACGGATTTGGCCAAGATGTTCGGGATATAGCTTGATGAGCATCCGATTGGACCCGCCTACTTGGCCAAAATTAGCCCTCTTCATGAGTGCTTGCATTTCCTTCAATAAAGACTCGCTTCGATTCGTTGGATTCGATTCGGCCTGTTGTACTGGCACTTCGCCTCTAACTGTTGTAGCAGCTAGGTGCGCTGAACTCAAATGCGCTGTTGTATCGGACTGTTTCTGCCCTGAGCTTTCAGCATTCGTTGAAGTTCCAGAATTCGTTTCAAGAATGATTCTGAATTCCGTTTTTTGTTGGATGAATGGCAGCTGCTCCTGTTTTCCTATCGCCAGTATTCGCTGCTCGAATTGTCCAGCAGCACTTGTAAGCATATTGCGGAAACTGTCGGCCTTCTGCTCCATTGAAATGACCATGTCAACTTTTGACGTAAGCAAGTCTACCGCTTTTAAAACCGATAGGAGTTGGGTAGCTTCATTCCTTGAAGCCGGATTTTGAAGAGCTTCATTTAGATGATCAAAAAATCGGATTCCCGCTTCGTCGATTATGTTCAATAATGACCACATATCAGAAGCAATGGTCAATTCATCTGTTTCAGCTTTTGTCATACCGGCTTTCTCTAACAATTGTTTAAGCCGTTCGAGAATTTCTTCCGGATTGATCGACAACAGCTTTGCAAAATCCTCCAGGTTTCCTTTGTTCCCCAATGCTTCGACATTAGTTGACAACTCGATATTGCCGCTACCTGGAATCGCTTGTATCGCTTTCTCCAACTCTTCCATGGTTGACGCATTGAAAACATTTATGATCGATTCGATTGGGAGTTCTCCGTCAACCGTATGCTTCGGTTCTACATCCCGCGTTGAAATACCGGCGAACACTGCGCCGAATTTCGAAGTTCCCGGGCCGCCTTTTTGCGGATTGCTAGCTGATATTTTATTCATGCCAACCATTGTTTGCAATGCTCCGATGTTCACTCTATTATTCACCTCCCCTCAATGTGTCACCTTTACTACCGCCTATTTTGTCATAAGACTCGTATACTTTGCAGCGTCCTCAGGCGACATCTTTTCTAATATCGGTGCGAGAATTTCAGGTTTTAGCTTGGTAAGTATCTCAATCGCCTCCGCATCGCTCATTTTTGTAATGACCGGCGCTGCGGATTTTGCAGACATTTTTTCGAACGTTGAAATAATTTCTTTCATGTCGCGTTTATAGTCTTCTTTCTCCATCTTTAATGTCTCTATTTGTGCTAATAGGCTTCTCTGCTCGTCAACAAGTGCCCTTTTTTCATCTTCTGAGTTCGCAAGATTTTCCCGAAGTTTGAATAGTTGCGCTTCCTTCTCCTGGATTTCCGCTTGCAATTCGACGACTCTTTCTTCGATGATCAAGTCATCTCCAATTTCGTCATCGGCTTGCTTCTGATCAGCGAATGGAAGGGACTTGGACCATTCCTTCGCTTTGTCAAAGACGTTTACGTCGGCGACATACGCAATGATCAATAGCACCATCGTTGTGAAGAGCAATGGAATGAGCGTCCAAAGCAACACTTCCTGGAAGAGGCGTGTGCCTTTCTTCCTTTCGACGATTTTCTCGTCGGCATGCAGTTTTGAATTCCTCGCCAAGTTACCACCCTGTTTCTCTTCTATGGAACTTCAATGTTGATAATTCATCCAACAAACTTGCTTCCGCCTGTTCCATTTCAGTACGATAATGTTCTTTATCTTTTTCCTTCATCTTTTCAAACTTTTTCACTTCAATCGTTTTCTCAAGCAATTTCTCCTCGAACCAGTTCATTTTGGAGCGGGCTTTAATGACTTCCTGTTGCAGTACTTCTATCCTTTTATCGAGACTATCGATAAATCGAGCGTAGTGATGGATTTCATTAATCGAGAAGCCTTTTTTCATCTTTTCCTGATGTTCGGCAATGACGTCTTCCTTCCGCCTTAAGAGCTCATACAGTTCAGTTGCGATTGTTTCGAAAGAATCGACCGCTTTCTTGAATTCTATTTCGGTCTCAGTCTTCTCCTGTTCCCGGTATGTGAGCACTTTTTCAAATCGGTATTCGTAAGGTTTCATCATTTACCTCCTCCTGGAGCAAGTGATACCAATTCTTCGATTGATTCTTCCATCCTCACATTCTCTTTATAGCTCTGCTTTAAAAAGTTGGTAATATGCGGTTCGTATTCGATCGCTTCGTCGATTTCCCTCGACGTTCCCCGCTTATATGCCCCGATATTGATGAGATCTTCCGACTTGTCATATGTGTAATACAATTCGCGAAGCTTTTCAGCCGCCTTCACATGTTCCGGACCGGCTATGTGATTCATAAGCCTGCTCACGCTTTTCAAGACGTTTATCGCTGGGTATTGCCCTTTGTTGGCGAGAGTCCTGTCCAAGACGATATGACCATCGAGTATTCCTCGGACCGCATCCGCAATCGGTTCGTTCATGTCGTCACCATCTACAAGAACTGTGTAAAACGCTGTAATCGCACCGACATCATTCGTCCCGGTCCGTTCAAGCAGTTTCGGTAAAATCGAGAATACCGATGGAGTATAACCTCGGGTAGCAGGAGGTTCGCCAACTGCAAGGCCGATTTCCCTTTGCGCCATCGCGACCCGTGTGACGGAATCCATCATAAGCATGACGTTCATCCCTTTATCACGGAAATATTCCGCTATCGCGGTAGCTGTGAACGCCCCTTTAATCCTCAT
The DNA here is from genome assembly GCF_047228845.1 of Sporosarcina pasadenensis. NCBI lineage: Bacteria > Bacillati > Bacillota > Bacilli > Caryophanales > Caryophanaceae > Sporosarcina > Sporosarcina pasadenensis. The sequence continues at coordinate 482,366 of NZ_JBFEGM010000001.1, forward strand.
GAGTGCCGGCTGATCGGATGTAGCTGCAACAACGATCGTTTTGCTCAAGCCTTCAGGTCCTAAATCCCGTTCTATGAATTCACGGACTTCGCGGCCCCGTTCTCCAATTAACCCGATGACGTTCAAATCGGCTGTCGTATTTCTTGCAATCATCCCGAGCAATGTACTTTTCCCAACACCGGAACCGGCGAAAATCCCGACCCTCTGGCCATTACCGACCGTCAACATCCCATCGATCGCTTTGACGCCGACGGCCAACTTCTCGCTGATCGGCAATCTCGTCATGACATTTGGGGGATCCTGCTCTGTCCTTACTGTCGATAACCCTTTCGGAAGCGGGCTGCCATCAATTGGATTCCCCATCGAGTCAAGCACTTTACCAATCAGGTTCATCCCGACCTTCACTTCAAGAGGCTTTCCAGTACATTCGACAAGACAACCGCTCGAAATGTCCGTAATATTCGAGTAAGGCATTAGGATAACGATTTCTTCCCTAAATCCGACGACTTCCGCCAAGATGACCGAGTCCCGTTTACTGCCGTTGTTTAGATGGATTTGGCATACATCCCCGACTGAACTTTCCGGCCCTTGAGATTCAATCATGAGGCCGACAACCCGGACGACACGTCCGAATTTTGGAAAGGAATTCATTGTAGGTATGACACCTAGTAGTTCTTTTGCTTTCTTCATCGTCAGTCACCACTTTCCAACATTTCAACGAGCTGCTCTTTGAGTTCGTTCAACTGTTCATCCACACTGACAACTATCCTGCCTTGGTTCGTTTCGATAATACAATCGTCCTCGTTGAAATCATCATTTGCAAAGATAAGGAAAGGGACATCAGGCGGAAAAATGGATGCGAGTTCGGCACGATTCGATGAAACGAGTTCGAATTGGGAAACAGAAACGTATAGTTTGATCTCTTTCATTTCTCTCGCTTCCTTCAATCCCCTCTTTACGATTGAAAGGAATGCTTCCTCATCTTCTTCAAGCGTCTTTGCGAGAATCCGTTCAGCCGTTTTCATCGCGATTTCCAATATGATTCTTTCCTGCGCTTCCAAATATCTCAAAGCGTTTTCCTTTGAATGAAGAATGACTTCATTTGCGACTTTTACAGATTCGCTCATATCGGATATCGACTTATTCCGTCCTTCTTCGTATCCAACTTGGAAGCCTTCTTCATAAGCTTGTTGCTGCAATGCTTTCTTCTCCTGCTCCCAGGCGGCTTGCATGGCGGCAATATCTTCTTGAGCCATTTGTCTCATACGTTCCGCATCAGCCTTTTCAATCTCAATCTGCCGTCGTGCATCTTTCAACATCCTGTCGCGTTCCAGATAAAGAGCCTCTTTTGAGATTCCTTCCTCTATTCCGTCAACCTTCGGCATATTCAAATTCCTGATTGTGATTTCCTTAACACTCCCGTCCTCGGAAATCGTACGGGAAGAACGAAAAATATTAGACAATGATGTCATCCCCTCCACCACGGGCTATGATGATCTCACCTGAATCTTCCAATCTTCGGATTATGGAAACGATTCGTGCCTGCGCCTCTTCAACATCCCGCAACCTTACAGGCCCCATAACTTCCATTTCTTCTTGGAAGGATTCGGCCATTCGTTGGGACATGTTTTTAAAGAGGATTTCCCTCACTTCTTCACTGGACACTTTCATCGACAATATGAGGTCCTCGTTTTCACACTCACGCACAATCCGCTGAATGGAACGATTGTCCAATGTGACGATATCCTCGAAAACGAACATCCTTTTCCTGATTTCCTCTGCGAGCTCCGGATCTTGGATTTCAAGCGCATCCAAAATCGTCTTTTCGGTAGCTCTGTCGACGCCGTTCAACACTTGTACAACTGCGTCGACTCCGCCCGTCTCGGTGAAATCCTGGGTGACCGTCGAAGATAGCTTCCTTTCTAATACAGCCTCGATTTCGCTGATGACTTCAGGAGAGGTGGAATCCATCGTTGCAATTCTTTTTGCTATATCCGCCTGCATTTCCTGCGGCAGCGATGAAAGGATCATCCCTGCCTGCTCCGCTTCAAGATAGGACAAGATGAGAGCGATTGTCTGAGGATGCTCATTTTGGATGAAATTCAGTATTTGACTCGGTTCTGCCCTTCTTGCAAAGTCGAATGGTCTCACTTGCAAAGAAGTTGTCAGCCGATTAATGATTGCTTGAGCATGTTCTTTCCCTAACGCTTTTTCCAATACTGTTTTGGCATAACCGATTCCGCCTTGGGAGATATAATCTTGAGCAAGTGCAATATTATGAAATTCCTCAATGATCTCTTCCTTGACGGAGGAGTCGACTTTCTTCACACCGGAAATTTCAAGTGTTAAACGTTCGATCTCCTCTTCAGTCAAATGCTTATAGACAGCTGCCGAAACTTCTGGACCGAGCGATATGAGCAGGAGTGCCGCTTTTTGCTTGCCTGTCATTCCTTTATCTTTCTTTACCACTGTTCATCCCTCCGTCAATCCTCGGCTATCCACGTTCTCAGTAACTTGGCGAATTCCTCAGGTTTGTCCTTCGCCATCTTTTCAAGTTGCTTTTTGCGAAGGGTCGCTTCTGTTTCATGTTCCATATTAATATCATCCACATGCAGTGCTTCTCGCTGCTCTTCGATAATCATCGCTTCCTCCATCTCCCGCTCCTGTCTGCGTTTACGGAAGTATGCAATGATCAGGATTGCAATGACAACTACTACAGCTGCTCCAACTGCATAAAGCCACCAAGGGATCATAATTGGAACCGTTTGAGGTACTGTCGCCATTTTCCCATTAAAGACTTGCGTGGAAATTGCAATTTTGCTTTCCCAATATTCATCTGTAACGTCTGTTGGCACATAGCTTTTATCAATCGAAGTCCTAATAATAGTCCCAAGAATATTTCGGATATCATTTTCCACGTCCGCCCCATCGGACGGCTCTATCATTACTTGAATACCGATATCACGAATTTTGTAAGGACTCTCTACGATATCTTTGCGAATTCTATTCACTTCATTATTGATCGTTTCTTCCAAACGTTCATAATCCCCGTTTGCGTTGTTGCCTTCAACGAAGTTTGTACGGTTATCGGTCGGGTCTTCCCCTTCTGGCACGCCTCCTGCGAGAGCGCCGTTGCCGGAAAATGATTCCGTAATCCTTTGAACGCTTATTGCTAGGCTGTCCAAGTCCTCATCCACGCGGTCGACAAGATTCTCTTGCCTGTTTTCCTGCTTAAAGTCGATATCGGTCGTAACAGAGACGATCACTTTGTCCTGACCGACCATCGTACCGAGCATCATCTGCACTTTCCTCTGCAAATCACGTTCAATCGTCTTCTTCAAATCCATTTGGTCGATTATGTTGGTACCGATAGATTGGCTGGATGACTTCAAATCGAAGTATTCAGAATACTGGTTCATGATTACGATATCGTCTGTAGATAAATTCGGTAAACTTTTTGATACTAAATTATATAAGGCGGTAATTTGCGATTCCGTAAACTGATGTCCAGGTTCCGTCTTCAACATAATAGCGGCACTTGCACTTTGGACTGTTTCATTTAAAAAGACACTTTGCGTAGGCAATGTGAGCATTACGTTTGCATCCTGAACTCCTTGGATCCCTTTGATCAAATTTGCCAATTCAGTTTGCATCGAAGCAAGCTTGATCATATTGAATTCATTATCCGTCGTGCCGAAGCCGGCGTTTTGAGAGAAGAACGAATAATCGATCGTTCCCGTATTCGGGTATCCTTCCGCGGCGAGAGTAACAAGAAGATCATCAACACGCTCTTTTGGAACGAGGATGGATGTGCCCCCGGGCGCAATTTGGCTTGGAATGCCTTGCGCATCCAACTCTTCCTTTATGCGTCCTATTTCTGCGCGCGAAACATCACTGTAGAGGGGGACAAACTCTGTCCTTGACAAGAAGTATGTCAAAAATGCAGCAAAAATAATGACAGCAGCCGCGGACCCGATATATGTTGTTTTTTGTCGTTTTGTGCGACTCGACCAGAACTGCTTCAAGTCAGTTCCAATTTTCGTCAATCTTTCTTTCATTCTGATCCCCCGGTCTGCTTACATAGTAACAACATTAGTAAATATAATTATTAAACTGGCATTCTTATTATTTCTTGATAGGCTTCGATGACTTTATTCCGCACTTCCATCGTCGCATTCAAAGCAATTGAAGCTTTTTGTGCGGTGATCATAACATTATGCAAATCAACATCTTCACCTAAAATGAGTTTCTGCGTCATTTTATCCGATTCTATCTGTTTGACGTTCACTTCCTGAATGGCATCTTTCAAAAATGTTCCGAAACTTTTCTGCGACTCGTATGGCGTCGGCTGAATACCCTGGCCTATCTTCATCAATCCGGTTGCATTTCCTGCACCTTGTATAGATTGTATCGGCATCAGTCATCTCTTCCCTTCCCGTTCATCATTTCCCTATTTCAAGAGCCTTCATTAGCATCGCTTTGTTGGCATTCAATACTGTGACATTTGCTTCATATGACCTAGTCGCAGACATGAGGTCGATCATTTCCCTCAATGGGTCTACGTTCGGCATTTGGACATATCCTTCCTCATTCGCATCTGGATGAGTTGGGTCGAAAACTAGCTTGAATGGAGTTTCTACATCTTCCTGTATACGGGAAACTGTCACCCCATAGCCAGCGCCCCCCCTGTCCTGGCTTCCCATCGCCGCTTGCAGCATCGAAGAGAACCGACCTTCCATCGGTTGAAAACTCACAGTCTTACGACGATACGGCTCCCATTCGCCATCCACCATTCTCCCTCGGGTCGTTTCGATATTCGCCATATTTGAGGAAATGACGTCCATCCTAAGTCGTTGTGCAGTCAGTGCCGATGCGGAAGTATTAAGACTATGAAAAATCGACATGATTACCGTCCTCCTTTAATGACATTTTGAAGTGAGTTGAATTTACTGTTGAGACGGTCGACCAATGCGTTATAGTAAATCTGGTTCGCAGCAAGATCTGCCTGCTCTTTATCCATGTCTACACCATTGCCATCTTGCCTATATTTGAAATTGGTATAATTGGCTATACCCGGTTTTGAAACCCGGGAAGCAAAATCAAAATGCAGTTTATTTGTCCGATAGGCATTGATCGGCTTGCTCTGAGCTTCATGCATCATTTGCTTAAAACTAACATGTTTCGACTTGTAATTCGGCGTGTCGACATTTGCTATATTTTGCGAAATAACTTTTCCTTTTGTTGAGGAAAAATCCAAACCTCGCTCAAGCAGTGAAATCGTTGATTCATAAATGTTCATTAATCTATTTCACCTCTTGTTTTATATTATTTTTATATGATAGATTGCATTTCTATAAAACTTTCAATTAAAACACATATCTTATTGTATCGGATTTTAGCGAACTTTGTCCATCATATTAATCCAAATAGAATTAGTACAAAACAACCCTTTTACATCCGTACAAACCGCTTGTTTATAGTTCTTAGGACTAATCTCACATCATAGCAATTTGGTATTATTCATCTGTAGACGACTTACTCATTCCTTCCCATAAAAATAACACTTCGGCAGATTTTTCAGCCGAAGTGTTATGAGTGATTAATTCTTTTGGTTTTCAAGTTCCTCAAGGAATTTGCTGTTCAATACTTTAATGTATGTGCCTTTCATACCAAGTGAACGGGATTCGATAACACCGGCACTTTCTAGTTTACGCAAAGCATTGACGATAACGGAGCGTGTAATTCCTACACGGTCAGCAATTTTGGAAGCAACAAGTAACCCTTCATTGCCATCAAGCTCTTTGAAGATGTGTTCAATCGCTTCGTGTTCACTGTAGGACAATGAATTGATAGCCATTTGAACGACAGCTTTGCTACGTGCTTCCACTTCGATTTCCTCAGCTTTTTCACGCAGGATTTCCATACCAACTACAGTAGCACCATACTCAGCAAGGATAAGATCATCCTCTGTGAACTGTTCTTTTAGACGAGCAAGGACAAGCGTTCCAAGTCGCTCACCGCCACCAACGATCGGAACAACAGTCGTCAAACCGTCTTTGAATAATTCGCGCTCTTCTTCAGGGAACACAGAGTAGTCGCTATACACATCAATATTTGAAGACGTTTCATTCACTTCAAAAAGTTTTTTTGTGTACTCTTCAGGGAATTTACGGTCTTCGAACATTTTCTTCAAACGCTCATTTTCAATTTGTTGGTGAATTTCAAGGCCAAGCAATTTCCCTTTTCTGCTGACGATGAATGCGTTACATTCGATGACCGAGCTTAATTTTTCAGCCATTTCCTTGAAGTTTACCGGCTTTCCTGCTGTTTCTTGCAACATTGCATTAATTTTTCTTGTTTTTGATAATAAAGACATAATTACTTCCTCCTAATAGTTCCTTTTGTATTTGAGAATATTCTAAAGCTTTTCAATCGTTAAATAAACTAATACGTGTTCATTATAAGATAAAATGTGACAAATCTTTGTTTTTTACGATATTTTTCAACTTATCATCGACATATGCCACAGTAATCTTAATCGATGACGGTCCAATTTCCGCAGCCTCATACGATAACTCTTCAAGCAATTTCTCCAGAATCGTATGTAACCGTCTTGCGCCGATGTTCTCGGTATTATCATTCACATCGAATGCAATTTCCGCAACTCTGTCGATTGCTTCATCCGAAAACTCAATTTCGACATTTTCCGTTGCCAACAGTTTTTCGTATTGCTTGATCAACGAAAAGTCGGGTTCTTTCAAGATCCGGACGAAGTCGTCCTTCGTAAGCTTTTCAAGTTCAACCCGGATCGGGAAACGGCCTTGCAGCTCTGGGATGATATCCGAAGGCTTTGACATATGGAAAGCGCCAGCCGCTATGAATAGGATGAAATCCGTCTTCACAGGACCATATTTAGTCGTCACCGTTGAACCTTCCACGATAGGCAGTATGTCTCTTTGAACACCTTCCCGTGAAACATCCGCAGAAGATCCGCCACTATTGCCCCGACTCGCTATTTTATCCATTTCATCAATGAAGATGATTCCGGACTGCTCCGTCAGCTCAACCGACCTTCTTGAAATTTCATCATGATCGATCAGTTTATCCGCTTCCTCGGCTTGAAGGACCTTTCTTGCGTCCTTCACCTTCATTTTGCGTTTCGTCATCTTTTTCGGCATCAAAGAGGATAATGCATCCTGCATGCTTGCACCCATTTGTTCCATTCCCGAACCTTGCAATGCGTCAAACATGGACGGCTGTTGAGATGAGACTTCAACCGTAATTGGTTGATCCTCCAATTCCCCAGCTGCTAGACGACGGGCGATTTCAGACCGTTTTTGGCGTATGTCATCCGCCTCATCAGGATTTTTATCATCCTCATCAGCCTTTTGTCCAAAAAGCATTTCAAAAGGATTCTGCATATTGACTTTGCGCTTTTTTTCAGGAACGAGCAATTCAACGAGCCGCTCCTCAGCAAGCTTTTCCGCTTGGCCTTTGACAGATTCGCGCATTTCCTCGCGAACAATGCGGACCGCCGCTTCAGTCAGGTCCCTCACCATCGATTCGACGTCTCTGCCTACATATCCGACTTCTGTAAACTTTGTCGCTTCCACTTTGACGAAAGGGGCATTGACGAGCCTTGCAATCCTTCTTGCAATTTCGGTCTTTCCGACGCCTGTCGGTCCGATCATTAAGATGTTTTTAGGGATGATCTCCCTCTTTTCATCATCTGCCAAAAGGCTTCTTCTATACCTATTCCGAATAGCTACGGCAACTGCCCTCTTCGCAGCATTCTGTCCTACGATATATCGATCCAAGTAAGCGGTTAACTCGCGGGGGGTCAATTCCTGTTTTTTATTCATTCGAGTACCTCCACAATTATCCGGTCATTTGTGTAGACACATAAGTCAGCGGCTGTCTCAAGCGCAGCCTTGGCAATCTGCTCGGCGGTAAGTGAATCGCCGCTATATTTTTTCAGTGCACGTCCTGCTGCTAGTGCATAGTTCCCACCTGATCCGATTGCTAGCACCCCGTCATCCGGTTCAATCACTTCGCCGGTTCCCGAAACGAGCAGAAGCCTATCTTTGTCAGCAACAAGTAGCATCGCTTCCAACTTCCTTAATATCCGGTCGCCTCGCCACTCTTTCGCCAACTCCACAGCAGCACGTTCCAGATTGCCATTGAATTCACCGAGCTTGCCCTCAAACAACTCAAAAAGGGTAAATGCATCGGCTACCGACCCCGCAAATCCAGCGATTATTTTACCGCCAAAAAGCCTTCTTACTTTTTTAGCGGTATGTTTCATGACAACCGATTCTCCCATTGTCACTTGTCCGTCACCCGACATCGCACAAACCCCATTGTGCCGGATGGCGAAAATAGTTGTAGAATGAAATTCCATCAGTTCATCCTCCTAAGCCCGCGGATGTGTTTTCATATACGTCTTCCGTAAATGCTCTTTCGTGATATGCGTATACACCTGTGTCGAAGATAAATGACTATGGCCAAGTAATTCTTGTACAGTTCTTATATCTGCGCCGTTTGACAACAGATGCGTCGCAAAGGAATGACGAATCATGTGCGGATAAATCTTTCCATGGATGGCTGCTTCCTCCATCATCGCATTCAGCACATGACGGACACCCCTGTCCGTAATCGGATCACCACGTAAATTGACAAACAGTGATTGATGACTTTTCTTCTTCATTAGAATAGGACGACTCTTCTCCAAATAAGATTCAAGTGCGTCCTGGGCGAAACTTCCGAACGGAACGTAGCGCTCTTTTCTGCCTTTTCCCATCACTTTGACGATGCCTAAGGAATTATCGACATCGCCCAATTCAATGGATATCAGCTCACTTACCCGGATTCCGGTGGCGTAAAGCAATTCTAGAAGAGCTTGATTACGCAATGATTTCGGATCTTCACCAACGCAAGTTTCAAAAAGTGACTCCAATTCCTTTTCATAAAAAAAAGCCGGAAGCCGCTCTTCCTTCTTTGGATGATGCAATAATCGGAATGCATTATCATTTATCCCGAATCGAGCATTGCCAAACTTGTAAAAAGATCGAATCGATGAAATCTTCCTTGAGATTGTTTTCCTTGCTAATTCTTTGTCATACAGTCTTGTTATATACAATCGTGCTTCAGGATATTCGACATCATTTAGATCAGCAATCCCTTCTTGGGATAAAAAGGAGAAGAACTCGTGAATATCATTGCTGTATTCCGAAACTGTCCGGGATGAATAGTTCTTTTCCAGGCGTATATAGGATATGTATTCGTCTAGAACAGCATTTGGATCAATACGTTGCAAGTGCTTCACCCCCATATGAATCACTTTGTCAATTATAGCAAGATTGGAACATGTTTGAATAGTGGTTATTTTTTCTTTTTTTAATCCGCATATTATCGTCACTCATTAATCGAATAGGAGGACTAATTCGGAAATTCGAAAGTCATCCACGATTCACTATAACGTAATATATATTGTTACGGCAACAGAATCGCCTTAAGTTGTCTGACCTCTGCTGTATTTTCGGACACATAATGTTCAATTTTTAGGTAATGTGCCTTTTGATTTCCGTTTAAGGTGACATTCCAAAGGCGTTAAAAAGCTGCACGATGCGGATTTCATCCGTCATGTGCAGCTTGCACTTTATACTTGTACTACCGATTGAAATTGCTCTAACGCCTTGAATGCACGCTCAGCATGTTTCTCTGCCCGTTCGACTTTGGACTTGATCCGCTCGCCTAAATCAGGGAACAGTCCAAAGTTGATATTCATCGGTTGGAAGTTTTTGGAGTCGGCTTCAGTAATATATCTAGCCATACTTCCTAATGCTGTCTCTTCGGGAAATCGGATCGTCTCTTTGCCCAGGGCCAAGTTTGCAGCATTAATTCCGGCAATCAAACCGGAGCCGGCCGATTCTACATATCCTTCGACACCAGTCATTTGACCTGCAAAAAAGATATTACTGTTCTCTCTAAGTTGATATGTTGAGTTCAGGACGCGCGGTGAGTTGATGAATGTATTCCGGTGCATGACCCCATATCTGACGATTTCAACATTTTCAAGACCGGGTATTAATCGAAGCACCTCTTTTTGTGCTCCCCATTTCATATGCGTCTGGAATCCGACAATGTTATATAACGTACCTGCAGCATCATCTTGTCGCAATTGGACGACCGCTTTCGGACGTTTGCCTGTTTTCGGATCTTCCAATCCAACCGGTTTCATCGGACCGAATAAGAGAGTTTTCTCTCCTCGGCGGGCCATCACTTCAACCGGCATGCACGCTTCGAAATAAACTTCCTTCTCAAATTCCTTCAAGGGAGCCACTTCTGCATTGATCAGTGCTTCGTGGAATCGTTTAAATTCCTCTTCATTCATCGGGCAGTTCAAATAGGCAGCCTCGCCTTTATCGTATCTAGACTTCAAATATACTTTATCCATATCGATGGAGTCCTTCTCCACAATTGGAGCTGCAGCATCGTAGAAATATAGATATTCCTCGCCTGTTAATTTTCGGATTCGCTCTGCCAATGCAGGTGATGTCAACGGTCCGGTTGCAATGACAGTAATTCCTTCCATCATCCCCTCCAAGTCTGTCACTTCTTCATTGACGACTTCTATTAACGGATGGTTTCTGATCTTGTCTGTCACATTCCCTGCAAATTCGTGGCGATCGACTGCTAGCGCTCCCCCAGCTGGGACAGCGCATGCGTCAGCGGCGCTAATGATGAGGGAGTCGAGCCTGCGCATTTCTTCCTTAATAACTCCCACCGCATTCGTCAAGTTGTTCGCTCTCAATGAGTTGCTGCAGACGAGTTCCGCAAACTTATCAGTATGATGGGCCGGTGTCTGTTTCACGGGCCTCATTTCATATAAACGGACTTGAACGCCGCGGGAGGCGATTTGCCAAGCTGCCTCACTTCCGGCAAGTCCCGCTCCGATGACGTTTACGATTGGTGTCATTCAGCCAACCTCTTTTCCATCTTCTTATTCTTGTGCATCTTCTTTGTAGTCACATTCCGTACATTGAATTTGCACACCTTTTTTCAGCCTTTTTTCGACTAATGTGTTTTGACATTTCGGGCAAGGTCTTGCTATCGGTTTATCCCAAGATACATATTCACACTCGGGATATCTGTCACAGCCATAGAAAATCCTTTTCGTTTTGCTCTTCCTCTCGACGACCTGCCCTTCTTTACAAGACGGGCAAGTGACTCCGATCGGCTTGATGATCGCTTTTGTATTTCGGCAATCCGGGAAATTCGAGCAAGCCATGAATTTTCCATAACGGCCCATCTTAAATACCATTGGAGAACCACATTTCTCACAGTCTTCGCCTGCTGGCTCGTCCTTGATCTCAATTTTCTCCATCTCTTCGTCAGCGACTTTTACGTGTTTCTCAAAATCTTTATAAAATTCATCGATGACTTGGACCCATCGGATTTCCCCTTCTTCGACATTGTCAAGATTCTTCTCCATTTCGGCAGTGAATTCGATGTTGATGATGTCAGGGAAGTACTGGTTCACCGCTTGATGGACGATTTCTCCTAGTTCTGTCGGAACGAACCGTTTGGCGTCCAACGTGACGTACCCTCTTTTTTGAATCGTATCGAGAGTAGGCGCATATGTTGACGGTCGTCCGATCCCAAGCTCTTCTAGCGTCTTGACAAGTCTTGCTTCCGAATATCTTGGAGGCGGTTGCGTGAAGTGTTGCTTTGGATCAATATCGCTCCCTTTCACGTGCTCTCCTTTTTCAAGCGGCGGCAGAATGCGGTCCTTTTCCTCTTCCTGATCATCTTCACCTTCGATGTAGACTTTCATGAAGCCTGGAAATTTAACTTCTGAACCGGTTGCCCTGAATTTGATCTCACCATTCATAAGATCCGCTGTGACTGTATCAAGCACTGCAGGAGCCATCTGACTTGCAACAAATCGTTCCCATATTAATTTATATAGTCTGAGCTGATCACGTGTTAAAAACGCTTTCATCGCTTCAGGCGGCCTCATAACGGACGTCGGTCTTACTGCTTCATGCGCGTCTTGCGTATTAGCCGATTCCTTCGCCTTTGCTTTGGCCTTGGACGTGGTGATGAACTCCTTGCCATACATCTTTTCAATAAAGGAGAACGATTCTTCCTTGGCACTTTCTGAAATCCGCGTGGAATCCGTTCTCATATACGTTATGAGACCGACAATGCCCTCTTTACCGATATTGATCCCTTCGTAAAGCTGTTGGGCAAGCATCATCGTTTTCCGAGCACGGAAATTCAATTTCCGAGCCGCTTCCTGTTGCAAAGAAGATGTTGTAAATGGAGGAGCAGGATTCCTTCTCCTTTCCTTTTTGACGACATTAACGATTTCAAATTCATCGCCAGACATCTTGGATAGGACTTCATCGACTTGCTGTTTATTTTCCAGCTTCAATTTCTTTGATGCATCACCATAGAAAGAAGCCTCGAATGTTTTTCCATCTTTGCTGAACCGTCCGACAATGCTCCAATACTCTTCCGGTATGAATGCCTTTATTTCATTCTCCCGGTCGATGATCAATCGCAAAGCGACAGATTGCACTCGCCCGGCGGACAATCCCTTCTTCACTTTCTTCCAAAGGATCGGGCTAATATTATAGCCTACGAGTCTATCCAATATCCTTCTTGCCTGTTGGGCATCCACCCGATTCATATCGATCGGCCTTGGGCTTTTGAATGATTCCTTTATGGCATCCTTCGTGATTTCATTGAAAACGACCCGGCAATCCGAATTGATGTCGACACCCAATTGATGTGCCAAATGCCATGCAATTGCTTCCCCTTCCCTGTCGGGGTCAGCCGCGAGAAAGATTTTCTTCGCTTTTTTCGCATCTTTTTTCAACTCTTGTAGAATAGGACCTTTTCCGCGTATCGTGATGTATTTCGGTTCATAATTATTTTCTGTGTCCACGCCCATCTGACTGCGCGGTAAATCTCTTAAATGTCCGATGGATGCACGGACCTTATACTTTTTCCCTAAATAACGCTCAATTGTTTTCGCCTTGGCGGGCGACTCAACAATTACTAAGTAATCTGCCATTTTTCATGTTCCTCCTCATAGAGGTTCCCTTTTTACTTATCTGTTGGGCATGCTCTTATTATTCTAGCCCATTCCAGATCCGGTGTATCCGGATGTAAAAGAATATCTGTTGCAAAATGTATAACAGATTTCATTTAAAATCAACCTTTTCAATAAAAGGGATGTTTTCCCCTCTATAGGAATGAGGTGTTTTCAAGCGCCTGAAAGCCGTTCCAGATAGGTTTTGCACCTTGTTCAATCAATTTATTCGGCCCAAGCGATAAAGACGAGGTGATCGGGCCAGGAACTGCATAAATAGCCTTCCCATGCTCGAGCGCATGATCGACCGTACTCATCGTCCCACTCTTTTCTTCCGATTCTGTTATGATGACAGACTCCGATAAGCCACTGATAATCCTGTTCCTCATCGGAAAAGTCCATCTGGCAGGCCGCATATAAGGAGGATATTCCGTCAGCAATAAATGATGTTCGGCCAGTTTTTCCGCGAGGCCTCTATTTTCGTACGGATATAAATGGAATAACCCATGTCCAAGGACAGCTATCGTTTTTCCGCCAAAATGGATGGCCGATTCGTGCGCCATTGTGTCCGCCCCTTTCGCAAGGCCGGATACGATCACCGCTCCACGATCAACAAGAGGCGGAACGATGAATGAAAGCGCTCTCTTTGAATAGTCGGTCGCTTTTCGGGAGCCGATAATTGCAATTTTTAAAGATGCATTTAAAATCGTTGGATCACCTTTCACATAAAGGACGGTTGGAGGGTCTACAAGCCATTTCAAAGGCTTTGGGTAAGCCAGGTTCGTAATAGGTATAGGGATGATGTTCTCACGATGATAAAGAAGAGTAAAAGGGGTTTGTTCATGCTGTTGAAGCTGTTCATTCAGTCGAGCTGCTTTTTGTTTGGGGATTTGCAGCAGTCTTCCTAGATTATCTGTGCCAAAATTGAACAGATTGCGAAGATCGGGGTCCATCTTCAATAGTTCTGCCATTTTGTTAAATGGGACGGGATATACATAGTGCAAGGCTAGTAGCCTTCTGTCGACTTCTGTAAGTTTCACGTCATTCCTCCTTCAATTCAAAAGTATGAAAAGAACAGCATGCAGTGTACACTGCATGCCGTACTGTTCATTAATGAGTTTTACATTTTTCGTAAAGCCCTTTATCCTTGAGGACTTTGATAAGCGTTTCACCGATAACCGATGGCGTGTCAGCTACTTCGATTCCTGCAGCGTTCATCGCCTTGATTTTTTCAGCAGCTGTACCTTTACCGCCAGAAATGATTGCGCCAGCATGGCCCATACGTTTTCCTGGAGGTGCAGTTTGACCGCCGATGAAGCCGACAACAGGTTTTGTCATGTTCGCTTTCACCCATTCAGCAGCTTCTTCTTCTGCCGTACCGCCGATTTCACCGATCATGACTACCGCGTATGTTTCAGGATCTTCGTTGAATTCTTTTAGTACGTCGATAAAGTCTGTCCCATTTACAGGGTCTCCGCCAATTCCGACAGCTGTCGTTTGGCCGATGCCTGCTTGAGAGAGCTGATGAACAGCTTCATACGTTAATGTTCCTGAACGTGATACGACGCCTACATGGCCTTTTGTATGGATGTATCCAGGCATGATGCCGATTTTACACTCATCGGATGTGATAACGCCCGGGCAGTTAGGTCCGACTAGGCGTGTTTTCTTGCCTTCCATATAGCGTTTCACTTTCACCATGTCAAGAACAGGAATATGTTCTGTAATGCAGATTGCCATATCCAATTCAGCATCGACAGCTTCCAAAATTGCATCTGCTGCAAACGGAGCCGGAACGTAGATGACGGAAACGTTAGCACCTGTAGCTTTTACAGCCTCTTCAACCGTATTGAAAACAGGTACTCCTTCAACTTCTGTTCCGCCTTTGCCCGGTGTTACACCGCCGACGATTTTTGTACCATACTCAAGCATCTGCTTCGTATGGAAAAGTGCAGTTGAGCCTGTAATACCTTGTACAATCACTTTTGTATCTTTGTTAATATAAATTGCCATCGTTTGTCCCTGCCTTTCTTAGCCTACGAGTTCAACAATCTTTTGTGCACCGTCTGCCATTGTGTCAGCAGCGATGATGTTTAAACCTGATTCATTCAATAGCGCTTTACCTCTGTCTACGTTCGTACCTTCCAAACGTACAACGAGCGGCACTTCAAGGCCTACTTCTTTCGCGGCAGCAATGACACCTTCTGCGATTACGTCACATTTCATGATGCCACCGAAAATATTGACAAAGATTCCTTTGACTTGTTCGTCAGAAAGGATTATTTTGAATGCTTCTGTAACTTTTTCAGCTGTAGCACCGCCCCCAACGTCAAGGAAGTTAGCCGGTGATCCGCCGTAGTAATTGATTGTATCCATCGTAGCCATCGCAAGACCTGCACCGTTTACCATGCAGCCGATGTTGCCATCAAGGGATATGTAGCTAAGGTCATATTTGGAAGCTTCGATTTCCTTTGGATCCTCTTCGTCGAAATCGCGTAATTCGACGATATCTTTATGTCGATATAATGCATTGTCATCGAAGTTGAATTTCGCATCCAATGCCAATACATCGTCATCTCCTGTAATGACAAGTGGATTGATTTCAACGATTGATGCGTCTTTTTCTACAAATACTTGATAGAGTCCTAGCATGAATTTCGCAGCTTTATTCACAAGATGTGTAGGGATGTTCATATTGAATGCCATACGGCGTGCTTGGAAGCCTGTCAGGCCGACAATCGGATCAACAACTTCTTTGAAGATCTTTTCCGGTGTCTCCTCAGCGACTTCCTCGATGTCCATTCCGCCTTCTTCAGACCCCATAAGAGTTACACGATCTGTTGCGCGGTCGACGACAAGACCTAAATAATATTCTTTTTTAATATCGGATCCTTCTTCGACGAGAAGTCGTTTCACTTCTTTTCCTTCAGGGCCTGTTTGATGGGTTACAAGGGTTTTGCCAAGAAGCTCTTTTGCATACTCGCGCACCTCGTCAAGATTTTTAGCGATTTTAACACCGCCTGCTTTACCACGCCCGCCTGCATGGATTTGCGCTTTGACGACGATCACGTCAGTACCGAGTTCTTTTGCTGCTTTTACAGCTTCATCGGGAGAGAAAGCTACCCGACCGTTTGAAACAGCAACACCATAATCTCTGAGTAGCTGCTTCCCTTGATATTCATGGATATTCATCTTACATCCTCCAATCGAACTTGTAGCTCATAATTTACTGCCTCATCCATTGTAGTAAAGATGTCAAATAATGTCCACAATTGATATTGCCATATAAGCATTTTTTGATATTTTTTGATAGTTTTCGTCATTTTCCCCTATTATTCTTACGTGAACTGTGCTCCCGGTCCACGTGATAGATATATGCAAACACTTCAGCCACGGCTTGGTATAATTGTTCCGGAATGGTTTCATCCACATTGAGCTGCCCCAACAATTCGACCAATGTCGGATCCTCCTGTATCGGAACATCATGTTCTTTCGCCTTAGCCAAGATATTTTCCGCAATTTCCCCTTTTCCTTTTGCGACAACTTTCGGAGCATCCCCGGCATTCGGATCATAGGACAACGCGATTGCTTATTTACGTGTATGTTTTTGCTCTGTCATATCCGAAAGTCAACTCCACCATAATCGGCCCTCATCTCATTCCGCTTTCTCGATTTCTTCTTTCCCTCTTCTTCAAAGTTTTTAAAGGTGACTCCAGATAATTTATAATCAACA
Organism: Sporosarcina pasadenensis; assembly: GCF_047228845.1. Taxonomy (NCBI): domain Bacteria; kingdom Bacillati; phylum Bacillota; class Bacilli; order Caryophanales; family Caryophanaceae; genus Sporosarcina; species Sporosarcina pasadenensis. Next base: position 499,201 of record NZ_JBFEGM010000001.1, read on the forward strand.
GATTCAAGTCCATTTCGTAATTTACCCTGCAAGATATTACCAATCTCCCTCAACTGATTTTCTTGATTGAATATAGTTACCGTGACGACCCGATTTTGAACTTGCATATCGACGACTGTTTTTTTGATGGACTCCAACTCCAAATAAAATAGGATCCTTGCAAAATCCGCATCAATTTTTCCATCAGCCTTCTTCCTACCGTTCCATTGGATCGTTGCGTCAATCCGTTTACCGAGGAGTTCAACAGGCAACTGCATGATAATTTGTTGGTTCATTCCAGCATCGCCGGATTGTATGAGTGTGCCATTCATTCTGGTGACGACTGCCTCAGCGGCATCACGCAATGCCGGAGAAACTGCGCTGTCATGCAACAGAGCGACCAAATGAGGTTTCAGCATTTCCATCGTCCTTCCGATGTCCACGTTTCTATGCATCAATTCGGCTTCATAATTGAACCCAAGCGATTTGAATAGGCTTTGCATCGCATCTTTCATCACTTTGCCGTCAATCGCTTGTTCGACAGCTGTTTGAGCGCCTTGAACCAGCTCTTTTGTGACCGGCAAGGATGATTGCTCCATCGCCCGAAATAGCTCAGGAAGCTTGGTGCCAACGTTTTCTGGATGCAAAGATTTTGTAAAACCGGTTGTAACGTCCGTCCGAAATGGTGTGGATAGGTTTTGTTCCATAATCATACGGATGATCATTTTACTAACCTGTTCACTGACTGGAGAGTTTCTTATTTCGGAAGTGGGCATTCTTTCCAACCCCTCTAATTGACTGGTCAGATGCAGCTTAAATGGCTGTTGCAGGACAGCGCTGTTTTTGACCATTTCTTTCAGCTGTGCAAGCCTCATATCCAATTCACTCGAAGTTACGGAAGGTTCAGCTTTCAAGACGGATTTCCACAGTTCCAATAGAGTCGAACCTGGCGCATGCAGCTGACTGGATGAGCTGATTGCATGGGAATCTAGCCTTCCCGATTGGAGAACGTTACCCGCCGTACTGCCAATCATTTCTGAATGAAGTACCTTCTGTAAATTGGCAAGTGTTGCATTTTGCGGCAAGATCCCTGAGCTTCTCAGTAGCTGCAACACTTGGAATCGTTCCTCCCGGGGAGCGTTTTCGTCTAGCAACTTTAACATAGCACCGCTCAACAATGCCCTTTCCGCAGCAGATGCTGTCACCTTGCCTGCATCCCCCAACGATGCTAGGACTGCTTCTTTCATTTTCGCATGAATGCCAGTATCCCTGATGAGCGCATCCCTTAATGAATTCAAAGCATCGTGCAGCCCATCCTTCGTCTCCACTCCTAAAATCGAATTGAAGTTGATTTCAGTAAGGGGCAATTTCAATTCCACTAATCTCTGAATCGAGTTCAATGCTTCGTTGTGCACGGAAGGTTCAGCAGTTTTCAAAAGAGCTACTGCGTTGAGCAGGATCTCTCTAGAGACCGGTAATCTTTGTTTAATAAAATGGCTCAATACACTTTGCATCTCCGGTGACTTCGGAAGTTGCATCGATTCCATCAAATTCGAAATTTGCTTCGATTGCCCGTCTGTTGTCTGCAAAGGGCCTGAAACAACTTTAATTTGCAACTCGGGGCTGACCGTTTTCACTTGAAAATAGTATGCGTCGCCAGCTTTCATAGGCACTTCCAGTTTAGCCATCAATTTATGCTCCCCGATTTGCACTTCAGCCATCTGTCCCGGGAAAAGCTGTTTGATTTGGCCATGGAACATTTGTCCTTCCCGCAATGTCAAAGGCTGTCGGGGTACAGATATGGCTTGGTTGCTCAAGCGAGGAATTGATGGATAGTTCATCTTGGATCACCTTCTTTCCAAAATCGATTTAACAGGTTCAAACGTCTTTCTGTGGTGCTCGCAAGGTCCATGCAGATGGAGCGCTTCCACATGCTCCCCCGTGCCGTATCCGGCGTTCTTCTTGAAATTGTACATCGGGAATTTTTCATGAAGCCCGTCCATCAATCGATCCCTTGTTGTTTTGGCAAGGATGGAGGCTGCGGCTATTGCTAGACTTTTAGCGTCTCCTTTGATGATTGACTCCGCCATACAACCGACTTGAAGCTTCATGGCATCCGCCAAGACGATGTCCGGACGAGAGTCTAGTGTGTGTACCGCAATTTCCATCGATTCACGTGTCGCTGCATAGATGTTTAGTAGGTCGATTCTTTCTGCCGATTGTATATGTACTGAATAGCTAATTGCGATTTCTTTAATAATAGTAGATAATCGCTCTCTTTCTTGAGTAGATAGCTTCTTTGAATCATTAAGTCCAAGCAGTTGCGGTGCCTCTTCAGGCAATATGACGGCAGCACAGACGACAGGGCCAGCCAACGGCCCTCTGCCAGCTTCGTCGACACCTGCGACAAGTGCCCCATTGTAAGTTTTGTAGCTGGCGTCAAAATCGATCTTCTCTTGCAGCATTTGTTCCAGCTGCAGTTTCTTCTCGTAATTGCGATACCATCTTTGCAATTCTTTTTTGACGCCCGAACGATGATCATCTTCGAGTTGTTTCATCCATGGTTCGGGATTGAAAGTATGTTGCAGCATTTCGGAAATTTCTTTGATCGTCTTCATTTTTTCACCTTCTATTATGTATAACATCTATTCACAGATTTCTTTTGATATCGGATCGATGTTCTGAATTTTAATGCTTCAATAAGAAAAGGCCGATCGTCACGGTTCTATTCCGTGACGTCATCGGCCTCTTTTGATAGATCTGACGTGAAATCGAAAGTTAGCTTGCCAAGGAGCTCACTGCGGATGTCTTGGACAATCAAATCAGCCACCTTGTCATAATCGATTTCGCCACCTTGCGTATACGCCTTGCGGGACTCGCCGATTGTATCAAACACCTTTTGGATATCCTCTTCTACAGCTTTAATGCCGTAACGCTTTTCAAGCCGCTCCGGATAATGCTCCTCCAAGAAGCGAAGTCCGTAGACAGCCAGGTTTTCCATGTTGACGATCGTATCTTTGATTGCACCTGTCAATGCAAGCTTATACCCGACAGCTTGGTCTTCAAATTTCGGCCAAAGGATTCCCGGCGTATCAAGCAATTCCAGCTCCTTCTCGAATTTGATCCATTGCTGCGCTTTCGTGACGCCCGGCTTATTGCCTGTTTTCGCGATATTTTTTCTAGCAAGCCGGTTGATCAAAGTCGATTTCCCGACATTAGGGATTCCGACAATCATCGCCCGGATTGCCCCAGGTCGAATGCCTCTTTTTTTCAATCGCTCAATTTTCGGCGCCAATATTTCCTTTGCCGCCTTCGTCACGGTCTGCAGCCCTTTTCCTTCGAAGGAATTTATCGCGACAGCCCTTATTCCTTGCGATGCGAAGTGTTTGATCCAACGCTCCGTCTCTTTCTCGTCAGCTAGGTCCATTTTATTCAAAATGAGCAATCTTGGTTTTTGCTGGATGACTTCATCAATCATCGGATTTCTCGAAGAAAGGGGCAATCGGGCGTCAATCAATTCAAATACGATATCGACAAGCTTCAATTGTTCCGTTACTTCACGTCTTGCTTTGGCCATATGGCCCGGGAACCATTGAATGGTCATTGTAGTTCATCCCCTTCTTCATTCCACCATGCCGAAATCACTGATCGGCCAGAATACGAATTTTGTGCTTCCTATGATTTCATCAATTGGTACTGCTCCGATATGTCTGGAATCTTTACTTTTTCGGCGATTGTCGCCCATAACGAAGACATGGCCTTCAGGGACAGTCTGCATTCCGATTTTCTCTTCCAGCGTGAAATCTTCGGTCAAAGTACCTTCTGTAATTTCTGCTTTATATTGATCAAGATATGGTTCTTCATAAGGTTGATCGTTAATGTATAGCATATCATCCCGGTATTCCACTTTATCCCCCGGAAGGCCGATGACCCTCTTGATGTAATCTTTCTTTTCGGGCGCATGGAATACAACGATATCAAAGCGGTCGGGCTTGCCGAGTGTGTAACCGATTTTGTTGACGATCATTTTATCACCATGTTCAAGTGTCGGCATCATTGAAATGCCATCCACTACGATTGGCGTGAATAGAAATATCCGAATGATTGCCGCCAAACCGAACGCTATTAAAAGCGCTTTGATCCATTCCCAAGTTTCATTTTTCTTCTTCTCTTCATTCATCGCAAAGCCTCCTGCCAAGTCACTATCCTTATTGTACAGTCTATTCATTATGGAGGCAAAAAGAAAGGAGACCATTTTTTCTGGTCTCCTCCTTTTTAATAAGAAACAGCGGAGATTTGATCTCCGCTGTTTGGATTTTATCGAATTTCTTTGATACGTGCAGCTTTTCCGCGAAGGTTGCGAAGGTAGTACAATTTCGCACGACGCACTTTACCGCGACGAGTAACTTCAAGTTTAGCGATTTTCGGTGTGTGTACAGGGAATGTACGTTCAACACCTACACCGTTGGAGATTTTACGGACTGTGAATGTTTCACTGATTCCGCCTCCACGACGCTTAATGACAACACCTTCATAAAGCTGGATACGCTCGCGCGTGCCCTCAACGATTTTCACGTGCAAGCGGACAGTGTCCCCAGGACGGAAATCAGGATGATCTGTACGAAGTTGGTCTTTTGTTACTTCTGCAATAATGTTTTGCATGTTTTTCTCTCCTTATCCACAGATGCTCTTGCACTTGTTGCCTTTGCAGCGGAACACCAGTCAGTATGTACTTCCCATAGAAGTACATAGTAGATATTATCATAAAGAGCTGGCTGATGCAAGCCCGAAAAGTTGATTTACGCTACAGCCGGACGCTTTCCGCGGGCACGGCTTCAATCTCCTCGTCACTACGTTCCTGCGGGGCTTTCAGCTCGCGCTGTTCCCGCAGGAGTCGCCGGCTTTCGCTACAATCAACGAAGTTCCCTATTAATTATGTTCTTCTTCAATTAACCGCTTCAGTAATTTCTGTTGATGTTCAGTTAATGGAGCGTCTGCCAGCAGATCTCTTCTGCGTTCGAATGTGCGTCTGAGTGATTGTTCTTGGCGCCATTTTTCGATTTCGGCATGGTTTCCGGATAGCAGGACATCGGGCACTTTCATTCCGTTGAAATCCGCTGGTCTTGTATATTGAGGATGTTCGAGAAGTCCTGTTGAGAATGAATCATGGACAGGGGAATCCGTATTGCCTAGAACGTTCGGCAATAGTCTGACGACGCTGTCGATGATTGCCATGGATGCAATTTCCCCGCCCGTCAGAACGAAGTCCCCGAGTGATATCTCATCCGTGACGAGATGCTCCCGGATACGCTCGTCGTAGCCTTCATAATGCCCGCAAAGGAATACAAGATGCTCTTCCTCGGAAAGTTCCTCAGCCTTCCTCTGGTCGAATCTAGCGCCTTGAGGGCACATAAGGATGACCCGTGGCTTTTTGGACGTATCGAGGGCGAGTGATTCGACTGCCGCAAAGAGCGGTTCGGGCTTCAAAACCATCCCCGCCCCACCTCCGTACGGGTAGTCGTCCACTTTATGGTGCTTGTTGCCGGAGAAGTCTCTGAAGTCGGTCACTTTGAATGAAACAGCGTTGTTTTCCTGCGCCTTCTTCATGATGGAGGAGTGGAGAACCCCTTCGAACATTTCAGGAAACAGTGAAAGGACGTCTATTTTCATCATGAAAGCAGTCCTTCCATCGGCTCGATGATAATTATCTTCTTCTCCACATCGACTTCTTTGACGACATCGTCGATATAAGGGATATAATGAGGTTTTCCCGTTTTCGGAGTCACGGTCCATACATCATTGGCACCGGTCGCCAGTACTTCCGTCACTTCACCGATTTCTTCTCCATCGTCTGTATAAACAGCGCAGCCGATAATTTCATGGTAGTAGAATTCTCCCTCGTCCAGTTTCCCAAGCTGCTTCTCGGAGACTTTCAATATGCCGTCCCTGTACTTTTCGACATCATTGATATTAATATGTCCTTCAAATGTTAGAAGGTCGAAGTTCTTGTGGCGTCGATGACTTGCTACGATCAACTTAATCGGCTTTTTTTCATTGGGCATGAATAATGAAAGTTCATTACCGACAGCATATCTTTCTTCCGGGAAATCAGTGCGTGAGATGACTCGCACTTCACCGAATATTCCATGTGTGTTGACAATTTTTCCAACGTTGAACCATTGCATACAATACACCTTCCTTTTTATTAGGGACATGGATGCATTTCTTAAGTAGACAAAAAAGGAAGGAACATGAGCTCCCCCCTTTTTTGTGTCGTTTCCCGGCAAGCTCTGGGCCTGCTTTTAGAAACCTTTTGTTCATGATCGGCATACGTCGATCAATCAACAATATCAAGGTAAACTTTCTTACCGTGGCGACTTCCTGCTGCTGAATAAACAATAGTTCGTATCGCTTTAGCGACACGCCCCTGCTTTCCGATCACTTTCCCCATATCTTCAGGGTTAACGGAAAGTTTATAAGTGACACGATGATGTTGCTCATCTTTGTCGACCTGAACATCTCCGGGATGATCGACCAAAGGTTTGACAATCGTTTCAATCAGCTGCTTCATGTCCACCCCTCCTGATTATTTACCGTATTTAGCGTTATGGAATTTCTCCATGATGCCTTGTTCTGAGAACAGGTTACGAACTGTATCAGAAGGTTTAGCACCATTTTGAAGCCATTTAAGAGCCAACTCTTCATCGATTTTAACTTCAGCAGGTTTTGTAAGTGGGTTGTAAGTACCTACTGTTTCGATTTGACGGCCATCACGTGGTGAACGTGAATCTGCTACAACAATACGATAGAAAGGAGTTTTCTTTGCTCCCATACGTTTAAGACGAATTTTTACTGACATTTTTTCTTGCACCTCCGAATAGTTTCACACAAGATAGTATATTATCAAGGTTTTTCATGTTTGTAAAGTGTTTTTTCTTAACACCTTAAAATTGCGTTGATTTCCGCTACAGGCGGACGCTTTCCGCCGGCATGGCTTCAGCCAATCGAACAGCGCAGGGTTCGATTTGCCGTATTTCTGCGCCTTTTGCAGAAATTAAGGCAGCCTGCTCGTAACGCTACGCTTTTACTCGCAAAAGCCGTTCTTCGTTACGGCTTTGGCAGGAGTCGCCGCCTTTCGCTTCAATCAAAGAAGCTTCCTAGAATCAAAATTAAAAATTACCTAAATAAAGAGTCGAAACCAGGCATTTTCATCTTCTTTTTGCCCTTTTGCTGCATGTTGGTCATTTGTTTGACCATCTTCTTCATCTCTTCGAATTGCTTTAATAGGCGGTTCACTTCCTGGATGGAAGTCCCAGACCCTTTTGCAATTCGTTTTCGCCTGCTCGCATTGATGATTTCTGGAGTTGTGCGTTCTGCTGTTGTCATCGAACGGATGACCGCTTCAACGCGTCCCATCTGACTTTCATCGACTTGGGCGTTTTCAAGCCCTTTGATTTTATTGAAGCCTGGCATCATCTTCAATATTTCATCAAGAGGACCCATTTTTTTCACTTGCTGGAGCTGATCCAAGAAGTCATCGAGCGTGAAAGTTTGCGTGCGGAACTTTTGTTCAAGCTCCTTCGCCTTTTCTTCGTCGACACTTTCCTGCGCCTTTTCGATTAAAGACATGACGTCGCCCATCCCTAGGATCCGGGATGCCATCCGCTCAGGATGGAAAGGTTCCAACGCGTCCATTTTCTCTCCCATACCGACGAACTTGATTGGCTTCTGTGTAACGGAGCGGATGGATAACGCCGCACCGCCACGTGTGTCGCCGTCAAGCTTTGTCAATACGACGCCTGTTATGCCAATCGCTTCGTCAAATGACTTCGCCACATTGACGGCATCCTGTCCGGTCATCGCATCTACGACGAGGAACACTTCGTCGGGTTTGCTCAATTCCCGGATATCCTTCAATTCCTGCATAAGATTTTCATCTACGTGCAGGCGCCCCGCCGTATCGATGATGACGACATCGTGATGCTCCTTTTCAGCTTCTACAAGCGCTTGGCGCGCAATTTCAACCGGAGAGACATCCGTGCCCATTGAAAAAACAGGCATCGTCAATTGTTTTCCAAGCGTCTCCAATTGCTGGATTGCCGCTGGACGATAAACATCGGCCGCCACGAGGAGCGGCTTCTTATTATGGCGTTTACGAAGGACTGTTGCGAGCTTTCCTGTTGTTGTCGTTTTCCCTGCCCCTTGCAAGCCGACCATCATGATGACTGTCGGCGATTTCCTTGCAAATTGGATCGGGTTTTGCTCTCCGCCCATCAAGTTCGTCAATTCATCCTTAACGATTTTTACAACTTGCTGGCCGGGTGTCAGGCTCTTCATAACGTCCTGACCGACTGCCCGTTCACTTACCGTCTTAACAAATTCTTTTACGACTTTCAAGTTGACGTCGGCTTCGATAAGTGCAAAGCGCACTTCACGCATCATTTCCTTGACGTCGGCTTCACTAATCTTACCTTTGCCCTTTATTTTCTGAAGCGTCCCTTGCAGGCGCTGGGCCAAACCTTCAAATGCCATGCATAGAACCCCCTATTCATGATCTTTCAATGCGTTCAACAGCATCCGTACTTCTGCGGATGCGTCATCATTTCCGAGCACAAGGTTTTCAAGCTTATCGATAATCTCCATCCGTTTCCGGAATTTGGAGAAAAGCTGCAGTTTCTCTTCATAGTCTTCCAGCATAGCTTCCGTTCTTCGGACATTGTCATAGACAGCTTGTCTCGACACTCCATATTCTTCGGCTATCTCGCCAAGGGATAGGTCGTCAAGGTAATAGAGCTGCATGTAAACCCTTTGTTTTTCGGTCAACAGTGTCTGATAGAAATCATAGAGGAAGTTGACGCGTGTCGTTTTTTCAAGCATTGCGCTTCGCCCCCTCTGATAATCTTAGTATGCCGGAATTGAACTGTCAAGTAATTTTACTTGTCTTGATTATTCTTGTGCTTCCTTTTCTAGACCATCTGCAAAGAGTCCGTATACGTACTTTTCCGGATCGAATGGTTGCAGGTCATCCAAACCTTCTCCAAGACCGACAAATTTGACCGGGATATTGAGTTTATTGCGGATCGCTAAAACAATTCCGCCTTTTGCTGTTCCGTCAAGCTTGGTGAGGACGATTCCAGTGACATTCGTCGCCTCTTTGAACGTCTGCGCCTGGATCAAGGCATTTTGACCAGTCGTCGCGTCGAGTGCGAGAAGGACCTCATGAGGCGCCCCTTCAACCTCCTTGCCGATCACTCGGTGAACTTTCTCTAGTTCATTCATCAAGTTCACTTTGTTTTGCAGTCTGCCGGCAGTATCACAAATCAACACATCCACTTTGCGGCTTTTTGCTGCCCGAATCGCATCGTACATGACAGCGGCCGGGTCAGACCCTTCCGATTGCCTGATCACTTCAACGCCGACACGTTCGCCCCAGACGACTAGCTGATCGATCGCTCCAGCACGGAATGTATCTCCCGCCGCGAGCATGACGGTCTTTCCTTCGTCTTTGAGTCGTGCTGCAAGCTTTCCAATCGTCGTCGTTTTTCCTACACCGTTGACACCTACCATCAAAATGACAGTCAAATCATCTTGCATATTCAAATCGGTGTCTAGTTCTTCTCCATCCTTATATATATCCACAAGTTTTTCGGAGATGACCGATTGGATACCTTCTGTACTCTTAATATTTTTCCTTTGAACTTCCCATCTTAGTTGGTCGACAAGTTCCATGACCGTTTCGACGCCGACATCCGCCTGCAATAACAGCTCTTCAAGCTCTTCAAAAAACTCCTCGTCGACTTCGCGGAAGCGCGCGACAAGATCATTCACTTTTGATGTGAATGAATTCCGGGTCTTCGAAAGACCATCCTTGAATTTTTCAGTTACCGTTTCATTTGTTCCCGTAATCTTCTCTTTCAGTTTCTTAAAAAAAGCCAATCCGACTCTCTCCTTTTCTTTACTATTCATCCTTACCCTAACACTTCGGCGGGAACTTCAGAAAGCTTTACGGAAATCAGCTTCGAGACTCCCGACTCCTGCATCGTAATTCCATACAGGACATCCGCCCCTTCCATCGTCCCTTTCCGGTGTGTGATGACGATGAATTGGGTATTGTTCGAGAACTTCTTCAAGTATTTACTGTAGCGTATGACATTCGCTTCGTCGAGCGCCGCTTCGACTTCATCCAAAATGCAGAATGGGACAGGACGCACTTCAATAATTGAAAACAGTAATGTAATTGCCGTGAGCGCCCTTTCGCCGCCTGACAGAAGGCTTAGATTCTGTAACTTTTTGCCAGGAGGCCTCGCGACGATTTCAACACCTGTTTCAAGCAAATTGTCAGGCTCGGTAAGGATAAGATCGGCATCTCCGCCACCGAACATTTCTTTGAAGACAGCATGGAACCTATTTCTTACCGCGTTGAATGTCGTACTGAAGCGCATCTCCATCTCACGATCCATTTCGGACATCGCTTCGTTCAGCGTATTTTTCGCTTCCAGGAGATCGTTCCGCTGTTCAGTCAAAAATGCATGGCGCTCTGACACTTCTTTGAATTCCTGGATTGCACTCGGATTGACTGAACCGAGCGACTCGATTTCGCTCTTCAGTTGTTCAACCCGACTCCTTGTGGTTTCCACATTAAAGTCGCCCTTCGATTCAAAATCAGGATAGAGGCCATATTCGTCCAATAAGCGATTTGTGATTGATTCATATTTCACTTCAAGACGCGAAACTGCGACATTTATTTCATTCAATGAAGAGACTGCCTTCCCCTCATCGAGGCGAAGATTTTTTAATAGCCCTTCCTGTTTTTCGAGTTCAGCGGCCATTCGGATCCGTTGCTTTCGCTCAGCTGATAATGATTGTTCGATCGTTGACTTTTCTGTCACTGATTTATCGATATGGTCCGCAATTTCCTCTGGCGTAAGTTCGATACCCATCTCGTGCTCGGCATATATTGCCCGATCAGCCTCCAGCGCGGAAACTTTCTGTTCCAACTGACTGAGCGATTGCTCCATTTCCGTAATTGAAGACTGCTGGTGCCCTTTCTGTTCCCGAAGGATGGCAGCCTGTTCCCGGAGCTCACTATTCTTGGTCATCAACGCCGCTTCCTCATTCCGTCGATTCGCAGCCAGCCGTTCAAGTGTTTCAACTTCGTTTTGAGTGGCGTTCAATGTTGATTTGATCATTTCGTGCCGTTCAAGCAATTTCTTTTTCCTGCTTTGCAGTTCTGCACCTACGTTTTCAGAGCCGGCAATTCCTTTTTCAGCTAACGAGATTTCCGATTCTATCGTTCTAATTTCCATATCCAGTTCGCGTAATACAGAATCTACAGAAACCATTTCCTGTCTGACTGCATCCCTTAGTTGCCGATACTTTTCTGTATCATGCATATGCTGGGCGACAGACATTTTCGATTCGGCGATTTTGCTAGTTGCCGTTTTAATCGAGGTCGACATTTTCGAAAGTTGTGCACTTAGCATCTCCAACTCCGCTTTTCTCGAAAATACAGTCGACTGCCCTTTTGCACCACCGCCGGTCAGGGAACCGCCAGCATTCACGACATCACCGTCGAGTGTGACGATGCGGAACTTATATCCGAGCAATTTTGCGATAGCGGAAGCTCCGGCCAACGTTTTTGCGACGATTGTCATTCCGAGTAGGTTTTCAATGATGTTCGAAAATGCGGAGTCTGTCTGCACAAGCTGATCAGCCGTTCCGATAAATTCGGGATGCTGTTGAACAATACGGAGAGATGCGATTGGAAGATTTCTAGACTTGATGACATCACGTGGTAAAAATGTCGCTCGGCCAGCGTTCTTCTGTTTTAAATAACCGATCGCATTCCGCGCCTCCACTTCTGTCGATGTGACAATATGCTGCATCGCGCCGCCTAATGCCGTTTCGATTGCCTTAATATGAGGGTCGCCAACTGTTATCAGCTCTGCAACAGCCCCATCCACACCACGCAATCTGCCTTCTTTGGCAGCAATGAGGACGGCTCGGACACCTGAATAGAAGCCTGAAAAATCCGCCTCTAAACTTTGAAGTACACGAAGCCTCCCTTGCATTTCCGATTGCTTGTTCATTGCATTTTGCATAAACTGCTGCTGTACTACCAGTTCCTCTTCCGCTTCGCGGTAAAGATTTTCGGACCTTTTGAACGCTGTCTCTGCTTTCTCTTTTTTCTCTTGCAATGAGGAGAGCTCACCCGACTGGATAGATCTCTTATCCTTTAGCTCTTGAAGTTTGTTTTTCAAGACGGTAGTTTGTTCTGAAATGCGGACAGAAGATGTCTTTTCCCCTTGCATCCGTTCATCGATATGCTTCAAATCATTTCTGATTGTCGCTTCTTCGTTCAGCATCTCAATATAGGATGACTTCAACTCGTCAATTTCCGCCTCAGTCTCTTTGGCAGACCTTTTCAGAATTTGGGCAATTTCATTCATTTCCGAAGTGATCTTTTCCAAGCTTGCTCCGGTAATGGCCAATTTCTCTTTTGCAGCCGCCAATTTGACAATCAGTTCTTCTTTATCCCGACGAGCGTCAGCCAACTCTTGCTGAATCCTCTTCAAGTGCTGCTCTGTATTTTTCTGTTTTTCAAGCGATAATAGTCGGCGGCCTTCCCATTTTTCAGCTTCAGCACTAATTTCAACCAATTGCTGTTGAAGCGTTTCAATATTCCGGTCGATTTGTGCCAACTGCCTCTTTCCCTCATTGGATTGCTTTTCAACTTGTGCAATCTCCGCTAGCAACTGCTCACGTTGGATCTGTTTTTCCTCGATCAGTGTAGTTTTCTTAATGATTTCGTCACGTAATTTCGAACCATCATAATTTAGAAGCCGAACATCGGCATCTCTAATTTCAGTTGACAGTAACTGATGTCTTTGTGCCGCTTCGGCGTTCTTTTCAAGCGGGCCAATTCGTGTATCCAATTCTTTAAGAATATCGAGGACACGATCTAGATTATCCTCCGTTTCGAACAGCTTATGTTCCGCTTTCCTTTTGCGTGTTTTATATTTCAACACACCTGCGGCCTCATCGAAAATACTTCTTCTATCTTCCGGCCGGCTGTTCAGGATTTCGTCGACACGTCCTTGGGATATGATTGAAAAAGCTTCCTTTCCTAACCCGGAATCCATGAAGACATCATTAATATCCTTCAAACGGCATTGTTGCCCGTTTAATAAATAATTGCTTTCCCCCGAACGGAATACCCTGCGGCTGACACTGATTTCCGTGTAGTCGAGCGGGAAGAGTCCATTCGAATTATCGAGGATCAATGTCACCTCCGCATAATTTAACGGCTTGCGGGAATCACTTCCCGCAAAAATGACATCCTCCATCTTTGCACCACGAAGGGATTTGGCAGACTGTTCTCCGAGCACCCAACGAATTGCATCGGTGATATTGCTTTTCCCACTGCCATTCGGTCCTACAATGGCTGTTACACCCGGGACGAAATCGATGCCGATCCGTTCGGCAAATGATTTGAACCCGATAATTTCAACTCTTTTTAGAAACACAATCAGTTCTCCCCTTCGGCCTCATTTCCTTTTAATACTTGGATGGCTTGACGGGCCGCTTCCTGCTCGGCTTCTTTCTTCGATCTTCCGATTCCGGTACCAAGTTCACGATTTTCCAATCTAACGACGGTGACAAACTTTTTCGCATGCGCAGGACCCTTCTCTTCGACAATTTCATAATTCAAGCTGCCACTGTTCGTCTGTTGCACGATTTCCTGCAAGCGGCTTTTATAATCCATCACATGCGAAAAAGCACCGTCCCCAATTTTCGGGAATACAACCTTTTCAAGGAATCGGGTGACCGGTTCCATGCCTTGATCCAAAAACAAAGCGCCGATATATGCTTCAAATACGTCTGCAAGCAATGCCGGACGCAATCTTCCGCCAGTCTGTTCTTCACCTTTGCCAAGCAAAATGAAATCACCGAAGTGCAGTTCATTCGAAAATTTGACGAGCGATGGCTCACAAACGATGGCAGCGCGCAATTTCGTCAACTCGCCTTCACTCATATTAGGCTCAGTCGCATAAAGGAAACGTGAAACACCCAATTCTAGAACGGCATCTCCAAGGAATTCGAGCCTTTCATTATCCGTAAAATTTTTCCGACGGTGCTCATTGACATAGGACGAATGCGTGAATGCATTATAAAGGAGCGATTCATCCTTAAAGTGGATATCGAGACTCATTTGCAAGTCTTCAAATTTTTTACGCACCTCGCTAGGAAGAGGGACTGTAGGATATTTACTTTTTACATTCCGTTTATTATTCATCGAGATTCTGCCTTTCACTTCGTAGTCCTTTTAATTTTACATTGTTCACGCCATACATGCAAAACCGAAAAGAGATACTTTCATCCCTTTCGTATCGTATGAAAGGTTGAAAGCATCTCAAGGGAAATACGTTATATAGTTACGTGCCCATTTTTTCGGAATGCTAATAAAATCATTTCACTTTTTCTTCGATATACTTCACTGCATCACCAACAGTTCCGATCTTTTCAGCATCGTCATCTGAAATTTCCATATCGAATTCATCTTCTAATTCCATAACAAGCTCAACGACATCCAAAGAGTCTGCGCCGAGATCGTCTTTGAAAGAAGCTTCAGGTTTTACTTCGCTCTCATCGACACCAAGACGGTCGACAACAACTTTCGTTACACGGTCTAGTACTGACAACATAGTCACCTCCTCTCAATGAAATGCGTAGGCGGCCTGCCTAGGTGCGACAGGCATAAGACAGCACAGCGAAGCGGCGCTTTTTGCCGCACAGCTGTGATGGCTTATGACCCAAGTGCCTGGCCGCCGAAGCTGGACACTAGAAAAGCGTATGGCGCTTGCTTAGCCCCGACAAGCGCTGGAGGGCTTGAAATAAAGGCGCTTTTTTGCCTTTATCTTCAAGACCGAAGCGACTCGAGGGGCTAGCGCCCGAAGCTGGACACTAGAAAAGCGTAGGGCGCTTGCTTAGCCCCGACAAGCGCTGGAGGGCTTGAACAAAAGGCGCTCTTTGCCTTTTGCTTCAAGACCGAAGCGACTCGAGGGGCTAGCGCCCGAAGCTGGACACTAGTAATGCGGATAGAATTACATCACCATTCCGCCATCTACGTTTATCGTCTGGCCGGTAATGTAATTTGCATCATCTGACAATAGGAACGCGACAGCGCCTGCTACGTCTTCTGCTGCTCCTAATTTGCCTAGAGGAATTGACGCCAACATTTGCTCCTTCACATTCTCAGGAAGAGCATCGGTCATATCGGTCGTAATGAAGCCTGGGGCGACTGCATTCACTGTAATATTTCTTGCAGCAAGTTCTCTTGCGGTCGTTTTTGTCAGGCCGATGACGCCAGCTTTTGCAGCGACATAATTTGCTTGTCCCGGATTACCGATGACTCCGACGATCGATGCAAGGTTGACGATTTTCCCAGCACGCTGCTTCATCATTTGGCGTGTCACAGCTTTCGTGCAAAGGAAGACTCCTTTTAAATTGATGTTGATAACATCATCCCATTCGTCTTCCTTCATGCGCATTAATAAATTATCTCGTGTAATTCCAGCATTATTTACGAGCATATCAATTGAGCCGAACGTTTTCAATGTCTCATCGATCATTTGTTTCACTTGTTCGGAATCCGAAACGTTTGCTTGAATGGCAAAAGCATCTCCGCCGGATTGTTTGATCAATTCAACGACTTCTTCTGCTTTTTCTTTGCTGCCGCTATAATTGACAGCTACACGCGCGCCTTCTTTTCCTAGCAAAATTGCAATCTCGCGTCCAATTCCTCTTGAAGCGCCTGTAACGATTGCTGTTTTCCCTTCAAATCTACCCATCATTTCCACCCTTTCGCTGCATCGATAACTGTTTGCAATGTCTCCTCGTCATAGACAGGAAGAACTGTAACAGATCTATCGATTTTCTTTACAAGGCCACTGAGCACTTTCCCGGGGCCACATTCAATGAAATGCGTTACTCCTAGACCGATCAATTCACGGACAGAGTCTTCCCATCGGACCGGGGAATATAATTGTTCCACAAGCAGCTGCTTGATTTCCTCCCGGTCGGAAACTGTTTCAGCGTTCACATTTGCAACTACCGGAATCGCAGCGTCCTTCATTTCCACTTGATCCAACGCGTTTTTCAGACGTTCGGCTGCCGGCTTCATAAGTGAGGAATGGAATGGTCCGCTCACATCAAGTGGGATCGCTCTTTTTGCCCCTGCTTCCTTAAGCTCGATGCAAGCCTTTTCCACGCCTGCTTTCGTCCCTGAAATGACAATTTGTCCTGGACAATTCAAGTTGGCAGGTTGAACCGAATCTCCTTCTGCAGTAATCGTATCCGTCACTTCTTGTAGTTTTTCTCCATCTAGTCCAAGAATGGCCGCCATTGCTCCCTCACCGGCAGGAACAGCGTCATTCATGAACAGGCCGCGCTGATGGACAACGGACACCCCATCTTCGAATGAAAGAACTCCTGAAGCGACGAGTGCCGTATATTCACCAAGACTATGTCCGGCAGTGTAGTCAGGCGTAATTCCTTCTTCCGCAAGCCTCGAAGCAATCAGAGCGCCGACTGTTAACAGTGCAGGCTGCGCATTATAAGTCAACGTCAGCTCCTCTTGAGGCCCTTCTGTAATCAAACGGCTTAAATCGAACTGTAATACTTCATCCGCCCGTTCAAGATAATTTCCGGCACTATTGAAGAGCTCTGCTCCCATCCCTACAGATTGCGAGCCTTGCCCAGGAAATATAAATGCAACTTTCGTCATTCCGCTTCCACCTCTCCAACTGTCTTTCTGATCGTTCCGCACACATCAAATTCAACCATTGTCCTCGCTTGTCTAATCGCATTTAAGATTGCATTGGCATTGGATGAGCCGTGCGCCTTAATGACGGGTGAATTCAAACCGAACAATCCCGCCCCGCCATATTCGGTGTAATCCATTTTCTTTTTCAAACCCCTGAGGTCATCTTTCACCATCGCCGCGGACAGCTTTGACTTTAAAGAGGCTCCATATACTTCTTTCAGCATTGAGAAGAACCCGGAGGCTGTCCCTTCGATCGTCTTCAACACCATGTTCCCGGTAAATCCGTCCGTTACAATGACATCTGCCGCTCCGCTTAATATGTCCCTCGATTCGATATTGCCGACAAAGTGAATGGGCGCTACCGACAGAAGGTCGTATGCCGCTTTCGTCAATTCATTCCCTTTGCCTTCTTCGGTGCCGATATTCAACAGTCCAACACGGGGCTTTTGAATACCACGCACTTTTTCTGCATAAATGCTGCCCATGATAGCGTACTGTTGCAAATGGTTCGGCTTAGCGTCCGAATTTGCTCCGACATCCAAGAAGACAAAACCTTGTCCATCAATCGTTGGCAAGGTCGGCGATAACGCTGGTCGATCGATGCCTTCTATCCGTCCGACGATGAAGAGTCCCGCCGCCATTAGCGCACCTGTGTTACCTGCAGAGACGCATGCGTCGGCCTTGCCGTCTTTTACAGCTTGAGCCATCCTTACCATGGAAGCATCTTTCTTCCTCCTGATTGCCCGGACCGGCTCATCGTCCGCCTCGATCTTCTCTGTGCAATGAATTACTTTCAAACGGGCATGTTCTTTCAAATAGGGAGCCATCTTTTCTTCATTTCCATAAATATGTATATGTATATCTTCAAATTCTAATAGGCTCTGAATTGCGCCTTCAATAATTTCACCCGGTGCGTGATCTCCGCCCATTCCATCTAATGCAATGATCATCATATTCCCCTCCTACTGTGGTCCGTAGTTTGATACATCTGGAATTCACCGGTGAAAACCGTTACGTTCTCGACCGTCGAAATGACATCGACAAACGTCCTTTTATCATTTGATCGCTTTTTATCAACAACGGCGCGTGCAATGACACGATCGCCTGATTTGACAGGCTTCAAGAAATTGAGTGTTGACGTCACTGTCAAAGCAAGGTCATCATCGAGAACTGCTACGGCCAATGAATTCGCCTGTGCGAATAAATGGTGTCCACGTGCAATTCCACTTCGTTGGAAGACATGTTCGTCCATAACGTCGAAAATGGAAACAGCCCGCTTGTCCAGTTCGATATCTACGATTTCACCAATCACTTCATCTGACTGGAGAGATTTCACCTCTGCGTCCATCGTTCGTGCAGCTACCGTTTTCAAACGTTCCCGCAATTCCGGAATTCCACATTCCAAGCGATCTAATCGGATCGTTTGGACGCTTACTTTAAATTGCTTGGACAATTCTTCATCTGTCAGAAAAGGATTTTGTTCGAGGCTCAATTCAAGTTGGCGTTGCCTCTCCCTTTTTGGCACTCTCAATCGTTTCACCCTTCCGGATTAGCACTTGGTACTAATACCAGTATATTATCATAGTTCCTCATTGATTTCTACAAAACATTTTGCTTAACAGAAAAGACCTGCTAGCAACTGTTTGCCAACAGGTCCATCTATATATCGCTGTCAATCCATTCGTTCATGTGATAGCGCGCCGGATTGTTCCAAGTCTTCTCTTAGGAATTTGTATTCTGGATCGGCCCAGAAACTATCTGATGAAAGCATTTTCTCGGCATCTTGTCGGGCGGTTTCCAATGCCCGGTAGTCGTGCACGAGATCGGCCATTTTGAATTCAGGCATCCCGCTTTGCTTCTTCCCGAAGAAGTCGCCTGCGCCTCTCAGCTCAAGGTCCTTTTCTGCTAATAGGAATCCGTCATTCGTCTCTGTCATCGACTGCATCCGTTCTTTCCCTTCCTCATTTTTCGGATCAGCAAGAAGGACGCAATACGATTGGTCCGCTCCCCTGCCGACCCTTCCCCTTAATTGGTGGAGTTGAGCAAGTCCGAAACGGGTGGCGTCATAAATGAGCATGAATGTTGCATTTGGCACGTTCACTCCAACTTCAACGACAGTCGTTGAAACGAGGCAATTGATCTTCCCTTCGCTGAAGTCCCGCATGATTTCATCTTTCTCATCAGGATGAAGTCTACCGTGCATGAGACCGACCGTATATCGGCCAGTGAAATAATGGGTGAGCTGGGAATGGACATCGACCGCATTTTGCACATCGAGCTTGTCCGATTCCTCGATCAGTGGACAAATGACATACGATTGACGTCCTGCCTGCAGCTCCTTCTCCATTTTCCGCAATACCGGCAATAAGGAATCCTCTTTCAACCAATAAGTTTCGATTTTCTTTCGCCCAGCCGGCATTTCGTCAAGAATGGAAACATCCATTTCACCGAAGGCGGTGATCGCCAGCGTTCGGGGAATCGGGGTCGCCGTCATGAAGAGAACGTCCGGATTCAGCCCTTTTTCCCTTAGCACACGGCGTTGTTCAACACCGAATCGATGCTGCTCATCCGTAATGACGAGCCCCAAGTTTGCAAAACTAACGTCTGGTTGAATCAGCGCATGCGTCCCGATCAGCAAATCGATTTCTCCGCTCTGCAACTTCTCAAGGATGATTCTTCTAGCCTTCCCTTTCGTGGAACCGGAAAGGAAAGCGACTTCCACCCCGAACGGCTCAAGCCATGCTGATAGGGAGTTGGCATGCTGCTCAGCAAGAATTTCAGTCGGAGCCATAAGCGTTCCTTGAAATCCTCCGGTTATCGCCGCAAATAGAGCGATTGCTGCAACGACCGTCTTTCCAGAACCTACATCCCCTTGCAGCAGCCGATTCATTCTCGTCGGACTTTTCAATTCAGCGCAAAGCTCATTGACAACCTTCTTTTGCGCATTCGTTAGCTCGAAAGGCAACGAATCAATAAACTCTTTCAAACGTTCAAGATCATAATGAATCGGAATGCCTTTCTCCATTTCTTTGCGGATTTTCTTCATCCCGATCATCTTCAACTGAAATTTAAGTAATTCCTCATATACAAAACGGCGTCGTGCCTGTTTCACATCATTCGGCGATTTTGGGAAATGGACCATTTCAAGCGCTTCTCCGATTGATGGCAGCATGTAAGCTTCCCGTAATGAAAGCGGGAGGACTTCGGCAATTTCACTGCCGCATAAATCCAGTGCCTGCCTCATATATTTACGGAATGTCTTCTGGTGCATGACGTTTTTCAAACTATAAACAGGTTCAAAATCGGCTTGATCCGTTTTAGGACCTTCGCTAAAATTGCTTACGTTGATCACTTGCCTGCCACGGTCCCATTTTCCGGTCACCGTTACGATCATTCCGATTGAAAGCCGGTCTTTCAAATAATGCTGATTGAAGAAAACCGCTTTAACGAGATGATTACCGGAAAGCAGCCGGATTTGAAGACGTGATTTATTCCTCCCTAAAAAAAGAACGGAAGGCTCACTTTC
The DNA here is from genome assembly GCF_047228845.1 of Sporosarcina pasadenensis. Lineage (NCBI taxonomy): Bacteria > Bacillati > Bacillota > Bacilli > Caryophanales > Caryophanaceae > Sporosarcina > Sporosarcina pasadenensis. The sequence goes on from NZ_JBFEGM010000001.1 coordinate 519,531, forward strand.
GATCCTTCCTTCAATCGTAACTCGTTCATTATGCGGCGTTTCAGCTAAATCCTTCAATCGGAAATCTTCATGCCGGTACGGAAATGTATTGATCAATTCTTCAATCGTTTCAATGCTCAGTTTTTGAAGTTGTTCAGCAGATGCCTTGCCCACACCTTTCAATGTTGTGACAGGATCAAGAATTGACGGTGTCACGTGCCGCTTTATCCTTTCCGAATATCTCTGCTTCCAGCGCCTTTCCAGTAGGTGTGGCAGCTAAGCCCCCTTTTGCGGTTTCCCTTAGGGCAGAAGGCATTGATTGTCCAATTCGGTGCATCGCTTCAATCACTTCATCCGTCGGAATCCTGCTGACGACTCCAGCAAGAGCCATATCCGCTCCTACAAGAGCTTTCGCAGCTCCCATCGCATTTCGCTTCACACATGGCACTTCAACTAGACCCGCTACCGGATCGCATACGAGACCGAGCATGTTTTTCATAACGATCGAGAATGCCTCTGCGCTTTGTTGGGGCGTCCCACCCGCCATCTCTACAATAGCTGCGGCAGCCATCGAAGCGGCTGATCCCGTTTCTGCTTGGCATCCTCCTGCAGCGCCTGAAATCGATGCATTGTTCGCAACTACAAATCCGAATGCACCCGAAGTGAATAAGTAATTCACCATCTGTTCCCTCGTCGGGTTTAATTTGTCTTTCACAGCGAAAAGTGTTCCGGGCACGATTCCGGCAGCCCCCGCTGTTGGAGTGGCACAAATCATTCCCATTGCAGCATTTACCTCATTTGTCGCGACCGCCTTACTGACGGCATCCAAAATGAGCTCTCCTGAAAGAGATTTTCCGGACTTGATATAGTTTTGAAGAAGGACAGCATCTCCGCCTGTTAAACCGGAAGTCGATTTCACTCCTTGAAGACCTTGTTCGACTGCGCTTTCCATCACTGTAAGATTATTATCCATTTGAGCGACAATCTCTTCACGGGAACGTTTTGTAATGAGCATTTCTTGTTCAATCATAATTTCAGAGATTGGTTTATTTTGCGCTTCTGCAATCGCTACCAGTTCCTTCACTGTTCCGAATAGCACTTCCATGTCTATTCCCCTCCTTAGTTCGCCAATGTTGACACTTGTGTAACATTCGGCAAAGATTTCAATTCATTTATGAGTGTTTCATCAAACATCTGGTCAACTTCGATGACCATCAGTGCCATTTTCCCTTTTTCTTTCCTGCCGACTTCCATGTGAGCAATATTCATCCCTTGTGAAGCAATGGCGTTGGAGACATTCGCAATAACACCCGCGCGATCGTCATGCACAACGAGGAGCGCCGGGAAATGTCCGGATAGTCGTAGCGGAAAACCGTTCAACTCAGTGACTTCCATTGTACCACCGCCGATTGAAATGCCGACAAGTTCCATTTCTCCTTGACTGTCACCGATAACAATTTTCGCTGTATTCGGATGATCAGCCTCTTCCTCTTCAGGAATGAACTCAAAAGTCATTCCGAGCGCTGCGGCATCTTCAAAAGCTGTTTTGATTCTTTCATCGAACGTGTCATAATCCAATAATCCCCCGATAATCGCAACGTCCGTCCCATGTCCTTTATATGTTTCTGCAAAAGAACCATAGAGATGAATTCTTGCCCACTCCGGCTGACGCCCAAACAAATCCCGGGCTACTCGGCCAATGCGGGCGGCTCCCGCGGTATGTGAAGATGACGGCCCGATCATTACTGGACCGATAATTTCAAAAACCGATCTGTACTTCATATAAACAACCCCCTTATTAAAAGCCCTTCTAAAAAGACAAACTCTAACTATCATTTTACAGTAGATTACGCATAAAGACAAAATAGAAAAACGGTACCCTTTGAGAGAAGGGTACCGTTGTTTTGTAAATCATTCTACAGATAGGATATATGGATAAAGCGGTTGCTTTCCGTTATACAATTCGACTTCAGTATGATCGTATGTGGACTCGATATAGTCAGCTATCTCGGTCGCTTCTTCTTCTGTTACGTCCTCGCCATAGATGATCGTCACAATTTCATCATCTTCATCAATGAGTGTTGCAAGCAATGTTTTCATCACTTCATCAAGAGAAGGCTTGGAGATTACAATTTTGCTGCCCGCAAGTCCCATGAAATCATCTTTTTTAATGTCGATTCCATCGATGGACGTATCTCGGATAGAATGAGTGACTTGACCGGTCTTCACGCCAGCTGCTGCTTTTGACATAACTTTTTCATTTTCCGCCACTGCTGCTTCCGGATTGAATGCGAGAATCGCAGCCAATCCCTCAGGGACGGATTTCGTCTCAACGACAGCCGCTTCAATGCCAATTACTTCCGCCGCTTGTTTTGCTGCCATGATAATATTTTTATTGTTAGGCAAGATGATAACTCGCTCCGCACCGACGTCTTTAATTGCCTTGACGATATCTTCGGTTGACGGGTTCATTGTTTGTCCGCCTTCAATGACTGCAGAGGCGCCGATACTCTTTAACAGTTCCGCAATTCCTGAGCCCATTGCCACTGTTACAATTGCGTAAGGATGTGAAATCGTTTCCGTTTTTTTAGTCGAATGGCTTTCGCCAACGATATCGATATGCTGTTGACGCATGTTTTCGATTTTAATGTTGATGAGCGAACCATATTGTTGTGCGTAATTCAACGCATCTCCCGGCTCCTCGGTGTGGATATGTACTTTCGCAATTTCCTCATCTGAAATAACAAGCAAGGAATCTCCAAATTTACTGAGATCCAGTCGGAAGCTGCCTTCCTCAAAAGGATGCTTCTTCACTTTCTCGTCCTCAAATTTCACCATGAATTCTGTACAATACCCATATACGATATCTTCTGTATTCATGAATCCTTGAACTCCACGATGGTGCTCTGCATTCACTAAGTCTTCCATCAAGTCCATGTTCATTCGTTCAGGCAGCTCTTCACCTTTCAGACATGCCAAAAAGCCTTCATATACATAGACAAGGCCTTGTCCGCCACTATCAACGACACCGACTTCCTTTAATACCGGAAGTAGATCGGGAGTCCGTTTTAAAGATGCTTTCGATTCTTCAACGATGGCTTCCATCACTTTAATGATATCCTCTGTCGATCTCGCCACTTCAACGCCTTTTTTCGCTGCATCTTTGGCGACAGTCAGAATCGTTCCTTCTACCGGCTTCATGACAGCTTTATACGCTGTCTGCACCCCATATTCCAATGCATCGGCAAACTTAGCCGCGTCAAGCTTCGCTTCCTCTTCCACAGCTTTACCGAAACCGCGGAACAATTGCGATAGGATTACGCCCGAGTTCCCACGGGCACCCATCAATAGCCCTTTAGACAATGCTTGAGCAGTCTTGCCCAAATGTGCGGATGCATGCGCTTCGGTCTCTTTCGCACCAGATGTCATGGATAAATTCATATTTGTCCCTGTGTCCCCGTCAGGCACGGGAAACACGTTTAATGAATCGACATAATCAGCATTAAGATGAAGGTGATGTGCACCCATCCTCACCATGTCGGCAAATTTCACACCATCAATAAAATTCATTGAAATGTTTTCCTCCTTCTATCAGTTCGTCACCCGAACTCCTTGAACAAATATATTCACTGAATCCACTGTTAACGATAATGTCTTTTTCAATGTATACATCACTTTGGATTGCACTTGGTATGCGACTTCAGAGATTTTCGTGCCATAGCCGATGATTACATACATATCAATATGCGTCTCATCTCCAATATTTCTTACTATGACCCCTCTAGCATAGTTCTCTTTCCCGAGGATGTCCGTGAGACCATCCCGGATCTGGTGACGCGAAGCCATGCCGACAATTCCATAGCATTCGATTGCCGCCTCTCCCACCACTTGGGCAATGACGTCGTTCGTAATATCTATCGTACCGTAATCGTTTTTCAGCTCGATTGACATGAAAGCTTCCCCTCCTGCATCCTTATTAACTAACCCCATTGTACTATACACTAAAGCAATAGAAAAGCGTTGACAAATAAACAAGAATTACTTGTAAAGGATTTTCACTTGAAAGCATCAGTAAAAAAGGTTGCATGCCGTTATTTCCTGTGATAAAGTATTATGGTATGCGAATTAGATAGTGAATCGCTTAATCATTATTAGCGAGGAGGTCATAAAAAATGGCTAAAGAATGTGTAATTACTGGCCGCAAAGCACGTACGGGGAATGCTCGTTCACACGCAATGAATGCCAACAGACGTACTTGGGGAGCTAACCTTCAAAAAGTCCGTATTCTTGTAAACGGTAAACCGAAACGTGTTTGGGTATCTGCGAGAGCACTCAAATCGGGTAAAGTGCAACGCGTTTAATTTCGATTATCGCGTTCCGACAATACGACAAAAAGAAATAAAACGCCAGGCCGAAGAAGTTCAGCCTGACGTTTTTTCTTTTTTCCGTTTTCTGTTTCGTTGGCTCGCAGTAGCTTGACTTTTCGCCTTCTCTTCTTTTTGGAAGACTACCATGCATTTTCGAACAAAGCTACTTAGAAACTTCGGCATCGTAAATGTATAAACTCGCAATTCCCTTCTCCTTTCAGGAATCTGAACTTCTTACCATTAAGCATATGCCTTGCCGGAATGAGATAGTACAAACTTCTGAAATTGGTTCGTTGCTTGTAAATCTTGTCATGCCCATATCCATCCTAGCGTTGACCGTCTCATATTTAAATCCGGTCAACGTCAGGCCCTCTACTGTACTGCCGAAAGGGAAAAATGATATATAAGGGAGCTGTTCAATCCTTTTCACCCGACGGACGCCCGGATGGAGTAGAGAAAGTTCATTATGGGCATTGCGAATGAGAAATGAAACATCATTATGTTCATTCTGCATGCGGTATGTTAATTGCAATGCCGATTCGAAATGATCTAATCTACCGCCCGTGACTCCGGTCAAAATAACTTCCTTCGGATGGTAGGAAATTGCACGATTCAGAGCAAGTTCCGTATCGGTCTCATCCTTTTCAGACTGGAAAGAATCGACCCGTTCCACAGTTTCTTTGATTCTGTTAAACTCTTCTTCACTTACCGAATCGAAATCTCCAATTGCTTCATCGGGAACAATACCTTTATCCAATAGATGAATCGCACCACGATCGACACCGATGAAAATCGTCCCTTTCGTCTCATAAACCGACAAATCGGGTAACTCTACGGATGGTCCGCCTGCACAAATAACTACCCTTTCCATCAATTGAGCACGCTTTCTCCAGCAGCTTTGATTCGTTGCAATGCTTCTGAGCGATTTTCTGCACTGTAAATGGCCGATCCAGCGACTAAAATCGTTGCGCCTGCCTCTACACAAGGGATGATTGTTTCCTCGTTGATGCCTCCATCAATTTCAATGTCGATAGATAAACCTTTTTCCTTAATCAGATCTGATAACTGTTTCACTTTCGGAAGTACGGAATGAATAAATTTCTGTCCACCGAATCCTGGATTGACCGTCATGAATAACACTAGATCAACGTCCTCCAAAATGTGTAAGATGTGCTCGACAGGCGTATGTGGATTCAGCACGACACCCGGCTTCACTCCGTAAGAGCGGATTAGTTGAATAGTACGATGTAAATGCCTGCACGCCTCCACATGAACTGTTATATAATCAGCCCCAGCTTTCGCGAACTGTTCAATATATGCATCGGGATTCTCAATCATGAGATGAACATCAAGTGGAAGTTCCGTCACTGGACGCAGCGCCTCCACAACAATCGGTCCCATTGTAATATTCGGAACGAAATGCCCATCCATCACATCTATATGAATCAGTTCCGCTCCCGCTTTCTCCACTTCTTTCACTTCATCTGCCAACTTTGAAAAGTCCGCCGCTAAAATGGACGGTGCTATTTTAATCATTGTCAATACCTCGGCTTTCGGTCAGTAATCTCTTGCAAAAATTGTAAATAATGAGTGTGGCGGGACTGCAATATTTCCCCCGTTTCCACTTTCTCTTTCACTGCACATCCAGGCTCTTTCAAATGCAAACATCCTCTGAATTTGCATTCATGTGCCACATTTTCCATTTCAACAAAATAATCTCGTAGTTCCTCTTTCTCGATATGATCGAAATCAAGAGAGCTGAAGCCTGGTGTATCGGCTACGAGTCCGCCCGCCACTTCCAAAAGCTCCACATGACGGGTCGTATGTTTACCCCTGCCAAGCGCTTCCGAAATCTCGCCGGTCTTTAATGACAGCTCTGGTATCAACGTATTGAGCAATGTCGATTTACCGACGCCGGACTGACCGGCAAGAACCGTTGTCTTGCCTGCCAAATGAGGTTGAAGTAAGGGATAAAGATCCGGGTCTCCGATAAAAGTAGCGATCACATCATAACCGATACTACGGTAGTAAGCAGTTGCAGATTCGGCTTGCCGAAGATCCTTGTCCTTTGCGACGTCTTTCTTTGTCAGACAGATGACCGGCTGAATGCCAGCCGATTCAATGACGGCTAAGAAACGATCCAGCAGATGGAGGCTAAAGTCAGGTTCCACGATTGAAAACACAAGCAAAGCCTGGTCAATATTCGCTATTGGCGGTCTAACTAATTCGTTTTTCCTTTTATGGACTTCGGTAATCGTCGCATCATTATCACCATCCTGGACGATCGTGACAAAATCGCCGACAAGGGGAGTTATTCCTCTGTTTCTGAAAACTCCCCTGCCTTTACATTGGATAAGATTTTCGTTCTCACTCTTCACGTAATAAAAACCGCTAATCGCTTTTCTAATTTGTCCCTCTGGCATCGAATTCCTCCTTCCTATTCAACATCAGTCATAGTTGAACGTTTTTTCAGCAATGACTTCCGAATCTCTACGCACTTCGTATTTGCCACTTTGACCTTCTTCCAATGTGACTGTAATCTCTCTTTTTACGTCTTCCGAAATTTTAAATTCGTCAACCGGAGTTGTCATCGTATGTTTGCTGTCTTGGATGTAAATTTGGATTGTTTGCTGTTCACGTTCCGAGTTTTCATCATCGTCATCGGTATTTGATGGTTCGTACGGAATATTGACCGTTTCCACAAAATATTTTACCGGTTTCTTCTCCTTGCCTTTCGACATGACGACTTCAACTTTCGAACCTTTTTCAAGTTCGGAGTTCGCAGAAGGAACTTGTGAAATGACATGTCCTTCCTTCACACTATCAGATTCTTCTCTTCTTACGATATCGATGTTGAAGCCGGACTTGTACGCGTAATCATCCAATTCTTGCTTAGTATAATTGTATAGATTAGCAAGTTTTTTCATCTCTTTCCCCAAACTGACTGTAAATACGATATCGGTTTCTTCCGGAACGACCTTTTCACCGGCTTTAGGAGTCTGCTCAAGGATTTGCCCTTTCGGTGCATCATTGTGAACCCATTCCGGGCGGATATCCCTAAATCCGAAACCATTCAGGAAATCCGCTATCGTTTCATAATCCTTACCAATGTAATCGGTAAGTTCAGTCGTTTCCTTGCCTATGCTTACGTAAAGGACGACGGAAGACCCGATTTCACGTTTTTTATTTGCTTCTGGATTTGTTTTAATAACTTGCCCGGCTGGATACTCGTCCGAGTAATCTTCCACGACTTCTTCAACGACAAATCCATTTTCCTCCATCTTGGAAACCGCCTCCGCTTCTTCCAATCCGACCACTTCTGGAATCAAGGCGTTTTTAGGTCCGAATAAGGAGGGCCAAAATATGAATAGAAGTACGGCGATTGCTACCAGCAGTGCTAATAGACCAACGACAAGCGGCCATTTTTTCCGCTTCTTCTTCTTTTGTTTAGGACCCGGATCAGGAACGACTGGCTCAATGATTTTCGTCTCTTCCCCATGGTCAAAATTCGACGTATCCGTAATCGCCGGAATGACACGTGTGCGGTCGTCGTCGAACGGGATCGTAAATTTCTCTTCATGCTGTCTTTCGGGAGACAGAACTGTGAGCAAATCCTCATACATTTCATCCGCCGATTGATATCTGTATGTAGCATCCTTCGCTGTCGCTTTCAAAATAACATTTTCGACACTTTGCGGTATATTGGGATACGCCAGTCGCACAGAAGGCGTCTCCTCCTGCAAATGTTTCAATGCGATTGCTACGGCAGTCTCAGCTGAGAACGGTAATTCTCCGGTCAATAATTCGTAGAAGACAATTCCTAGCGAATAAATATCAGATTTCTTAGTCGCCATTCCGCCCCTTGCCTGTTCGGGGGACAAATAATGGACAGTGCCGATTACTGAATTCGTTTTCGTATGTGCGGTGGCGCTTAACGCCATCGCTATTCCGAAATCAGTTATTTTCACGTTGCCTTCCGCGTCCATTAAAATATTTTGAGGCTTAATATCGCGGTGGACAATTCCGTTATGATGAGCATTGGCTATCGCGGAAACTAGTTGCCTCATGATTTTGACAGCTTGATGGATTTGTATCGGGCCATTCGATTGAATATATTTCTTGAGTGTCTGCCCTTCGATATATTCCATGACCAAATAATGAAGCTCTTCATCCTCGCCGACGTCAAAAATATTGACGATATGTGAATGTGTCAAGCTCGTGGCAGAGAGCGCTTCCCTTTGGAATCTTTTTTTCAAATCCTGCTCATTTGCAAAATCATAGTTCAGGACTTTAATGGCAACATCGCGGTCCAAAATGATGTCATGTGCCAAATAGACCTTTGACATGCCTCCCTCACCGATTCCTTTAAGCACTTCATAACGGCCACCGATTCGTTTGCCGATCATCATTGGCTCACCTCCGAACCGTAGGGGCTCGCCAAAATGACGGAAATATTATCTTCTCCGCCCATTTCATTGGCTAACTCGACTAATTTAACTGCCTTTTCATGCAAGTCCCCATCCGATGTAACGATTGCTTTGATCCGTTCATTGTCGACTTTATTACTCAAGCCATCCGTACATATGAGCAAATATGTTTGCTCGTCCAGTTGGATTTGGTAGAAGTCAGGACTGATCGACTTTTCAGAACCAACCGCCCTCATGATCCAATTTCTCTGAGGATGTCTTGCAGCTTCCTCTTCCGTAATTTCTCCGGAATCAAGCAATATATTGACGAAAGAATGATCCTTCGTAATTTGCAGGATTTCATTCCGGTTGATCGTGTATACACGGCTATCCCCGATATGTGTGACGAGAGCTTTATTTTCGTAGATGAGCACTGCATCCAATGTAGTTCCCATCCCTTTGTACTCTACATCTTTTTCGGCAATCTCGAATATTGTACGGTTAACTTGCAATACCGTATCCTGTAGCCAGTCTTTCCAGTCTTCTTCCTCCATACTAGCTAAGTTATCAACTTTCATGAACTGTTCGCCAAGTATCCTGACTGCTGTCGAGCTAGCAAAGTCCCCGCCTCGATGGCCTCCCATGCCATCCGCGACAACTGCGAGCGTCGGTCCGTCTTGAATTTCAAATACTGCCGCGCTATCTTCATTAACTGTCCGTTTCTGACCGATGTCCGTCACTACTTCAAATCGCAACACTCGTCCCCCCTTTATTAAAAACGTTTTTCAATTTTCCCTTATCTATTTCTTTATGCCAACAGCCGAGGATTAGTCCTTCCTTTTGCGGAATGCCGCTACGAAAAATCCGTCGCTTCCAAAATGCTGCGGCAATACTTGCAGCATATCGTCTTTGATTGCCAAAGAATCATTGGCGGCAAGTCCATCGAGCGAAGCCATCTCCATATCGGGGTGTTTTTCAAGGAATCTACGGACCATTCCTTCGTTTTCGTCGTACTCGATCGTACATGTGCTATAAACGATAACTCCATCATCTTTTAGTAATCGATAAGCCGTATTGAGCAATTGCTCCTGTATTTCCGTTAAACTGATCAAGTCCCGTTCCGTCTTATTGTATTTAATTTCAGGCTTGCGACGAATGACTCCGAGACCGCTGCAAGGCGCATCGACGAGGATACGGTCAAAGAATTTAGGTCCGTATACGGATTCCAACTCTCGGCTGTCGCCGCTTTTCGTCGTGATTGATTGTATGCCGAGACGGTTTGCATTCGAATCAATTAACTTTAGTTTATGTTCGTGTAAATCATGTGCATACACTTCGCCTTTGTCGTCCATCTTTTCGGCAATGAATGTCGTTTTTCCGCCCGGAGCGGCACACATGTCCAATACTTTCATATCAGGCTTTACATCAAGGGCAAGAACAGGCAACATGGAACTTTCATCTTGGATTGTCAACAAACCGTTGGTGAAAGCTTCTGTATTTGCCAAGCTCCCGCTTGATGCTTGGATGCTTCCGGGAATGACCTCTCCCTTTGTAGCTTCGATTCCTTCCTTTGCAAGCAGCGTCATAACTTCTTCGACTGTCGCTTTCAATGAATTGACCCTTGCCGTCATGCGGGCGGGATGATTGTTTTCATGCGCCATCGCCAAAGCTTCTTCCTTGCCGAATTGCTTCACCCAACGTTCAATGAGCCATGTTGGATGGCTTGTTTCTACAGACATTCTTTCGATATCGTCCTCGATGTCCTCGATCGGACGGACCCCTTTTCGCAATACGGAACGTAAAATGCCGTTTACGGTTGAAGCGATCCCTTTATGGCCTCTTCTTTTTGCAATCTCCACAGCTTCGTGGACGACTGCATGCGGAGGAATCTTTGTCAAATAGACAATTTGGTAAATGGACAATCTCAGTAACTCTCTAACCCAAGCGTCCAATTTCCCTTTCACGAAAGGATCCAAATAATAATCCAATGTCAAACGATGCTGCAACGTGCCATACGTCAATTCGGTCAATAACCCTCTGTCCTTCGGATCGATATCGTATTTTTTTATTGTCCTGTTAAGCAGGAGATTGCTATAGGCCTGGTTTTGGTTGATCTCCATCAGGATCGTCAGTGCCGCATCGCGGACATTGCCGTTCCAAATCCTCTTTTTGGCGTTTGTCATTCGAATTGGTCCCCTTCACTCCATTTGGCTCCTACGCCATTCAGGAATTCTTCTGCTGACAGCCGTTTTTTCCCGGCAGGCTGCAACTCAGTGATGGCTATTGAAGTTTCATCGCCTGATTTAATGATCAGCTTGTCCTTCAATAGTTTAATAATTGTGCCTGGTGAAGCTTTAGATATTTCCTCCGATTTTTCCGCTTTCCAAATTTTCACGTTCTCTCCTTGGAAAACGGAATAGGCTCCCGGCCAAGGATACAGTCCGCGAATTTGATTGAAAATATCTTTGCCGCTGCGCGACCAGTCGATTCTTTCCTGTTCACGGGTTATATTGCCTGCAAATGATACGAGGCTTTCGTCTTGTGGAATACGCTCATTTGTACCATCAATAATGGATGGCAAGGTCTCTTTCAATAGTTCCGTGCCGGCCACGGATAACTTTTCGAAAAGGATGCCGGTATTATCGTCTTTAGTAATAGGCACCTTTGTCTGCGAAATGATATCGCCTGCATCGAGCTTTTCCACCATATACATGATGGTGACTCCGGTTTCTGTTTCTCCATCGATGACCGCTTGATGGATCGGAGCGCCTCCCCGGTATTTCGGCAACAACGACGCATGGACGTTGATACAACCGAGGCGTGGGGCTTCGAGCAAGTCTTTAGGCAAAATCTGCCCATATGCAGCGGTAACAATCAAATCAGGCTGCATATTAATGAGCTCTACAAGCTCCTCGGATGTTCTTAGCTTTTCAGGCTGCAATACTGGCAAACCAAGTCGAATCGCCTCTTCTTTTACAGGTGGAGGTGTCAATACCCGCTTCCTTCCGACAGGCCGATCAGGCTGGGTGACAACTGCAATGATGTCGAATCCTTCTTCGTGCAACATTGTCAAGACGGGAACTGAAAAGTCCGGAGTGCCCATGAATACGATTTTTGTCATTGCTCTTCATCCTCCCCGTCAACCTCTTCAAATTCCTCCGGATCTACAATCCGTGTTATTTTTGAATCGAATAAAATTCCATCTAAATGATCGATTTCATGCAGAATCGCCCGTGCCTCATAATCTTCCGCTTCTAGCTCGTACAAGGAACCATCACGTTCCTGAGCTTCGACGCGTACGAAAAACGGTCGTTCCACTTCACCGTAAAGGCCCGGGAAGCTTAAGCATCCTTCCACTTCCACGACTGAACCTCCGATTGCTGTGACGACAGGATTGACCATTTCGATAACTTCATTTCCTTCTCCCATATCGACGATGGCGACTCGGACGAGCTCTCCTACTTGAGGAGCCGCAAGCCCTACGCCATCCGCATCGATCATCGTGTCGTACATATCATCTAGCAGCTTAGCCAATTTTCCATCGAACTTCTCTACTTCCTTGCAACGCTTTGTCAATAGTGTTGAAGGGCTTTTTACAATTTCAAGTATTGCCAATTCAATTCCTCTTTTCCAACTAGTCCGTATCGGTCAAAAAATGGAAGTCGGTTCTACATCCACAGTCATGAGCAGACCTTCCTTCATCCAGTTTGTCCGATACATTCTGATCAATTGCTGAAGCGTTTCAATGAGCTTCGGCTCTTTTTTGTATTTTATCAAACATTGGTAACGATATCTATTGTTCACACGACTTATCGCAGCCGCTGCCGGACCGATTATAACGGTGCCTGGTGATAGCGAACTTTTCAAATAGCGTGTCCCCTTTTCCGCAAAATCGGCGACTTTCAATAAATCCTCATGCGAAAACTGTACAAGTGTTATATAAAAGAAAGGTGGATAACCGTATTGTTTGCGTGCTGACATCTCCAAATGATAAAACGTCTCGTAATGCTGGGTCTTTGCGAGTTCGATAGCATAATGTTCAGGTGAGTACGTCTGGATGAATACTTCCCCCGCCAAATCGTGCCTGCCTGCCCTTCCGCTTACTTGCGTCATCAACTGGAATGTCTTTTCCGCAGCACGGAAATCCGCCAAATGCAAAGTCGTATCTGCAGCCAACACCCCGACCAATGTAATATTCGGGAAGTCTAGCCCTTTTGCTATCATCTGGGTGCCAAGCAGGATATCTGCCTTCCCTTCGCTGAATTGCCGAAGAATGCGTTCGTGTGCTCCTTTTTGCCGTGTCGTATCCACATCCATCCGCAACACTCGCGCTTCCGGGAATATTTTCGAAATTTCTTCTTCCGCCTTTTGCGTGCCTGTCCCGAAAAACCGAATATGCTCACTTTCACATTCCGGACAAACGAGCGGCACCGGCTCCTCGTGACCACAATAATGACACTTCAAGCTTTCATTCGCACGGTGATAGGTCAATGAAATATCACAGTTCGGGCATTGGACGACCGTTCCGCAATCCCTGCACAATACGAATGAGGAGAATCCTCTTTTATTCAGAAAAAGGACGGTCTGCTCTTTCCTTTCCAAGCGAAGACGGATAGCATCCGCCAATTCCACGGAAAACATCGAACGGTTTCCTTCCTTTAATTCATCCCTCATATCAACGACCGTGACAGCAGGCAAAGGTTGGTTCTTCGCTCTTTTGGATAGCTCCAATAATGTATAAACGCCTTTTGAAGCCCTGGCGTAGGACTCGAGGGAAGGGGTGGCACTGCCGAGGATGACTGGGCAGCCGTAATGTTCCGAACGCCAGATGGCAACATCCCTAGCATGGTACCGCGGCGTATCCTCCTGTTTGTATGTCGATTCATGCTCTTCATCAAGGATGATAATCCCTACATTTTCAAACGGGGCAAAAATGGCTGATCTTGCTCCGACGACAACTTTCACTTCCCGACGGTGAATTTTACGCCATTCGTCATACTTTTCACCTGCCGACAACCCACTATGCATGACAGCAACTAGTTCACCGAACCGTTCTTGGAATCGGGCAGTCATTTGAGGGGTCAAGGAAATTTCAGGAACGAGGACGATCGCTTCTTTCCCCTTATCCAGTACATGTTTGATTGCTTGCAGATAGACTTCCGTTTTCCCGCTTCCTGTTATGCCGTGCAACAGGAATGTTTCGGCAATATTAGAATCCGCAGCCGCGTTTACTTTATCAAGTGCTGCTTGCTGTTCCTCGTTCAGCCGAAGTGGTACCGGTGAATCAAGGAGCTTTGGAGCATCCGGCTCACGATACGTTTCGACATACGATTCCGTTGCACCGCCCTTTTCAATGATAGCTTTTAGAACCGGATTTTGAATGCCCGATTCATTCAGCAATCTTGCGGCCTCCATCGTCTCCCCTGCATGTTCCATCATCCATTTGATTAATTCCGCTTGCTTCTTTGCATTCGGGTGGATAGTGAGCAGCATGTCGGATAACGTTTGAGAATCACCTATATGAATCGCCCTGACTTTTTTCACTTTTGTCTGTTGGCTAATTGCCGTATCTACGGAGACAACACCTTTTTCTGCATAATCTTTTACCAATCTCAAGATGACCGAATCGGTGACCTGTTTCAGTGGGACACGGGTACGTCCATTCAGAAATTGCAGGAATCGGGCATCGTCAATTTGCTCCGGCTTTTCGATACTGACGAATTTTTCATATTTTGCCCGCATCGCTGCCGGAAGCATCACTTGCAATGCATCGATTTCATATGACAGCGTTTCTCTCGCCATTTTTTTAGCTAAGCCCAACAGCTCTGTTGAAAGAACAGGCTCCAAGTCGATCAGTTCGTCAATCTTCTTCAATTTGTGCTCTTCGATATCACTTTCCTGTTTAAGCCCGGTGACATAGCCGATCACTTTTCTCGGTCCGAAAGGGACTTTTACGCGTGACCCGCATTCGATAACCGTTTCCATATGTCCCGGCACAGCGTAATCAAAGGGACGATCGATTGGATACGCTGACACATCGACAATGACTTCAGCTATCATTCGCAACGTCACTCTCCAATTTCAAAATCGTCCTTAAGAGCACTTTGGCCAATTCCTGTTTTTGCATCGCTTCGAAAGGAAATGCCCTTGACCTCTTTCTTGTTAATAAAGTAACGACATTCGTATCGTTACCAAAGCCGCCATCCGGATCGGTTACATCGTTGACGATAATATAGTCCAAGTTTTTATCGGACAGCTTTTTCATCCCATACTCGATTGCGTCATTCGTTTCCGCCGCAAACCCGACTAGGATTTGTCCCTTTTTTCTCTCGCCAAGCGTTTTGAGAATATCGGTTGTACGTTCAAGCGCAATGGATGAATCGCCTTCTTGTTTCTTCATCTTTTGCGAATGTTGCTCTTTCGGCCTGTAATCAGCTACAGCTGCCGATTTGATGACTACGTCGGCATCGTAGAATTGGCTTAGCACAGCATCAAGCATATCCGCTGCGCTCTCCACCGAGATGAGTTGGACGCCATTCGGCACCGGCAACTCCACCGGACCCGACACCAAAATTGTTTCTGCTCCTAACGATGCAGCAGCTTCCGCGATCGCATATCCCATCTTCCCGCTCGAGAAATTGGAAATATAACGAACAGGATCGATTCTTTCCCGAGTTGGTCCGGCTGTCACAACGACCTTTTTACCTGACAGGGGCCGATCTTCGGCTTGAGAGAACCTTTCCTTAATAAGCTGGACAATTTTCTCAGGTTCCTCGAGCCTGCCTTTACCGACATAGCCGCATGCCAAAAAGCCTTCAGCAGGTTCGATGAATCGGTAACCATCCGCATGTAGCTGTTCAATGTTTCGGATGACCGACTTGTTCTCATACATATGTACATTCATTGCGGGCGCAATCCAAACTTCCGCTGTCGTAGCGAGAAGGGTTGTCGTGACCATATTATCCGCAATGCCGTTCGCAAGCTTGCCGATGATATTTGCGGTTGCAGGCGCGACGATGACAAGGTCAGCCCAATCAGCCAAATCGATATGGGCAATGACACGCGAATCCTTTTCGTCGAACGTATCGAAATAGACATCATTCCGTGACATCACTTGGAAAGATAACGGAGTAACGAACTCCATCGCTGAAGCCGTCATCATCACTTTCACTTCCGCCCCTGCTTGCGTTAGTTTGCTAACAAGCGCAACAGCCTTATAAACGGCGATTCCGCCGGTTACACAGATGAGTATTTTTTTATTCAACAACTGTCCCACCCTTTCTCTACTTAAACGACTTATGTAATGCTTGTCCATAAACCGGACGATCGACTTGTGAAAAATGCTATTAAAAATGACAAACTCCCAAAGAAATTCTGTTTCTAAGGGAGTATGCAATCCTATTCAAATACTTTAACTTAAAGAATGTTCATCATACTTCGTCTTCGTACACAATCGAAGCGTCCTGCACTTGTTTTGACAAAGCGCCAGCAGCAACTTCCTCCAAAGCTTTACCTACATTCTTATACGAATTATAGGATTGAAGCAACAACTTCTTGCTCTCCTGCATTTCACGGGCGCGCATAGCGGCAAGTGTGACGAGTGTGTATTTCGAATCGATTTTTCCCTTTAAAGAGTCAACTGATGGATATAACATGATTTATTCCCCTTCCAACATAAGTAAATATCTTTTTTCCACACGTTCTCGGCGACAATGTTCAGCCGTCACGATGGCATTGATGCGATCGCATGCCTTTGAAACTTCGTCATTTTCTACAACGTAGTCATACAAGTTCATCATTTCCAGCTCTTCACGCGCTTTCAATACTCTGCTTGCAATGACATCCGCCTCCTCTGTCCCTCTGCCGATCAAACGATCTTCAAGTTCGGACAGACTTGGCGGTGCAAGGAAAATGAATAATCCATCAGGAACCTTTTCACGGACTTGAGCCGCACCGACAACTTCAATTTCAAGGAAGACGTCCCTTCCGGCATCAAGCGTCTCGTTCACGTAGTCGAGAGGAGTACCATAATAATTGCCTACATACTCAGCATACTCCAATAATTTTCCTTCTTTTATCAACTGCTCAAACTCATTACGCGATTTAAAGAAATAGTCGACACCGTCTTGCTCGCCTTGACGAGGGCTTCTCGTCGTCATCGATATCGAATACTCATAGTTCGTGTCAGGTTGTTGAAATAGCTCTTTTCTGACCGTTCCTTTTCCAACACCGGATGGCCCGGACAGGACAATCAGCAATCCACGTTGTTTGTACATGCAATCCCTCTTCTTATGTATTCTCAAGCTTCTATTGTTCCATTCATCATAGCAAACAATCTTCTCATATTATAACATATCACACCCAGAGAGTGCTAAAATGGTACAAAACGTTTGAAAGAGGAATTATCATGGCATTTGACGGTTTATTCACTGCAGCGATGGTCGAAGAGCTGCAACAAATTAAAGACGGCCGAATATCAAAAATCCATCAGCCGAACGCACAGGAAGTCGTTTTGATGGTTCGGGCAGGAAGAAGCAATTTTAAACTTCTTATTTCTACTCACCCATCATATTCCCGCGTGCAATTGACTGAAGAAACGATTGTAAATCCTTCGGAACCTCCGATGTTTTGTATGGTGTTGAGGAAACATCTCGAAGGTGGAATGATCCAATCGATCCGGCAATCCGGAAATGATCGGATCATCTCCTTCGATATTCGCGCGAAAAATGAAATCGGGGATGATATCCACCGCCGGTTAATCGTAGAAGTTATGGGAAGGCATAGTAATTTGCTATTGATCGACCCAGAACGCAATATGATCATCGATAGCATGAAGCATCTCCCACCTTCCGTAAACAGTTATCGTACGGTTTTGCCAGGACAACCGTATGTCCCTGCTCCCCCGCAAGACAAATTGGATCCTTTTGAGTTGGATGAAAAGGAGTTCCTAGCATTATTGCCAGAATGGGAGAATGCCAAACAAGTCGTCGGCAAACTTTCAGGGTTCTCTCCGATTCATGGAGAAGAGCTATTACATCGGTTGAAGGAAAATGCAGAAAGTAATGCCTATCATGTCTTCAAGTCATTCCTGTCGTCCTTCAAGGGTGGAACGCATACACCGACAATTGCAGAAGTCGGGAATAAAACCATTTTTTCCGCGACATCGTTAACGTATGCTGACAAAACGGTCGCGACGTTCGATACACTCGGCGAACTGCTCGATAAAGTCTATTTTGCGCGAGCGGAGCGGGAGCGGGTGAAATCTCAGGCGGCCGATTTAGAGCGCTGGCTTGATAACGAGATTGCAAAATTGAAATTGAAGATGGACAAGCTGGACAAAGAGCAGAAAGCGGCAGGAAAACTGGATACGTTCCAATTGTATGGTGAACTGCTAACGGCAAATATTTATGCAATCAATAAAGGTGATCAGGAAGCAGTAGTCGATAATTATTATGAGGAAGGAACGACTGTGACGATTCCACTTGACCCGAGGAAGACGCCAATTGAAAATGCACAGCGTTATTATTCTCGCTATACGAAGGCGAAAAACGCATTGATCATGATTGCGGAACAGTTGGAGAAAGCGAAAGAAGACATCGACTATTTTGAGATGATCAAACAGCAAGTCATGCAAGCATCTCCTGAAGATATCGATGAAATTCGTGAGGAATTGGCGGAATCGGGACTGATGCGGGCAAGAAGGGGCAAGAAAAAACAGAAGCCGAAAAAGCCTTCGCCTGAGTCATATATGTCATCTTCAGGCATTCCGATTTCAGTCGGGAAAAATAATAAGCAAAATGATTATTTGACGTTCAAGATTGCGGCAAGGGATCATGTGTGGCTTCATACGAAGGATATCCCTGGTTCTCATGTTGTTATTCATGATGCGAATCCTGATGAGAAGACAATTGAGGAAGCTGCGATTCTTTCGGCTTATTTCAGTAAGGCGAGAGGTTCTTCATCCGTTCCGGTCGACTTTACGGAGATTCGCCATGTGAAGAAGCCAAATGGGGCGAAACCAGGATTTGTTATTTATTTTGAGCAGAAGACGTTATTTGTGACACCTGATGAGGATGTTGTCAGGAAGTTGAGGAAGTAAAAAAGGATTGCCATCGCGTTTGAGATGGCAATCCTTTTATATTATTTTTATACGGTATTACAATAATCCGGCTTTCAATTTCGTATGCCATTCCAATAAGCCATCCATTGACTCGTTTGAAACCGTTCCGCTTTCAATGGCCGCTTCGGCTAGTGCCCCGAAGTCCGTTAGGCTTTTATAGGACAGATCCGCTTCTCTAAAAGCTTTATCCGCACTTTCGAGCTCATATGTAAAAATGGAGACGACGCCTACAACTTTGATTCCTTCAGATTGCAGCGCTTCAACAGCATTCAGACTGCTGCCCCCCGTGGAAATCAAATCTTCAATGATAACCGCTTTATCCTCAGGCTTCACTTTACCCTCAATTTGCCGGCTTCTGCCGTGTCCCTTCGCTTTTGAACGGATATACACCATCGGTAGACCGAGAATGTCAGCGACCCATGCCGCATGTGGTATGCCGGCTGTTGCGGTCCCCGCAATAAGCGTCGTTTCAGGGTAATATGTTTTAATTAACCCGGCGAGTCCTTCTGCAATTAGTTTGCGGCCGACTGGATCAGACATCGTCAATCGGTTATCACAATAGATTGGCGACTTTATGCCCGAAGCCCATGTGAATGGATCCTCGGGACTTAGTTCCACCGCCCCGACATTCAATAAAATTTCTGCAATTTCCTTTTTACCCAATTCACTCTACCCCTTCCCATCTAGCGTTAATATTTTCATAGGCAGCAAGAGGATCCGAAGCGCCTTTAATTGCCCTGCCGACTACGATATGGGTCGAACCTTTTATCCTAGCTTCTTCGGGTGTTGCAATCCTTTTCTGGTCATGCGTCCCGCTTTTAGGCAAACGGATTCCAGGCGTCACCTTTAGAAAGTCTGGTCCGCAAACCTCTGTAATGATTGCCGCCTCGTGAACAGAACAAACGACTCCGTCCAATCCTGAATCCTTTGTCAGCCTCGCGTAATGCAGGACGGACTCTTGAAGAGAAGATTGAATGAGCTGTTCTTCCCTGACTTGCCGCTCATCAGTGGAAGTCAGCTGGGTCACACCGATGATCGAAGGTCGTTTCATCCCGGCTGGGGTTCCCTTATCAAGCCCTTCCAGCGCAGCCTCCATCATCGTCTTTCCGCCTGCCGCATGAACGTTCACCAAGTTCACTCCTAAACTAGCCAGCACTTCCATTGCTGATTTCACTGTATTCGGAATGTCATGGAGCTTCAAATCCAGGAATATATCGAAACCACGCTCTTTCAATTCAGAAATGATGGCGGGACCTTCCTTGTAATATAGCTGCATGCCGACTTTCACATTGACATCGCTTTCGAATGGTTGTAGAAAGTCAAAAACCTGTTGAGATGAATCAAAATCTAACGCAATGATCGGGGATGTTTTCATAATCGGTGGCTCCTTCCTACAAGCTCTGATATATGAGTAACTCCAAGCTCATCCAATTTTGTCGGGAGCTCCTCAATGATTTTCGGGCATATAAACGGGTCCACAAAATTTGCCGTCCCGACAGCTACCGCACTCGCACCTGCCGATAGGAAATCGATGACATCTGCTGTTTCGGCGACTCCGCCCATGCCGATGATCGGAATTTGCACGACTTGGCTCACTTCATACACCATTTTGATGGCGACCGGCTTGACAGCTGGTCCGGACAAACCGCCTGTTATATTGGCAATGATCGGACGTCCTGTCTTTTGATCGAGCCTCATGCCTACGAGTGTATTGATCATCGTAATGCCGTCCGCTCCGCCGGCCTCGACCGCTTTTGCAATTTCTTTTATGTCTGTAACATTCGGTGACAACTTTACATAAACCGGCACTTTGGACACTTCTTTTACTGCAGCCGTCAAATCATACGCTTGCTGAGGGTCTGTTCCGAACGTGATGCCGCCGCATTTCACATTTGGGCAAGAAATGTTCAATTCCAATGCTTTCACATTCGGAGCAGTCGAAATTGTTTTTGCCACCTCTACATAATCCGCTGTTTCTGTTCCTGCAACGTTCGCAATGATTGGTACATCGTACTGTTCCAGCCAAGGAAGTTCATTGTCCATGACTCCTTGCAAGCCGGGATTTTGTAAACCGATAGCGTTCAACATGCCTGACGCCGTTTCTGCGACTCGAGGAGTCGGATTGCCGAAACGAGTTTCCAATGTCGTTGCTTTTATCATAATCGCGCCCAACTGCGATAAATCGTACAGAGCCCCGTATTCCTTGCCGAATCCGAAACAACCAGATGCCGGCATGATCGGATTTTTCAATTGCAATCCAGGCAATTCCACTGCCAATCTATTCATATCGACACCACCCCTGCTGGAAATACTGGACCATCCGAACAAACTTTGACGTACTCTTTATCCGTATTGTCAGTCGTTTCACAAACGCATGCAAAGCAAGCCCCAATTCCGCACCCCATCCGCTGTTCGAAGGAGAGGAATCCTTTTTTGCCGGTGTATGCTGTTTGCACAGCATTCAGCATCGGCATCGGACCGCAGCTATAGTAAGTTGCAAAGTCGGCTCCGATTGCTTCCATCACATTCGTCACAAAACCCGGGGTCCCTTTTGTACCATCCACAGTTGCAATATATGTCTCGCCCAACCGTGTGAACTCCTCTTCATAAAACGATACATCCGCTGTCTGGAAGCCTAGCACATGGATGCATGTAACTCCCTTCGCAGTCAGCCGCTTCGATAATTCGTACAAAGGCGGCACCCCTATCCCTCCGCCGATGAGAATTGCAGTTTCACCAGGAGACGTTTCTTTTACAGGGAAACCATTTCCTAAAGGACCGAGCACATCGACTTCGTCACCAGCATTTTTCATGGAAAGTAGCGTAGTGCCTCGTCCTTCAGCTCGATAGATAATCGTCATTTCGTTCCTTTCCTCATCAATGGAAGCGATGGATATCGGTCTTCTCAATAACGGTTCGTATGAATCCGATACACGG
Organism: Sporosarcina pasadenensis; assembly: GCF_047228845.1. Lineage (NCBI taxonomy): Bacteria > Bacillati > Bacillota > Bacilli > Caryophanales > Caryophanaceae > Sporosarcina > Sporosarcina pasadenensis. Next base: position 541,340 of record NZ_JBFEGM010000001.1, read on the forward strand.
ATATGGACAAACTGGCCAGGGGAATTGATTTCCCCTACCAGCTTGCCTGTCAATTTCATTTCAAAGATGTTCTCTGCAATTTTCTGTTGACCGTTCACTCTCATCCGGTCTTGGATTATCATACGATCACCTGCTGTTTTGGCATATTATCCGGTTGATCCTGCCAGACGATGTTTCCTCCGTAAATTGTCGTTACAGGCCAGCCCGCGCAAATCCAGCCATCGAACGGTGTATTTTTCCCTTTCGACAAAAACGTTTTCCGGTCGATTGTCTGTTCTTTATTCAAGTCCAGCAGGACAAGATCGGCTTGCGCTCCAATTTCAATCTTTCCGTAAGGCAACCCGAATACGTCAGCAGGTTTTTCTGTCATCCAATCAATCAATTGCTTCAACGTCCACTCGCCCTTTTTCACGAAATGGGTGTAAAGAAGGGGGAATGCCGTCTCCAACCCTGTTATGCCGAAAGGTGCCTTTTCAAACCCTGCGTTTTTCTCTTCCGCCGTGTGAGGAGCATGATCTGTTGCAATGAAATCCAATGTTCCGTCAAGCAGCCCTTCCCTTAGCGCATGCAAATCTTCTACTCCGCGTAAAGGTGGGTTCATCTTCCAATCCGCGTCATCACCAGGGATATCATCTTCGAAGAGAATAAGATGATGCGGACTCACTTCAGCCGTTACATGAACCCCCGCCTTCTTCGCATCTCGGATGACCCGCACCGACTCCTTCGTACTGACATGGCATACATGATAATGGGCGCCAGCCGCTTCGGCGAGAAGAATATCTCGTGCGATATGGACCGATTCAGCAATGGACGGAATGCCTGGAAGTCCGAGTTCCTTGTTGCGCTTCCCTTCGTGCATCGCTCCGCCGTATATTAACGTATTATCTTCACAATGAGCTACGATTGGCATACCAATTTCAGCTGCGTCTTGCATTGCCTCATACATCATTCCTGCTTGCTGAATGCCGACACCGTCATCTGTAAAAGCGAAAGCACCGTGTTCCTTCAGCTCTTTCAAATTCGTCCGTTCTTTTCCAGCTTCTCTGATCGTAATGGAAGCGTAAGGAAGCACGCGTATATGTGCATTTTCGGAAATCAAGTTATTGACGAGCGCTAAATTTTCCTTGGTATCTGGAACCGGTCTCGTATTCGGCATTGCACAAATCGTTGTGTAACCGCCTTTAGCCGCCGCGAGCGTCCCCGATTCGATCGTCTCTTTATGCTCACCGCCAGGTTCGCGCAAATGGACGTGTACATCGATGAATCCTGGTGCTAACAAAAGGCCTTCCCCATCAATGACTTCGGAATTCCCAATATTCAAATCAACGCCGATTTCAGTTATCCTCTCTCCCTCGATACGGACATCCGTCAGAACCATTTCACCTTCGTCATTCAATACATAGGCACTCTTAATGATTTTCTCCATGTCAATTCCCTTCCTTTCAATAGTACTTCTAAGATTGCAGCGCGTATGTATACGCCGTTTTCAACTTGCTTGTAAATTCTAGATCGTCTGCCCTCAACTAGACTCCCGGCTATTTCTACATCCCGATTCACTGGCGCAGGATGCATGATAATTGATCCGGGCTTCATCATTTTTTCCCTTTCCACTGTCAGCCCAAATCTTTGATGATATTCCTCTTTCGTAAATCTAGATTCACCATCATGTCTCTCATGCTGGACCCTTAGAAGCATGACGACATCACTCTCTTCGATTACTCCATCCCACTCACATACAGAAGGAAAATCGCCTGCCCACTCGGACGGACATAGGAATGTTACATTTGCACCTAGCATTGTAAGAGCATCCGCATTCGATTTTGCGACCCTGCTATGGGCGATGTCGCCCGCAATTAGCACATTGAGTCCTTTGAATCCGCCAAATGCTTCTTTTATCGTGAAAAGATCTAGTAAGGATTGAGTAGGATGTTGCCCGGATCCGTCTCCGCCGTTAATAATTGCCAAATTCACTTTTCCAACTAGATCTTCGTAATAGCGTTCTTCCGGATGTCTAATAACGACTACATCCATACCGATTTCTTCTAGTGTCCGAAGCGTGTCGTATAAGCTTTCACCTTTAAGGGCACTCGAAGAACCTGCTTCAAAAGGGATTGTTTCAAGACCTAATTTCCGCTCCGCCACTTCAAAGCTCATTTTTGTCCTTGTGCTCGGTTCAAAAAATAGATTGCTAACCATATATTTTTCGGGTAATTCGCGGATGCCATACTGCTTGAGAATTTCTGCTCGATCTAAAATGGTAGTAATTTCATCGATTGATAAGTCCTTCATTGACAACAGGTTTTTCATTTGGAAAATCCCCTTCCGATTGGATATAAAAATGACCTTTCCACTATATGGAAAGGCCAGTTGGGCATGACTGAACAACCGTCATCCATTTTGAATGACTGTTCGTCAACTGAACCTTTCCTTGTCTCTCAGTACAATGTTAAAAGGTCTTCCTATTCTGTTTAACTATCTGCCAAGCTATTATTCGACCTGCCCGGCAAGATGAGGTTTAAGAGTACACCGACTATTGCAGCAAGCGCCATTCCTCCGACCTGGAACGTTTCGCTAATATGGATGGAAGCACCGCCGATACCGATGACGAGAATGACCGAAGCGATGACGAGATTCCGTTGTTGTCCAAAATCGACTTTGTGATCGACGAGCATCCTCAGTCCGGATGAAGCGATAATTCCGAACAGCAATATTGAAATTCCGCCAAGTACCGCTTGAGGGATTGTCGCAATAACCGCCATCAGTTTCCCAATGAAGGAGAACAATATTGCGAATACCGCTGCTCCAATGATGACATAGACACTATAAACACGTGTAATCGCCATGACTCCGATGTTTTCACCGTATGTCGTTTTCGGTGGGCCGCCAAGGATTCCGCTAATGAGTGTTCCAAGTCCATCTCCTAAAAGCGATCGGTTTAAACCAGGGTCTTTAATAAAATTTTTATCGACGACACGGCCGAGTACGAGCTGGTGTCCGATATGCTCTGAAATCGTAACGATTGATATCGGAACCATGATTGCAATTAATGCCGGGGTAATGACAAACTCATAATCTATTCCTGGAAGTAGGAATTCCGGTATTTCAAACCAGGCAGCTTCATGCACTTTTGTGAAGTCTAAAATTCCAATTGACGCAGAGTAAATGTAGCCGACTATTATTCCGATTAGGACCGGCATCAGGCTGACTACTCCTTTAAAGAACATGAGGCAGATGATTGCAGCTGCCAATGTGACAATCGCGGCCGAGAAATGGAGAAGATTGTACTGTGATTCTCCGTCCACTTGGATGGTACTCGCCATGCTCACCGCCGTTGGCGCCAATGCTAATCCGATAACCATAATGACCGGGCCGACGACGACTGGCGGAAGGAATTTCATGATCCATCCGGAGCCCGTCGTCCATATCACCAACGATACAACTGCATATACGAGAGCGACAAACATGCTGCCGATCATCGCGCTTCCAATTCCGCCTGTGCTCGTCGCCACTTGGATCGGCGCAATGAAGGCGAATGATGAACCTAAGTAAGCGGGAACTTTGAACCTTGTGATAAGGACGAAGATGATCGTCGCTATTCCACTTGTCAATAACGCGATGGCAGGGCTTAAGCCGACTAATTGCGGCACGAGGATCGTCGCCCCGAACATTGCAAACATATGCTGCAAACTGAGGGCAAGCCATCTCCCTGGAGCCGGCTTGTCGAGTACGTCTAACACTTTGTTGTCATTCATCATTTCACTCTCAATCCCTATCAGTTTTTATTTATTATTTTTTATGGATTGTCACGCCGTCTGTTCCATCTTGTTCAATGACGTTGACGACTACCCGCTCATCATTCGATGTAGGAATGTTCTTACCGACATAATCAGGGCGGATCGGCAATTCACGATGGCCTCTGTCGACGAGAACGGCTAGTTGTATCGCAGCTGGTCTTCCTAGATCGATGACAGCATCCATCGCCGCTCTCACTGTTCTTCCCGTGAAAAGGACATCATCGACAAGGATTACTTTCTTTTCCGTAACATCGTGTTGGATATCGACTTGGTGAACAAGAGGTTCTTTATTCTCATGTTTCAGTTGAAGGTCATCCCTGTACAACGTAATATCCAGTTCGCCTGTCAAAATCGGTTTTCCTTCAATTTGCTTGATTCTATCCGAAAGCCGTTTCGCAAGTACAGCCCCCCTCGTTTTAATGCCAACGAGGATACATCCGTCGATTCCTTTGTTCTTTTCGATAATTTCGTAGGCGATTCTAGTCACCGCCCGAGATATTGCCTGCTCGTCAAGAATGATAGCTTTTTCCGTCATGAAAATTCCTCCTCTTTGTAAATAAAAACCCTCCTGCCAGGATGGCAGGAGGGCATAGGTGCAGAAAAAAGCGTACTGAAGAATAGCGCGCAGCTATCCTACTGTACTTCCGTGCAACCTTCCCAGCCTCTCTGGACTGACTTTAAAGGTGTCGCTATTCATTTCATTGTTTAGTATAGTTGCCCGTTTTCACTTTGTCAACGATTTTAAGAACGCATTTTTTCAATCAGTGCTCTAAAGTCTTCCGGCAAAGGCTGTGTAAACTCCAAGTACTCCCCAGTGCGAGGGTGTTTGAAGCCGATCGTGCCAGCGTGCAATGCTTGTCCGTTGAAGTCGATTGTCTTTTTCGGACCATATTTCGGATCACCCGCAAGCGGATAGCCGATGTACTTCATATGCACCCGTATTTGGTGGGTCCTTCCGGTTTCAAGACGGCATTCCACCAATGTAAAATCGCCGAAACGGTCCAACACTTTGAAGTGTGTGACAGCATGCTTCCCTTTGTCTATAACTGTCATGCTTTGTCGATCTTTCGGATCCCTTCCGATCGGTGCGTCGATCGTGCCTTGATCATGTGGGATATGGCCGTGGACGAGAGCTGTGTAAATGCGTGTTACCGATTTCTCGACGAGCTGATTGACGAGCGATACATGCGCTTGATCATTTTTGGCTACCATGAGCAAGCCTGAAGTGTCTTTGTCAATCCGATGGACAATCCCTGGACGCATGACGCCGTTTATACCCGAAAGGTCTTTCACTTGATACATTAAACCGTTCACAAGAGTGCCCGTAGCATGTCCAGGCGCTGGGTGGACAACCATTCCGCGAGGTTTGTTCACGACAAGCACATCCGCATCTTCATAGACGATTTCCAGATTGAGATCTTCCGCTACGATGTCGAGCTCCTCGAGTTCAGGCTCCATCACTTGGATGACATCCCCAGGTTTCACTTTATAGTTCGATTTTACGGTTGCTTCATTTACGAGAACTGCCCCATCCTTCATCCATTGCTGGATTTGCGTGCGGGACCAATCTGCATTGATTTCCGATAGTACTTTATCAATTCTGCCGGTTCCATGTTCTTCTGTTATTACAATTTCGTGCGGTTCCATTATGTCACCTTTTTCTTGTTCTTTTTTTCATCTACAATGACGTAAAGTATAATAAGGACGACGCCAACCGTCAATGCTGCGTCCGCCACGTTGAATATTGGAAAGTCATAATTGATGACAGGGATGAGGACATCAATGAAGTCAACAACCTCTTTCCGAAATAATCGGTCGATGAAGTTCCCGATCGCTCCGCCCAATAAAAACATCAGGCTGGCACTCAATAATTTGCTGCCCTTCGCTTCTTTGTGGAAAAAATAGATGATGCCTCCGACAACTACTATTGTGACGATATAAAATAACCACATCTGCCCTTCTAGCATTCCCCATGCCGCTCCTTTATTCCGGTGCGATAAGAGTGCCAAATAAGGTTCAGCGATAGGGATTCGTTCCCCAAGATTCATGTTTTGTACAACAAGCCATTTTGTCAGTTGATCGAGCAATATTAAAAAAATAGCCAATCCATAATATAGTATCAATCCAAAAACCCCCGTCCGACAGTTTCTGTTCCATTTTACCACAAAATGATTCCAATCATGAAATTGGCATGCGCTTCGATGGAAAAGAAAAAGACTGTTGCAACAGGAACAAAGCCACAGTTGCAAACAGCCTTTACCAAAATGCTTATGAATAATAGGATTTCCGCTTCAGGCGGACGCTTTCCGCGGGCACGGCTTCAATCTCCTCGTCACTACGTTCCTGCGGGGCTTTCAGCTCGCGCTTTTCCCGCTGGAGTCGCCGCCTTACGCTCCAATCCAATATTTAATCAATAATACTTCTTTACAACATTTGCACAACGTGAGCATAGAGCTGGGTGGTCTGAATCTGTGCCTACAGTTTCAGAAATCGTCCAGCAGCGATCACATTTTTCACCGTCCGCTTTTTCTACAAGGACAGTTGCGGAGTCGAGTTTTAAGGCTTCTGATGGCAAATTACCTTCTTCGCCTTCCTCGAATTTGGAAACGATGAAGAATTGAGCGTAATCGATATCTTCCGCTGTCAAAATACCAGCCATTTTTTCCGGCAAAGCAACAGTCACTTTCGCTTCGAGCGATTTACCGATCACTTTTGCATTCCTTGCCTCTTCAAGCGCCTTCAAAACATCGTCGCGCACAAGCATCAAACGGCTGAAACGCTCGCGAAGTGCCTCTGCTTGATCTCCAAGGTCTTCCGCTTGCGGCATGTCAGTCAACTGTACGCTTTCCTCTTCGACATGCTCTAGATATGCCCAAAGTTCATCCGTCGTATGCGGGATGACCGGCGTCAATAGCTTCAATAGAGCGACGAGTGAATCGTACATGACGGTCTGCATCGCACGGCGGTGCGGGTGATCTACGCCTTCGATATAAACGACGTCTTTCGCAATATCAAGATAGAACGAGCTCAATTCGCCTGTACAGAAATTGTTCACTGCATGATAGACGCCTGCAAACTCGTATTTCTCGTAAGCTTCAAGGACTTCATTAATTAAATCTTGCAACTTCACATAAACATATTGGTCAATCGGACGCATATCATTGAACTCGATACGGTCAGAAGCCGGATTGAAATCTGCAACGTTTCCATGCAGGAAGCGGAGTGTATTTCGGATCTTGCGGTATACTTCCGATACTTGCTTGAAGTTCGAATCGGAAACCCGTACATCTGCCGTATAATCGACTGACGACACCCATAGACGAAGGATATCGGCACCTAGTTGATTCATCACTTTTGAAGGTACGATGACGTTGCCGAGCGACTTGCTCATTTTGCGCCCTTCCCCATCCAATGTGAATCCGTGGCTTAGTAGCCCTTTGTATGGAGCAATTCCGTTGATGGCGACACTTGTCGTCAAGGATGAGTTGAACCATCCGCGATATTGGTCGGAGCCTTCCAAGTACAAATCGGCCGGATAGACGAGATCGTCCCTTTCCACTAACACGCCTTGATGTGTAGAACCGGAATCGAACCAGACGTCCATAATATCCGTCTCTTTTGAAAACAGGCCGTTCGGACTGCCTTCATGCTTGAAACCTTCCGGAAGCAAGTCTTTCGCGTCCCTTTCAAACCAAATATTCGAACCATGTTCCCTGAACAGTTTTGCAACATGTGCAATCGTTTCATCAGTAAGGATGGCTTCTCCATTTTCCGCGTAAAATACCGGAATCGGAACTCCCCACACACGTTGACGTGAAATACACCAGTCACCACGGTCGCGTACCATATTGTACAAGCGTGTTTCGCCCCATGAAGGAGTGAATTTCGTATTGCGAATCGCTTCTAGCAATTCACTGCGGAATGATTCGATGGATGCGAACCATTGTGCAGTTGCACGGAAAATGACCGGTTTCTTCGTACGCCAATCGTGTGGATACGAGTGAGTGATGAAGGAAAGTTTCAACAAAGCTCCTTCTTCATCCAATTTTTTCGTCACTTCTTTATTTGCATCTTCATAAAATAACCCTTCAAAGCCAGGAGCCTCATCAGTCATGACACCTCGGTCATTGATCGGAGACAATGCGTCGATACCATATTGTTTCGAGACGTAGAAGTCATCTTCACCATGACCTGGCGCTGTATGAACGCAGCCAGTACCAGCTTCTGCCGTAACATGGTCGCCAAGCATGACGAGGGAATCGCGATCATATAGCGGGTGCTTCGCAATTACTCTTTCTAGATCAGAACCTTTTACCTCGCTAACAACTTCATATGATTCCCAGCCGATCTCTTTCGCAACAAACTCAACGAGATCTTTCGCCATGAGGAACTTATTTCCTTCCACATTGACAATAGCGTATACGAATTCCGGGTGGACCGAAATTCCAAGGTTTGCGGGAATTGTCCATGGAGTCGTCGTCCAGATGACGATTCGGACATCCTCGTCAACAACACCAAGACCGTCCTTGATCGGGAATGCCACATAGATGGAAGGTGATTTTTTATCTTTGTACTCAATTTCCGCTTCAGCTAGTGCTGATTCGCTTGAAGGGGACCAGTAGACAGGCTTCAGACCTTTGTAAATATAACCTTTCTTAGCCATCTCGCCGAATACTTGGATTTGCCTTGCTTCAAATTCAGGTTTTAATGTGATATACGGATTTTCCCAGTCACCACGTACGCCGATACGTTTAAATTGTGAACGTTGGCTGTCGATTTGACTGTAAGCATATTCCTCGCACATCTTTCTGAATTCAGCGACGGAGAGCTCTTTACGATTGACGCCTTTGTTGACGAGAGCTTGCTCGATCGGAAGACCGTGTGTATCCCAGCCCGGCACGTAAGGTGCGTGGAAGCCGGTCATCGATTTATGACGAACGATCATGTCTTTCAGCACTTTGTTAAGTGCATGCCCCATGTGCAGATCACCGTTCGCATATGGCGGTCCGTCGTGAAGAACGAAGAATGGGCGTCCTTCGGTACGTTTTTGCACTTTTTCGTAGATGTTCATTTCTTCCCATTTTGCTTGCATATCAGGTTCTTTGTTTGGTAAGTTGCCACGCATTGGAAATTCTGTTTTCGGCATGAGCAATGTGTCTTTGTAATCCATCCTGTTTCCTCCTTTGGAAATAAAAAAACCCCGTCCCTATGTAAGGGACGAGGGATTATTCTCGCGTTACCACCCTAGTTGCAGCATGATAAAATCATACTGCCTCTCAGAACACCATAACGGGGTGCATCCGGGATTGATTTTCGTCAATCCGGCTCTGGAGTGATTTTCGTTTCCGTTTCAGGCCAGGCTCCCACCGCCCCCGGCTCGCTTTGCTTGAATTTCGGAAAGTACTCTCTCTTTCAACGCCTGTTCCTGCTTATATGGTCATTATTATATGTGTGAATGCGTTGGAATGTCAAGCATCCCTGTCATTCTACATCTGCAGCGGACTCAAGATGTTCTGTATCCGGCTCATATTCTAAAAGTTTTTCCCAGTCGTCTGTCTTGATCATATCAAGTTGGGCTTCAATCAACATGCGAAAACGGTTTCTAAACACTTTCGATTGTTTTTTCAAGTCCTCGATTTCCATTGCAATTTTACGAGCGCGGGACAATGCTTCATTCACAATACGGTCCGCATTTTTCTCCGCTTCTTTCACAATTAGCTTCGATTCCTGGACCGAGTTGCGTCTAACATCTTCAGCTGCTTCCTGGGCAATCAAAATGGATTTCTGCAACGTCTCTTCAATCGTATTGAAATGGGAAATCTTTTCTCTCGTTTCCTTCAAACTGTTTTTCAAAGCTTTATTCTCTTCCAGCACGTTTTCATAATCCTTCATGATCTGTTCGAGAAACTCATTCACTTCATCTTCGTCGTAACCGCGGAAACCGCGGCTGAAATCTTTATTATGTATATCGAGTGGTGACAATGCCATCTTCTGTTCCTCCCTTTCGAGTAAATCATCTATTCCCTATTATACATGCCATCCTCATATAAAACAGCAGTTTTTCAGACGGTTGTCTGAAAAATCATTCTAACCTACCAATCAACAACCGTATTTTGTCTTTTCGGGTCCTTCCTTCTATCGACATAATTTTAAAACGGCCTGATCCTCTGATCGAAAGAATGTCTGATTCATTCACCTCGAACGCTTGCTGATTGCGGATGACATGATTCACTTTCACTTTATCATTCTGAATGAGCGCGACAGCTTTTTGTCGTGGACAATTCACTAAAGAAGCGACAAGAGAGTCTAGGCGCAATGAACTGATTGTATGGAGCTCTTCTTTCCACGACTCCGCCATGACGATCAAGTCATCAGAAGAACCGAGCTCTTCGATACGGACTTTCGATTTGCCGATCGACGTTAAATTGGCAGTGAGATAATCTTTCATCTCCTCTGCAGCGGCGAATTGGACGACATCTTCCTCCAAGCGGATATCTCCGAATTTCGAACGGTCGATACCAAGCGCCATAAGTGACCCTAAAATATCCCGATGTTCCAACGTCATAAATTTCGAAGGATACCTAATGGCAAAAACAGAGACTTGGAAATCAGCATCTTCCGGTTCGTAATAATCCGGGTAAATCAAAGCCCGTTGGCGTTCAGGCTCAAGGAATGCGCCATGGACCCCGAATTCAAGACCGGAACTCCTGACGATGGAGCTCAAAATGAATACCTGTCTTGGATCGAGAAATCCGGTGAGTTTTGGAGAATATGTATCCTCCACTTCACGCGTCCACCCGATTACCGTTTCAATGAACGGCTGCTCGTCTTTTCTAAAATGTTGTATGATCGAATCCACTTTTTTACGACTCCTTACGGGACCATTTTCACATGGGTCCCTTATAGAAAAAACCTCACATGAGTGAGGTAATGATTAATCGATATACTTCGTATACACCTCTGGAAATCAAATAATTCAATACAAAGATGGCAACAATCGGTGAAATATCAATCATTCCAAGAGGTGGAATGAACTTGCGGAAAAACCCTAAATACGGCTCAGTAATTTTCCCTAAAAAGATGCCGAACTTCGTTTCCCTTGTGGAAGGTACCCATGACATTAAAATATAAATAATGAGGAGTATCAAGTAAAGATCTATCGCTTTAAAAATAATATCAAAAACTATATTGACTACTGGTATCATATCCGTTTGTACACCTCATCCAATTCTATCTTTCAAAAAAATCCGAAATGGTCCCTGCCACTTCTACGTTCTCAGGCACACATAAGAAAATGTCAGTGCCAATCCGCTGAATATCCCCACCAAGTGCGTAGACAGTTCCGCTCAGGAAATCGACGATGCGGATCCCTTGATCGCGCTCAATCCTTTGTAAATTGACAACTACGGCCCTTTTATTCTTTAAGTGCTCCGAAATATCTTGCGCTTCAGCGTAGACACGCGGTTCAAAAAGAACAACTTTTGAAGATTTCTGAATGCTTTGCAAGCTGACAACTGTTCCCGGCTGTTGCTGTGTTTCCGCAATTTGCGGCTTTCGCGAAACCGCTCTTCTCGGCTGTTGCTGCTCTTGTACCGGATGTTGTTCCCGGACAGGATGCTCTTGCTGCAATTCTTCTTCTTCATCAAGATAGAACCATTTCTCAAATCGTCTTTTTATGCTCATTCGTCTCCCTCGCTCTCCGTTCCGACTAATGCGGTTCCGATTCTAACGTGAGTTGCACCTTCTTCGATTGCGATTGAATAGTCATTTGACATTCCCATAGATAATAGCGTGCACGGCGCATAATCTAAATTTTCAGCTGCGATTTGATCGCGAAGACTACGCAAGGAGCGGAATATTTTTCGAATCCACTCTTCGTCCTGCGTAAAGGGAGCCATCGTCATTAAACCAACAACTCGAATTTTATCATAGTCAGCGAGCTGAAGGATGAACCCCTCCAATTCAGATGGGGTTAACCCTGATTTGGACTCTTCCCCGGATACGTTCACTTGCACGAAGCAATCAACCGAAGATGCTGCCCGTTTTTGAATCTCTTTTGCAATACTTAGGCGGTCCAATGAATGAAGGAAATCGACTTGGTTAATAATGTCCCTCACTTTTCTGCTTTGGACATTCCCGATGAAATGCCAGCAGACATCATCAGATTGAATGTTTTCCTGCTTTGCGAGAAGTCCTTCCGGTCGATTCTCTCCAAGATTTGAAACTCCAATTTCGATGACTTCACGTGCCCTGTCTTCAGAGACTTGCTTTGTCACCGCCACGACCGTCACATCTTGACGATTCCTTCCTGAGCGATCACAAGCTGCTTGAATTTCTTGTTCTATTTTTTGCATACGTTGTTGAAGTGTGTCCAATGAAATCACTACTTTTCTGCTTACTTTGCTTTATTGTATCAATTGGATGGACACATATCAATGATAACTCTTCATTTATCAACCTTTTTGCCGACTAAAACGATGTCTTTGCCTATTGTGAGGACATCATCATACTTGATTTGCTTCAAATCCTTCATTTTCGAATCTGAAAATAAGGATCGTTCTGCTCCTCCAATTTGGAGTACGTCAATTTTGCCGTTTTTCATATCGATCGTCGCATCCTGCACAAATCCTAAGAAAGAGCCCTTTTTCACTTCAATCACTTCTTTTTTCTGTAAGTCCGAAAAACGCATATGCATAGCCTCCTTTCTACAGCGTATGCAAAAGGACAAGAAAAAACGCAATGCCGAAGCACTGCGTTTTTTTATTCATTTATTTTCCATTCCGTCTCTAATAATTTGAATTGCATTTTTCTCCAGCCTTGAAATTTGTGCTTGGGAAATGCCTAGCTCTTTTGCGATTTCAGTTTGTGTCTGTCCTAAATAGAAACGTTTAGAAAGAATTAATTGCTGTCTTTCCGTCATGCCCGATACAGTCTCCTTCACCGAGACATACGTCAACCAACGTTCTTCCGAAACCTTCTTATCCTGCAACTGATCCATAATATAAACAGGATCGCCTCCGTCGCCGTTCATCGGTTCATGAAGTGACATCGGATCTTGAATTGCATCTAAAGCAAATAAAATATCATCCTCAGGAATGCCCGTCACTTCCGCAAGATCGGAAATTCTCGGCTCTTTTTGGTGCTCGTTCACAAATTGTTCCTTTGCTCTGATTGCTTTATAAGCTATATCCCGAAGTGATCTGGATACCCTAATGGCATGATGATCTCTCAAATGTCTTTTGATCTCACCGATGATCATTGGAACGGCATATGTTGAAAATCGGACATTATGACTCAAATCAAAGTTGTCAATGGACTTTAATAAACCGATGCAGCCAACTTGAAATAAATCGTCTGCTTGCTCCCCCCTATAAGCAAACCTTTGAACAAGACTCAAGACTAGCCGCAAGTTACCTATGACAAGTTCTTCCCTTGCCGATTCGTCACCACTTTGAAGCCGGATAAACGTTTCTTTCATCACTTCATTCGTCAGTAATGGCAAATTGGACGTATCGATTCCACAGATTTCAACTCTTGTACGCATCATTCGCTTTTCCTCCGCATTCTGTAGATGACTGTACAAAATAGTTTGTCCTCACATTAGCGGAATATGCGAAATCGGATTCGCCAATTTCAACCATCAAGCGATAGGGTGATTCAATCTGTCCCGTAGTTCGGAGATGATTTTCTTTTCAAGTCGGGAAATATAAGACTGTGAAATCCCTAGTAGTTCTGCGACTTCCTTTTGGGTCATTTCGAGCTGTCCAGTCAGTCCAAAACGACATTCCATTATATATTTCTCCCGTTCGTCCAATGTGCTGATTGCTTCAATCATATGTTGCCTTTCTAATTTTTTCTCAACGTCATCAATGATAATGTGTTCATCCGTTCCTAAAATATCCGAGAGCAGAAGCTCATTTCCATCCGCATCGGAATTTAGTGGTTCGTCGAATGAAATTTCCGACCGCGTCCGATTTGTTTTCCTTAAATGCATAAGGATTTCGTTTTCAATACATCTTGAAGCATATGTCGCCAATTTAATATTGCGATCGCTTTTAAATGTTTCGATCGCCTTTATAAGTCCGATAGTTCCAATGCTGATCAAATCTTCGATATGCGTATTCGTATTATCAAAACGACGGGCAATGTAAACGACAAGTCTGAGGTTCTTTTCAATGAGTGTATCCCTTGCATCCATGTCCCCTTCCATGAAGGCTCTGATTGCCTTTGCCTCTTCCTCCCTGGACAATGGCTTAGGCAATGATTCATGGCCACCGATGTAATAAGTGCCGCTCTTTTTTCTATTGAAGAAGCTCTTAACGATCGATAACCATTTTTTAAGTTCCTGCAACATGACTAGTTCCCCTTTCGTTCGTAATGGATTCCAATGCGGAGGCATGTAAAATGGCGCCTGCCCCTTCCGGATAACGGTTATCCTGCTTCGTGAAGACGATATAGCCCGTTGGCAACTCACTCCCTTCACCTATGATCCACCGGTCGAATTTGAAACCGATCGCCCACGAGGCACCTTGTACTGTTTGTAGCCGGATCAAACGTAATTTTTTTTGATAATGCTTCGGGAAAGTTGAAAGTTGGGGCATATCTTCAGTTTTCCATGTAAGCAGCGGTTCTTTCAACTCTACAGGAATCGAACGTTCTACGGATTTGAATGACACAAAATGCACCGGCTCTCCGGTAAGTGGTTCTGTGCAACGGTTGCCTGTATCAATGAAACATGGAATGGAGATTGCTTCATTCCAAATGGACAATACCGACGCAACTGAATAGGAGGACAGTTGTCGGGCAATTCTAACATCCATCCACTTGGTCTTTAAAAGGTAGAGGAAAACATAAGCTAGAAGTGCACTGACGAAGACCGTGAATTTGGCATCCGTAAACATGAAATTATCCGTGAAAACCGTTAGCGCTCCTCCAGCGAAAAGCGCGCCGATCAGTACGATGACAGCCGGGCTGCCAATCGTTGCAATTGAAAAACCGAATGCGCAGACAATCATTACACCGAAGGCGACGAAGATGGCGATATAGGAGTCTGGGAAAATCGTTACCGGCAACGCACCGACTAATGAAGCCAGCAATAAGCGGAGCATTGTTGCTTGTGCCTTGACCATCCGGTTTGCAAATGACAAAATCGCATAGTTGAAAACCATGTTAATACCAACAATGAGTTCCCCATACATCAGCCCGCCCTCCTTGTACGTAAGAATAACACTCCACAACTGCAATGTTTGTCGGAACAAGGGAAAATGATAACAAAATAATCGACATGAATACGCAAAAAAAGCTCTCCAGCTTGTCCATTTGGACTGCCGGAGAGCTTCGGTCTATATCAGTTCTATTATCTTCTTTGGCGATTGCGCAAGAATGTCGGAATATCCAATGCATCCTCTTGCTGATGGCTTTGCTGTTGTCGAGTCGGCTCAGGCTGTTGGTATTGTGGCTGAGGCTCTTCTCTTCGTGTATGAGACGGCTGTACTACTGTCTGAGACTGAGGCTCACGTTGACGTGTAGCGCCGAACCCTGGATTCCTTGAAGGCTTCGGTTGATTCAATTGATCTTCACTGAATCCTGTCGCAATGACTGTAACGAGGATTTCATCTTTCAGGTCATCATTGATGACAGATCCGAAAATCATATTGACGTCTTCGTCCGAAGCGGAAGCAACGATATCCGCAGCCTCTTGAACTTCAAACAAGCTCAAATTAGAACCGCCTGTAATATTCATTAATACACCTTTGGCACCGTCAATCGACGTTTCCAGTAGCGGGCTCGAAATGGCTTTTTTAGCAGCTTCCGCAGCTCTGTTCTCGCCTGTGGACATACCGATTCCCATCAATGCCGAACCTTTGTTGGACATGATTGTTTTCACGTCCGCAAAGTCCAAGTTGATAAGTCCTGGTACAGCAATCAAGTCCGAGATACCTTGAACCCCTTGGCGCAGTACATTATCGGCTTCACGGAACGCTTCTAGCATCGGCGTGTTCTTATCGACGATTTCCAACAATTTATCATTCGGAATGACGATTAGCGTGTCAACCGATTCTTTCATTGCAGCGATTCCACCGATTGCTTGCGTTTGGCGCTTACGTCCTTCGAAAGTAAATGGACGAGTAACGACACCTACTGTTAACGCTCCAAGATCTTTTGCGACTTGTGCGATGACAGGCGCGGCACCTGTTCCTGTTCCTCCACCCATACCAGCGGTTACGAAAACCATGTCAGCCCCGCGAAGTGCTTCTTCTATTTGCTCTCGGCTTTCTTCAGCCGCTTTTTTTCCAACATCAGGATTTGCACCCGCACCGAGTCCGCGAGTTAGCTTTGCTCCAATCTGCAATTTCACTTCAGCTTCAGATAATTTAAGTGCTTGCGCATCTGTATTTACAGCGATGAACTCCACACCTTGCACTCCATGTTCGATCATGCGGTTAACCGCGTTATTTCCTCCGCCACCGACTCCAATCACCTTAATGACTGCGAGTGCATCGACATTAGTTTCAAAATCTAGCATGCTCTCTCCTCCTAATCCCTATATGACCATATTTAGACAGTCATTCAAAAAATCCATCGAAAAATTTCTTGGTTTTGCTCATTAAGCTTGTCTTTTTCTCTCTTGATTGGACGGCTACCTTCTTTTTACTGGAAGGTGGATAGTCCATCTCACTATTTGTAGCAACTGTTTGAGATTCGGCCGCAATACCAAAATAACTATCTTCCATACTAGCATAACGGATAAGACCCACAGCAGTCGAATACATTGGTTCACGCACACCGATATATTCAGGGGTATGGATCCTGACCCTCGTTCTCAACACATATCTTGCAAGTTGCAAAATCCCATCGAGCTTCGTCGAGCCACCTGTCAATACGACTCCACCCGGTAAATCATGAATACCCATACGATAGAGCTCTTCAAGAACCAAGTCGAACAATTCTTCCAATCGGACACCTATGATTTCCGATATGTATCTTTGACTATATTGATCTTTTGAATCGGCACCGATGACAGGGACTTCAAAAAGCTCGTCATCCGACGCGTCATCGTAAAAAGCATGACCATATTGATGTTTGATTTTTCTAGCCTGCTCTGTAGGTGTCTTCAGGATAATTGACAGGTCTTTCGTAATATGGTCCCCGCCTACCGGGACGACAGCAGTTGAAATGAAGCGGTTATCACCAAAGATGGAGATTGTCGTTGAACCTCCGCCGATATCGATAAATGCCGTTCCATGGCTTATTTCATCCTCCGTCAATGCAAATGTACCCGCTGCTAATGGTTGCAAATAGATTTCACGGATTACAAGACCCGCCCGTTCTACACATCGTAAAATATTATGCACTAACGTTTTTGAAGTCGTGATAAGTGTACCGTCCATTTCAAGACGTACGCCGATCATTCCTCTAGGATCTTTTATTTCATCATAATCATCCACTATAAATTGCTTTGGTATGATGTTGACGATTTCCCGTTCTGGTGGAACCGACATGACTTGCGCCGATTTCATAACCCGATCTAAGTCATCATCGGTAATTTCCCTGTTCTCCGAGTTGACAGCTACGACGCCTTTGACGTCTTGCAAGTGAACGCCATTTGCAGGAATGCCTAGTATGACCTCCCTGATTTGCATGCCTGTCATCCGCTCAGCCTGTTCCACCGCTTTACGGATGGATTGGACAGTCGCATCAATGTCGATAATCGTCCCTTTTCGAATGCCTGCAGACTGGACGTTACCAACCCCGATTACGTGGAGGGATCCGCCATCCACTTCGCCGATCAGCACTTTGACTGACGAAGATCCTATATCAAGTGATACATATATTGTAGATTGACTCAATTTCCGGCACCTCCCATTACAGTCCTTATCATACATTCTATTGTATTAGAGTCGTATTGTCTAAATATTTTCTCCATCCGATGATCAATTCCTTTCATTCCTGAAATTTCGTTTCAGAAACTTTACTTCTATCCGACCATTTCGTCAGCAAAATCCTTCTGATGACAGCGATATTCTGGAATAGCCTAACTCCGAATGCGAAGACGGCGGCCAAATACAAATCCACCCCGAGATGCACTCCAAGGAAAGCTAATCCCGCAGCAAGAACAATATTGAAGAAGAAGCCGGAGATGAACACCTTATCATCATAAATTTGTTGAAGATGCGCACGTATTCCTCCGAAAAGCGTATCCAATGCAGCTAACACGGCGATGGACAAATAGTTGCTGTAGATTTGAGGGATCTGTAAATCTGTTAACAGTCCCAGCGAAACTCCAAGTATTAAACCAAGCAGTGGCAACCACATTGTCATTCCCCTTTCGGAAGTTCTTTCAAATAAAGATTTTCAAATTTGTCGGGATACCCCCGGATGGTCACATCCTTCTCCGGTTGTTTGATTTCAAGCACTAGATTATCTAGATAAAAATCGTCATGGATGGACGATGCCAACAAATAATTGTAAAGCTTCTCGCTATCCGACATTGTAGGAGAAATAATTTTTATCGTAAAGGGGGGAGTAGAGACATTCAATCCATTTACAGTTGTTTCTCCATTGATGACACGTATCGAGCTCATTATCGTAAATCGCTTGCCGTCAATCTCCATATGAATGCCTTTAAATCGATTCACTTCGTTGACGAAACGTGTAAGTAAATCGGATGAAATACTCGTGATTGGTATTCCATACGCTACGCTTTCCACCGAAGGGCGAACTTCGATCGTAAAGCCTGGCCCCGAAATATCCGTCGTTCCCGCTTTTCTGTGCAGCTTGTCCACTGTTTCCTTCAGTGCTTGTCCGGTACTCGCTTCGCTTAACGTTCTGTAGGAGGCGATCGTCCTATCCAAATCGCGGATTTCGGTCAAAAGCTCTGAATGGATTTTCTTCTCTTCTGCCAACTCTTGGCGTATCGCCCAAATATCCCTCGTATCACGTTCCTTAGGATTTTCCAACGTATTGTATTGGACAGCAATCATAAATCCAATAAGCAGGAGGACAATTGTGAATTTCCAATTGATAGCTTTTTTCAACGAACACCCTCCCTCTTAGTGATTAATCATGCCTCGTCCCTTAAAGCGGGAAGTTTGATTTCTTTCAACTGCTCTAATGTGACAACGATATTGTCATGTACCAACCCATCGATCACTCCGCCGCCTAAATTCAGTGAAGCCGCAAGAATGTCAGTATCACCGACAGCTTCGATTACGAACGGAGCTGGGAGCGTTCTTCCGTCAATTGTAATGACAGGGCCTGTACACTTGATATATGAATTGGATGAAATGCGTTGCCCATTTATTGCAATCCCTTGAGCACCGGAAATCTTCAATTCATTTACAACGCGGAGCACATGGCTTTCATGGACGATATAATCATTAGGGTTCTGTTCAACAGGATCATAATCACCGTCTTTCAATGTGACACGCACTCCTGGACCGTTAGCCGGAATAATACCTAAGAGCAATCGAAGATCCTTTGCTTCCTCGACTAACACGGTATGATTTTCTTCATTCTCCGAAAAAGATTTTTCGAATTCCCGGATATCATCTTGCTTAGCTTGGATTTCATCCGCGAGCTCTTTATTCCTTTCCTTTTGAATGATCAATTCTTCCCTGTATTGTTCTTCCTGTTGAAATGTAGGCGATTGGGCTGATTCACCACTGTCCTTCCCTAATGTACGGTAGGAGAACGCGAAGATGAAACCGAGTATGAGAAAGACGAAAGAATATAATATATATCTTCCTCTATTTCTAGAGTCGTCACTCATTTTCTTCGACATCTTCATCACCTTCCCCTTCCTCCACACCACCTTTTCCGTAAACTTCGCTAAAAGGCGTGAAAAATATGCCCACTTCCATATTGACAACCCCTTTTTCAAGACCACCTAATTGGGAGATGATGTCTGGATAATAATCCATCTTCTCTGCAAACGTCTGTATACTCGCGTGTACTTCATATCCGTCATCCATATAGGCAATAATCGTATCAGGATACTCCTCTGACCCAGTATAGATGATTTCGGAAATCATTTGCAGAACATTTTTATCCAATTTCAGCAGTTGCTTTGTAAGCTTTTTCCTAATGTCAGGGTTGTCCACATGATTCATAATCGGAACGCTTGGGTAGTTTCCATCACTTGGTAAAACGGTTCCGTTTTCGAGCAACAGACCGTACTCCCCTCCGCTCTCCATATAAGCGACGGTTGTCCATTCATCTATCGAAATATCAATATCCCTCATCCATTTTCTTGTGACGGCAACACTACTGACGCCATCGAGTTTTAAAAGTTCTCTTTCCACTTCTTTCGTTTCAAATCCCCAAAATGAGGTCCCTACTAAAACCCCACTTTTCTCATAGTAATAGTTGTCATCATGAAGGACATTCCCATGGATCCTCACTTCACCAACCTTGCTAAGAGGAGATTGGAAATATAAAAGCACAAGGAGGGCGATGCAGAATACGGCAATGATGAATAAAAACTTCTTATTCGTCTTCCTTCTCCGTCTTTCCCTCATGGATGGTATCCGCTCTTCGATGTCTATCACTTTATCCATGTGCCGCCCTCCTCTCATCTTCGTTCTCTATAAAAAGCAAAATGTAATATTGTCCCCGCTGCCATCCATGTCGTTAGCAACGAAGAACCGCCATAACTAATAAACGGCAATGTAACCCCTGTAACCGGCAACAATCCAGAAACAACGCCGACATTCAGGAACGTTTGAAAAATAATCATCGATGCCATACCGGCCGTCATTAAGAAAGATTTGTAATCATGCGTACGAATTGCAATTCCGAAAGCGGATAGGAGGAGTATAGAGAAGAGGACAAGAATGAATGTCGCTCCAATAAACCCCGTTTCTTCAGCTATAATCGAAAATATGAAATCATTCTGTGGTTCCGGCAAGTATAAATATTTCTGCCTGCTGTTTCCGTAGCCGTGGCCGAATAATCCGCCTGGCGCTATCGCAAACAATGACTGAATCCCTTGGAATCCAGCTCCTAGCGGGTCATTCCAAGGATCGATATACGACTTTATACGTTCTAGCCGGTAAGGCGCGGCGGCTATGAGAGCAACGAAAGCACCAATGCCAGCAAAGCCGAGTATGCCAAAAAACGTGAGCGGATAACCCGCCAAAAACAAAATGACAAACGCAGAGACGATCATAATTACTGCAGAGCCCAAATCCGGCTGAAGCATAATTAAAGCCGCCGGCAATAAAATAAGCACAAAATGGCTCAGTCTGAATGGACTTTTCCCGGACGATTGCTTCATGTTGCACGCAAGCTTTCCAATAAGCGCCACTTTAACGAACTCAGCAGGCTGAATGCTGAATGGTCCGAGAGCGATCCAGCTCTGGGATCCGTTTCGAACTGCACCGATTCCCGGAATCATAACAGCAATCAACAATAGGATCGTTATGTAATAAAAGGCAGTCCAGAATGACTCATTAGATGTCCATGTCCCTTTCATCAACATAAATGCAACACATACAGAAACCGTCATATAAATACCTTGCTTTATGATGAATGGGGATGAATCCGCATAGTGGACCTGCCCCCAATACGAACCTGCTGAATGGACAAAAGCTAATCCGATCAATGACAACAATACTGCCGAAATGATAAAGGCAGCTTTTAATTTTCGATCCAGTGAACGCATCCTTCCGTGTTATAGGTCGAGGGGTGAGCTGATGCTCAAAGTTGCATTACAGCTTCGATAAATGCATCTCCACGTTCTTCAAAATTAGGGTATTGATCCCAACTGGCGCAAGCCGGCGACAGAAGTATTTGATCTTCTTCTTTGGAAACCGCAAAGGCTTCCTCTACCGCTTCCTTCATCGTCCCCACTTTCACCGCATGCTGAACCCCGCATGAAACAGCAAATTCAACGAGCCTGTCAGCAGTTTCTCCGAGCGCAAGGACAGCTTTCACCCTGCCCATATAAGGTCTAAGCTCCTCGAATGAATGTCCCCTATCCAAGCCACCTGCAATTAATACGACAGGTGATTGGAAAGATGATAAAGCACTCTTTGTGGCCAAGGTGTTCGTTGCTTTCGAATCATTGTAGAACGTCCTGCCTCTCAATTCTTTTACAAATTGCATGCGATGCCGGACTCCCGTGAAAGAACTTAACACGTTTTCTATCGTTTCTTTATCGCAATTCATAAGAATAGCTGAAGCTGTCGCCGCTAAAATATTTTCCAAATTATGCTGACCAAGCAACTTGATCATCGATCTCTTCACAAATGGTTCACCTTGCCAGTAAATCATTTCATCATCCGCAGATATCCCTTCCGATTGTTTCCCTTGTAAGGAAAAAGGAATCTTCCGGGCGGCTGATTGTTCGATATATGGTCTCATTTCGGGTTGATCTGCATTATAAATAAAGAAATCCTCTGCGGTTTGATTACTTGTCACCTTCGCTTTTGCCAAGGCATATTCTTCTGGTGTTCCGTGATAATCGAGATGTGCATCATATAAATTTGTCCATACGGCTATCTTCGGACGGAAATTCTCCGTTCCCGCCAGCTGGAATGATGACACTTCCATAACAATTACTTCATCGGGTTTTGCATTTTGTGCAACTGTGCAAGCGACGGTTCCGATATTTCCGGCTATGAGCGGCTTTTTGCCGCCGATGTTCAAAATATGGTAAAGAAGAGTCGTCGTTGTCGTCTTCCCGTTGGAACCTGTGATGGCGATGATCGGAGCCTCACTTACTAAATAAGAAAGCTCAATTTCTGTCCAAATCGGAATCCCTTTCTGTTTCGCTTGTTGAAGAACCGGATTGTGATATGGGATACCGGGATTTTTTACAATCGTATCAAAGCCTCTATCCAAAATATTTTCAGGATGGCCGCCACAGATGACTAAAATCCCTTTTGTCCGTAAAGCTCGGGCTTCTTCATTGCCTTTTTCAGGCGAAGAATCATTGACAACTACGTCAGCCCCAAGCGAATGAAGCAGCTCTGCCGCGGCAAAGCCGCTTTTTGCAAGACCGAGCACAAGAACCTTTTTTCCCTTGAACTCAATTCGCCTTCCCATTTACATCACCTCCCACAGTACAGGTATCATTGCGGCCAGCAATGCCACTCCCCAAAAAACGATGACGATTTTCCATTCGGACCATCCGGACAATTCAAAATGGTGATGAATCGGACTCATTTTAAATACCCGTTTTCCGGTTAGCTTAAAGCTTGTCACTTGAATCATTACGGATAAAGTTTCAATGACATAAACAATTCCTATGACGAGGAGCAGCAGTTCCTGCTTTACTAAAATCGAAAGCATTGCAATTGTTCCGCCGAGCGCTAAAGAACCTGTATCACCCATAAACACTTTGGCAGGTTTCATATTAAATAATAAGAAGCCTAGCATCGCACCGGCTACGACGAATGCGAAAGTTGCGATATCATATTGCTCATATACAAGACCAAATACACCGAAAGCAGCGAAGCTAATTGTCGAAGTTCCTGCAACGAGCCCGTCAAGCCCATCCGATAAGTTGACTGCATTCGAGAATCCGACGAGCCAAAAAATGAGAAAGGCAACATAGAAAATACCGAGGTCCACTGTGAAATTCGTAAAAGGAATTAGAACTGTTGTTTCAAATGGACCCATTTTCAATAGGAAAAATGCGATAACCGCAATAATGATCTGACCTATTAGTTTCTGGATCGAAGTCAATCCTAAATTTCGCTTCATGACGACAATAATGAAATCATCGAGGAAACCGATTACCCCAAAACCAGCAAGCACAATCATCAATACAATGGACTGCGTAGTCAGTACATCTTCATATATGTATGATAGGACAAGCATCGTAATGATGATGGAGCCCAGGAAAATAAGGCCGCCCATTGTAGGCGTGCCCGCTTTCTTCTTATGGGCTTCGGGACCCTCTTCCCTGATGCTCTGGCCGAATTTCAACCTTCTGAGCAACGGGATGACAGCGGTCCCGATAATTGCTGTTAGTACAAATGCTACGGTAATAACCGTTATTGTAGTGACGAGTGTCATAATATGTTCTCCTTACCTGTTTTGAAACTGTAGTTGTTTTATTCTTCTTCTGTGTATACGTGGATGATATCGTCCACCGTCATCAATGAATCGGGGACCGGCATTTGGTATTTGATAACGTCGCCTTCACCATGCCACTGTATACGATACGTGTGAAGTTGGCGAGCTACCATTCCTTTTGTCATGCCCGTCAAATCTGGAACTCGATGTGTAAGGGAATCTCCCCATCGATATTCTTTTTCAATCTGACCTTCCCTTTTCTCGATGCCTGCAAGTGGTGCAATCTCTTCAATGATTCTGCCGACAATCGGCGCCGCAATGACGCCTCCAAATTGAATCGAGTTTTTCGGACTATCTACTGCTATATAGACAAGTAATTCAGGATCATCCGCTGGAGCGAAACCGATGAAAGATACAATATAATCGCCATCACGATAAGCACCATCAACGACCTTCTGGGCAGTGCCCGTCTTTCCGCCTACACGCAAGCCATCATTGAACGCGTTTCGACCGGAGCCGTTTGCAACAACAGATTCCAACGCCTCTCTCACTTCGGCGGAAGTCTCCTCACTGATGACACGGCGTCTCATTTCAGGTTCAAACGATTTCAACGTTTCTCCCTTATCATTCTTAATTTCCTTCACAATATACGGACGATACAAATAACCACCATTTATGGCAGCGGCCACAGCCTGCACTTGCTGGATTGGCGTGACGGAAATCCCTTGACCGAAAGCAGTTGTAGCCTGTTCAACAGGACCGAATGATTCTTTTGAGAATAGAATCCCTTTCGCTTCGCCTGCAATGCCCGATCCCGTCGTTTCCCCGAATCCGAAATCCCGAATATACTTGTCAAGCTTCTCACTGCCCAACCTCTGGCCGATTTCAATGAAGCCCGGATTGCAGGAATTTTCAACGACTTCTAAGAAAGACTGGTGGCCATGCCCCGACCGTTTCCAACATCTCAACTTCGCATTAGCAACCATCGTGTATCCAGGATCGTTAAAATGATCATGGTGCAGATCAATCACCTTTTCTTCGAGGCCAGCCGCAAGTGTGACGATCTTGAATGTCGAACCCGGTTCAAACGTCATCCATACCGGCAAGTTCCGATTGTAGATCGTCTGATCTGTGTCCTGGTACTTAGCAGGATGGAAAGTCGGCATGGAAACCAACGAAAGAATCTCGCCGGTCTTCGGATTCATAATAATTCCTATCGCTTGAGTGGAATCATATTTTTCCATCGCTTGGATGAGTTCCCGCTCCATGACTTTCTGCATTTCGAGATCGATTGTAAGCTCAACGGTAGCTCCATTTTCTCCCGACTGAAAACCGTCGTCCACATGTGGCAGCGGAATCGCTTTCGCATCTGTATAGAGACGTATTTTGTCTCCGGTGCCTTGCAAAATCTCATCGTATGCATATTCGATGCCAGCAAGGCCTGTTCCATCAAAACCAGTGAAACCGATCAACCTTGATAGCAGTTCCCCATGAGGATAATTCCTGACAAAATCAACGCCTGTATATAAGCCTTCAATTTGTAGCTTTGAAATTTCGGTCGCCTGTTCCTGAGTAATGTTTTTCCCTTCAGGTGCCAACTTGTTCATATACGCTTTTTTCGTCATCTTCTCTAGCAATTTTTGTTCGTCGACTTGTAAAATATTCGCCAACAACGCGGCGGCCTTCTCAGGTTCCTTGTTTTGGGAAGGCATAAAATAAAGCGTTGGAGCAAGCTTGTTGCCAACGATTAGTTGCCCGTTGCGATCTTGAATTTCCCCTCGAATCGCTCCAAAAGGGATTTCCCGATCCCAGTTCTCTTCTGCACGCGCTTTCAACCATTCATGTTTAATGATTTGAACGTGGAAGAGCTTTGCTATAACCATGGAAATAGATATGAGAAAAATGATGAATACTGCCCGCAATCGCTTCTTTGATTGCAAATCGGCATATTTACGCAGAGCCCCACACCTTTCGTTTTTCTATCAACCTATGAATAGGCGGGGACAGCTATACATCATCCACCAATTATCTCTTCCACTTCCTCATCTTCTTCAGCCTCATTATCCTCTTTATCCTTTTCATTCTGTTCAATCGGGGTATGCTGAACTTCCGGTGATTTTAGCTGGAGTACGACGGGATCATCTTTACTGATGACAGCACCCGCTGAAAGACTTTGCTCGGTAACATAGCCATCACCATTCAACCGTATATCTAGCCCAGATAACATTCTAAAGGATAAAGCCATTTTTTTCGACCACCCGGAAAAATTTGGAAGGGTCGTGTCTCCCTCAGTTTCAAGGAGGACTAGAGATCCTTCGCTCAATTTCGTTCCTTTTTCAGGGTATTGGCTCTTCACCTTGCCCCCCTCCCCTATCAACACAGGGGTAAAACCTTCTTGTTTAAGGATGGCAATCGTGGATTCAGCATCCTCTCCAACATGATCCGATAGCGACTTCGTCGAGGATATTTGACTATTTTCAGGAAGTATATTCATATACTTCAAGCTGCTTTCCATTATGGACGTGAAAAGCTCGGCAACCGGATCCGATCCATATTGGCCTAGTTCAAGCTTAGGCTGTTGGACAATTACATATGTCAATAGCTGGGGATCATCGATAGGAGCCATCCCAAGGAAAGAATAGAGATAATTGCCATCACCAGCGAGATACCCTCGGCCATTTTTTTTCGGAATTTCCGCTGTCCCCGTCTTTCCACCGACCGAGTAACCTGAAAGTGCAAATTTCCGGCCAGTTCCAACTTCAGATGTAACTGTAGAAGCTAAAACCTCACGGACCTGCTTGGCCGTTTCCGCTGAAATTGGGGATTTTCGTTCTGCTTTTTTATGATCATCCACCACTTTCCCCGTATTTGGATCGACAATCTGATCGATGACGTACGGCTTCATCATTTTGCCGTCATTCGCAATCGCTGTTGCCGCTTGGATCATTTGTATAGGGGTGACCGTGGATCCTTGTCCATACGAAGTCGTCAAACGTTCACTTGGATTGATGTCCAAAATGATGCCAGGAACTTCATTTGGCAAATCGATTCCGACCTTTTCACCAAAGCCGAATCCACGTAAATATTCGATGAACGTCCGGTCGCCCATCCTTTCCAAAAGATATGCCATCGATACGTTGGATGACCGTTGGAAACCTTCCAAGAAATTGATTCTCCCCCAACCGGTCCTGTTAACGTCACGGATTGTCTTATCGTAAATCGTATATTGCCCTGACTGGTACTCAGCAAAGGGATCCCATTTTTTCTCTTCGATTGCCGCCGCTAATGTAAACATCTTCATAGTAGAGCCTGGCTCAATCGTGTTTTGAATAGCGTCATTCAACCAGTTTTCCGTCAATCCTTCACGTGTGGAAGGATGGAAGGAAGGTCGCTGGCTCATTGCATAGATTTCTCCAGTTTTCGGGTTGGTGACGATGACAAGCATTTTTTCAGGCGAATATTTTGACTCTACTTGATTCATCGCATCTTCTACAAAGTTCTGGATTGTTTTATCAATCGTCAATTGGATTGTCATTCCATCCTTCGCCGCAACGACTTTCTTTTCTGATTTCGGCAAGATGAATCCCCAAATATCAGTTTGATAATCCACTTTTCCATTCGTCCCAGTAAGTTCCTCATTGTATGTCTTTTCAAGGCCCATTTTGCCGACGGTGGAAACTTTCCCATTCTTATCTTCTTCTCGCATAGCAAAGCCAATCAAATACGATGCGAAATCCCCATTTGGATAAAAACGTTTTTTATCTTCGATGAACTGCAGACCAGTAACTCCTTCTTTTTCCGCAGCCTTTTTGATGGCCAGCATCGTTTCATGGCTTATATCGCGACCCGCTTTTCCAAATTCAATTTGATACGTGTCCGCATTCCTTTTTAGCGCCGCGTCCCTGATCCTGATCATCTCCTCTTTTTCCATAGGAATGAACCTGCTCAGTACATCTGCAGCCTTGTCAAAGTCTGTGACATGCCTAGGTTTCTTTGCACCCTTTTCAGTCGCTTTTTCATTCAATACTGCGATTAATCGATAGCTTAACGTATCGGAAGCAATCAATTCACCATTGCGATCAATAATTTTTCCTCGCTCAGCCTTCAAGGTGGCTTCCCTGGCATATTTCGCTTCTGCCATGGCTGCCATTTGTCTTCCTTCAGCCTGTCCTGTAATTTGAATGCTCAGCAATCGCCAGAACAAAAGAAAAAAGAGCCCTCCGAAAAATACGAACATCAGAAAGGCTCCCCATTGAAATCGAAACTTCTTTTTCATCGTCCAGGCACGACCTTTACGTTTTTCTCGTTAAGATTCAAGCCGAGCTCCTTCGCTTTATTCCAGATTACTTCGTATGTAGATTTTTCGCTCACTTGTATGGACAATTCAGTATTTTGTTTTGCAGTTTCATCAATTTCCTTGTTGATCAATTGCACTTCCTTGTTTGTATCATTGATTTGGGCCTGAGTATGCAAAATCATTGTAGAGAATAGTACGAGAACTGCCGCGAACAGCACGAACAGAAATTTTTCCCCTGTCGAGAAAAGTTTTCTTGAACGCCTCGCAGGCTGTTGTGTCTCATTCGTCCTTGGTGATTGAGGTGCATGTACTTCATGTATCGTATTCGTTTGAAAGCTTCTCTGTTCCAATGCCATCTACAAGTTCCCCCTTTATTTTTTCTCTACGATCCGCAGCTTGGCAGATCTGGATCTTTTGTTAACTTCTATTTCATCCTCGCTCGGAAGGATCGGTTTCCTCGACACCAATTTGAATTCCGGATCCATTCCCTCCGGAACGATCGGCAGATTCGGCGGCAATTCCGGCATAGATGACGCTTCTTTAAAAATTGTCTTACATAGTCTGTCTTCAAGTGAATGGAAAGTGATGACGCAAATGCGTCCACCCGGGTTCATGATCGTCAATGCATCGGTCAATGAATCTTCCGCTGCCCCAAGTTCATCGTTCACAGCGATCCGTATTGCTTGGAAAACCCTTTTCGCTGGATGCCCACCGGTTCTGCGAGCAGCTGCTGGTATTCCCTCTTTAATTAATTCGACAAGATCTCCTGTTGTCTTGACCGGAGCGCTTTTTCGTGCCTCTTCAATCTTTCTCGCGATTCCTTTTGAAAACTTTTCTTCGCCATATCTGAAAAAGATACGTACCAAGTCTTCGTACGGCCATTCATTCACTACATCATAGGCAGTCAAATCCGCCTCTGTGTTCATGCGCATATCAAGCATCGCGTCATGATTGTAACTGAATCCACGCTCAGGCGTATCTAACTGGGGCGAGGATACACCGAGATCATAAAGTACGCCGTCCACTGTATGCACATCAATCTGCGCCAGTTCACTTTTCAAATCTCTGAAATTCGAGTGGATGAATGTGACCTGTTCCAAATAATCCTTCAGCTTCACTTTAGCAGCTTCAATTGCTGTCGTATCTTGATCGAAGCAGATCAATCTTCCGCCTGCCGAAAGCTTCTTCACAATTTCCAAACTATGCCCTGCACCGCCTAATGTGCAATCGACATAAATACCATCTGGTTTAATGTTGAGCCCATCGACGGCTTCGTGAAGTAATACTGTTGTGTGATCGAACATAGAAACCGCCTTCTTTCCATTTTTTAATAATTCATCAAGTTAAAAGTCAAAATCGATAATGTTCTCTGCAATTTCGTTAAATGACTGCTCTGACTCGTCGTAATAGGAATCCCAAGAAGATTTCGACCAGATTTCAATGCGGCTCGAAACTCCGATGACGACACAGTCTTTTTCAACTTTCGCATAATCGAGTAATGAGGATGGAATATTGACACGGCCCTGCTTGTCGATTTCAACTTCAGTGGCACCTGAGAAGAAGAATCGGGCAAACGCTCGCGCATCTTTCTTCGTAACCGGCAGCGCCTTCAATTTTTCCTCAAGCCGTTTCCATTCCTCCATAGGGTAACCGAAGAGACAGTTATCCAGTCCACGAGTCAGCACAAATCCGTCCATCAGATATTCCCTGAATTTCGAAGGGACTATCAAACGGCCTTTTGCATCTACAGTGTGCTGATATTCACCCATGAACATACTCTTCACCCCACTATATGTTTTTAATGTACCACATCCCTCCACATTCCTCCACTCATATTCTATTTTCATAGTAAAATGTGTATATAGTACTTGTTTCATTGAGATATTGCTATAATTCGAGCAAAGTTTCGAGATACGCAAAAATACGATAAAAACCTCAGAAATGCACAAAAAACGCCGACGCAGACATTGAATGTCTGCATCGGCGTAGCTTCATTAGTTATAAATAGACGACTTTATGGGTTCCATCCATTTTGATTGGCTGACGAATCAGGTCTTGGACCAATTGAGGGCCGTACTGATTCATAAATAGATAAGGCGTGAAGATTCGCTCCTGCAACGAACCTTCAGGCAACAGTTCATTTTCGAGTATGCTGTATTTTCGGAGAGCTGTTTCGTGTTGGATCAACAGCTCTTCTTCTGCCTTCTTCCGTATATAACCCAATTGTTTTTCATGGAATTTCAAATTCTTATCTAACAACTGACGCATTGACGCGCTCGATTCCTCTGCTAATTCCTCGTATTTCCCTTTCAGCAGCATTTCCGTTTCCGCAAGCAGATTTTCAAACCGTTCATTTTGCAACGAATCAATGAAACGCTCTCGAACTTCATGGACTTTGCCCGATAGCACGTCCTCCAATGCCAATGAAGTTGACTCCATTGCCACCTTTGCCCGCTTGGATACTAAAGTCATCGATACCCGCGGCACGATGATCGGCATCTGGATTCCAAAAAGGCGGAATGCCTCTTTTAATAAGGCCCAGTATGCAATTTCCCCAGGGCCGCCGACGAAAGCAAGAACAGGGAACACGAGATCTTGCATAATCGGACGCGTCGCCACATTATTGCTTAACAGCCAAGGCTCCTCATTGGCAATACGAAGCATTTCATCAAGAGTGAAACGTATGCCGATACTTTCATTCACAAAAGCCCCATCCTTTTTGGATAAGAGGACTCGTCCAGTTTCATGCACATAAAACAGATGTGCAGCTTCCTTTTCAGCTTCAATCGGTTTACCGAATCCCCACTCGGAAAATTGCTTCTCTTTTTCGACGATTAATTTCGCAAGTTCATCGGATTCCGAAATGAAATGAGCAAAATGGCTTTTTTCGATTTCCCGCAACGGCTTGTACGCCGAATCGATGAATAGAAGTCCTTGTTCATGGAACAGTCCGTTCATAAGTCTGACGAAAAATCCGGTAAACGTCTTTTCCATTTCGACTGCAGTCAACACATCCTCCATTAATGCTCGCGTATACTCCGTTTCACCAAATTGTCGGAAAATGCCTTCTATGAAGACTGTCATTTCTTTATGGGAATACGTTGCATCAGAAGCCATCAATTTCAAAATGAATTTCTCCGGATATTTATGTTTCGTTGTTCCTCCAAATGCTTCCGTGTAGACATGATTAATTTCATTCAAATCATGATCTTCGCCCGCTACCCAAAATACAGGAATGACAGGCACGCCAAGCTCTTCCCTTTTTTGCTCCGCAAGAAGGATGACCGTAATCGCTTTGTGGACAGAATAGAGCGGACCTGTCATAATGCCGGCTTGCTGGCCACCGATGACAACAACTCCATTTTCCGAAAGTTCTTCGAGATGCGCCGATGCTTTACTTGAAATGCCGAATGGTTCCATGAAAGAACGTATGACGGAAGAAAGCTCTTCTCTAAGAAACAGACGGCCAGATAATTCCTTCAACCTTTCGGGATAGGACTGGCTTTCATTTCTATAATCAAAGAAATTATGTATGAATTGTTCATCATGATTGTAAGCTTGCATCACTTTGTTTCCACTACCCAAGACAATTGTTTCAATTTCCATCATTGATGCCCCTTTTTACTGATATGAACAGAGTATATCATTCTAATTCATCGGATTGAAAAATATACGCTTGTGGACTGGATTGATTTTCCCGTCATTTCACATATTCAGATATTTTGAAGCTGACACCTATGACTAGAAGAATAACGTAGGCAAAGGACAGCAGTAAAAAATAAAGTCTCCATGTTTTATGCAATACACGGCTAATTTGAAATTCCTTCTCTTTCACCCTCTCAATGACTGCAAAGAGGATTGCAAACAATATGGCGATTGAAGTTATATAAAAACCGGTCCCTTTGCCAAAAATGGTCAACGATGTAATATAAACCGACAAAAATAAAAAAGGGGTCGTGAAGTCTGCCGCCTTCCTGATGACTGCTGCTGGTGCCTTTCCCATTCTTCTCATCCCAATGAGGAATACAATCGTTATGATAAAAGGAAATAATACTATGATTCCTGTAAGAATCGACAGGAGGCCATTTATCATCGCAAGCAGCTCCTATCTAACGCAAGCAGCATTTTTTCGAGTGTTTGCAATAAGGTCAAGCTCGCACCACGCATTTCACCCATTTGAACGACAGACGATACTACCGTTTCAATCTCCATCGGATTCCCGTTCATCCGATCTGTCAACATGGATGATTTGTTTTTTGCTGTTCTCACGCAAATCTCTTCAACAGCGGCTTTGGATAAATCATTTTGCATTTCGGGAAAAGCAGCGATGATTTCTTTGAATAGTTGGTCAAAAAGTATGTTAGCGTATGGATTCGCCACCAATTCTCCATTTTCTACTTGCAAAATTGCTGTTAAAGGATTGATCATGCAATTGATTAACACTTTGCGTAAGACGATTGTGTGCGCATCGCCTACAAATTCAACTGGAAAGGCGGCTGAATCGACAGATCCCATGAAATTGAAACTCGTTTCGTCCCCTCGGTAAGGGGCAATCTTTATAGTTCCGACCCCGTTATGGGAGACCGTACGATCATCTAGCCGTCCAGCTCCGTGTTCGACAGTTGCAAAAAACACGTTCTGCAATGAGGTACCGCTTACGAAATTGAAATGCCCATACCCATTTTGGACGAACATGACAGCATTCCCCAATTTCCTTTCGAGTATGTCTTCAACTATAGGCGCGACTCCTCCATACTTTGTTGCCACTATCCAAGGAGCCTTCTTCGGCAGCTTCCCTGCATCTGTTTGTGCATCCGCTTCCAACACGGTTTCTGAGCCATCACCATTAATTCGCCTGATTCCTTGCTCTCGGATAATAGTCGCCTGCTCGTCCCGTCTTACTAAAAACGCGACTCGCATGCCCGCTTCCGCCAAATAGGAGCCTATGAGCAATCCGATAGAACCCGCCCCAGCGACAACAACTTCCATGCAAATCCTCCTTTTTAAAAAGGGCGACCTCCGGAAAGGCGCCCTTAATTCTTCTCTATATTTAATTATACAGGATAGACAGGATGTTTTTTAGGTGGTAATGGAAGTTCTTTTGTCGAATAAAAACGAAAACGTTCCGCAAGCACATTCCGCAAGTCTGAAGGTGCGATAATTTCATCGATGATCAACTCGGAAGCCATCTTGTAAACATCGATTTCCTCTTTATATTCTTTATGTTTCGCCTGGACGAAAGCAATTTTCTCTTTCGGATCTTCGATCGCTTCGATTTTATTCGAATAAACAGCATTGACCGCAGCTTCCGGACCCATCACTGCAATTTGCGCAGTCGGCAATGCGATGCATACATCGGGCTCGAATGCCGGGCCGGCCATCGCATAGAGTCCAGCACCATATGCCTTCCGGACAACGACAGAAATTTTAGGGACCGTTGCCGAACTCATCGCCATGATCAATTTAGCACCGTGACGAATAATGCCATCGCGTTCGACTTTCGTTCCGATCATAAAGCCTGGGACGTCCGCCAAAAATAGCAACGGAATTGAAAATGCATCGCATAAGTTAATGAATTTGGCCGCCTTATCTGCCGAGTCGACGAAAAGGACGCCACCTTTCACTTTCGGCTGGTTGGCAATGATTCCAACAGGTTGCCCTTCGATCCGCGCAAGTCCGGTAATAAGTTCCGGAGCAAATAATTTCTTAATATCAAAGAAACTGCCTTCATCGATCAACGCATCTATCGCTTCATACATATCGAACGGCGCATTTTGATTCTCCGGGATGATTTCCTCGAGGGACCTTCCCACCTTAGCTGCAACTGCATCTTTTAAGGATGGTTTCTCGGTGTAGTTAGCCGGAAAATATTCGAGATAGCGACGTGCTTCACTGATCGCTTTCTCTTCGCTCTCAACGAGTACATCGCCGCAACCACTGACAGAGCAATGCATTCTCGCGCCGCCCATCTCTTCCAATGTCACTTTCTCGCCAATAACCTTTTCCGCCATCCTCGGGGATCCCAAATACATGGAAGCATTCCCTTCCACCATGATGACGATATCGCAAAATGCAGGGATGTAAGCTCCTCCCGCTGCTGATGGTCCGAACAATAGGCAGATTTGCGGGATGAAGCCCGATAGTCTTACCTGGTTATGAAATATCCTTCCGGCACCCCTACGGTTCGGAAACATTTCTAGCTGATCTGTAATCCGCGCACCTGCAGAATCGACAAGGTAGAGCATAGGCACTCTGTTCTTTTCAGCAATCTCTTGGATGCGAATGATCTTCTCAACCGTCCTTGACCCCCAAGAACCAGCTTTCACTGTCGAATCATTTGCCATGACACAAACGGTTTGCCCATTTACTTTCCCCATGGCAGTGACAACACCGTCTGCAGGCAGATCATCGGCTTCGCAATTTGCGAACCTGCCATCCTCCATATATTTCCCATCATCAAATAGGAGTCTGAGACGATCACGTACGAACAGCTTATTCTGTTCCTTCAATTTTTCGTGATATTTCGGATGCCCTCCAGATAATACCTTGCCGATTTTTGTTTTCAGTTTTTCGTTATAACTAGTTTGTTCTGTCATGTTTGTCATCGTTTTACCCCTTCCGATCACATTCTCCCATCAGTAGCCCGCTACTTGTAAGCAGCTTTCTTATCCTTCTACTACCGCCAATACATCCTCTTCATTTACGAAATCTCCAACTTGGACATTGATCGATGTCACTTTTCCTGAAACTTCTGTTTCTACAGGAATTTCCATTTTCATCGACTCGAGGACAATGATTACTTGACCCGCCTGCACTTCATCCCCTTCGGCAACATTCACTGTAAATACTGTACCTGCCATCGCAGCTTTTAATTGTGTCATTTCTTCACTTCCTCCTTTTTAGTTTTCAGCCAATCCGCCAATACATTCGTATTATAGTTTCCACTCTTGAATTCTTCCGACCTTATGAACTTTTGAAAGAGTGGAATATTTGATTTAACCCCTTCAATCATAAACGATTTGAAGAATTCTTCAGCTTTGTTTATCGCTTCTTGGCGCCCATCCGCATGGACAATCACTTTTGCAATCATTGGGTCATAGAACGGTGTGACACTTCCGCCTTCTTCATAGCCCGAGTCAATGCGCATATGAGTAAAATCATTCCATTGCATTTTCAGGATTGTTCCCGGAGAGGGCATGAAAGTCGTCGGATCCTCCGCATAAATGCGGAATTCGATTGCATGACCACGACTCTTAATCTGATTCTGATCCTTGACAGGCAATTCATTGCCACGCGCCACTTCAATCTGCCATTCCACTAGATCATAGCCGGTCACTTCTTCAGTGACTGGATGCTCCACTTGAAGACGGGTATTCATTTCTAGGAAATAAAAATCATCGTTTTCCGATAAGATGAATTCCACAGTTCCTGCATTACGATATTGAACAGCTTTTCCAGCAGCAACCGCCGCCTCATAAAGCCGTTCTCCCAGCTCTTCATTCAATGAAGGGGATGGAGATTCTTCAATCACTTTTTGGTTCCGCCTTTGAACGGAACAATTACGCTCGAATAGATGGACGATATTCCCTTTGTCATCCCCGAAAATCTGCACTTCGATATGCCGTGCATTTTCGACGAACTTCTCTAGAAATACGACATCATCTCCAAAATAGGCTTTCGCTCTGCTTTTGACGGATTGAAAATGCTGACTGAGCGCTTGCTCACTTTCGCATCGCACCATTCCGATGCCCCCACCGCCGGCACTCGCTTTCAGCATGATTGGATACCCAATCAATTCTGCAGCCTGTTTCGCTTCTTCCAAAGAGCCGACCCCTTGATCCGTTCCTGGAACAACCGGTACACCGGCATCTTTCATCTTCAATCTTGAAGCAATTTTATCGCCCATCAATTCGATCGTTTCCGCATCGGGACCGATAAACATCAAACCTGCGTCCCTCACCTTTCGTGCGAAAGCGGCATTTTCGGACAAAAGTCCATAGCCAGGATGAATTGCGTCCGCTCCAACTTTCGAGGCGATGCCAATAATTTCATCCGCTTTCAAATAGGACTGCACTACAGGACCCGGTCCGATACTATACGCTTCATCCGCATATTTCACGAACGGCATATGCTCATCGGCCTCCGAATGGACGGCAACCGTCTTTATGCCAAGCCGCTTGCATGTTTTCATGATTCTCAATGCAATTTCCCCACGATTCGCAATAAGTATCTTGTTCATATTCGTATCCCCCTTAGCTGTCTTGTTTGAACTTCTCCCCAATACTAGTTTATACGATGAATGAAACCGTTTTCAACTATTTGTCTGAATTTCTATGAAAATCAAACCTTCTTACTTTTTCCGCAGGAACTTATCCACAGCTTCGTGGTGGGCGTCGCTTTCCCATAGTTTTGCGCATTGGGCGGCTTCTTCCAGCATGTGGATCCCTAGCCCGCTTTGCTCCCATTTTAAGATTGCCAGCCTCTTATAAGCCCGGTGTACGGACGGGTGTATTTTCTTCATGTCTGAAATGAATTGCTCCAAGCCGGCTTGTGGATCCCCTACGTAAATATCCGTCGCCCACCCGATTGCTTGCAACTGTTCCGCAGTATGTACTTTCGCTTCTGATAATAATTTCATCATTGCATCATGATTGTGCATCTTGACAAGCAACTGCGATGCGCCACCCCATCCACTTGTTATGGCGAGCGTTCCTTGGATGAATCCCGCCTTCGCCTTTGATGATACAAGTCGGTAATCACATGCAGTGGCGATCTCACATCCCCCACCAACTGCTGCTCCATTGACGAGTCCGATGACTGGCACGGGCAAGACCGACAATCTATATAACAAGCCAGCCATCTTGCTCAGCATTGGGTATGCTTCATCCGCTGTGCGGAATCCATGGAATTCCGACAGGTCGCCTCCTGAACAAAATGCACGGTCCCCAGCACCTGTAATGACTGCAAACGCTAAGCTTTCATCTGATTCGACTAGTGACAAGAACTCTTCAAGACCTTCCATAACTGCATAGTTGACCGCATTTCTCATTTCGGGTCGATTGATTGTGAATGTAGCTATTCCATCATTGATTTCTATTTTATACGACAAGAAAACCCCTCCTTTTTAGATAAAAAAAGACCACCGGAGCCATGGCCTCACGGTGGTCTTTAAGCAGGGGAACTTATTCTCCTACTACGTCTTTTCCTTTGTAATGACCGCAAGATTTGCAAACGCGGTGCGCAAGTTTCATTTCGCCGCAATTTTCACAAGTTGTCATGCCTGGAACTTGTAGTTTGAAATGCGTACGACGAAGTCTTTTAGCTGTTTTTGAAGTTCTTCTTTTTGGTACTGCCATTTGTGGGCACCTCCTTATAATCGCCTATTCCTTGTCCGAGTTGAAAAAATCAGCTAATCCAGCTAAGCGCGGATCAACTTTCTTATCCTTATCTTCACGGAGCCGTTCCTCGTATTCTTCGTTGGAAGCAAAAGACCAGCCTTTCCCCTCTGCACTTTTCAGCTTTTCAGCTTTATCGCTAAAAACCTGTAAAGGCACTTCAAGAAGAACCAACTCTTCAAAAATCGGGGTCGGATCGATGATTTCGCCGATTACCGGGTGGATCATGTCATCCGTAGCAAGTGTCGCTTCATCCCAACTGAACTGCTCGTCCGTTTCCACTGAAAATGGAAATTCGACATCATCCCATGTTCGAGAACAAGGCAATGTCATCATACCTTCAAGGTGGAAATGGCATGTCAGTTTTTTCGAACCGATTATACAGCTTCCCGTTACATGGACAGGCTTAATATCCCGGATTTCCGGATTCCGTTTTTTAACGGAGTCAAGGTTGACCGCCTCGTCAAGCGGCAATGCTCCTTGCCTGTATTTCTGTAATTGATGAATGGACCATTTCACGTCTATATCACCTCAAGACAACACTGTTGATTATATAATGGATAAAAAGGGATGTCAAGATATTTTCTTGTCACCTAAATCGCAGCATCGTATAATGTCAATTAGATTATATCGAAAGGGTGGGCATATTGAAAGCTACAGGTATCGTCGTTGAATATAATCCATTACATAATGGACATGTCTACCATGCACAGCAGGCAAGAAAGGCCACTGATGCGGATGTTATTATCGCAGTCATGAGCGGCAATTTCTTGCAAAGAGGCGAACCCGCTTTTGTCGATAAATGGACGCGCACGAAGATGGCGCTAGCATCCGGCGTGGACATCGTCTTTGAGTTGCCATACCGCTTCGCGACAGCAAATGCCCCCTTATTTGCGCAAGGGGCAATCGAGCTGCTTGATGCAGCTGGATGCAGCGCATTCTGTTTCGGAAGCGAAGACGGCAATATAGAGCCTTTCCAAAACAGTATACGGCTCATCACAAGTCGTACCGATGAATACGAAGCGGCAGTGAAAAATGCGGTCTCAGAAGGCATGAGCTACCCGATGGCGTTGAATAGTGCATACAAAACAATCCAAGCGGGACAGCCTGCGCTTCCTCTTGCTGACTTGTCCAAGCCGAATAACATCTTGGGATTCCATTATATGCAGGCTTCGCATTCAATCGGTTCAACGATGGAAGCCGTGACGATCAAACGGATGGGGGCCGGCTACCACGATGAAACGTTGGATAATGAAAAAATCGCAAGCGCTACAGGCATCCGAAAATCCTTCTTCAGATCGGAAACACTCGATGATGTTTCAGATTTCATTCCTGCTGCTACTAGAAATTTACTTATTGAATGGCAATCGGATAGAAAGGGATTCGGCAGTTGGGAGAGCTTTTACCCATTTCTTCGATTCGTCATTTTACGTGATGGACCTTCCCAGCTACGAGACATTGCCGATGTTTCGGAAGGAATCGAGAACCTCATTTTCCGTGCTGCACAATCACATGATTCATTCCAAACATTCATGGATGCAGTGAAATCCAAACGCTATACATGGACACGGATACAAAGGATGCTTACACATATACTGACAGGTTTCACGGGAGAAACCAGAGCTGAAATGGAGAAACCCGCTTATTTGCGTTTACTCGGGATGACAAACGATGGACGCTCGTTTTTGAGCGGAAGGAAAAAGAGCCTCAACTTGCCGCTCATAAGCAAAGTCGCTTCTTTTTCCGACCCTTCACTGAAGATGGACATTGTCGCATCTGATATTTATGCACTAGCGCTCGGGAATGGTACGAGTGATTCCAAAATCGGCTTGGATTATCAAATAGCGCCGATCTTGGAAAATCACTTTTCATCCAAATCATTCAAATAATCCAGAGCATCATCTATGTTGGCAACGGGTACGATTTTCATTTTCGTACCTATTTTTTCTGCCGTTTTTACAGCTTCCTCATAGTTCGTCATAATTCCTGGATTCTTCATTCGAACTTCATCCGGCAAATAATCGTTTGGAGCGAAAAAGATTTCAACACCTTCACGATCAGCCGCCATAACTTTGAAATCTGCGCCGCCAATCCGACCGACAGTTCCATCGGACAGCATTTCCCCGGTCCCCGCAATGTTATATCCTTTCGTCAAGTCCTCGTCCATCAGCTGATTCATTATTTCCAATGTGAACATAAGCCCAGCGGAAGGACCGCCGATATCGGCAGTATGGATATCCACTTTGGGATCGGTTGCAAGTTCGCGATCCTCTTGGAATTGTACACCTAAACCGATTCGACCTTCAGATTTTGGTATTTCACTTAAAATGATTTCAACATCGTGCATCTTCCCATCCCGTTCGACGGAGACTGTAACTTTATCGCCTTCGCCTTTCCCGGAAATCGACGATGCAAATTGCCCAACTTTCTTAAGTTGCACTCCATCAACGGATCGGATTTTATCACCTGTCTCAAGCTTTCCATCCGAAGCTCCGCCTTTTAAGACAGATACGACGAAGACACCGTCATACGTCACGTTGACTGGAATTCCAGCTTTGCTGAATGCCACAGTGATCGCGTTGAACTGGGAATCAGACATGAGTTTCTTTTGACGGATATTATATTCCTTGTCATTCTCCCCTTCCCTTCTGACCTTGTTGATTGGAAGCCATTTCATACGATCGGAAAACTTTGAAACGATGTAAGAAAAAGGAGTCGCCTTTCCAATGGAAATGGTCATGAGATTGAAGGTCCCAACATCATCCTGATCCCCTCCCTCGACTTCTACAATCGGCGCCAAGTCATACGCCCCACCTGGTTTCGATATGTATGCATCGAGAGGATAAATGAATAAAAACAATAAAAAAAGCACAGCGACCGCATACAATCCAATCTTTTTCACCCTCATACCCACACACCTCCATTAATAGCCTGTACAGATGGGACATATATTACTCAGTAATTAGTAATTCGAAATTTCTAAGGCCAGCTGGTAACTAGTGTACCATCGAAAATATCCATAATAAAGCAATAACAACAGCGTTCTACACTTCACTTCTCGGAAGGAGGCATATGATTGAACACCGTCTCAGATACTATGCAACGAAACAATCTATGATCAGCATTGGAATTATATGGGCACTGATCATCCTCTTCATCTTACAGCCCGGTATTGCCCATGACGGAGCCGAAGCCGGTGCACAATTATTTGTACACGCCTTACTTCCTTATTTGCTTCCGTATATCATCTTGACGCAATGGCTATTAAAGGTTCCGGTGGAGAATCCTTCAAAAAAGAATTGGAAACGTTATATGAAGGCGTACGTTCTCGGGTCATTTGGAGGTTTTCCAGTCGGTGCGGTCACCGTAACGGAAATGGTCAAGAACGGGGAGTTGTCCCGGAGGGAAAGCGGCTATCTGCTTGCCGCCTGCCATGCGCCCGGTCCTATGTTCATATTAGGGTTCGTAGGCACTGAATTATTCGGCGATACTACATCTGGTTGGAAGCTTTTAGCCGCAATCCATATTGCCAATATCCTCTTTTTATTATTTACGCTGATAGCTATAAAGGGGAATCAGCAAGAACTGGATACATCTCAACCGCTAGTGCAAAAAAATCGTTCCAGCTCCCCTTTATTGGAGTCGCTTAGGGACAGCTCTACGGTCATCATTCTTGTCGCAACTACGGTAATCTTTTTTTCTTCCCTTGGAAATGTATTGACAACTGCTATATCCAAGGCATTCACCGTTGATTTAGGAATTACTAAAACAGTATTGCTAGCGCTATTTGAAATGACGTCCGGCGTCCAATCCGCTACAGATCATTTTTTCACTCACCCAGTATTCCCTTTTTTAGTTGCTGCAATCATTTCACTGAACGGCCTAAGCATCCACATGCAAGTATTCGTCATTGCGAAAACAACCGATACTCCCCTTTCCCCATATTTGCTCAGTAGAGTATGGAGTGTCATCACCGTACCGATCTTTTTGTATTTCCTATTATGAAAAATGGTTATGACAAACATCTTGTCATAACCATTTCATATTTATATTTATCATCTAAACTTTTCTTGCAATGCTTTCTCGACTACGGAAGGAACAAGAGCGGATATATCTCCTCCGTAACGCGCAACCTCTTTGACGATGCTAGAACTTAGAAATGAATATTGATTTTTCGTCATTACGAAGAACGTTTCTATGCTTTCATCCAACATCCGGTTCATGGATGTAATTTGCATTTCATATTCAAAGTCGGAAATAGCACGCAACCCCCGAACAATGACCGAAGCCCTAGCACTACGGGCATAATCGATTAGTAGACCTGATGAAGAGTCTATGATGACATTCGGAAATTTCGATGTGACAGCTCGTATCAATTCAATCCGTTCTTCCACTGTGAACAAAGGATTTTTGGAAGAATTGTTCATGACAGCCACTCTCACTTCGGGAAAGACTTTAGCCGCCCGCTCGATAATGTCGAGATGTCCGTTTGTAATAGGATCGAAGCTTCCCGGCACAACTGCTATTTTTGTCATAGATGCTACCTCATTTCATATAGATGGATATCGCGCTGTTTCCATAAATCGGGGTCTTGGTCTTTACATAATCACCATAAGCATCAGG
This sequence comes from Sporosarcina pasadenensis, assembly GCF_047228845.1. NCBI lineage: Bacteria > Bacillati > Bacillota > Bacilli > Caryophanales > Caryophanaceae > Sporosarcina > Sporosarcina pasadenensis. Next base: position 583,474 of record NZ_JBFEGM010000001.1, read on the forward strand.
AAGCGTCAATTGCTTTTCGTGCTCACAAACGATGATCGCCTCGTCGGACAACATGCCCGCTTTCACTATAGCGTCAGCCAAGTCGTAAAATTTCGTTTCGGCATAAGGCGGGTCGATGAAAAGCAAATCTATCGTTATATCGGACGGCAATGCCCGAACAGCGTTCCTTGCATCGTTTCTAATAATATGTACTTGATCGGCGAAGCGGCATTTTTCAACATTTGCACGAATGACTGAGCAGGCTTTTGGGTTTTTCTCAAAAATGTATGCTTCATCCGCTCCCCTGGACAATGATTCGATGGAAAGGGAACCACTGCCGCCAAACAGCTCTACAGCGATTCCTCCGTCAAAATATGGGCCAATCATGTTGAAGATGGATTCTTTCACCTTGTCAGAAGTCGGCCTCGTCAACTTGCCAGGTATTGATTTTAATGGTGTTCCTTTTCTTGATCCGGATACGACCCTCATTTCAGTTCCTCTCCTATCAACGACTTCACGGTTATCGTATCTTCATTTTTTTGTATAGATAGATGGAAAAGACGCCTCAGTGCATCTTCTTCAAAATAGTACTCATTATTAATGAGTACGTAAGGCTTCTCCCGTAATTCATATCTTTTTTCATTTAATACATAGAATGAGTCCCGCAACGAAAATCTGAAGTTCTCCGTTGCACTCTCAATATAAATTGAACTCTCATTCACGGAAACCGAATAGCCGTTCCTCGTCAACACCTTATTTGCGGGATATAACGTCTGCTTATCCATGATGACTACTTGAATATCTTCTTGGATTTCACCGTTCATCGTAATCGTACGTGTATCCTCCAACACGAAAGGATAGTCCCCCTCTTCGTTCTTTTCTACGAAGGAGGTTTTCCATCCACAAACTTCACCGATCAATTTATCCAGCTCTGCTGCATCGATGCGCTCACCTTGCTTCTCAGCTAAGCGGGATTTCAGCATTTCATATTGTTTCGCGGTCAATGAACTTTGAAGCGATTCATATACAGCTTTGGCTTTGTTCGTCCCGGACGGCGTATCGGTTGAGATCGAAGCGATGAGGCCGGAAACCAGCTTATCCTTTTCCGAAATGGAATACAATGAGCGGACCCCTCTATCTAACACTTCGTCAAGCAGCTCCGCGGTCTCCTTTTGTGTAATTAACATACGGGATGCTTGGAGCGGTTTCCCCTTTGGATCCGTCATAACGGAAATATGTTGAGAGTTCAATTTCAGTAAAGCGCTATTCAATTGCTCTGCAAGTTCAGCATCGACCGACTCCCCGTATATCGATATCCGATCTCCCCGAAATGCTTGCGGCAATTTCTTTCGTTGCCAATAAAGATCCGACACTTTGCCATTACCTTTGAACATCGAATAATTTATCATGTCCATTTCTTTAGCTCCGACTAACGCTAATCCACTGACCCACATTCCGCCGACTCCGCTCTCATCTGTTACATGTAAAATAGTAGAATCGGGTTTCGCATTTCTCAATGCAGCAAACGGTTCCTTAAAAAGCTTTCTACTTTCAAGCTTTTCGGATTTTGGAATTTCATAGGAGATAGATTGTCTGCTCTGCTCCCCTTCCAAAATCGCTGTAATATTTTCATTAATTCTCGTACAGGAAGATTCCGTTGCCAGAAAACAAGCACGATTCCGACTCTCAGCCGGCAATATAATTTCGTGCCGCTCCCCATCCAAGTTGTGAAAATGATGCCTGACAAAAAGAGTATCTGCCCTATTGATCACTTCAATCTCCTGGATATACCGGGATTCCTTACCCAGCGTCCCGCTTGCATCCGCCATTTGACTATAGTGTATATAGAGTAAAGCGGAATTCATGATGACTAAAAGGCCGACAATGCGGAGTATGATCTTCAATAGCTGCACCTCATTGCAAGGGATGTTATGTGTGCTTTAAAATATTCAATGATATAGTTAAGTATATTTATTGGAGAAAGGTAGTGTCATGAATGTTACAGCAGTATTTTATTGAATTAGGTGAAGGATATGGCGACATCTACGAGCTCATGGAACTGATGGAAACGAATCAACACCGTATCCATAGGACCTTCATCTTTTCTTCAAACATCAAAGGCGGACAAGCGATCTCCCTTGCAGTTGCATTCCAACCAGCCCGAAACAGCAATTTCATGCCGATATACATATGCAGGGAAGGCATAACCCAAACCGGTGAATCCAAGCCAAAGAGAAGGCTTCTCTTTGAAGAAGCTTCGATTGCATGTGGTCAGGAACCGATTTACATCGGATTGAAGCATTCAACTGAATTTGCCGATACGAAATTGTTCTATCAGTATATAACAGGAATCCTCCGTCTTAATCATCTTGTCCCGCCATTGCAATAAACGTGACGTTCATGGTTACAGGCCAATTTTATAATCGTATTCCTTCGCTTTGTCTGGTTTAGCGTTCTCATATTCCGTCTTGACAAATGGCCGATACGACGGCAACACCTTTTTAACGGACGGAAGTCGTTCAAGTTTACGAATTGTATCTTCAACGTCCACTTGATCACAATAAATGACAACATATTTCATTTTTCTAGAAATGTAATGCACATGGCCATACTTTCGCAACGATTTTGCCTGTTTCAAATGATGGAGATATACAATTATCCCTTGTCGATCAATCATGATTTTCCCCTCTTTTCCTACCCCATACAATACCATAGGAGAGAAATGGCCTGCAACCGAACGTTGCTGACATCTTCCGTTTTTTCCCCTATAATGAAGGAAGACATGTTTACGATTAACGAGGAGGATATGAAAATGGGAAGAAAAACGAAAGTGGCGCTTACTGTCGGAGCAGCCAGCGTAGCAGCATGGGCTGCATCCAAAGTAGTTGCCAAGCCCCAACCCCGCCCCCAGAAGGAAGCACTTGAATTCAAAGATCCGGTCGTCCTTTCTCTTCGCGGAGGAATGAAATACGCTCCGGAGCATACGATGGCAGCGTTCTCAAAAGCAGCAGAACTTGGAGTCCATGGATTTGCCGTCGACATCCGATTGACAAAAGACGAGGAAATCGTTCTCTTCCATGATGAAATTGCAGATCGGACGACCGATTTTTCCGGAAAGATTTCCGAATACACGATAGATGAATTGAAAAAAGCAGATGCTGGCTATATGTTTCAGGATGAGGAGGGGAACTTCCCTTTCCGTAATAAAGGCGAGAAAATTGTCAGTTTACGAGAATTATTAACTGCCTACCCTCATATGCTGATCGCTATTAATCTAAAGGACTCGCCGGATACATATGAAGGCAGCCTAATGCCGTCCAAGTTATGGCGTCTATTGGAGGAAACCGGGGCGGAGGAGCGTGTAATCGTCATGAGCGCATTTGATGAACAAACAGACCGCTTCAATCTATACGCCCAAAACAAAGTGGCTACGGGAGCCGGAAATGACGAAGTGAAAAAAGCGTATGCTTCTTTTTCAAGTAAATTCGGTCATCTGTACAACCCTCGTGCTGACCTATTCTGCATTGCTGAAAAGATAGGTCCATTTCCGATGAATATGGAAAGTTTCATAAGTTTCCTATCCAATCTGAATATCTCTGTTTACTATAATCAGGTCACTGACCGTGATGCATTTGTAAAGCTTTTGAATGCCGGGGCTGCGGGCTTTGTCACTGATGAGCCGGAAATGGCGATGGAAGTCATCCAAGAAAATTCATAAAAAAGGTTCTAAATCAAATGTTGGGGTGATGTGATCTGCACGTCACCCTTTCATTTAGGTTTCGCTATGAATAATGTTGATTTGCGCTCCAGGCAGACGCTTTCCGCGGGCACGGCTTCAGCCGCTTCCCTCGCTGCGCTCAGTCCAGGGTCTTCAGCTCGTGCTGTTCCCGCAGGAGTCGCTGCCTGACGCTCCAATCAACGAATCTCTTTTAAATCAAAAGCGCAGTAAAATAAAACATTAACCTAAATGTACTCCGATTTCTTCATATTGAATGTTTAATAATATCTTCGCTCTAAAGTGATCAAAACGCCTAAAACCATAGGCATTGCGCTTCATCACTTTTGTTTTGTTATTAATCCCCTCAAGGAAACCGTTGGAATAATTGAAGCCAAAACTATTCAAGATCTCAACTTGCCAGTTTTTGAACGTTTGAATAGCTTTTATAAACGCCGGAATACCCGCTTTCTCTACCTTACGGTAAAAGGCTTCCAGTCGGCTTTTCACTTCCGCCATATCCTCCGCGTTCTTTGCCCAGTCGAACCACTCACAGTAAGCCTCTTTAAGTTCGTATGCCCTCTTTAATTCATCAGACATGCCTAGATATCGATCTAAATACCAACGGTGATTTTCCGTTAATTTGTCGGAGCGCTTATATAACACATGCCGCATTCTTTTACATTTCTTACGGTCATAGGCATGCCATTCCTTCTGCACTTTCCGCCGAACCTCATCGAGCGCCCAGTAGATATAACGACAATAATGGAATCGGTCTGCGACAATAACGGGGCGTCCTAAAATCTTTTTCACAGCTGCCTTAAAGCTCGGATTCATATCCATGACCACCAATTCAACGTCAGTCCCGTGCTGGCGGAGATAATCTTGAATCGTTTCTTTTCTCCGATTTGGCAAGACATCCAGGGGTTTCTTTGTTTCTGCATCCGCTATGATCAGCTGGTACTTGCCGGCATCCGTATCGCCTTTGTATTCATCGATCGCAATGGATTTTGGCAATCGGACACCTTGGCTCATCTGCTCTTTCGACACTTCCTTGAAACGGCGGATCACCGTCGAGCTGGAGGTGCCTAGTACTTCTCCTGCTTCTTTGAAGGTTTTTGCTTTGATTGACCGGACACGGACAACTTTCCACTCTTTCGTGTAACGTTGATATTTATCCACGAAGGGAGAGGTCTCTGAGAAGCGCTTCCCGCATGAACAGGCATATCGGCGACGTTTATAGAAAAGAACCGTTAAGCGTTCAAACCATTTGAGGTGCTTGATTTTCTGAATGCGGTAATCATGAATCCTGGTTGTCATCGCCCTGCATGCAGGGCATTGGTGAGGCTTTCTTGGCAACGAAACATGAAGTGCAGTCCGCTCTCCAACCTCTTCTATTTTTTCGATGTTTACATCTTTTAATCCTGGAATATTCATGGTAGAATTCATGTGCACGTATCACCTTTCATTTACTTGTTTCTCGACAATTCAAGTATAAAAGAAACGGTGATTACGTGCATTTTTTTGTTGAATTTGTGTGGATACCCCAACAAATATTATAGAACCATAAAAAAAACGGTTGCCTGTTCAATAACTGGCAACCGTTTTGTTATGATATTGATGTATAATCTATCTAGTCACGCTGAGCAGGAGCAGCTCCCACCTGTACCGCATCCGCCACCGCAAGATGAATCTACAAAGAAACTATCCCCGGTAGGCACTTTGATGGAATCGGATACAGCTTTCGCAATGGTTGCACTAACCTCATTCAACAGTCTTTGCACATCGTTCTCCGCAAGACGCAATGCGGCGACATGCTCATTCATATCCAATTCCCTCTTTAGTATTCGTATATCTTTCATGACTGTCTTATAGTCAGGATGGTATCTGCCGAAACGTTGCACTTCTTCGTAACGCTCCTTCATATTGGTAAAATCATAGATCGCTTCAGCCAACGATTTGTCGGAATAAACGGCATGATTCGCTCTTCTGTACTCATGGATGATTTCGGAAGAGAGCAACATATCGGAGAGTATTTCTGATTGCTCAATGATTGACATCCATTCATCTGTCATCATCATAGGGCTTTCCCTCCATTCCAACTAATCATACCAAATAAAGTGCATCCTGTGCATGTATTCTGACCTGTTTTATTTTTTCTTTGTACGCAATGCAACCTCAGCGACTTCATAATCAGAAAATGTGAGGAGCTCCTGCCCGATCTGCTGTGTTTTCTCATGCCCCTTTCCTGCAATCAAAACGACATCTCCATTCTTCGCATAACAGATCGCTTTTTCGATTGCTGCCCTTCGATCCAGCTCCACATTTATTTTTCCGCTTTCACAATTTATGCCCATCAGGATTTCTTCAATAATCGTAGATGGCTCTTCATTTCTCGGGTTATCTGAAGTGATATATACTTTAGATGAATAAGTTGCAGCGACCTTCCCCATTTGCGGCCGCTTCCCTCTATCCCGATCACCGCCACATCCGAAAACCGTGATCAATTCGCCCGTCGATTCTTCCGTTAATGAAGCCAATACCGTTTGAAGCGCGTCAGGAGTATGAGCATAGTCGATAAAGACCGTTACATCTCCTCCATCCAACCGTTGCAGTCTTCCTTCCGGCAGCTTAAGCCTACTACAAAGCTGCAGTATTTTTAGATAATTATAACCGAGCAAGTGCATAACAGTAACAGCTGCAAGAGCGTTCAATCTATTATGTTTCCCAGGCAAAAAGATTGGATATAAATCGTAAGGTATCATCTTTCCAGCAACCATTAGTTCATTAAAAAAGTGGATTGGTCTTTCAGAACATTTGACAAGTTCCACACATTCCCTATCAGCCGCGTTGACAATTAGATCCCTCGCCATTGTCGTCAGTCTCTTTTTTGCTGCAATATAAGCTTCCTTGCTGCCATGCTCTTCATAATGATCGACTCCAATATTCAAAAAGACCCCAACATCAATTTTGCAATGGTCCAACCTTGATGTGGAAAGTCCGAGCGAAGAGGCTTCCATCACCATGTATTTCATCCCTGCATCTACGCAGTCCCTCAGCAAGGGATGAAGGAACTCTGCGGGTAAAGTGGTCATTTCCGGAATATCGAGATTGACTTTCCTCCCATTCATGAAAAGACCGGTCGTCCCGATGACTGCAGCCGGTTCACCGAGCATCGCCAATAACTGGCCAATGAAATGCGTGACAGTCGTTTTTCCGTTTGTGCCTGTCACCGCGATGATTGTCATTGATTCAGATGGATGACCCGCGAGCTTGGCGCTGGCATGGGATATAAATTTCCTTCCATCCGGAACAGTAATGAGCGTCATTTCTTTCGTCGCATTATTATCCAAACCGGTATTGCGATCGACGACGATAGCAACAGCCCCTCTTTCAATCGCTTCTTGGACATGCAAAATTCCATCGTCACGGGCACCTTTTCTCGCAACGAATATGAATCCGTCCTTCACATTTCTAGACCTCTCCGTTATACCATGAATTGGCACGCCGACACTTCCCGAAACCGTACAGGGCCAGTCTTTCAAGATCTCAGATAGTAACAGAAGCCCCCTCCCCTTCCCGAACAATTTTCATGGATACCGAATATATTGAGAGCGAACCATACTTTATCGTATGAAGGAAATGGAACGAACGACACGAAGAAAGTTGGGAGCTTGAATGATAGTTCAGAAATTTGGCGGAGTGGCCATGAAAGACAAACAATCTAGAAAAATATGCATCGGTCACATAAAATCCGGAATTGAAAAACATCAAAATGTCGTCGTGGTCGTTTCAGCAATAGGCAGAGGAGAAGATCCATACTCCACAGACAGGCTATTAAAGCTAACTGATGCATTTATCCACTCTAAAGCTGCAAGTGACCTTGCCGCATCATGCGGTGAACTTATCGCATCAGCTATACTTTCCGCCGAGCTTGAGGAGGCAGGAGTCCCGAATAGAATCCTGCATGGAATTCAAGCAGGCATATGGACTTCCGGCGATTTTGGGGATGGGACGATAAGCGACATCGATCCGACGATGATCGTAGACAGTTTAAGAGAATCTGGTTGTGTTATTGTTCCAGGCTTCCAAGGAATCAACGAATTTGGTCAAGTGATGACAATCGGCAGAGGAGGCAGCGACTTGACCGCCATAGCACTAGGTGGAGCTCTTCGCGCATCGCATGTAGAGTTTTTCAAGGACGTTCCAGGTGTCATGACAAGTGATCCACGTACCGGTGCAGACGCTAAGAAAATGGATGTCATGAACATACTTCAACTGTTGCCTCTATTGGAAACAGATCGCCCCGTCATTCAGCAGCGCGCAGCTATTTACGCAATGAAAAAAGCGATACCTCTATATGTAAGAGGCATCACTTCTGATGAGGAAGGAACTTGGATTCTACCTTGACTTATTTACGTAAAAAATTCGAGTTCGGGTTTTCCTTCTTGTCTGATTTAATCAGCACTTGTGTATAATACTTTCCATATGCCCCTGTACCAATATCGGTCACATCCGAATCCAGCAAGACACTACGATGAGCGGGAGAATTCAGCCAACCATGGACTGCTTCAATAGCATCCACGTAATTGGCGGCGATATTCTCCCCTGCTTTTTTATGTTCAATTCCTAAGCTTTTCAATCGCTGCGACAAATTCCCTGCCGATGGCGACTCATGCGAAAAGTAATTTTCAATCGCCATATCCTTGCTATGGTTTTGGGCTAGCAATGATAACCAGTAGTCATTTTCAAGCGGATTCAACCCATGATGTTCCCGATACATGTTCGTCAGTTCGATAATTTGCCTTTCCATCGAACGATCGACTTCCATTTGCACCGATGAAGATGGCCGATTGGACACGACTAAATCCCCTGCGAATTCCATGTCATACGGCTGATGGATGACAAGCGTTTTCGGATTAATGAAACGGACGCCTTCAATTACCTCATCCTCGGCATCGACATACACTTGCGCATACAAATCTTCATACTTAAGCAAAATCCTATCCTTTAAGTCCTGACTATTCAAAGTAAATGTATAAATATTTTCATCCAATATCACATTAACTTCAGACTCGATAATCGAAAAGCGGAACACTTCATTAATGTTCTGACCAATGGGGATAGGTGTTACATCCGCCTTCTGATCAGCACTGAAAACCTGATTGACAATACCGTCTTCAACACCCGCCATTAATTGAATATCCTCCAAGTACACCCACCACTCATAACCATATGCGGATGGTTCAATCCTGTCGGGTTCCCCCATCAACTCAACTAGTCGATCGGAAGACTTTCCGACAAGAGTGGAAAGCCCTGTCTCAGGCCGTTTAGGACCAGCTGTAAGTTCAACGACTTCCTTATTCGGAGCCGGAATTGCCGTGCCATGTTTGACCGGCGATTCAAGAGGTTCATTTTCCTGGACCCTGCTCCCCATGAAATAAAACAACGCGAGAAGGACACACAGTAATAATGCTATTTTCCATAGTACTTTCAAGTCTTCTCGCCCACCTTCCAATACATGTTGTATTTAATGAAGCCTTGTTAGAACACAACATAATAAGTTGACCATATATAAAAATGGCTGAGTAATAGAAAATCTTTAATTCTTGATAAATAGTATTAATTTGAGTATAAGTCAACGATTGCGAATTTCAAGCATGAAAGTCTTTCTTCAGTCATTATTTCTCGGTATAATTTGATGTTGCTAAACTGCTGAGCATATTCGTCGAAGCTTTCATGACACAATGTTGTCATTGCAACTACCACTGATTTGTTCTATGATAATTAAGTATAGGCTTACGACTGGATGAATATGAAGGAGGACTTTGAACGATGTATATCGAAAATACAGGTATTGAGGGCATTGTCGCAGAATTGTCACTACTTGACGAAATCATGCTGAAACACGATCTCGTACGAGCTGGACAATGGGACTACGAGCGTGTTACATATGACAAGAAATACGTCATCAAGGAAGGCACTTATTACTTACGCGTATTCGGTTTCACACCGGACGGAGACGTTGATACTCGGGATGCAATCATGCATCTTAAAAAACCGGTAATCGGCAAACATTATTATCCACACGGTGTTGAATACGGCGAGGACGAGCACTTCCCTGCAGGACTCGTGAAAGATTGTGAAGCAACACTTAAAGCTGTCTTGGAAGATTTGAAACCATATATTCTAACAAAATAAGCATTTTTACATTAAAGCCGCGGAACTTACTGTTCTTCGGCTTTTTTTCTATTCATTCCTCTGAATTTTGGGTATAATGAGAGCAATGAACAATTTGGAGGAATGACCGTTGTCTCGATGGCTTACAAAAAGGAATATCATGCTTTTCACTTTACTTATTATTTCCATTTTGGTTTTTGTTTTTATTCTCCCCATTTCCATACCAATCATTTTAGCCCTCTTGACAGCTCTTCTATTTGAGCCGCTCGTAAAATTAACGGAGACGAAATTTAAATGGAAACGTAAAATGGCAGTCATATCCGTCTTCATTTTCATTTTGGCGTTGCTAGCGATCACCATTTATTACACAGTCACCTCATTGATTGGTAGACTCATTCAATTTACGAAGGCCGCACCCGATTATTTAAATAAGCTTTCAGGAGTATGGATCGATTTTCAAAGTAAACTTTTTGTATATACATCAGGTTTGCCTGACGATGTTGTAAAGTCGGCACAAGACGGCTTCAATGACATTTTGGATTCGTTCCGAAAGTCGCTTTTGGAATTATTCAATTCTGAAAAGATTGTCGCTCTTGCAGCCGAAATTCCAAACTTCCTAGTAAGCCTAATCGTTTATATGATCGCACTTTTCCTCTTCATGCTTGAATTGCCTGAATTGAAGAAGATGGTGTTCCGGCATTTCACGGATGAAACCGCAAAGAAGGTTCGCTATATGACAGTTAAATTGAACTCTGTCATATTCGGTTTCATGAAAGCCCAATTGCTTGTCAGCTTTATCATTCTGGCAGCGTCATTCATCGGATTACTCATCATTGCACCTAAATATGCATTGGTCATGTCAATCGTCATCTGGGTCATTGATGTTATCCCAATTTTAGGCTCCATTATCATTCTGGCACCTTGGTCGCTATACCAGTTCGTTAGTGGAGATATCGGTATGGGGACAAAATTGGCCGTTTTGGCAGCAATCCTTCTGATTATCCGAAGAACTGTTGAACCGAAAGTGATGGGCAACCAGATTGGCTTATCTCCCCTCCCGACGCTTATCGGGATGTTCATCGGGCTGAAGCTATTCGGCGTGCTCGGTTTCTTTATTGGGCCGATGATTGTTATTCTATTCAATACAGCACGCGAAGCCGGCATCATTAAGTTAAACTTTAAATTGTAATTGTAATAAGTAAAACGCGCTCCCTCTCACGGAAGCGCGCTTTTTATATTCCTAATATGGCCTTGATCATCGAAGTGGTTTCTCCGCTCTCGTAAAAGATATACAGCAATAAATAGACAGCTACGCCTGTAATTGCCGTAAAGAACCAGACAATGCTCGTGACAGGTCCGATTCTACGATGCTTGTCCAGCTTGTTGTTAACTCCCCACTTGATTGTCAGAATGCCTAAGACAGCACCAGTTGTTGAGAGCATAATATGAAAAATAAGAAAGACCGTGTAATAGATCTTCAGGTTTTGCGGACCACCAAACGCCGTATTTCCAACGAAAATCGTTCGGGATGCGTAGATGATGAAAAATAGGACTGCCGCAACAGCTGCAGCTATCATCGTCTTCTTATGGGCTTCAATCTTGCGCTCCCGAATCAATTTCCAACCGATAGCGACTAGAATTGCCGATAAGACAATAAAAAATGTGCTCAAAGTCGGTAAAAAAGGAACATTCATCTGATAATACCCCTTTAAATCAAAAATGGATTAGCCATGTACTTTCAAGCTTTGTCTTTCTAATAAGTCTCTTTGAGTTATCTCATCTGCATTCATCTGCTCTTCCCGGTACCATTTAATGAAAATCTTACCGATAACAATGATGTAAATAAGCTCCTGGATAACCTTCATAATAATTCCGCCCAGCTGTTGGTCATACAATGTCGGCATATTCGTAAACAATTCCGGACCTGATATGGAAAGTCCCGCTAGCGTTCCTGCAGGGACACATAAAGCCATCGCCTGCATCCATGCCTCACCACTGCTATACGTTTCATAGACGGGCACGTCCACAAAGATAATCAACGAACAGGCAGGTGTGATAAGAATTGCACTCAGAATAACATAACCAATTTTCTTCAATCCATGGAGTTGCGGATGATCTTCCAACGTGTTCAATATCGGCCACCATAGGAATAATGCGGAAATGAACAAAACGATTGTGAAAATGGCATGTAGAAACACGTTCATTTTAATATAATCCAAAACCATTGGATAGTGATTTAATGAGAACATGACCGTAAACACCATGAGGCTGATGACTGGTTTCGTGAAGAGCCTAACAATTTTATCAATAATCTTCACGCTAAGTACTGTCTTCCAAATGAAATGAGGAATTCCGACAATCAAAAATGGAGCAACTGCCAATAGTAGAAGCGCCATTTGTGTCATATGGACAGAGAATAAAATGTGTCCAAGAAGGTCAAGCGGCGAACCTTTCAATATATACAGCAAAATCATCGCTGTCAGGAAGTATTTGATCTCCCTTCCGGTTACAGGTTCTGTCCCCTCAAACAAATGTCGCCACTTCTTGGTTAAGAGAAAATATAATACAACGATTAGTACGATTGATAAGAAAAAATATGGACTCCATAATGCACGAAATCCAAATATGCTTAAAGGCATCATTGCCATCGCTCCTTTAAATATGTCTTTCCCTATTATAAAACGAACACGGCGCGAACACAATGAACGAACAATGAACAATATACAAAAGCGAAGGACGCCTGCCTAGAGGCGACAGGCATAAGGAGAAGATGCGGCGTGGCGTAATTTGCCACAGAGCAACTTCGACTTATGACCCCGAGCCAATCGAACTGCGAAGGGTTCGATTTGCCGTATTTCTACGGTTTTTGCAGAAATTAAGGCATCCATCCAGTGTCCGTAGCTGGACGATATCAAAAGCGAAATAGAAAAAGCCTGTGGAAGAATCCACAGGCTTTACTAATTAATTACCACCAAACGATTGTAACGAATGTCAAAGGAATTAGGAAGCCTAAAAGAGCTCCAGTAAACATGAACATTTGAGGTATGCCATGTCCTTTTTCATTCATATGCATGAAATAATACAGTTGTAAACCGACTTGGACAGCTGCAAATAGCATTACAACCGGAATGAGGAAATACTTCGAGAATCCTGCAACGCCTGCTTCATGCGCAACAACCATGGAGAATGAAATAAGTGTCAGGAAGATCATAAGCGAAAACATCATTACCTGATCTCGCATGGATTTTTTTGCACGTCGTTGTGCGAGCTGTTGCTCAGCAGGTGTACGTTTGTAAACTTGGATGTCTGCCATCTTAACCTATCACTCCCATCAAGTAGACTACAGTGAAGATGAATACCCAGACGACGTCAATGAAGTGCCAGTACAATGAGAACGTGTAGTACTTCGTTGCGTTATATAGGTTCAGACCGCGTTTCGCATTACGGAAAATCAACAATGTAATCCACACAAGGCCTACAGCAACGTGGAAACCGTGTGTTCCGACAAGCGTATAGAACGCAGAACTGAAGGCACTGTTATTATATGTGAAGCCAAGTTGCACATAGTGCGAGAACTCATACACTTCAAGCATTAGGAAGCCAAGTCCTAGAAATGCTGTGATGGCAAGCCAAAGTTGCATTTTCTTGAAGTTGTAGTTACGCAGATGGTACATGGCGAACACACTCGTCAATGAAGATGTCAAAAGCAACATCGTCATGACAAAAACTAGCGGTAATTCATAAAGCTCTTGAGTCGAGAATCCAAAACCGCTTGGACCCGAGTTTTTCAACGCAACATATGTCGCGAAAAGCGTCGCGAACAGAATTGTCTCTCCTCCAAGGAAGAGCCAGAAGCCGACAAACTTGTTTTTCGCTTCAAGCGTCGCCTTTTCTGGATTATCGGGCCAAGTTTCAGGGGTGAATTTTTTGTTCAAATCCATTAGTTTTGACCCCCTTTACGTTTCAAATCACGGAGAATCTCATCTTTTTTGATGTAATATCCTGTGTCATCTTTCAATGAACGAGCTGCCATCGCAACAAATGTCCACAATAGACCAAAGACCAGCAAAGGCAGACCCCACGATTCTTCAGTTCGGAACATTGCACCGAATCCAGCGATGAATAGACCGAATGACATTAGAAGTGGAATGATGGAACCGTTCGGCATATGAATGTCTTTAATCGGTTCAGCTTCCGTAATACCCGATTTGTTGCCTTCCATTTTCTCGATCCATACTGTATCAAGACCACGGACAAGCGGAGTCGCAGGGAAGTTGTAATAGATCGGCGGAGATTCGATCGCCCATTCGAGCGTACGTCCGTCTCCCCACGGGTCATTTGCGACTTTTACATTCTTGATGGATGTAATGATGATGTTGTAAACGAGTACAATAACACCAATCGCCATCAATAACGCTCCAATCGTACTAATTAGGTTGGCCAAGTTCCACCCTTGATCATCCATATAAGTAAATACTCGGCGTGGCATTCCCCAGAATCCGAGCCAGTGCTGGATAAGGAACGTCATATGGAAACCGATGAAGAAGAACCAGAATGTTACTTTACCAAGTGTTTCATTAAGCATTGTACCGAACATTTTTGGCCACCAATAATGTGTTGCAGCCAATATTCCAAGTACAACCCCACCAACGATTACGTAGTGGAAGTGAGCTACGATGAAATAGGAATCGTGCAATTGATAGTCAAGCGGTGCAGCACCTTGCATGACACCCGTTACTCCACCCATTACGAATGAAGGGATGAAGCCGAGCGCGTATAGCATAGGCGTTGTAATCCTGATGCTTCCGCCCCACATTGTCAATAGCCAGTTAAAGATCTTAACCCCTGTCGGAACAGCAATCGCCATTGTTGCAACAGCGAAAATTGCGTTCGCAGTCGGTCCAAGACCAACTGTAAACATATGGTGAGCCCAAACCATGAATCCAAGGAAACCGATCAAGACAGTCGCGAAGACCATTGACGGATATCCGAAGAGGCGCTTCCGTGAGAATGTTGAGAAGATCTCAGAGAAAATACCGAAAGCAGGCAAAATTAGAATGTAAACTTCAGGGTGACCGAAAATCCAGAAAATATGCTCCCAGATGATTGTGTTACCACCCATCGTATGGTCAAAGAAGTTACCACCGAACATACGGTCAAATGTCAAGAAGAATAGACCGACAGTTAACGGAGGGAAAGCGAATAGAATCATTGCAGATGCAACAAATGTTGTCCATGTGAACAATGGCATCCGCATATACGTCATACCTGGTGCACGCATGTTGATGATTGTGACAAGGAAGTTGATCCCCGCCATCAACGTACCGCCCCCTGCAATCTGAAGACCGATTGCATAGAAGTCAATACCGTGCCCTTCCGAAGCGATGGAGAGTGACGCATATGATGTCCATCCAGCATCCGGTACTTGACCGAAGAACCAAGAGACGTTCAGGAAAAGTCCTCCGAAGAAGAACATCCAAAACCCTAATGAGTTGATGAATGGGAACGCGACGTCACGAGCACCGATTTGCAAAGGTACTATCGCGTTCATAAATCCAAATAATATAGGCATGGCCGCTAGGAAAATCATCGTCGTTCCGTGCATCGTGATCAAATCATTGAAAAGTCCTGCACTGACGAAATCGTTGTTCGGCTTATAAAGCTGCCAACGAATTAACATTGCTTCAATACCGCCGAGCACGAAGAAGAATCCGCCACCAAGGAAGTAAAGGATTCCGATCTTCTTATGGTCGACTGTTGTCAGCCAGTCCCATAGCGTTGCGCCAAAACCCTTTTTTTGAGCAACTGAACTCACTATGTTTACCTCCTCTTCAAAATCACAAAAAGATTATTTTTCAACTGATAATCCCATTAAATATTCAGCCAATGCATCCAATTCCTGATCGGAAAGCTGATCGGCGAAACCAGGCATCTTATTACCAGGTTTGTATTTCTGTGGATACTTGATCCATTCAATCAAATCTTCTTTTGTATGATCCATGAATCCTGCAACGCGGTTACGATCTCCGAATGTTGCAAGGTTCGGTCCGACTGCCCCGGTTTCACCTACACCTGAAGTTGCGTGGCATCCGATACAGCTTTGCTGGAATACTTCCTCACCAGCTGGGTTTGCAACTACTTGATTGTCACCAGATGCTTGCATCGCTGTTACCCATTTATCGAATTCTGCACGAGGCATTGTTTTCACTTTGAAGTCCATCAAAGCATGTGAAGGACCGCAAAGCTCAGCACATTTACCATAGAATACTCCGTCTTTCAAATTCTTGGAGTCTTTTTCAAATACCAAATAGAATTTGTTGACGTTCTCTACGTTCGTATCAAGTTTTCCACCAACAGCCGGAATCCAGAAGGAGTGTTTCACATCTGCGGCAATAAGGTTGAAGTAAACCTTTTCATCCATCGGAACAACTAATTCTTGAGCAGTTACAATACCGAGATCAGGATATTCAAACTCCCACCAGTATAGTTTTGCTGTAACGTCAATGACTAGATTTTCAGCATTTCCATCTTCGTCTACTGCACCCATAGCCGAAACATCCCCGAGTTTATAAGTGTAGTAAACAGTCGGGACAGCTAGTAGCAAGACTAATAGAATCGGGATGATCGTCCATACTAGCTCAAGCTTATGACTGCCCTCAACCTGTTCAGGAATATGGTCTTCACCCAATTTGGAACGTCTGAAACGCACTAACGCGATTAAGTAGATTACTACTACGACGAAAATGACGAGCAACATTATTCCTGAAGACAATAATAGCAAGTTGAATTGGTCTTGACCGACTTGTCCGGCAGGCAGAAGCGTCGAAAGTTCTTCTTGTCCACATCCTGCTAGGAAAACAGTCAGTACAGCCAATAGAGAAAAGAGACGCCATTTTTTGAGTCCTTTCATCATCGCTAACTAATACCTCTCTTTCTAAAAAATGATTTTCTTCAACGAGGACTGTTGACCTCTCTATAATGAATTCCTGTCAAAAAGAAAGAATTCCATCAGTTAGATGAATATCGAGAATATGATCATTGCGACAAAAAGGATCGTCATGTAATTCAAGGAGAAAATGAACATGGATGTCGCCCATTTCAGATCTTCTTTCGCTTTGAATCCTTTTATCGACAAGTATAACCATCCGATATTCAGGGCTGTTGCCAGCACTATGAATCCGATTCCAAGCTCCGGAAGAAGGAACGGCAATGGGAACAAAAGAAGGACCCAGCCTAAAATCGATTTTTTTGTTCTATTAAACCCTTTTACTACTGGAAGCATCGGAATGCCGGCTGCCCGGTATTCTTCAGTCCTACGCATCGCCAACGCATAAAAATGCGGTGGTTGCCATGCAAACATGATTAAGAACAGCGCCCATGCACCCATGCCGAGTGATGGTTCGACCGCCGCCCAACCGATCATTGGCGGTATGGCTCCAGAGATGCTGCCTACAACCGTATTGCTGACATGTTTTCTTTTCGACCACATTGAATAGAGTACAACATAGCTGAACACACCTGCAAGTCCCCATAGTCCTGCCGCCGGTGACGCTGCAAACAACATCACTTCGCCCAAGGCAATGAAAGTTAACGCCAGTGCCAAGACAGCCGGTGCTTTAAATCTGCCGGTGACCGTTGGACGTGACTTTGTTCTTGTCATGATAGGATCGATATCTCTATCAATGAGATTGTTCAAAGCCGCTGAGCCCGCGATGATCAACCCGGTACCGAATAGTCCATACAACAGCAAATCCAAGTTGGTAATAAAGCTTTTGCCTGTGAATTGGAATCCGAGAAACAGACCGGTGAATGTTGTAATCATGTTCGAATTCACTATGCCGATTTTAATAAGTGCTAGAAAATCCTTCAATATGGAAGTCGATCCGATATCCGGTTTAACGGATGAAGAAATCGCTCGACCGTTTGACATATGTACCCTCCTTTCAAGGACGTCGGCAAGGACCGCTATACTTTACTATATCGAATATCGGTAATGATTTCTATAAATAACTCGAATTTCCGTCGATATGTAAAGTATATTGTCTTATTTGAATTGTATCGCCTTATCTATAGTAAATCATTTCCGTATGCCTTTTGTGAAGTTAAAGGGTCTTTTTTATGAACAATTTGTGAAAACGCTTGGCACAAAGCCGATTTCGGCCATTATGCGTTGTTTTTTCGTCTTTTTTTCGCTATCATCAACAAACGGGGCCTTTTTTCATAATGGTCATCATTTCTTAAAGAAGGTGTCTTGTTTGCGATATAATAAGTATTTGAAATGGTTTGGGGTCGCCTCCACAATCGGCATGCTTTTAATCCTATTAGGCGGCGCTCTCGTTACGAAGACAGATAGTGGGATGGGATGCGGAAGGCATTGGCCGGGTTGTAATGGTCAATTGATTCCGGATGAGATTACACCAGAAGTCCTAATTGAATTTTCACACCGTCTCGTTACAGGCGCAGTCGGTATTTTAATCGTCGTACTGGCGGTTTGGTCCTGGAAAGCGATCGGGCATAAGAGGGAAACGAAGCTGCTATCCTTTTTAGCATTGTTTTTCCTGATTTTGCAGGCGTTGATCGGGGCAGCACAAGTTCTTTGGGGACAAGGCGACTTTATCCTTGCACTCCACTTCGGCATCTCCCTTATTTCTTTTGCGTCGGTATTGCTTCTCACATTACTAGTATTTGAAGTCGACCAGAAATTCGATGCCGACAAGCTTTCAATAGGCAAGACGCTCAGGTTCCATACAATTGGCGTCACAATCTACTCTTACATAGTAGTTTACACGGGGGCACTCGTCCGTCATACAGAATCCGAATTAAGCTGTACGGATTGGCCAATGTGTAAGAATGGAGACTTCTCTCTCCCATCGGACTTTTGGGAATGGGTGCAGATGAGTCATCGGACAGCTGCTGCATTGATATTCATATGGCTTGGGATTATTGCGATTCATGCAATCCGTCATTATAAGAATCAACGGGTCATCTACTGGGGATGGATCATCGCATTCGGTCTAGTTACATTGCAAGTTTTAGCGGGTGGAGCGGTCATTCTGACACGTTTGAATCTCTATTTAGCTTTGGCACATTCATTGTTTGTAATTCTTCTGTTTGGACTATTAACTTATATGGTGCTTCTCGTCTCAAGAAGCAGGCATCAGAAATAATAGAAGCACCCGCGTGGATTTCCACAGCAGGTGCTTTATTTATTTGGTGAATTAGACTGTTGATTTCCGCTACAGGCGGACGCTTTCCGGGGGGCGGGCGGTGAGCCGCTTCCTTCGCTTCGCTTCGTCCAGGGTCTCACCTGTCCCGCTAATCCCCCAGGAGTCGCCGCCTTTCACTCCAATCAACTATGCTACCTATAATCGAAAAAGAAATAATAGATAGCCCTTTTCATTAATGTTCAAGTTCGAGAAGTAGGTCGCCTGTTGAGATGGCGTCGCCTGAAGATACGTGGATTTCTTTGACGACTCCATTGAATGGTGCTTGGATCGTCGTCTCCATCTTCATTGCCTCCGTGATGAGCAAATGCTCCCCTCTTCGTACTTTCGCTCCTTTAGAAACAGCAACTTTCAACACCGTTCCCGGCATTGTCGCTGCAATATGCGAGTCGTTTGAAGGATCCGCTTTTTGCTTGCGGGCTACATCCGATTCAACATTTATATCTTGAATAATTACTTCCCTCGGCTGTCCATTCAGCTCGAAGTATATGATGCGCGTACCATCTGTCTGAGGTTCGCCAATGGAAACGAGCTTGATGATGAGCGTCTTCCCTCTTTCAATCTCCACTTCGATTTCCTGGCCCAACCTCATACCAAACAGGAATTCCGGTGTATTGATGACTGAAATATTGCCAAACTCTTTTTTCATTGTTGCATATTCTTCGAACACTTTCGGATACAACGCATATGCAAGTGCGTCTTTCATCGTCGACGGGTGCCCGAGAAGTTCTTCCGTCTTGTCGAGAAGGGCTTTAAAATCCACTTCCTCCAGAAGCTCGCCTGGACGGACAGTTATCGGCGTTCTCCCCTTCAAGACGACCTCTTGCAATTCTTTCGGGAATCCTCCGTATGGTTGGCCAATGTAGCCCTCGAAAAACTCAATGACGGATTCAGGGAAATCGATGGATTGTCCGCGTGTAATGACTGTTTCCTCATTTAATTCATTTTGCACCATGAACAATGCCATATCTCCGACGACTTTGGAAGATGGAGTCACTTTCACAACGTCTCCGAAGAGCATATTAACTCTGGAGTACATGTCTTTCACTTCTTCCCATCTCTCACCAAGCCCTACAGCTTTAGCTTGTTGTTGCAAGTTGGAATATTGGCCACCCGGCATCTCATGTACATACACTTCGGAATGCGGGCTCACCATGCCACTTTCAAAGTTTTGGTAATACTTCCTGACATCTTCCCAATAATACGATAGCGATTCCATCGCACCGACGTCCGCCTTCACTTGGCGTTTTCCATATTGCAATGCGTAATAGAGCGAGCTCGCTGAAGGTTGTGAAGTAAGGCCAGCCATCGAGCCAAGCGCCGTGTCGACGATGTCAACTCCAGCTTCAATTGCTTTCGCATACATATAAATGCCATTTCCGCTCGTGTCATGGGAATGAAGATGAATAGGTATATCAACAGTCGCCTTCAATTCGGAAATGAGTCGATAAGCGGCTTCAGGCTTCAAGAGTCCAGCCATGTCCTTCAAAGCAAGAATATGCGCTCCTGCAGCTTCAAGCTCCTTTGCCATCTCCTTGTAGTATTCCACTGTATACTTTGCTCTGGAATCATCGAGGATGTCCCCTGTATAACAAAGTGCAGCTTCTGCCACTTTTCCTGATTGACGGGTTGCATCAATCGCTACTTCCATCCCTTTGATCCAATTCAGGCTGTCGAATATACGGAACACATCAATGCCTGATTCGGCTGAAGTTTTTACGAATTCACGAATGACATTATCGGGATAATTCGAATAGCCGACCGCATTGGCACCACGGAACAACATTTGGAATAACACATTCGGGATCTGCTCCCGGAGCTTCATAAGCCTCTCCCACGGGTCTTCCTTCAAGAAGCGGTATGCGACGTCGAAAGTCGCTCCCCCCCACATCTCAAATGAGAACAGATCTGGCATGAGCCTCGCTGACTCAGCAGCGATATTCGTCATGTCGGACGTGCGGAGACGTGTTGCAAGCAATGACTGATGCGCATCCCTGAACGTCGTATCCGTAAGAAGGACATCATCCTGCTCCTTTATCCATTGGATCAACCCTTCAGGTCCTCTTTCATCTAGAATTTGCTTTGTACCCGGCGCAGGTGGTGCAAGCAAATCGACTTCAGGTTTTTTTACAGAATGAAACAATGGTTTCTGCTGTTTCCCGATGCCAGGAAATCCATTGACGGTCACATTGCCTAAATAATTTAAGATCTTCGTCCCACGGTCTTTCCTTATAGGGAACTCGAATAATTCAGGAGTCGAGTCGATGAAGCTTGTATCATAATTGCCTGTAAGGAAGTTTTCATGACGGACAACGTTTTCAAGGAACGGAATATTTGTTTTGATTCCCCTAATACGGAATTCCTGAAGATTGCGGTCCATTTTTGCAGCCGCATCCCTGAAAGATGTACCCCATGTCGACACCTTAACGAGCAGGGAATCGTAATAAGGAGTAATGACAGCCCCTTGGAAGCCGTTCCCCGCGTCAAGACGGACGCCGAAGCCTCCTCCCGATCGGTAAACCATCAGCTTGCCCGTATCCGGCATGAAGTCATTCAATGGATCTTCCGTTGTCACCCTCGATTGGATTGCATAACCAAAGAGCGGTATGTTTTCTTGGGAAGGGATGGCTGCTTCCCCTTCGTGAAGATTTCCTCCATTTGCAATATGGATTTGAGAATGGACGATATCGATCCCCGTCACCATTTCAGTAATTGTATGTTCCACTTGAATACGCGGATTCACTTCGATGAAATAGAAATTTCCATCCGCAACGAGGAATTCAACAGTCCCTGCATTGATATATGAAATGTTTTTTGCCAATTTGACAGCGCTTTCGCAAATGTCACGACGAAGCTTATCATCCAAGGAAATGGATGGGGCGATTTCTACGACTTTCTGGTGACGACGTTGAATTGAGCAATCGCGTTCATACAAGTGAACGACATTACCGTATGTATCACCTAAAATTTGGACTTCAATATGTTTTGGCTTATTGATGTACTTTTCAACATATACTTCGTCTGAACCAAAAGCGGATTTCGCTTCTGATCTAGCTCGTTCATATGCTTCAAGCACCTCGTCTGCGGAATTGACAATCCGCATTCCCCTGCCGCCTCCGCCTAGTGACGCTTTAATAATGATCGGATAACCGTACTGCTCACCGAATGAAGCAACATCCGATGCGGAAGCGACCGGTCCATCTGTACCTGGGATGACTGGAATTCCTGCTTTTATAGCTTGTTCCCTCGCCTTTACCTTATCTCCGAACATTTCGAGATGCTTGGATGTCGGTCCAATGAAAATAATACCCTCTTCTTTTAGTCTGCGAGCAAACTCTTCATTCTCGGCAAGGAAGCCGTAGCCAGGGTGTACAGCGTTCGCACCTGATGATTTTGCAATCTTAATGATTCCTTCGATATCCAAATAGGCGTCGATCGGCTTCTTGCCTTCTCCGACTAAATAGGATTCATCTGCTTTGTAACGGTGGAAAGAACCCCTATCTTCTGCGGAATAAATCCCGACAGTCGGTATCTCCAATTCGGTGCACGCTCTAAAAATACGAATAGCGATTTCACCACGGTTTGCTACTAGGATTTTTTTAATCTGACCCATTTCCACCATGTAAGCACTTCCTTTTCTATTTGTTCTTTTGATATTTTACGAACATTGATACATTCATCAATATTCCTAAAGACAAAGATAACAGAATCATCGATGTTCCGCCATAACTAATAAAAGGCAACGGAACTCCTGTAAGCGGAATAAGTCCTGTCAATCCACCAATATTAACGAAAGTTTGAATGCCGATAACACTTCCGATCCCCGCCGCCAACATTCTCGCCTGGGGATCCTTTGTCCGCATCGCGATATATAGGGCGCGCAATACGATGAATCCTAGCCCGCCGAGAACAATTACGGTGCCGAAAATACCGGTTTCTTCAGAAATGACAGCCATGATGACATCTGTTTGAGGTTCAGGCAAATAGCCCATTTTTTGAATAGAATTGCCTAAGCCTAACCCTTTCATTCCTCCTGCACCAATGGCAATATAACCATTTGCAATTTGGTATCCGGAGCCTTGTGCATAGTCGAAAGGATTCAAGAACGATAAGATCCGGCCTTTCCTCCCGTCAGTCATAATTGTATCCCAAGCAAAATAAAGGATGGTTGCAACTGGAATCATTGCCATGACGACAATTCCGCTCAACTTCGCAAACGTTTTGAATTTTATCCCGCTTGCGGCGATCACACAAAATGCAGCCATAATAATGATGAATGACGTTCCTATGTCAGTTTCCATCATTATCGAAAAAATAGCCATAATAAGGATTACAATGGGCGGACCTATCGATTTATTAATGGAATCAATTGTCCCCGCTTCATACTTTTTCGCAAAAACACTAGCGAAATAGACGATAATGACAAGCTTCGCAACTTCGGAAGGCTGGATGCTTCCCAAGCCCGGTAGCTTGATCCAACTTTGCGCACCCACATGTCCTCCCGATCCGACAAAATGGACGAGTACTAACAATATGAACATAGCAGCAATTGAAAACTTCATCAATTTCGTCCTCTTGTAATTTTGAAACGGAAAGAAAGAAGCTAGCAGAAAGACTGGAAACGAAAGTGCTAGATTCACTAATTGTTTATTATAAAAATAATCTGGTGGATAATCATATCGATTGACTGCCCAAACCATACTCGCACTGTAAATCATTACAAGTCCGAAGAGGCACAGTACCAGGTATGCAGTGAAAAGCGGATAATCAAAGTTCCGCAACATTTTTTTAAAGTATTTTCCCATCAGACTTCCCTCAACTTTTTTTAAATAAAAAACTCAAACCTGTGATGAGTTTGAGTCTTTAAATTATTTATTTGTATATAGATCATGCAAGACATTCATCTCTTTTTCAAGCAACGAAAGGATTTCCTTCCCTTTCTCACGTTCAATCAAACCAAGTTTGACAGCGAAGTCAATCTCTCTAGACAAGCCGTACATTTGCGTATCCAACACTTCCTCGTAAAGCGGGCACTGAGGCATCGTCAAATGATCCATCTGTACTTTTATGAGTTGTGCAATTTTATCCGCATCAGCTTGAAGCTGTTTCAATGCTTTTTCCTGATAGGTTTCCTGTAATTCAATATCCATGAGGACGCCCCCATTCACCTATTATCCTTGCGTGGTGATTATGAATAAATTGTATCTTTCAAGAGGGTAAATTGCAAGTGTTTCCCTTCTGAACACACGGTAAAAATTCAATGGCTTTCCACATCCAATTGGAAGCGTTATACTATGTACTATATGGAAACGCTCATTTTGGTTGTAGGAGGCTATTCACTTGGAAACAATCATTACAATAAAAGGCAATGTAAAGCATACGATCACCCTCGATCCGACAGTTTGGATCTTTGATGACCGCAAATTAGACTTGAACACTTTCTTTACGGAAGAACACATCGAAAAAGATGTAGATGAAGAGTATAAGAGAGATATGGGGAAGCATTGGTCCCGTGAAATCATGGAAGGAGCCACTTTCCCACCAACGTTGAAGACGGAAAAGAAGTTCGACAGACAAAAGATGGTGACAGGAACATTCGGTATCTCTCTCGACCACTTCGTCAAAAATGCAGAACCTGTTGAAGATGCAAAAACGATTACATTTTTGACTATGGATGGATTGAAAGAGACGTTCCCTATCTCTAATATCGGCAATTTCCTATTTAAATTCAGCCAGGACGGTAAGCCGTTGACGGAAGACGGACCAGCCCATCTATTATTCAAAGATGGCTCGAATATCGAACAGCCATTACGAAAAGTCATCGGCATCGTTATCGACTGACAAGAAAAGCGATACCTAATTTAAAGGAGTTGAGTTCATGAGAGTCAAATGTGTTCTTTGCGATGAAATCGGGCAGCTCGTGGATGATACCCCTCTCGCAAAGAAGTTGAGGAATCATCCAATCAATACGTATATGTGTGAAATTTGCAGCGAGCGGATTACGGAGCAAACTAACGTAAGGCTTTCCACCGGAAAATTCATTTTCCACCGAAGCTCCCATACCGCTGAAGAGAATTTTTAATAAAGCAGGGACTGTAGTTGATAGTCATAGAAAAACGACTTTCAGCTACAAGTCCCTTTTAAATAATTGATTTTCGCTTCAGGCGGACGCTTTCCGCGGGCGTCGCTTCAGCCTCCTCACTCCGCTTACGCTTCGCTGCGGGGTCTTCTGCTGACGCTTTTCCCGCAGGAGTCGCCGCCCTCCGCTACAATCAACCTGGCTAATTGAA
This sequence comes from Sporosarcina pasadenensis, assembly GCF_047228845.1. Lineage (NCBI taxonomy): Bacteria > Bacillati > Bacillota > Bacilli > Caryophanales > Caryophanaceae > Sporosarcina > Sporosarcina pasadenensis. The sequence continues at coordinate 608,862 of NZ_JBFEGM010000001.1, forward strand.
GTAAAAATTTATTGTAACGAGAATGAATTTGAAATATTTAAAGTCCATTAAGAGCCAAGTCTTTTAGTTGATTCTCTGTTACTTCAGAAACTTACTACAACGACATGAAAATTCTGCGTTAGCCTAATAGGCGCAGAAAAAAAGATTTCTACTGTCCTTTTCTCTTCGCAATTTCTAAATATTTACAGGGAATCTTGGTTTGGAGAAGCGTCCGCTCGACTCCTGCGGGAAAGCGAGACAGGCGAGACCCTGCAGACGCGAAGCGGCGAAGCGGCTCGGCGCTCGCCCGCGGAAAGCGAGCGGTAAGCTTCGGAAAACCTTGTTAATGCTAATTTATTGGCAAAACAAAAGAAAAACTCCACCGTCAAACGGTGGAGTTTTCTTTATGTTCATTCATCCTGCGGACCCTATAAATGATCAAAATGAGCGCCGCAACAATCAATCCTTCTACAATCGGAAGGAATATGGCGAAAAATGTTAAGATAATGCATCCCAAAAAGAGGAAGCTATATACGACTACATTTTGCCAAAACTTAATTTTCCTAGCGAACCCTAGCTTGTAAACGATGGCTGAAAGTATGAAAACAACCGCAAACAACAAAATTCCAGTTACGGACGATGATGTCATCTCGTAAATCATTCGAACAACTGGAGACATGGCTTCAATCGTTTCTGCATCCCCGATAGTACCATTCATGTAGCACATTCCCTTCTCAACAAAGCGATTGTACGCATTCTATTTTACTGCCTACTATTATAGATCACTCACCAAGTTTTTTCTTCTTTTCAGCACGTTCCCGTTCATTTTTATCGAGGATCTTCTTCCGTAGACGAATCGACTGCGGAGTCACTTCACAATACTCATCGTCGCCGACATACTGTAAAGCCTCTTCCAATGAAAGAATCCGCGGCTTTTTCGTCGTCACAGTCTGGTCCTTGGTTGCAGATCGGACGTTAGTCGCATGTTTGACTTTCGTTAAGTTAATCGTTAAGTCCGTATCACGGTTGTTTTCACCGACTACCATACCGGCGTAAATTTCCGTGCCCGCCTCGACAAACATGACTCCTCGGTCTTCCAACTGCATTATACTATAACCGGTCACTGTACCTGTCTCCATTGACACAAGTACACCATGACGCCGGCCGCCGACTCTGCCTGACGCTACAGGCTTGTAGGAATCAAACGTATGGTTGATGATTCCGTATCCTCTAGTAAGCGAAAGGAATTCTGTAGAATAACCGATCAAACCACGTGCAGGCACAAGGAAAATCAAACGGACTTGTCCATTGCCGTTATTGATCATATCTTGCATTTCACCTTTACGCTCGCCGATCGATTCAATGATTGCACCGGTATATTCTTCCGGTATATCAATTTGTACGCGTTCGACAGGCTCTGAACGTACACCGTCAATCGTTTTGATAATAACTGCAGGTTTCGATACTTGAAGTTCGAATCCTTCACGACGCATATTCTCAATCAAGATGGAAAGATGAAGCTCCCCACGTCCCGATACGACCCATGCATCCGGTGAATCTGTCGGCTCTACACGTAATGAAACGTCAGTCTGCAATTGCTGTTCAAGCCGCTCTTCAACTTTTCTCGCTGTCACCCATTTGCCTTCTTTTCCGGCAAAAGGACTATTATTGACTAGAAATGTCATTTGCAGTGTCGGCTCATCGATATGAATTGCCGGCAACGCCTCAGGATGATCAATCGGGCAAACTGTTTCACCGACATCAATGTCTTCCATTCCAGAAACAGCTATCAAGTCTCCTGCATAAGCTTCTTGGATTTCAATTCTCTTCAACCCAAGGAATCCATACATCTTCGTCACACGGAAATTTTTTGTTGATCCGTCACGTTTTATGACCGTTACTTGCTGGCCTACTTTCATCGTTCCTCTAAACACGCGTCCAATACCAATACGACCTACATAATCACTGTAATCGAGTAGTGATACTTGGAACTGTAAAGGTTCTTCGCGGTTATCGACAGGGGCAGGAATTTGTTCAACAATCGCGTCGTATAGAACACGCAATGTGTCTTCCTGTTCTGCAGGGTCCGGTGAAAGACTTGCTGTTCCATTGAAACCAGAAGCATAGACAACCGGGAATTCAAGTTGTTCATCATTTGCATCCAATTCAATGAATAATTCGAGCACTTCGTCGACAACTTCTTCTGGACGCGCAAAATCACGGTCGATTTTATTTACAACAACAATCGGTTTCAAGTTTGTTTCCAATGCTTTTTTCAATACAAATCGGGTTTGCGGCATACATCCCTCATAGGAGTCGACGACTAACACGACACCATCAACCATTTTAAGGATCCGCTCAACTTCCCCTCCGAAATCAGCATGTCCAGGTGTATCAAGAATATTGATTTTCGTGTCTTTATATTCAATTGCTGTATTTTTTGCCAGGATGGTAATACCACGTTCACGTTCAATGTCACCCGAGTCCATGGCACGTTCTTCTACATGTTCATTTGACCGGAAAATTCCGGATTGCTTTAAAAGCTGATCGACTAACGTCGTTTTTCCGTGGTCTACGTGGGCAATGATCGCTATATTACGTAAATCATTACGATGATTTGTCATGTTTTCACTCCGTTATCTATTATCAGATGATTAACTGTGTTATTATAGCACATAAGAACAGTATTAAAAAACATTTTATTTCGGGAGATGTTTCAGATTGAAGGATATTAAATGGGTTTTCGTATTGTATTCCCTTGCTGCTGTTGCTGCAATGAGCGGTATCGGGATCGCTGTCGGCATGCGTAGTATTCCCGTTGCCATCATCGCTATCCTTGCTCTTGTTTTTATCATGGGAAATGGTTTTAAGACAAAGAAGAAAATGCGTGAACAAGGCCTTCTTTAATGAACTTATGAAAGGGACTGCATTGATGCAGCCCCTTTTTTATTTGAGTTTGATATAGTTCCGCAAAATTTCGTCATGCAGACCGGGCCTTGCTACGATAAAGGTGTCCTGTCCAAGCAAGTGAGGTTGTTCACCTTTTAAATTAGTGGTGACTGCGCCCACTTCCTGGGCAATGACCATTCCACCTGCAATGTCCCACGGGGATAATCGCAAGGATAAATATGCATCAATCCGACCGGATGAGACGTAGGCGAGCTCCATTGCTGCAGAACCGTATGACCTCGTGCCCCTACAATTACGCACCATCTCCACAATCGGTCCATTTTCAATTTTTCGATTCGGCGCAACCCAGCTGGCATTTACGCCGATGATCGCCTCCGCAAGCGGTGTGTTCTCGAGCACCGGAAGTCTTTCATCGTTGAAGTACGCACCCTCATCTTTTACTGCGTGATAGAAATCGTCATTCATCACATCATATATATATCCGAGCATGCCGATACCATCAACATAAATTCCAAGGGAAATCGCGAAATTCCTTTTTTGGTGAACGAAATTCATCGTGCCATCAATCGGATCGAGCATCCAAATGATCCCTTCAAGCGAATTAATTTCGTCACCGAAGCCCTCTTCACCGAAAATCCGGTGATTAGGGAAGTCTCTATTGATCCGGCTAATGAAAAAACGTTCGATTTCCCAATCGATATTCGTCACGAGATCGTTCGCTTCAGCTTTCGAGTCAACGTCAATCGTACTAAAAAAAGAAATCCTAATTTTATGGCCTGCTTCTTTTATTAAAGATTTTGCATACCGATCAATTGCTCCCCAATTCATTTCAACACCTCATCATTTACATGCATGTCATATGATTATAGCATACTGCCAATGTCCTAACAAAAAGGCGCCTATGCACTGTCTCCCCCGGATTGAAGAGTTTCAGTGAAGGCGCCTAAGTCGGTTCAACGTCTTTCGTTTAAGCGAAAGCATTGAAAGTCTCCAGCTCACCGTGAATTTCAGTGAGTCTCGATTTGCTTTTCTCAACTTGTTTGGAGTCATTTTCTTGTACGGCATCGTACAATGTAGCTAGTTCATAGTCCAACTCGAGATGCAGCAGCTTTACATATTCCTTTTCAATTTCAGCTTTGCGGATAATATGGACGACTTGTTTCATTACTAACACCCCTTTGACTGTAATTTTCTTCAACGATGCATTTACTTACTTCTAACTTATGCTGTTCAGGTTGCTTTGGTTAGTTATAAGCCTTCTTGTATAAGATTGTTCCCCATTTTCTGCTACTATAAACGTGGAGAATAAAATGGGGGTATTAAAAATGACGCAAGGTTTTTGGACGATTGATGATTTTAATGTTTTTTCAATTGAGGGATTAGAACATAGGATGAGCGCGCTTCAAACGAAGATTCAACCAAAGTTCGGGATGATTGGCGAACAAGTTTCTACGTATTTGTCTGCCCATGGGACGGGTGAGTTTTTCCCGCATGTAGCAAAACATGCAAGAAGGACGGTCAATCCGCCAAACGATAGTTGGGTCGCTTTCGCTCCTGCGAAGCGCGGATATAAGGCGTTGCCTCATTTCCAAATCGGATTATGGGGGACGCATCTCTTCATCATTTTGGCTGTCATTTACGAAAATCCCGATAAGAAGGGCATCGCGGAAAGACTTGGGGAAAATGTGCCTGTGATCACTTCCCTACCTGAAGATTTTGTTGTATCCGGCGACCATATGAAGCCAGAGGCATTTCAGGTGAGTGAAATCGGGGCTGACGGAGTCGAGGATTTATTGGAAAGGTTAAAGTCCGTTAAAAAAGCGGAGTTCATCATTGGCAGACACGTTTCACGAGATAGAGCTTCGGAACTTTCTGAAAAGGAGTTCTTTGACCTAGCGGAAGAAACGATCGATCAACTCTTTCCTATTTACGATATCATCATCGGCACACACGAAAAATGAAGGGACGCATAATTATGCGCCCCCCTTTTTCATTTGCCCGTAATAGAATCTCCGTCGCTGCCTTCCTTTGCCTTTTTAACAACACGGTAACTATTAAAGCCGCTCACCTCTTCGAACTCCTTGAAGATCGTTTTCTCTTCCGCCATGGAAGGGACGACTTTTTTGAAAGCCTTGTAGGCCTCCATTAACTTGTCCCTCGCGATTTGTGCTTCATAAGCTTGTTCCACCGCTTGAAAAAATGATACAACGTCAATAATTTCTTCGGTCGTCCAATGATGACTGAGAGGATAATTATATTCCACTTTCTTCCGCACCTTTCCTTATGCCCATTTTCTTCTGATCTCTTCAGCTTGTTTTACCATGCGACCGAACAACTCCCCAACAGTCGGGATATCTCCGATCATTCCTGCTACTTGTCCAGCCCACCCAAAACCGCTTTGCTCATCTCCATTATGGATGAACCGGCGATTTGCGTTACCACTAATATAGTCCTTCAGTTTATCATAATCAGCATGTTCTTCTTCCATACGTAAAATCTTTTCTGTCCAAATTCCCGCAAGCGCCCTTGCCGGTGCACCTAGGGTTCGTTTAATGACAACAGTACCCGTTTCCTCTGTTTGAAGGAGTGCCTGTTTGTATTCCATCGAAGCATGTACACATTCTTTCGTCGCAATGAAACGAGTGCCCATTTCAATCCCCTCCGCTCCCAACGCATGCGCCGCCATCCAACCACGGCCATCTCCAATGCCGCCGGACGCGATAACAGGTATTTTCACAGCACCGACCACTTGGGGAACTAGTACCATTGTGCCGATATCATCACGCCCTAAATGGCCACCTCCTTCGTGCCCTACGACCATTACCGCATCCGCGCCTAGCGACTCAGCTTTGACCGCTTGTCTTTTTGCAGCAACTAATACTAATACTCTCACATCTGCCCCCTTCACGTATTCGAAGAAAGGTGCAGGATTACCCCCTGTTACCGAAAGGACTTTTACATTCTCCTCCAAAGCGACATCAAGCATATGCTCATATGGCCGCCCGTGTTGACCAATGGCAAAGTTGACCCCGAAAGGTTTCATCGTCAATTCCCTAACCTTTCTTATTTCAGCACGCAACGCTTCGGGCGATTCCAAGCTCATCGCCGTAATTTGTCCGAGGCCGCCCGCCTCTGATACCGCAGCAGCCAAATCCGCATAGGCGAGATAGGCCAATCCCCCTTGGATGATCGGATATTCAATCCCCAATAATTCCGTGACTCTCGTTTTCCATTCCACAACAATCTCCCCCTTATTCTCCCTCTTCTTGATCCACCAAACCTTTAATAAGTTTTGGATCGACAATTTCGTATCCTTTATCCCTTAATCCGTTCACGATTTCTTGTAATGCATCGGCGGTCCAATCCCTGTCGTGCATAAGCAAATTGGAACCGTTCCGAAGTAATTCCGTATTTACCATAATGTCCGCAATTTTTTCCTTTGTCATATACTCTTTTTCAAAATCATAGCCATATGACCAGTTCATTAATTGCATTCCTTCTTCAATTGCAAGAGCTCTGCTGAAATCAGTATTCGCCCCGAATGGAGCACGGAAAAATACAGGACGCTCACCAGTCACTTCTTCAACAATATCATTAACCGCAATAATTTCCTCGCGCTGCTCTTCATCAGACAATGTTTTTAAATTCGGATGTGTCATCGTATGATTCCCGATCATGAATCCCATTTCGTGAATTTCTTTTAGGATCGCCTTCTCTTCATCCGTTGCGATGAAGTGGCCATTGACGAAGAAAATGGCAGGTGCATCTAGACTTTTTAATGTTTTCGCCATATCAAGGGCCCTTTTATCAGGTGCATCATCAATTGTCAGGAGAACGACTTTAGGGTTCGCTTCCCCGATTGGCTGAATGGAGTACGTATTCGGATTCAGTTCGTAAAGAGTGGCTTGTTCAATTGTTTCCGCTTCCTCTTGTGATTCCGCATCCACGTCGTTTTTTTGCTTATTTTCATCCGATATGACTTCTTTCGCATCCTCTTCCACTTGTGCGGGTTGTTTATCCTGTTCCTTTTCTGCCGGTTTTGCTTCTTCGTTGCATGATGCTAAAAGCAGCATGGAGAGAAGCGGTATGTATAGTAAACTCTTTTTCATCGAACTCTCTCCTTTAATCGGATTTTCACTTCAGACGGACGCTTTCGGCGGGAGTCGCCGTCTTCCGCTTCAATCCTTATAAAATAGAATCAATAAATTCATCCTACCATGACTAGGAATAGACCTTCAAACGAACCGAGGTGCAAGAATGAGAAAAGCGTCCGAAAGGCTTTTCATGCCTTCGGACGCTAGCTTTCTATGAATAATTATTTTGAAATCATATGGATCGGTTTACCAAGCGCCACTTCAGCAGCTTCCATGGAGATTTCACCAAGTGTCGGGTGAGCGTGAATTGTCATTGCAATGTCTTCCAATGTCATTCCCGCCTCGATTGCGAGACCAAGTTCCGCAATCATATCGGATGCATTTTCTCCGACAATTTGTGCGCCCAATAGAAGTCCATCTTCTTTGCGCGATACAAGTTTGACGAATCCATCTGTTTTGTTAAGCGCAAGCGCCCGACCATTTGCAGCAAACGGGAATTTACCTGCAACTACTTCATAGCCTTCATCTTTTGCTTGTTTTTCGTTCAATCCGACTGTAGCAAGCTCAGGGTCTGTGAAGCAGACTGCCGGGATCGCCATATAGTCAACTTCGGATTTCTCGCCGGAAATCGCTTCTGCAGCCACTTTCGCTTCATAGGAAGCTTTGTGCGCAAGCTGCGGCCCGGAGACGATGTCACCGATTGCATAGATGTTCGGAATGCTCGTACGGCATTGCTTATCCACATCGATCAGACCGCGGTCAAGGAACTTGACGCCCATTTCTTCAAGACCGATTTCATCTGTGTTCGGACGGCGTCCAACAGTTACTAGAACATAGTCCGCCTCGATTTTCTTCTCTTCGCCTTTTGCTTCGTACGTAACGACGACGCCTGTGTCTGATTCTTCAACACCTTTAGCAGATGCTTTCACGACGACCTCGACGCCTTTTTTCTTTAAGCCTTTTTTAACGATTTGAGTCATCTGTTTTTCGAAGCCGGCAAGAATATCATCTGCCCCTTCGATAATTGTCACTTTAGAACCAAGGTTCGCATAAGCGGAACCAAGCTCGGTACCGATATAACCGCCACCAATAACAACTAGATGCGCTGGAACTTCTTCCAAATTAAGCGCTCCAGTTGAATTGATAACGCGTTTCGAATATTTGAATGATGGGATTTCAACCGGGCGTGAACCTGTTGCAATAATGGCGTTTTTAAACTTATACGTCTGGGACGAAGTCTCATCCATCACCTTTGCAGTGTTCGCGTCTACGAAGTATGCCTCGCCTTTGACAATATCCACTTTGTTCCCTTTTAGAAGTCCTTCAACGCCGCCTGTCAACTTCTTGACTACGCCGTCTTTGAATGCTTGTGCTTTTGAAAAGTCAAGCTTTACATCAGTCGCCGTGATTCCCATGTCATCGGAATCTTTTGCGGATGCGTAACGATGCCCTACTGAAATAAGGGCTTTTGAAGGAATGCAACCTACGTTTAGACAAACTCCGCCGAGATTCTCTTTCTCAACGATCGTAACTTTCTGTCCTAACTGAGCTGCACGGATTGCAGCAACATATCCCCCAGGGCCGGATCCTACAACAAGTGTATCCACTTCGATTGGAAAGTCTCCTACTACCATATGCTTACGCCTCCATTAATAAAAGTTCTGGATTACCGAGCAATTTCTTAATGTGGTTCAGAGCCTGTTGTCCTGTAACACCATCAATTACCCGATGATCGAATACCAATGATAATGCTAACATAGGTGCGGCAACAATTTCACCATTTTTTACTATCGGCTTTTCAGAAATGCGGCCGATTCCGAGAATTGCAACTTCCGGATGGTTGATGATCGGTGTGAACCATTGTCCGCCTGCAGAGCCGATGTTCGTAATAGAACAAGATGCACCTTTCATTTCAGCAGGGCTTAATTTGCCATCCCGAGCTTTTTCGGCAAGTTTGCTGATTTCCTCTGAAATCGCAAACACCGATTTACGATCTGCGTGCTTAATGACAGGCACAAGCAATCCGCGATCCGTATCTGCCGCGATGCCGATGTTGTAATAATGCTTTTGGATAATTTCCTCTTTCTCATCATCAAGAGATGTGTTCAATTGAGGGAATTCACGCAGCGTAGATACGAGCGCCTTCACAACATATGGAAGGTACGTAAGCTTGATATCTTTTTCCGCTGCAATATCCTTGAATTTCTTGCGATGCGCAACGAGTTCCGTCACATCGATTTCATCCAAAAGCGTCACGTGAGGTGCAGTATGTTTGGAGTTGACCATCGCTTTGGCAATCGCCTTCCTGATTCCAGACATTTTTTCGCGAGTTTCAGGGAAGTCGCCTTCCAATACGACTGGAGCTGCAGGTTTCGCGACTTTTTCTTGCGTGTCAGCTTCAACAGCCGCTTGAGTCTCTTCAACCGATTGAGCAGGCTGCTCTTGTCCACCGCTTAGGAAAGCTTCGATGTCCTCTTTAAGAACACGACCATTTTTTCCTGTCCCATGCACTTGACGGATATCGACTTCCTTCTCGCGTGCGAATTTACGGACGGATGGCATAGCAATGACGCGGTTCGTTGATGCATCGCCAGCTTGACTTTGTGTTGCAGGAGCAGCTTGTTTCGGTTCAGGCTGGTCCTTCTTCACTTCTTCTTTATCGATGTCCTGACCCGCTTCCGCAGTTGCCTGGACTTGAGCTTCAGTTTCTTCCTTGCCCTCTTCCTCTACGCTTTGACTTTCATACCCCGGAGCGTCAAAACGGATTAAAACGTCACCTACTACAGCGACTTTACCTTCTTCAACGACAATCTCTTCTACGGTACCCGTTACAGGGGATGGTATCTCCACAACTGCTTTATCGTTCTGGATTTCAAGAAGCGTGTCGTCTTCATTGACTTTATCGCCTTTGGCAACAAACCACTTTACGACTTCACCTTCGTGAATCCCTTCCCCGATATCCGGTAAACGGAATTCAAATGCCACAAGATTCACCCTTTCTTATTGTCAGAGAGTAATTGTATCTCCGAATTAGAATGTCAATACTTTTTTAGCTGTTTCAATAATATCGTTTGCATCCGGCAACCAAGCATTCTCGCCTTGGGCAAATGGATAGACTGTATCAGGAGCCGCTACACGCAACACTGGCGCTTCTAGACTCAAGATTGCACGTTCTGTTATTTCCGAAACGACATTTGCTGCAATTCCTGCTTGTTTTTGCGCTTCTTGAACTACGATTGCACGGTTTGTCTTCTCAACGGAAGCGATGATTGTTTCAATGTCCAACGGCTGAACAGTACGCAAGTCGACCACTTCAACAGAGTAGCCTTCCTTTTCAAGCGCTTCTGCCGCTTTCAAGCTTTCGTGGACCATTGCGCCGTACGTAATAATAGAAAGATCATTACCTTCCCGTTTCACATCCGCTTTTCCTAAAGGAATCGTATATGCTTCTTCAGGAACTTCCTGCCTGAATGAACGGTAAAGCTTCATATGCTCCAAGAATACGACGGGGTTCTCATCGCGGATCGCCGAGATTAAAAGCCCTTTTGCGTCATATGGTGTAGAAGGGATGACTACAGTCAAACCTGGTTGAGATGCAACCAATCCTTCGAAGCTGTCTGCATGCATTTCAGGTGTTGCAACGCCTCCGCCGAATGGCGAACGGATCGTCACAGGAGCATTGAATCTTCCACCTGTACGGAAAGATTGACGTGCCAACTGTCCGCTGACAGAGTCGATCACTTCATATAGGAAACCGAAGAACTGGATTTCCATAACCGGACGGAAACCAGTTAGCGACAATCCGACTGCAAGTCCGCCGATTCCTGATTCCGCCAATGGCGTATCAAAGACACGCTCTTCTCCGAATTCTTTTTGCAACCCTTCAGTTGCGCGGAAAACACCGCCGTTCACCCCAACGTCTTCACCGAAGACGAGGACGTTTTCATCATTTTTAAGCTCCGAGCGCATTGCATCGGTAATCGCTTGAATCATCGTCATTTGTGCCATCGGTTACTTCGACTCCTTCTCTGTATACAAATCAAATTGCTCTTGCAAATTGAATGGCATATCGCCTTTGTACATGATTTTCATGAAATCTGTCACTTTTTGTTTTGGTGCTGCATCTGCCTTTTTGATCGCTTCTTTAATTTCTTCTTTTGCACGCTCGATTACTTCATTTTCCTTCTCTTCGTTCCAAATGCCCTTGCTTTCTAGGTATTTGCGGAAACGAATTAAAGGATCACGTTTTTCCCATTCGCTATCTGTATCAGATGTACGGTAACGAGTCGGATCATCTCCAGCCATCGTATGCGGACCGTAGCGGTAGCACATTGTTTCGATCAACGTTGGACCTTCTCCGTTGATGGCACGTTCCCTTGCGTCGCGTGTTGCAACGTAAACGGCAAGAGCGTCCATCCCATCGACAAGAATGCTTGGAATTCCAGCCGCCACACCTTTTTGCGCAAGTGTTTTTGCAGCCGTCTGCAACTCTCGAGGAGTCGAGATTGCATATTGGTTGTTTTGCACAACGAAAATCGCAGGCGAACGGTATGCTCCAGCAAAGTTGATCCCTTCATAGAAATCCCCTTGCGAAGTACCGCCGTCACCCGTATACGTCATGGCAACAGCTTTAATTCCGCGTTTCTGGAATCCGAGCGCTACGCCAGCGGCTTGGATATACTGGGCGCCGATGATGATTTGTGGAAACAGAACATTCAAACCTTCAGGAAAAGCGCTTCCTAAATAATGTCCGCGGGACCATAAAAACGCCATATGTAATGGTAAACCGTGGAATATGAGTTGCGGAACATCACGATATCCCGGGAGAATAAAGTCTTCCTTTTCAAGCGCAAAATGGGATGCAAGCTGTGATGCTTCTTGACCTGCAGTCGGTGCATAGAATCCAAGTCTACCTTGGCGGTTCAATGAGATTGACCGCTGATCCAAAATTCTTGTATAGACCATACGTGTCATTAATTCCGTCAATTGTTCATCAGATAGATTCGGATCCGCTTCTTTGTTGACAATCTCGCCCTCTTCATTCAAAATCTGGAACATTTCAAACTGTTCTTCAATAGAATGAAGCGTTTTCACCGGATCGAACTGCTTTTCTTTTTTTGCAGCCATGTCGGCACCTCTCCTTTATATCTGTATTATTTTTTATTGTTTCTAATAGTGATACAACAATCTTCCTTAATCAGTATACTGAAAGGTGGCAAATAGGTCAATCATTGTTATTACTGGCATAGCGGCACTGATCTCTACTCTGAATTATATCAAAATAATATTCTGTACTACTACAATAACCAATCTGTATTATAATAGATTCACAAAAAAGAAAAGTGGAGCCGTATTTGTCTCCACTTTACCCAATTCCTCTATTCTTCTTGTTCTAAACTTGAAAACACATCTTCTTTTATGGAATTTACTTCTTTCGTCGCTTCATTAAACTCTGAGATGGAGCTTTGGACGTTAGCATTTTGTCCATTTACTTTTTCCACCTTCTTTTTCAAGTCTTCGAGCTCGACATCTTCGGAAGATAGCATGCCATAAAATTCTTTCTGGATTGTAGCAAGCTTCCTATATTCATCAATAAAAGAAGAATGAAGATCATAACGCTTTAACGCCGCTTCTTTCAGTTTCAAAATTTGGCCACTCTCTGAATCGGATGCCTTCTCTGCGATTGCATCAAGCTCCTTGACAAATTCTTCCGCTTTATCCATTGCCGATTCCTCTTTGTCTAAATGAGCAAGTCTATCATCTAACAGACTTTCCAATTCATCGATTTTGGAACGCAGTTTGTCTACATCTTCTTTCGTTAACTCCATCGTTTCATTGAATGTCTTCTGTTCTGTCTTTTCAAGTTCAGTCAATTTACTTTGCGTGTCACGGTATTCTGATTCCGACTCATTCATTTTGGTCAATGTTTCAGAGAGTTGCTTTTCTGTTGACTGTCCGATACTACAGCCGGATAATGCCAACATGCCGATTGCAAATAAGGTTACAACTTTTTTCTTCATAGAATTTCCTCCAATCTGTGTTTCACTATAACTGTATACCCATTCCAATTCAAGCATGCACAAAAACCTTTACCCTCTTTTCCCCGTTAGCTTATAATAGAAGTACAGCATGGGTATCGAAAGGAAGAATACGTAATGATTTTAATGAAAGATATTGTGCGCGAGGGCCATCCAGCACTCCGTAAAGTTGCTGAGGAAGTGTCATTTCCTTTGGCAGCGGATGAAAAAAAACTATGTAACGACTTACTTGAATACGTTATAAATAGCCAGAACGATGAAGTATGTGAACGATACGGCTTGCGTCCTGGCATCGGCCTTGCAGCGCCCCAAGTGAATGTATCAAAGAGAATCTTCGCTTTGCATATTGAAGAAGAAGGGAAAAAAACGCTCAGCATCGTGGCGGTCAATCCTAAAATTATAAGCCACTCCGTCGAGAGAACATATTTGACTTCAGGTGAAGGCTGCCTTTCCGTCGATCGGGATGTCAACGGATTTGTGCCGCGCTATGCGAGAATCACTGTAAAAGCTTTCGATCCGGAGGGACAGGAATTTAAAATGAGGCTGAAAGGACTTCCCGCCATTGCTTACCAGCATGAGCTGGATCATTTGAATGGCGTCATGTTCTATGATCATATCGACCCTGCCGCACCATTCAAAGTCATTCCGGATGCCACTCCTTTTGAAAGGGACTGAAAAAAGGAATTCAAACTTGACAGAAATTTCGAATTCCTTTATAATGTCCTTAAGGAGTGATATGCCCATGTACAAGCGCCTCAAACGTAAACTGTTAAAACGGCTCAATGGCATACTCGGCAAAAAGACGATCGCATAGATAACGCCCGCCAACACAATTGGCGGGCTTTTCTTTTAATAAAACATTCCCCATTTGTACAGGTTTGGTGGAAGCGAAAGGCGGCGACTCCTGTGCAAGCCGTTTTGAAGAACGACTTTTGCGAGTAGGATGCCTCGTCCGTGGAAAGTGTCCGCCTGAAGCGATTTTGCTATTTGATAGTTGTACCCATTAGATGAAGAGAATCATCATAGTTTATTTTAAACAACTGTCGTGCTAAGATGAAGAGAAAGATTCAAACGAACGTAAAAAAGGAGAGCTTACCATGATTTACAAAGTGTATTATCAAGAAAACGCTACACAAGTACCAATCCGTGAAAACACAAAACATTTATATGTTGAAGCAGATTCAGAAAGATCCGTCCGCGAAAAGTTAAAGAACCGGGATTACAACATTGAACTGATCCAGCTGCTCGAAGGCAACCACCTCGAATATGAGCAAGCATCCCCTCATTTTGAGCTAGAGCAGGTCTAAGCAACATGAAAATAATAAAAAATAACGAAACGGCCGTTTTCGCCTTAGGCGGACTTGGAGAAATCGGCAAAAACACATATTGTGTACAATTCCAGGATGAAATCATCCTCATCGACGCAGGCATCAAATTCCCCGAGGATGATTTACTCGGAATCGATTACGTAATTCCTGACTACACGTACTTGGAACGGAATGTCGAAAAGATCAAAGGCCTGTTCATCACGCACGGTCATGAGGATCATATCGGAGGCATCCCCTATTTGCTGCGGAAGATCAACATCCCAGTTTACGGCAGCAAATTGGCACTCGGCTTGCTACGCAATAAGCTCGATGAACATGGACTACTTAGAACGACGAAAATGATCGAGTTCAAGGAAGATGACGTATTTAAATTCAGAAAGACATCCGTCTCTTTCTTCCGGACAACCCATAGTATTCCCGATGCTTTCGGTGTCGTCGTCAAAACACCATCGGGCAATATCGTACACACTGGTGACTTCAAATTCGATTTTACTCCGGTCGGAGAACCGGCAAACCTTGCGAAGATGGCGAAATTCGGAAGTGATGGAGTGCTCTGTCTCCTATCTGATAGTACGAATGCTGAAGTACCGAACTTTACGATGTCGGAAAGGAAAGTCGGCGATAGCTTGAATGAAATCTTCCGAAAAGTCGATGGAAGAATCATCTTTGCTACTTTCGCCTCCAACATTCACAGACTTCAGCAAGTTATCGAAGCGGCTGAACGCTACGGCCGGAAAATCGCCGTATTCGGCAGAAGCATGGACAATGCAATTACGATCGGCCGGGAACTTGGGTACATCAACGCACCAAAAGAATTGTTCGTAGACACCCAATCGCTCAACAGGTTGCCTGCCAACGAAGTGATGATCCTCTGTACGGGAAGCCAGGGCGAACCGATGGCTGCATTGTCCCGGATTGCTAACGGAACACACCGTCAAGTGCAAATCCAACCTGGCGATACGGTCATTTTTTCGTCTTCGCCAATTCCTGGAAATACGCTTAGCGTCAATAAAACGATCAACGCACTCTTCCGTGCCGGCGCTGAAGTCATTCATGGTGCTTTGAATAACATTCATACATCAGGCCACGGCTCACAAGAAGAACAAAAACTTATGCTTAGGTTGATCAAACCAAAATACTTCATGCCTATTCACGGAGAATATCGCATGTTGACAATGCACAAAGAACTTGCCATCGGTTGTGATGTCGAACCGGACAACGTCTTCATCATGAGTAACGGTGATGTGCTCGCTTTGACGGAGGATTCGGCAAGGATTGCAGGGAAAATCCCTTCCGGCGACGTATATATCGACGGAAGCGGCATTGGCGATATCGGAAGCGTCGTCTTGCGAGATCGTAAAATCCTTTCAGAAGACGGCTTGGTCATTGTCGTTGCTACAGTTGATAAAAAACGTAACAAAGTCGTTTCCGGACCGGACATCATCTCACGTGGCTTCGTCTATATGAGAGAATCCGGAATGATGATCAGCGAAGCTCAGCATCTATTATCGAAGGAATTGAACAAGAAACTCGCAAACTCCCCTGCTGAGGCAGGCTCATTGAAAAGCGACATCATTGATATTCTTTCACCATATTTATACGATCAGACAAAACGCAGACCAATGGTACTCCCTGTCGTAATGGAAGTCTAATAATGTAATTACATGCCCTTATGTCTCCATGAGACATAAGGGCATTTTTTACGCAAAAAAAGACCATTCATCAATGAAGGGCCTTCTTCTCAAATCTATGGATATCCAGATCAGATCCGATAACAATTAGGATATCATTCAACTGGATTTCCTCAATTGCTTGCGGCGACACCAAAATTTGTGCATCGCGCTTAATCGCCACGATGTTTACGCCGTATTTCGCTCGGATATCGAGATCGATCAGTGTAAATCCGGCAAGCTTCTCGTTTGCGCGAATTTCCGCAATCGAATACTCATCGGACAGCTCCAAGTAATCCAAAATATTATTGGAAACTAAATTGTTTGCGATCCGTTTCCCCATATCCCTTTCCGGGTGAACGACTTGGTCTGCGCCGATTTTCCGCAGCACTTTTGCATGATAGTCATTCTGTGCTTTTACGGTAATTTTTTTCACGCCGATCTCTTTCAAGATGAGCGTTGTCAAAATACTCGCTTGTATATTTTCACCGATCGCCACGACGACATGCTCAAAATTCCGGATCCCTAATGACCGGAGTGCAGATTCATCGGTCGTATCAGCCGCGACTGCTGTTGTCGCAATCTGTGCAAATTCATCGACACGATCAGGTGAAATATCGATTGCCATGACATCTGCATCCAATTCCACTAATTCATTGACGATGCTTCCTCCGAATCGTCCCAGTCCTATTACGACAAATTCCTTTTTCATTTAATCCGCTCCAATCCGATTGATGGATGAAGTTAGTGTATCATATTATTTTCCAAGGAAAAAGAAAAGACGACCTCATACGGGCCGTCACTATCATGATCACCTTTCTACATTTCATCCAGAACACGTTTCACACGCTTTATCAGCATTTTCATGCCGCTTCCCCCCGCTTGATAATGGCGCAATCGGCCATCTCTATCAAATACATAATAGGAGGGTACGTATTGATTGTCGAACGCATCGCTCAGTTTCAAATCGTTATCAACGAATATCGGCTGTATAATGTCATGCGCTCTTGCAGCCTTTTTGATTTCCTCCAAGTCCAAATCATCTTTTGAACGCGGCATATGCACGGCAATGACATTCAATTCTCCTCTATATCTGTCTCGGAAGTTATTCATATATGGCATCATTTCCTTGCATAAGCTGCAACTGATAGACCAAAAATGGATGAGTGTCGGTTTTTTCCCGATGTGATTCGCTCTATCAAACCGTCCATTCAACCAAGTCGTCGCTCCAACCAATTCAGGCATTTGTTCGTGCAATTTCATAATCCATCTCCTCCGCATTAAAAAATCCCACTGCTTATTCTATGCGCGAAGAACCGTAATCGGAATGAAATGTTTAGCCGCACTTTACCAAAGGGAATGATAGACGTAGGTGGCTTGCCCACCCAATAAGAAAAGATAAAGGAAGGCAATGCTATGCCAGTAAAAAATAGCTTAGAAAAATTGAATATGACTCGCTCCCATATGACATTTCTCCTTCCCTTCGGCTTCGATCAGACGAAAAGACGGGAAACAATCGATAGCTTGGAAGCGAGCGGATATACCTATTTCAAAATAGACGAAACTGCAATGAACGAAGATTCTATTTATGGACACGGAATTGAAGTGACCGGCAAGGAGCTGGAACAATACTTCTATCCATATATTGAACATAAACTCTTCCCCGGCTCTCTTGAATTAAAAGGTTTCCATCGATTTACCGCACTTATCCAAGAAGAGCATTCGATGCAGTTAAGGGATGAACTGCATAACTTCGTCATTCGAAGCATCGATATCATTCTTGCTCCTTTCGGAATCGCTTTCCTAGCATTGCGAGTTGATTTGGAAGACACTTCTGCTGATTTAAGTGACACACTCGATTTTGCACAACATTTTCGAGCAATTGAACCGAATCTGAAAGAAAACAAAGGTGCAATGATCGTCATCCCGGAAACAGGACAAACCCTTTCCATGCATGATTACATATTCGACCACCTATGCCCCTTCTTAAAAAAGTCCGTTTTACACGACAAGAAATTGAAAGGCCATTTTGGATCCCTGCCGTATTTTGAAGATGAAAGGATGTTTGTTTCCTCCTTCTTAATTACGGAGAGTGATGCACCCATTTCAGAGGAGCATCTTTATCGTATCGGCAATTTGAATGGGAAGAGTCCTGACGGAATCCCCTTCATATCTTCAACGAACCCGCAATATATTCGACGTTCCTTGTCGAAGTCTTTGCATGACCGTTGGGCGCCTAATTTGTTCATGATAGCTACGGAACATGGTTTTTCCGTTATTTCAAATCGTCCAGCAGAGGAATTGACGAACGAATTATCCCAATACATGGGGACGCATTATTATAATTTGCTTCTCCATTATTTCTACAAAGTTATGCTTTTGCGCGTTTCCTTCGAATACAGTGAAATCGAATGGAAGAAGGACGAGTATTACGTCAGATCACTTATACAACTCATCAATGTCTTTTCCTCGTGGTACTATTTCAAAGAAATTAGCACCCGGTCGGAAGGCAAGGAATTGTCGGAGATGTTCAGGGAAACCTTTATTATCGATCCCCTATTCGACGAAGTGAACAACACGTTGCAAGAATTGTATAAAAGCCAGGAAAATAGCCAGGCAGGCAGATTGAACATGCTTCTTTTTATTTTAACGATATTCACTGTTATATCCGGCATTTACGGCATGAACCTCGTTATTCCGGATTGGGAGGCCCCTTCCGGCTGGAAGCAGTATTCCTCCTACACGATCTTCGAATGGATATCATTGATAACCGCCGTCACAGGAATCGGATTGTCGGCTTATTTGATCATCTCCACTTTCAGCAGGATGTTCATACAAAGACGACGAGGAAACAAGCTTAATATGTATGACAAATAGCATTTGTCTTCGGCCGGAGTCCTTTAAAAGGATTCCGGTTTTTTTCTCAAAACATCTTGATTTTTAAGCGTGGTTTTGTATAATAAGGTAGGTTTATAGTAAACAGAAAGTACAGTAATACTAAACTCCATGATTTCTAAGGAAGGAATTGTCAACCATGCATATCGGGAGTAAAATCAAAAGTCTTCGATTGAAAAAAGGACTGACCCAGGAAGAATTGGGAGAGAGGACCGACCTAACGAAAGGTTATATTTCTCAATTGGAGCGGGAACTCACTTCCCCATCCATTGAAACGCTCTTTTCCCTTTTGGAAGTGCTTGGGACTACGCCGAAGGAATTTTTTGATGAACCGAAGAAAAATATGAAAGTGGTCTACTCGCCAGCCGATCAAACAACCTATGTCAATGATGAGTTGAAATATAGCATCCGTTGGCTCGTTCCCCGTTCGAATGAAAATGAAATGGAGCCAATCCATATTACATTCGAGAAAAATGGTGAATTTAAGCAATTTGAGCCATCGTTATCCGAAACGTTCATTTACGTCCTTTCAGGAAAAGTTGAAATTGAACTTGGGGAGAGGATTTTCATGGCCAAAACGGGCGATTCGGTCTATTATGACGCATCCGATCATCATCGAATAATGAATGCCAATGACGGCCCGAGTGAATTGCTTTTAGTAGCAACAGAATCTTATTTATGAAGGGGGAAATACAAAATTGACAAATCAGCCGATCATCCGTTTTGAGAATGTCATGAAGAAATACGGCGATGGTACGACCGTATTGGATAATGTCTCATTTGAATTGGAGCGCGGAAAGTTTTATACATTATTAGGCCCATCCGGTTGCGGAAAGACGACAATCCTACGATTAATAGCAGGGTTTATCGAGCCGACTGAAGGTTCGATTTATTTTAATGGGAAAAAGATTAACAATGTCCCGGCGAATGAACGTCAAGTGAATACAGTTTTCCAAGATTATGCGCTTTTCCCCCATTTGAATGTATATGAAAATATCGCATTCGGGTTACGCATTAAAAAGGTGAAAAAAGACGAAATCGATACGCGAGTAAAAGAAGCGTTGAAATTCGTCAACTTGGCCGGCTATGAAAACCGGGAAATTACGGAAATGTCCGGTGGGCAACGGCAACGGGTCGCAATCGCTCGCGCCATCGTCAATGATCCTGAAGTGATATTGCTGGATGAGCCGTTATCTGCACTCGATTTGAAGTTACGTTCTGAAATGCAATACGAACTTAGGGAGTTGCAACAACGCCTTGGCAAGACGTTCGTCTTCGTCACACATGACCAAGAGGAAGCTCTCGCCATGTCCGATGAAATTTTCGTCATGAATATGGGCGCGATCCAACAATCAGGCACACCTCTTGATATTTATGACGAACCGATCAATCGATTCGTAGCCGACTTCATCGGTGAATCAAATATCGTATCCGGCCGGATGATTGAGGATTATGTCGTTGAATTTACAGGAAAACGATTCAACTGCGCGGACGCCGGTCTTCAACCGAATGAAAAAGTTGATATCGTCCTTCGACCAGAAGACTTGGAAATTACGACAGTCGATAAAGGGAAATTGAATGTTACGGTCGATACACAATTGTTCCGCGGTGTCCATTATGAACTGTCGACATACGATCAGGACGGAAATGAATGGCTCGTCCATTCCACGAAGAAAGCGGAAGTTGGAGCGAAGATAGGTCTTGATTTCGATCCTGAAGACATTCACGTCATGCGATTGAACGAATCGGAAGAGGATTACGATGCTAGGCTCGAAGCCTATGGAGCGATTGCCAATGAATAATAATCGCCTGCGTTCAATCTATTCGGTCCCCTATGCAGCGTGGGTCCTATTGTTCGTCCTGGCACCGATTGCATTAGTCGTCTATTATTCGTTTTTCGACTTAGCAGGCAACTTCACGCTCATGAATTACCAAAACTTTTTTTCGTCCGTCTATCTCAAATTGACGATCAGCTCCTTCTGGTATGCATTCCTTATCACATTCTTTTCTTTGCTGATCGCCTACCCGACGGCGTATTTACTAACGAAGACGAAGCACAAGCATCTCTGGCTTCTGCTTATCATCATCCCTTCGTGGATCAACCTTCTGCTAAAAACATATGCCTTCATCGGATTAATGGGGCTATACGGTCCGCTGAATGCGTTATTGGAGACTGTCGGTATCGGCAAGCAGCAAATTTTGTTTACGGACTTTAGTTTCGTTTTCGTTTCCGTGTATATTTTCATTCCGTTCATGATTTTGCCGATTTTTAACGCACTCGACAAATTGAACCCCGCATTGATTGATGCATCGCGAGATCTCGGTGCAAATTCATGGACGACCTTCAGTAGAGTCATTTGGCCATTGACGACACACGGAGTGAAATCAGGAATTCAAGTCGTTTTCATTCCAGCATTGTCGTTGTTCATGATTACAAGGCTCATTGCGGGAAATAAAATCATTACGCTTGGAACAGCCATTGAACAGCAGTTCCTAGTGACGCAAAACTGGGGAATGGGCTCAACAATCGCCGTCTTCCTCATTGTTTTCATGTTCATCATCATGTTAGTTACGAATGGAAAAGAAAAGGGGGCGGCGGACGATGGAAAGAATAGGTAAACTCCCTAAGCTGTATTTAGCGATCGTATTCATTATCTTGTACGCCCCTATTTTCTATTTGATCTTTTACTCGTTCAATTCGGGCGGTGGAATGTCTAATTTTGAAGATTTCACTTGGGAGCATTACGCGGCGGTTTTTGAAGACAAGCGATTGATCATCATCGTTCTCAATACAATCATCATCGCTCTGCTCTCTGCTCTATTAGCAACGACAATCGGAGTAATGGGAGCGTTGGCCATCTATTTCATGCGTAATAAAAAAATGAGGAATGCAGTGCTTTCATTAAATAATATTTTGATTGTAAGCCCTGATGTAATCATCGGAGCATCATTCCTTATTTTGTTTACGATGATCGGTGTGAAGCTCGGATTTGCTTCTGTGCTAATTTCCCATATTGCATTCAGCATACCGATTGTTGTCATTATGGTATTGCCGAAGCTAGCGGAGATGAATACTTCATTGATAGATGCCGCACTGGACCTCGGAGCGTCACGGAGAGATGTGATGACGAGGGTCATCCTGCCTTTTATTAAACCGGGGATATTCGCTGGATTCTTCCTCGCATTGACATATTCGCTCGATGACTTTGCCGTAACCTTCTTCGTTACAGGAAACGGATTCTCGACATTATCTGTTGAAATTTATTCGATGGCAAGAACGGGCATCAGTTTGACGATCAATGCCCTTTCAGGATTGATCTTCATAGTCACGGTCGCTTTAGTCCTCGGTTACTATGCGCTTAGCCGAAAAACGAAGACTCCTCTAGCGGGGGTGAAAAAATGAAATCCATTATTCAATCAGCAATCCTGATCCTCATCGTTTCCGGCATTTTGCTCTTCATTAACGCAGAGTTGAATAAAGGGAGCAAGTCCGGTAAAGGGATGATCACAGTATACAACTGGGGAGAATATATAGACCCCGATCTAATCAAGCAGTTTGAAGAAGAAACAGGCATCAAAGTCATCTATGAAACATTCGATACGAACGAAGGAATGATGAGTAAAATCGAACAAGGCGGCACATCGTATGATATATCCGTCCCTTCGGAATACATGATTGAAATGATGAAGGAAAAGGATCTCCTGTTGCCGATCGACTATAGTAAAATCCCGAACATAAAGCATATCGATCCTTACTTCTTGAATTTGGCATTTGATCCTAACAACAAATACTCTGTCCCCTATTTCTGGGGTACAGTAGGGATTGCATTCAATCCAACGTTGCTTGAAGGACAAACATTCGAAAACTGGGACGATCTTTGGAACCCTTCTTTGAAGCAGCGTGTCATCCTTGTCGATAGTGCACGGGAAACAATTGGCATGGGGCTGAACTCGTTAGGCTACTCTTTGAATTCGACCGACCTCGGTGAGCTTCGAGAAGCGACAGATAAATTGAAGGCATTAAGCCCGAATGTGAAAGCTGTCATCGGGGATGAAGTTACCCAGCTGATGGTCAATAATGAAGCAGCCGTCTCGCTCACTTGGTCAGGACAGGCAGCTGATATGATGTATGAGAATGAAGATATCGATTATGTCGTTCCGGAGGAAGGGTCGAACTTATGGTTCGATAATCTCGTCATTCCAAAAACCGCGAAAAACATTGACGGAGCGCATGCTTTCATCAATTTCATGCTCGATCCTGAAGTGGCGGCACAAAATGCCGATTACGTTGGTTATTCTACTCCAAATCTATCAGCACTTGACTTGATGGACCCCGAAGTTGTCGAGGATAAACGTTTCTATCCGGACGAAGAGATGAGAAGCCACTTGGAAGTGTATAAAAATTTAGGTCTTGAATTATTAGGCGTCTATAATGAACTTTTCTTAGAATTCAAGATGGATATGAAAAAGTGATGACTAGCGCCCTTAAACCGTTTACACGGTTTAAGGGCGTTTAAATGTATAAGTGCTTTTATACGGAGGTCTTTCCGTTAAGTGTTGTCGTGCTTCTATGGTAAAATGTTTCAATAACACGAAATAATAGTAAGGGGGCGGATTGCCTATGGCGGAGAAACAATCGAATAATTTGGCTTTATACATACTGATGTTCAATATGTTCATCGCTATGGCGGGCATCGGTCTAATTATCCCGATCATGCCAGAATTTTTAGGGACGTTCGGTGTTGCCGGAAGAGTGCTCGGATTCCTGATCGCAATCTTCTCATTCGCACAATTCATCTTCTCGCCATTATCCGCCGATTTATCCGACCGGCACGGAAGAAAGAAAATCATCATTATCGGTTTATTCATTTTCGGATCTTCACAGCTTGCGTTCAGTTTATCGACAGAGATTTGGATGCTCTTCGTCGCCCGATTCTTTTCAGGCATGGGAGCGGCATTCATCGTTCCTCCTATGATGGCGTTCGTCGCAGACATTACAACATTGGAAGGCAGAGGAAGAGGGATGGGGCTGTTAGGGGCATCTATGTCACTTGGCTTCATGATCGGTCCCGGAATCGGCGGGTTCCTATCTAAAATTAGTCTGCTCTTTCCATTTTATTTTGCCACGGGGGCTGCCGTATTTGCAGCAATTCTTTCTATTTTTATTTTGCCAAATCCAACACCGACCATGTCGACAGGTGAAATCCTGAAAAAGCCAGAAAACCTATTTAAGCAATTGAAACGGTCAACGACAACCCCTTATTTTGTCATGTTGATCGTCATGTTCGTCTTTTCCTTTGGACTCGCGAATTTCCAATCGACGATCTCTTTGTATGTTGACCATAAGTATGGATATACCCCTTCTCAAATTGCGGTGTTGATAACGGTCGGCGGCTTTGTCGGCGTTATTGTACAGACATTCGTCATCAACCCGTTGTTTAAAAAGTTCGGAGAAATGCGTGTCATCCTTTTCAATTTGGTCGTTGCAGCCGTTTCAATGTTAGCCATTCTGTTCGTAGATATTTTTTGGACGATTCTTCTCGTCGCGACAATTTTCTCAACGGCGACTTCCTTGTTGCGTCCAGCGGTCAATACGCTCGTATCGAAGCTTGCGGGCGAGGAGCAAGGGTATGCGGCCGGGATGATGAATGCTTATATGAGTTTAGGAAATATGATCGGCCCAGCCCTCGCCGGATCCATTTTCGATATTAATATTACATTCCCGTATTTCTTAGGCACTGCCATTCTCCTCATCTGTTTCGTAATAGCAGGGGTCTGGTCCAGAAAACACGCACTCCTTCTCGCCTCGACAAGGACATGAAGAAAACCCTTATCTCCGTAAACAGTGGAGATAAGGGTTTTCCTATCGCTTCCTTTTGGCTTTCAATAATTCGGCGACGTGGTCTTCTGTTTTAACTGCCGGTGTCGGTTGTTCGTCTACCTTCTTTTTTCGATCGAGCAAACTTGAAAACATGCCGAAGCGGCGTAACGTAATATCGATGAAAAACAGAATCATCGCCATTAGAATGAGCCAATCCGCAATCGGCTTCCGATCACCGCTTTTATATGGGTGTGGACGGAATACTTGCGCAGGATTCTCTATATGCTCGCCGCCTGTCCGCTCAGCAATCTTCTCAAGCATTGCGACATTTGGTTCAGACGGCTTGTATTCCATACTATAAGGGACTGATACACCCGCTTCGAACAATCCACTTTTATCGTCGGAAACTCCGAAGAAAACAAGGCCTGGATCAGCTTCCAACGTGACCCTCACTTTTCCTGGCGCCAATGGTTCCGACTGGTATGGCACTTCATTCCCTTGCTCATCCACAATTGCAATTTCCAAAAACGCCGACTTCCTGGAACTGTCGGTAATCGTATACGTTCCGCCGCGATCATGTGTGATCAGATATGGAACGTCTTCAAAAGACGGGAGCAATCTTGCAACCGCTGTGTTCCAAAAGTCTGCATAGCCTTCCCATCTTGCCAGGTCTCCCGACCATTTCCCCGTCGAATCCGATGTGAACGCGACCGTTCGACCGAGTCCATACATCCATTCCGCAATGACAGGATCTTCCTTAGGACTTTGTGCCACGATTGTCGCAGTGCCTTTAGGAGTCGTTGCGATATAGGCATTCATCTGCGGGACGCCTTCTCGGAAGATGGACGTCCACTCTGGAACATTGCTTAACGAAACATAGAACGGATCATCTTCAATATATGTTCTCGTCAGCATCGATGTTTCTCTTGTCAATATAGCGGGAATCGTCGACTCGTCAACAGCATTGTAAAACCTGCCGCCACCCAAATCCGCCAATTCCTCCAATAGCGCGCTATCCGCATCCGTACCTATGGCCACGGTTGATAACGTGACATTCGTGTTTTTACCTTCCGCTATAATCTCTTCATAATCCGGAGGCATGGAAGATTGGCCATCCGTCAACAGGATAATATGTTTCCTTTGAAGCTTCAAATCCCCTAAATCTTCATATGCTTTTGCGATAGAAGGGAAAATATCAGTTCCTCCCCCAGCAGGAATTGACAAGATCTGATCCATCGCTTCTTGCTTATCCTGTAAAGATCCGACGGGGATGACTTCCCAAATTTCATGATCAAACGCCGTGAACCCGAAAGTATCCTCATTACGAAGCAACTCAACCGCTCTTGCAGCAGCTTCCCGCGCAATGATGATTTTTGACCCCGACATACTTCCGGAACGATCCATTGCGATGACAAGTCCAAGAGATGGAAGCTGCTCTTTCCCTTTCACTTCCATTTCAACGGGCAATAAACGCTCGATCGGCGACTTGAAATACCCTCCCAATCCATAGCTCTCATCGCCCCCGACCATCATAAATCCAGTCCCGAAGCTTTTAACAGCCTGCTCGATGACTGTCATTTTATGCTCTCCGACGAGATGTCCCGGTACATTGTCAAAGATGATTGCCCCGTATCCTAAATATCCCGATAAAGTTTCCGGTAATTTTTCCGCATCCACTACGTCGACTTCCATCGTGTTCCGGTCGAGCAGCGACGGGATGACGGATGGGCTCCGCTCGGTCTGAACGACAAGCACTCTCGGGGATTGCTCAAGCATCGTTACGGAAAGCATCCGGTTATTTTCAAGGAGTCCATCATCAGGCACAATCAGCTTTGCCTCATACTTCAGTAGTCCTGTTCCCCTAGCTTCATGATGAAATGCAAATTGATTTGCTCCTTCATCCAAAGCTACCGGTTCACGAATGATCTCCTCGTCATTTAAGAAGACCAACAACTGGCCAGCGGTTTGGGTGGATGACTCGACCTCTACTCGTAATAACTGCCTCTCTCCTTCAAAAGCAGTTCGAGGCGTCTCGAATAATGAGATCGAAGCATCCGCATCATTCGTTCGCCTAAGTACGACCGTGTCAATTTGAACATGATCATTTTCATATTTAGGCAACAGTTCTTCGATAGACCCTTCCGTCTCAAGCCCATCGGACAATAAGACGATTCTTGTCGCAACATTCGCTTTTGCCACAGCGGCGGATAAATCAATGGCATTTGCAATATTCGTTACACCATTCGATTCTATTTGTTCCAACTTCGGCATTTTAATTTCGGCATCAGTCAGTCTACTTTCCGTCCTAAATGTTCCGGCAAATGAATAGATGCCGACGGATTGATTCTCTTTTCTCGCCTTCAAACTCTCCGCGATCCATTCTTCTGCTACTTGCCCCGCCTCTTCAACTGAAACGGATCGATCGACGACAAATATGATCTGTTCCTCATCGTCTGGCAGCATGACATACGGAACAGTTAGGGCAAAAACGATACAGAGGATCACCAAGCTCCTTAAGGCATAGAGGATTGTTCCTTTCTGTGCGAATCGCATATTAGAAGTCTTCCAAGCATACGCCATGTAAAGAGTTACTGGTATGAGCACCAAAAGCCATAACGGCTCCTCAATTCGGATATCCACGTCGTCTCTGCACCTCCCACTCTATCAATAAAAGAAGGAGGACTGGTAAAAGGAATAACCATCCGATCATTTTCTTGCCTTCTTCTTTTTCTGTTTCATCAGCTGAGTCGGATCCTAGTTTATAACTGGACCCAGAGGCGACCGATTTTTCATCAGACTCCAACTGAACAGATAAATAATTTTCTGTTCCGCTGTCGACCAGCTTATAAATTCCCGGCCTTGCTGGGGCGACAAAGTTTTCGCCTGCCGGATAAGTTGCAACGTATTTATCATTGATTGTAAAAATCTCTATCCCTTCCGGTCCGCTTCCCGTCAACAGAGCTTTCCTTTCATTCGGGGTGAACGTTCCGGCAATATCGCTTCCGGACCGCAACATTTCAATCGAACTCCAAAAGAATAAAGGAAACGACGGGTGCAACGGCCAATCCGTTAAACCGATATCCGTCAAGATGACGATATCTCCTCTCGGTGAACGCTGAATGAACGGTTTGCCTTCGATGGTCGCCAAAGTCGAAAACCCTTCAAATGGTGGATAGAGAGCACTTACATATACATTATCGATTGAAGCGATTGAGAATAGTGCATCGTTCGATGATTCTACAACACCTGAAATCGGCTCGGTCGTCGAATCATTTCTGCCAATTAATAATATCGGCTCTGTCCCTTCCTCCAAAAAGGAAGTCTCATTCGTCACAATCATTGCATGGTCCCTTGCTGAAATCATTTCATTGACTGACCCTGAACTGACAGTGAGTCCAATTGCTTCAAACGCTTTCTTGACCAATTCATGCAGTTGGTTGTCGACAATCACTTCCGAGGATTCATTACCGATCACGATAAATGCATCATTGTCTGCTGCATAATCATCTTTCACTTCCATGTGCACATGGAAAGCCGGCAGCTCCGGTAAATCCTTGAATGAGAGGAGAGTGTCCGCTTCTTTTTCAACGGAAAATTTCTGTTCGGCCAGTTTGTCGCCCGTCAACCCATTATTGACAATCACTTTTCCCGACTGTTTGGAAGTTGTTTGATTAGAAAGCTTAACGATGGCCTCAGTGCCACCCGCTGTATGTATGGCACCGAATTTCCCGATAGCGATATTGTCTAATGGACTTTCATTATTATGAATCGTCCAGGTAATTCCTTGTTCACTCCCCATGAATATTGAACGATCAAGGTAATCGGTGAAAATATGGACGTCCGCCCCAGCTTGCGAGGCGATTGATCGGACAAAATCGAGCGAACGTTCAAGATGCTCGTGTTCATAATTCAATTCAAGCCTGTCAATTACGTCCGCAATAAGACGCTCATCGGTCTCTTCCCGAAGCAACAGTGCAGGCTCCTTCCCTGTCGTAATGATGGAAACGGATTCACCCGCAAACTCTTCCACAATTGAACGCATCTTAACTTTACTCTCTTCAATTAAAGAAAGTTCACCAACTTTAGCTGCCATGCTTGCAGAAGTATCCACGATGAATACAGTATGACTGTCAGCAACAGTGTCCTTCGGCAAATAAGGTCGAAGCAAGATGAAAAGCAATAGCAACAATGCCGCCATCTGCAAATAAAATAAGGCATTCCGTTGTAAATTTTTCAAGTAAGGCGAAACCTTTGTTTCCCGCATCGATTTTTCCCAGAACAGAGTGGAAGAGATTGTTGTAGTCACGTACTTCTTTCGGAAAAAATAATAAAGAAGGACGGCCAACGGGAAAATTGCCGTCCATAAATTACCGATTTGATCAAACCCCACTTAGCCGTCCCCTTTCAACGCAACCATCCTACATGTCTCATTTTTTTTGTAAAACAATCCATGGCACCTTCCGAAACTTCCGTGCGCAAAAGCTGGATTCCGTATTTTCTCGCCAATGCCGCCAGTTCTGCTTCGTGTTTCAACTTTTTCTCTTTATATTCTTTGATAATTCTCTGGTTCATCGACACTTCTACGGCCGATCCACTTTCCACATCGACGAGACGGACATCTCCTTCATACGCAGGAAGCTCTTCCAACGGCGAGTGGACAGTCAAAATTCGAATATCCATACAAACACCCGGCAATCTTCTGTACAACCGCTCCCACTTTTCCAACTCTTCCAGTCCGTCAGTAATAATGAATAAGACAGTCATCGCTTTAGGGACGTGCTTTAACAGTTGATCTGCAAATTCCCCTGCAAAATCCGGTTCTTGCATTTGTGACACATATTTTGAGAATGAAGCCCTATGCAATGCACCTTTCTTCCGGAAGAAGTAACTTTTGTCAGAAGACCAAGTTGAAAATGAAACAGTGTCTCCACTTTTTAATGCGATATGTCCTAATCCGATTGCCAATTGACGTGCAAAATCCCACTTTCCATCCGTACCCATCGACTTTGTGGAATCAAGCAGTATATGTACCCGCATCTCTTGTTCATCCAAAAACTGTTTAATGAATGGTTTATCCGTACGGGCGAATACATTCCAGTCGATATGGCGCAAATCATCACCCGGGTGATATTCCCTGAAATCCGAAAAGTCCAATGAAGTCCCGGTTTTATTGGAACGATGTGTACCTTTATGATGTCCGAGCCTTCTTGCTCTTGAAATGATGGATAACGATCCTAATCGCTTGGACAAACGATCAGGAAAGATGTCCTCTCTCATTAGACTTGCGCTCCTTGTCGAATGTTCTCCAGCAATCGATCGATGAGTTTATCGACTTCGATTCCTTCCGCTTCCCCCTCATAATTAATGAGAATTCGGTGTCTTAAAGCCGGTTTGGCAACTGTTTTAATATCCGCAATCGACACATGGAAACGTCCGGCCATGAGCGCCCTCGCCTTTGCCAACCGGATAATGGATTGTAATCCACGGGGACCGCTTCCATACTGGACATATTGATTCCAATCATCTTCCGCGCCCGTCCTGTTATGCGTCGCTGATACTAAATCAACTGCATAATCCATCATTTCATCCGCGATGACAACGGTTTTCGCCATTTCTTGAGCTAGTATAATTGTTTCACTATCCATCACTTTTCGAATGGCTACGGTATTCGGCCCGGTCGTCCGTAGCATAATTTCCTTTAATTCTTCCTTACCCGGATAAGGAAGCAAAACTTTACATAAGAAACGGTCCATTTGTGCTTCTGGCAGCGGATAGGTTCCTTCCATCTCGATCGGATTTTGAGTGGCCAGAACGAAAAATGGTTTTGACATCTTCCTGGTTTCGCCAAGTACAGTAACTGTTTTCTCACCCATTGCTTCTAGTAAAGCACTTTGTGTTTTCGGTGTGGCACGGTTAATCTCATCTGCCAAAACCATTTGGCTGAATATCGGTCCTTCTTTAAATACAAAACGCTGAACCCCTTCCGGTTTCCGCTCCAAAATACTCGTTCCTGTAATATCGGCAGGCATAAGATCGGGCGTAAATTGAATACGGGAAAATGACAAGTCCAATACTTCGGATATTGTTCGAATGAGCATCGTCTTTCCTAGGCCGGGCAGACCTTCCAATAATGCATGCCCATCAGCTAAAATAGAATATAGCGAAAACTCAACAGCTTCCTGTTGGCCTACAATGAATTTCCCGATTTCTTCCCGTACTTCTGCAAGCTTACTGCTCATTTCTTCAAATTGTTCAGGTGAAAACGACATTTGCACATCTCCCATCCATTAATCATTCAATTGATGAAAAGTAATCGGAGAGGACTCGCTGTAAATCCGCAGGGAGATTCATCTTATCCGACCCTTTCAAATAGGCGTCTTTATAGCTTCCGATCACTTCTTTATATGGTCGTAACGTTCCCTTTTCAACAAGGCCTTCACGTTCATTTTCTTCAATAAACTCCCCTTCCCCAAGCTCACCGCCTACTACAGAAGGATCATTATAACTTCCAATTCTGTCGAAAGGGATTGAAAGTAGGTTCCGTCCACCTTGACCGGTTCCTGCTCCAGATCCTTGCCCTTGGCCTTGGCCTTGACCCTGGCCTTGACCCTGACCTTGTCCCTGGCCTTGACCTTGACCTTGTCCCTGGCCTTGGCCTTGACCTTGTCCTTGACCCTGACCCTGGCCTTGACTTTGTCCCTGACCTTTACCTTCGCCTTGACCTTCTCCTTGACCTTCGCCTTCGCCTTGACCTTCACCTTCGCCTTGGCCTTGGCCTTCACCTTCTCCTTGGTTGCCCTCATTAGCGCCGGATTGTGACAATCCCGTGCCGGGCTTCGCATTGGAGCCAGTTTGACTATTGCTTGCTGCAGGTGGAGTTCCGGCACTCGCCAAAGCCGGCAACGATGGGGCTTTGCCTATTTTATTCAATGCACTTTGCGCTTTCCCTGCTTGCTGTGCGAGCTGATCAACAATTGACTGAAGTTCTTCAAGTTCCAATTCTTCGGAGTCGCTCAAGCCTTCCTCAGTAGCATTCTTCTTTTCGGTCAATCGTTGCTCTTTCAGCTTGAACTCCTTTTGCTTCTTGACTAATTCCCTTAATGTTTCCTCGGTCGTTTTTGTCTCTTTCAGTTTCTCAGCGAGCTCAGCCAATTCTTTTTTCTGCTCAGGTGTTTTTTCCTTCTTTACTAGTTCGGCTACTTCCTTCTTCAATTCTTCGATAATTTCCTTTTCCTTCGCGACAGCTTTCGCTTCCTGTTGCGCTTCAGAAGGGAATATGAGCAGCAAGAAGGAGCAAACGAGCAATAATAGAAAGCCGACGAGCATTTTTTCATTCACATATTTTTTATCCCGTTTCTTGAATTGAGGATAAGCAGTGTCCATCGCCCTCTCCGCCCGCTGCACAATCGCTTGTGCAAAGTACGATTGATTAACACGTTCATCCAATGCGGTCACGAGTAAATTGTCCGGTACATAGTGATCCAACATCCAGACTGCTTCGTCTCGGCGGACGTTCTTTATGAACAACACGACGACTGTTACAATGATGGCTATTACAAATATCCAAAAGGCAATCCATTCATAGTGAGGCAATATGAACAGTCTAGAAGCAGCAAGGAACAATGTGGACAACAATGCAGTCATAAACAGCCCCGCTTGCAGCATATGGACCGATCGCTCGATACGCAATGATCTCAGAGCTTTTCCTACATATCGATGTAATGCTGTTTTCTCTTCCAACTGTCTCACCCCATCATTTTAATCTTTTCATATTGACTCGAAGTTTTTTCACAGCAATGAACAGTGCCAACACAGTAATGATTGCATAAAAAATTAAATATCCTGCCCAAATCGGAAAATCGATGTTCGTCATCTCTGCGATCGACCGGTCGAGCTCTGGCGATAGGAATGTCGCAAATAGAACCGCCGGATTAATGGAGGCTAAAAACTGGCCGAGATATGAAGGTGAAGTCACCGGTGTTCCTAAGGCCCCCATATGGTTAAATGCTTTCATTTGTATGACGATTATGAAAAGAAAACCGGTCACTACCGCTAAGAACAGCATCGTGCCATAAGTTGCAATCATGGAAACAACAGTTCTTCGTATTAGTGTCGAGAACATGACGCCAATACTGCCGATGGCTAGCAATGTAGCGAACAGGAAAAGGAATATCTTCACGAAATCGCCAGGGGAAATCCCCCCGAATAGGAAGACTAGACTGTAAACAGGAAGACCTGCCACAATGAGCAACAATAGAAAGGCCACTGAAGATAGCATCTTGCCGGAGATGATTTGAAAAGAGCTTTGTGATGTCGTCAACAAAATAGGCAATGTCTGCTTTTCCCTTTCCGAGCTGATTGCCCCTGCCGTCAAGCCAGGAGCAGTAAACAATACGAGCCCTAGTTGGATATAGGAAAGGAATGCGAATAAGACAAAGCTTTGGCTTGGCCTGAAGTAGGAAGTTCCCGTCAAATTGACGGTTAAAAATATATAACCGAAGACGAAAATGCACATTGCCAACAGAAAGAAGAGGATTCCATTAAAGCCTTTGAATGAGCGGAATCTCAGCTTCAATTCCTTAAAAAGAACCGGGTTATTAATATTCATTGTCAATCGGCTCCTTTCGTTATTTCCATAAAGACATCCTCCAAGTTCGTCACATGCTCCGTGAAGGACACAATCGGTAAATTACTTAGAATCGCACGTTTAAGCATTTCAATTTGCCCCACTTCCTCGCCCCTGTAAACGAAGGAAATCCCTTCATCGCCTTCGAGCCTTTCAATCGAGGTGACAAATGTCTGTTCTTCGAAAAATGCAATCGTCTCTGCGATTTTTCCAGCTAAACGGACTGTTATCATTTTCTCGCCTTGCAGTTTTTGCTGGATTTCGGCGACTGACCCATGAGCTATCAATTTGCCATTGTCAATGACCCCAATTTCATCACACATCTCCGCCAATTCAGGCAAGATATGAGAAGATATTAAAATAGTCTTTCCCATGCCTTTCAACGTCTTTAAAATATCTCGCATTTCAATTCGTGCCCTGGGGTCCAACCCTGAGGCCGGTTCGTCCAAGATGAGCACTTTAGGATCATGAATAAGACATCTAGCCAGACATAATCTTTGTTTCATTCCACGGGATAATAGGTCAACATACGAATACCTCTTATGTGACAGATTCACCAATTCCAGCAGTTGTGGAATGAGCTTCTTCCTCTCCTCTTCAGGAATACCGTAGCTTGCACCATAGAAATCAAGGTATTCATCGGCTTTCAACTGGTCATACACCCCGAAAAAGTCGGGCATATAACCAATCAATTTTCGGATATCTGCAGGTTTTTCCCGCACGCTGACCCCATTAATGATTACGTCGCCAGAAGTCGGCTGCAATAATGTGGAGATAATTAAGAACGTCGTAGATTTACCGGCACCGTTCGCACCGACAAAACCGAATACAGTTCCTTCATGCAACGTTAAATTCAAATCATCGAGCGCGGTGAATTGGCCATACTTTTTCGTTAACCCTTTAATCTCAATCATTTTTTCACCTCGCCATGCAACTTAATATGAGGAGCATGCCCTTCATTGCCTCGTTGCTTATTAATGAACTCCAACTTGAACGTCACTTTTCCATCTTCCGTTATATAGTCATCTATCGAATCCAACGTCAATTTACTTTCGGATTCAAGCGGATCGTACGCTTTTGTTTTAGCATTCCATATTTGCAAAGTGTATAACTGCTTTTGTATTTTTGAAATGTCCATTGATTTCCACGCAGATACTTTTTGCATCAAATCTTCTGGGACTTGCCAAGTTTGAATATACGTATCCTCATCAAAATAATACATATTCGCCGAATAACCAACCGGATGGGCCTGAATGTTATTTACTTCAGATATGAGGTTCATTATCATCATTTCAGGATCCACCGTAAAGTTATCGCTAAACTCAACTTTCGGCGTGAACGCTTGCGACAACAATGTTAAGGAATCCGTGTCAGCTTTTGTTTTCTCCAGTTCAATCGGAACAATTTTTGTATCCGTATAGCCGATAAGTACAGGCTTGGAGCCGCTACTCATAAAATCGCCTGAAAATGAAATAAGGCTATCTTTTCTCATTTTTTCCAAGTCATCTGTTGTAGTGGGCATATGCCCCATGTACATCGAAGAATTGGAGGATAGTTTTTGGACCAAAGTTGACGTTTTCAAGGTCTCATTCACCTTTATCGTTTCTCCTGGACCTAAATCCCCGACTTTTATGCGACTCCTTCCCGACCAGATGGCAAGTTCTGTCACAGGGAATGGAAAGTTATTTGTAATCTCACCTGTCAATTGCTTGTCTTTTACTGTCAAGTCAATATCGTAACTCCCGATTGGGTCTAACGTCGTTTGTCCGTAGACTGTCGCGACATCCCAATAGCCAATATCCCGTAAGTGCAAGTTCGAACCTGTCGCACTTCTCTCAAGAACTGCCCGTTTATGTGAATTTGCCCCCATTGAAGACGGTCTGAATAGCCCCATCGAGTAAGGGGTGTATGTGGAGATTGTCGTTTCCTTCGGCGCTGAGAAAACAAAGTCTCCTGCCTTGTTCGTCAAGATCGACTCGACGAAATAACCGGTCAACCTGCCGTCCTGTTCAACATCGAATACAGACGTTTGTTGAAGTTGCGCTTGGCCAATCCGATCACGGGCTCCATAAGCAAAGATAAAGACGGATACCGCAACTGAAATGGCAGGAATGATCCACCATGTATGTTCCCGTTTGTCTTTCTTTTTTAAGATAATATACAAGACCGGAATGATAATAATAATGTAAAAGATGATTACACCAAATAGAAGCGGGGCCGATACTTTAAATGAAGGAAAAAGTTCATTCGAATTGCCGATCGTCCACCGCAATGATTCCATCGGATCGTTGTAATACGGCATCATGCCGCCCGCAACTACTGACTGGCTCGACAAATCGAGTAATATTCTCCACACCGTTACGGCCCCTTGCATTTTGGAAAACGGTTCATCTCCTGCCGAAAAAGCAGTTTGCAAAACTAAACCTTTTCCAAGCGGCTTGGAAGCAGCAAGAATGTCCGCTCCTTTGGAGAAAACGATTTTTGAATCGGGATTCAGAGTTGCTGCGGCCACAGTGATTTCCTGTTCAAAATCCTCTCTCGACGTCCATGCATTGAAAACTTCCGGGCTGATTGTTGTCTTTCCGTTGAACGCCAATGGCAAATGTTCGGCAAATATACCCGACTCCACTTCCACATGATCGGATCCGCCAAAAATGATAACGCCGCCCGAGCGGACCCAATCTAGAAGAGCTTGCTGCTCCGCTGCGGACATGTCTGCAATTGGATATTCATCCACGATGATCATATCCGTCGGCCCCCATCCAGCTGCCTCTTCAGGTAACAATGCAATTTTCGAAGCGTCTATCATTTGAGTACTCGGAAAATTAGTTAACCGGATTCCTTTCAAGGCGGATAAACGATCGATATTATCCGTGAAAGCTGTCATGATTTTCGTGTCGTCATGAAACATCGCGACAGTAATTTGTTGGGTCCCTTTATGATCGATCTCCTTGCCTGTTTTCCAACCTCCATCATAAAAAAAGATGGATTTGCCATTCATCCCATACATGTTGTAATCGAACATTTTTTGATTGATGAATGTCACAGTTTTCGTTTCGCCCGCCCCTATGTCCAGTGGAAAAACCTCTCCAACACCTGACTCATATGACTGTTGCGTATCGATGACCATGTCGCCATTAAAAGAGCTTGTTCCGCTATTTTCAATTACGACCGTAATTGGCGCCCCTTTGCCGTATTTCGCTTTTCCGTCAAAGCCTGCAGTTACCTTCACTTTTAGCTCAGGCGCGGCTGAAGCATGGATCGCCGGCATGAATAAGTAAAATGCAAATATGACGATAATGATTCCCCATTGTTTCTTCAACATATACGATCCCCCCTATTGGCCACCACCAATATTCTATGTACCTTCCTAATTAGTACGTAGTAAAATTAGGAAAGTTCCATTTACTTCAATTCTTTTCTTAATCTTTCGGCATGGGATGTAAGTACTTCGGTAAAAGCGCTCACTTGCTTCAGTTCAAAAGTGGAATCATACCCTATCAACCATGTGTCCCTCGTCAATTCAAATTCTTCCTCGCTATTCAGCAAAGGGATTTTATTCACTTTCTCATCACCCGTCAAAGTGATGGACGGCAAAATCGCATAGCCGATTCCGTTCAATGCCAGCTGTTTGCAAGTTTCGATTTGATCGACCGTAATTTGCCTCTTTGGATACTGTGAGAAATGACGCTGCCACCATCGCTGGATTTCCATATAGTAATTGGAATCACTTTTAAATTGAATGAACGGACGCTCCGTTCCTGTCAGTTCATTGATGGACGTGATTTCCTGATCGACCAAATAGAGCCGGTCCCTGAACAAGTAAGACTTTCTGCTTTTCCAATCCACTTGACCTCGCACTATTCCGACATGCGCCTCACCTTCATACAGAGCTTTCACAATTTCCGAGCTCCACCCTGTCATCAATGAGATCTTCGCATCAGGATACATTCTTACGAACTCTTTCAACACTTGCGGCAACCATGTCTGACCGACGATTGATGCGCAAGCGATTTTAAGGGTACCGTGCACTCTATCTGCCAACGATGCAATCATTTCGGCAGTTTCCTCTTTTTTCAAGATAGTCTCTTTAGCAAATGAAATGACAAGCTCGCCTGCTGGAGTAGGCTCCAGTCCCTTTTGGGAACGGATGAACAGCAATGTTCCCCACTCCTTTTCGATTGTCTGAAGACGTTGTGATAAGGCGGGCTGGGATAAAAAAAGCCGTTCAGCCGCCTTACGCATATTTCCTTCTTCCGCCAATGCTTTAATGATCTCCAACTCAGTTGTCGTCATGAAGAACCACCTTTCCCCTTGGTATCCGCAATATGAGCAACAGGCTGATGATTGCAAAAATGAGTACGGCTACATACACCCATTGCAAAGATCCATCTAGCGATTGTTGCAGAATATTCATCTTTGAAGCATGCAATGTCGACCTCGACTCTTCCGTCAATAAAAGATTAATATCATTTACTTCATAATCGAGATTTCTTTCCCGGAAGGATGACAATAGTGATGCATTTAATACTGCACCGAAAATTGCTGCACCGACAGTATTTCCGAAATTTCTCATGAACATATTCGCCGCGGTTGCGGATCCCCGCTGTTCATGGCTGACTGCTCCTTGAATCGTTACGATGAAGGAAGTGCTCGTTAAGCCCATTCCGACTCCTACAAAAAAGCTCGAAAACGCAGCCCATAAAGGACCCGAGTCCCCACTCATCCAAACAAACATTAGTGAACCGACCACTAGGGAGATTCCGCCTGCAAACGAAACTGAAAAAGTTCCGAACCTGATCAACAAATGTCCGGCGACAGAAGAAGCAATTGGCCATCCAATTGACATCGCTGTCAATGTAAAACCGGCAATCATGGCCGTCTGTTCCATAACACCCGTCACATAAGTAGGCAAATACGAGGAGATGCCAATAAGAATAACGCCAGTAGTTAAAGAAACGAGATTGGCATAAAGGATTACGGGGTTCTTCCAAATGGAGAAAGGCATCATCGGATCTTCCGCCTTCCTTTCAATCCAAATGAACAACGTAAATAGCCCTGCGCCTAAAATAATGAGGAGAAGACTTACTGAAGAAGATCTGCTAAAGGATTGTCCTCCTTCGACGAGCCAAAATAGGATGATCGATAAGGATGTCGTTAATAATGCGGCTCCCTTAATGTCAATAGCCACTTTTCTTTCAGTTGCAGGCTCTTGAAGAAAGAAATAAATCCCGAGCATTGCTAGCAAGCCTAGGGGTACATTAACCCAGAACACGTACTTCCAATCCCAATACTGAACAATTAAACCTCCGATAACTGGACCGGACACCGCAGAGACGCCCCACACGCTCGATAAATACCCTTGGATTTTAGCGCGTTCCTCAGTTGAGTATATATCCCCAACAATTGTCGTTGCGATCGGCATGACAGCCCCTGCTCCTAAACCTTGTATCAATCTGAAGACAATTAGCTGCTCCATCGTTGAAGCAAACCCGCAAAGAATTGAACCGATCAGGAAAATGGATAAGCCGACGAAAAATATTGGCTTTCGGCCGAACAGATCCGCCAGTTTCCCATAAATGAGAACAGTGACGGTACTCATAAGCAAATAGGCTGAAAATATCCAACTATATCTGGAAAAGCCACCTAGTTCTCCGGCAATTGCAGGCATCGCCGTTGAAACAATTGTCGCCTCTACAGCACCGACAAACATTGCTAGCATGACTGAGATGAGGACAAATGGCCGATTCGTCTTTTTATGTATATTCATTTACATTCTCCTTTCCACCAAAAAGCCCGAGAAATAGCAAAAGGCCCCAAATGGAGCCTTCTATTCAAGGAAAAATTCATTGAACAAAAATTATTTCGTGTAAAGATATTTTTTGAATTCCTTCAACATGACTCTTCTTGTCAGTATACCCGCAAATGTGCCATCTTCTTCAGTGACACATAAGAATGTGTTATTAATAAGCAAATCTAATCCTTTTTGAAATTTATCAGTTGTTATAATTGTAGGAATGTCAGTTTGCATGATGTGGTCTACTCTCAAGTCGGCAAGTTTTTCGTATTCGATCCGTTCCATGCCCAAGATTGAGTCTGTAATCATCCCGATACCTAGCAATCCCCTTAGTTGGTTCTTAACGTCAATGACAGGTATTGCTGAATAACCGGTCTTCGTCAGGACTAGAAGGGCGTGTTCAGCATTATTGCCGATTTGGACACATGCCACTTTCTCTGCAGGAATTAGATAATCTGCAATCGGCACCTGAAGAAAATCCCTGTTATTTACAGAAATCATTGAAAATCGCTCCTTCTGATCATAAGCTGTATACCAAATTCTACAATTCTATCATACCATACTAGTTAGTGAACATCCCATTGAAATATGAAAAAGGATTCATAAGAAAACCTCTCCCTAATTGGAAGAGGCCCAGTAATAGAAAATGACAAACAGTATGAACAGCGACGCCACACCGATTACCCAGATGATCGGGTTCAATGAAAACGGATGATCTTCCACAGCTTCCGGTATTCTATGATCCTTATCATTAAATGACGTTGCAGCTATAGCATCCCATTTCCTGACCGCTCTCCATCCGATAAGTCCGATGATTGCAAAGACGATTGCTAACGGAAAAATCCATATAGCCATTATGGATACTACCTCCCCTATTGCACCAATTGGAATTAGGATGTGCAGGTTGGGGAATAAAATACATAACACTGTTGATTTCCGCTACAGGCGAACGCTTTCCGCGGGCACGGCTTCAATCTCCTCGTCACTGCGTTCCTGCGGGGCTTTCAGCTCGTGCTGTTCCCGCAGGAGTCGTCGCCCTCCGCTACAATCAATAATACACTGCGCGTATCACTAGAGTTTTCATCGACCGGATAGACTCTACATTAGAAAGGATATTGATTCAACCATTGTCCACCGTCGAGCGTGACGATTTCGCCGTTCATGTAGGAGGCTTTGTCTGACATGATGAAGGCTGCTAATTCGGCGATTTCTTCAGGCTTGCCTACTCGTCCGAGCGGGACAGAGTTGATCGTCCGCTTCACCGCTTCCTCCGATTGGAATAAACGTTCCGCTCCGCCTGTCCTCTCAATTGGGCCAGGTGCAATTCCATTCACTCTGAATCCAAACTTCCGTCCCCATTCAACAGCAAGCGTACGCGTCAATGACATGACACCAGCCTTTGCGGCAGCCGAATGGACAACACCCGGACCTGCATCCCAGGCATACGTTGCAAGCATATTCAATATGGAACCTTTTTGACCTTTTTTGATCCAGTAGTTGCCGACTGCACTCGTGCAATAAAAAGTTCCATTCAGCACGATATCGATTACGGCATTCCAGCCATTCGGAGAGAGCTCTTCTGCATGTACAAGGAAATTTCCGGCTGCATTGTTCGCGAGACCATCGATTTTCCCGAACTTCTCGTCTGCAAACTCGACCATGCCTTGTACATTTTCAATGTTGCGCACGTCCATCTGATAAGTATACGCACGTTCCCCGATTTCTACCCGTGCAGCTTCCAAGCGTTCAGTATCACGCCCAGTAATAATGACATGAGCTCCTTCGTCGGCAAATTTTTTCGCCATGGATTTCCCCATACCGCTAGATCCGCCTGTAACGATAATCACTTTGTCTGTAAACATGATAATCCCCCATTTCCAATGAATGAATATTCACTCATAATTATATCATAATTTTCTGCATTAGACGACTACTGCAAAATAAAAAAACTTCCTTTTTCGTGGCATATTCGCCTCGTTGCAGGAAGTCTCATCTATAAATTATGTAAAATACTTTTCAACGATTTCCGAGGCTGGGATTGCTTTACTGAATAAAAAGCCTTGTGCCTTATGGCAATCCGCTTCTCTCAAGATCTTCGCCTGCAAATCTTTCTCCACGCCTTCCGCGATGACTTGCATCCCGAGACTGTGGGCAAGGTTAATGATTGTCTTCGCAATCGCCTCGTTCTTTTCATCGAGTTCAATATCTTTGATGAATGAGCGGTCGATTTTTATAATATCAATCGGATATTGCTTTAAGTAACTAAGTGAAGAATAGCCCGTCCCAAAATCATCGACTGAAATCGTCACTCCGATTTCCTTTAATTTCTGTAAGGTGGATAATGTGTCCTTCATATACATCAAAGCAGTTTCCGTTATTTCAACTTCAAAAGACGAGGGATGGATTCCATGCTTACCAATGACGTTTTTTGCTTTTTCTGCAAATGCGCCTGTCCGGAATTGTTTGGAAGAGATATTGACCGCAATACGGACAGGTCTGAACTGCTTATCCTGCCACTCCTTTAACTGCCTGCATACAATTTCCAGCACCCAATCGCCAATTGAATGGATTAAACCTGATTCCTCCGCCAACGGAATGAATTCGGCTGGAGAAACAAAACCGAACTTCCGGTTATTCCATCTTAACAATGCTTCGAAACTGTCAATTTCACCGGTTTGCAAATTCACTTGCGGCTGATAGTGGAGTTCTAACTCATTAAATTCAATTGCACGGCGCAAATGAGCTTCCATTAAAGCTGCATCGGTGAAGGAAGTGTTCATTTCTTCACGGTAAAACCGGTAATGAGAGCGTCCACGTTCCTTTACATAACGTACAGCTTGCTCAGCTTTTTGGAGCAGCTCTTCCAATGACGTTCCGTCGTCAGGGTAAACTGAAATACCAATCGAGGATGAAAGGAAATACTCCTGATGATTGAAATAGAACGGTTTTGTAAAATCACTTAATATCTTCTGTGTAAGCTTTTCAGTTTTTTCAATGGAGTGGTTTTGAAGCAAGATGATATATTCATCCCCGCCATTCCTATATAGCTTTCCCTCTTTTGGACAAACTACCTTAATGCGATCTGCGACCCTCTTCAGGATTTCATCTGCACCGTTTCTTCCAATTGAATCATTGATCGTATTGAAACGATCCAAATCTAAATGTATTAATGAGAGCTTCTCATCACTTCGAATGGCATACTCTGCATCTACATTAAAATGTTCTTTCATTGCTCTCCTGTTCCATAAGCCTGTCAGCTGGTCATGGTACGATAGGAATAAAAGTCTTTCATTGTTCTTGTTATGATAAGAAGTATCCCTTAAAATTAAGTGGATTTCCCGTATTTCTCCCCGGACCGAGACCGGGATCGTCTTCACGTATGCGGATAAATATTGGCCCCGTTTATGAAAGAACAGTATCCCTTCCATTTCAATCGATTCTCCGGAAAATGAACGCGATAAAAAATTCTTGAAGTCGCCAACTTTGTCATCGCCGATCAAATCGATAATGGCACGACCTGACAATTCTTTCAATCGGTAGCCGAACGCTTTATGGACTGCAGTATTTGCATATGCAATACGGCCATTTCGATTGACCGTGATAATTGGATCTAAATTATGATCGATGACGGACATGTATTTTTGTTCGTATTCCAATCTTTTTTTCCGTTCCATCATCAATGCTTCCTGTAGTCTGTTATTGTCCATGTATGCCTCCATGCATGTTATGCTCCTATGTACAATAATTTTGATTATAGACGCCGAAACAGATTTTTCTACGTTATTTTACAAGTATACCTTTAATTCCGACAAAAAAATAGCCGTTTGCAAATATTTCGGTTATCTAGAGTAAATCGCTTTGAAATTGTTTGGGGAACCAGTATGATAGTGTTAAGAAGAACATAACGAAATGAGGGGGAATCCATTGAAAAAAGAAGAAACGGTTCGTCAACTTGCCATCGCCATTTATACAGTGAACCGGCATGCGAAAACAGCAACGAATAACCGTGAACTATATTCATTAAAAAACAAGGCGATCCAACGGCTGCTTCAGTCGGGGGATGCAAAAAAAATCGGCTTGCATTTTGTCGACAATCCTCAGCTTAGCCAGCAAAGCTCCACTGTGCTCGTAAAGTGCAGCGATTTCCTCTTTCATACCTTACCGGAAAAAGGCGACTTCACGTCCCTTCCTCATTTAGGCACGCAAGACCAAACTTTCCGCAATCCACAAGAGAGAATGAATTTAAAAACAGCCAAGGAGTTACTGAGTGAGTTTGTCGGGGAGCAAAAGGTACCGATAAAAACGAGGAAACAAACATTCATTCCAAAACGTCCAAAAGTGTCCAACACACAATCATTCCGATCGTCTTATTTAGACGGTAAATAATAAAAGGCGAATTAACGGGCAGTTCTAGAAAATCAGTTGTACTGATTGACTGGACAGCCCGTTTGTTTTATCCGCGTCTATATTGTTTGTACAAAACTTGAGTCCCTTTTTCGCCATATCCTTCTTCGACGAGTTCATTGTACATTTCCTTCGCCAATTGGAGGCCTGGCAATGGCAATTTCATTAACTCCGCTTCTGCCAAGGCGATCTTCATATCCTTCAGGAAATGCTTAACGTAAAAACCGGGTTCAAAATCCCCTTTGATCATGCGTGGCGCCAAATTTGAAAGCGACCAAGACCCCGCAGCACCCGAGGAAATGGATTTGAGAACTGTTTCTAGATCAAGACCCGCTTCCTTTCCATAAGCCAGAGCTTCACACACGCCGATCATATTCGTTGCAATGGCGATCTGGTTGCACATTTTCGTATGTTGGCCTGCCCCTGCTTCGCCTTGATAGACAATTTGCTTTCCGAACACTTGCAGTAGAGGAAGAACT
Organism: Sporosarcina pasadenensis; assembly: GCF_047228845.1. Taxonomy (NCBI): domain Bacteria; kingdom Bacillati; phylum Bacillota; class Bacilli; order Caryophanales; family Caryophanaceae; genus Sporosarcina; species Sporosarcina pasadenensis. The sequence continues at coordinate 652,903 of NZ_JBFEGM010000001.1, forward strand.
TCTTGGAATGTCTGTTCATTTCCTCCGCACATAATGGACAGCGTCCCGTTTTTCGCTCCGACATCCCCGCCTGAAACGGGAGCATCGATTGAGGAAATCCCCCTCTTTTCCGCGTCGGCAGCAATTTTTTTCGCCAATGCTGGACTGGATGTCGTCATATCGATGAAAACCATCCCTTCACGTGCATTCTCAAAAATTCCAGCTTCTGAATAATAGACCTCTTCCACATCAGTTGGATAACCGACCATTGTCAAAACGATATCCGCGCCGGCAGTTGCTAGTCCCGCCGTTTCAGCCCATTTTGCTCCGTGTTCAATTAGTGCTTCCGCTTTTTCCTTAGTACGGGTGAATACAGTCACTTCATAGTCCGCTCTCAATAAATGCTTAATGATGCTGCTTCCCATTACACCTGTTCCAATAAATGCAATCTTTTTATTCCCCATCATAACCCCTCCATCTTTACTGTCATTATCCATTATAAGCGTTTCAGACAAAAAAAGGAGGACAGATCCTGTAATAGGGTCCGTCCTCAAAAGGGGGAAATGAGAATGTTGCTGTGTTCAATTATAATGTCCCCCGTTTGAAAACATCTTAAACCTCTTTTTTGAAAAAAGTTTTTTTAATATGATCGAGCTCTTGGAGAAATTTAGAATGCTCCCCTTCAGAAGGTGTCCGTGAGCCATAGCGGACATCATTGTAAATCGATAATATCCATTCATTCTGCTTCCAGCCCATACGAGAAAACCATTCTCTTACTGTTTCCCCATGTAAACGGCTGAAATTGTATTCTTGCGCTTCCTTCTCGAACTGTTCGAATGTTTTCCTTACTTCATCCCGTGCAGATGAATAGTCGTACAACAACTGACGATGTTCTTCTGGTTTTTCTCTTCTTCCTTTAAAAGAGAAAGAATATGTCTCCAGTTGTTCCACTTCTCGTTTCTTCGCTTTTTTTCGTAGAAGTATGATGATAATTACTATAAGGGTTACTAAAACCAATCCTAACGAAGTATACTCGAAAATGGAAGAAGTGGCACCGTGAGTATTCAACTCCTCATCCATTCTAAAATCGATGTATTCTTCTACTATTTCCTCTAAATTTTCTTCTATGAATCGTTCAGAACCCGATTTAAAAAATTCAAGGAGGGAATCCGTCGATTTCCCAAAAAGTGTTAGGATACCACCGAAAAGAAAGCCGAGCACACCTATAACGCCTCTCCTCACCGGATCAAGAACAAAGAAGACGACAATAAATGCAGCAGCCCCCAATCCGATAATGTAACCGAAAATCTTGCTCGCTTCCCTTACTTTGAAATTGCCTAATTGCCGACTATTGACGGTAATCGAAACCATACGTATAAAGAAGTACAAGAACGATGTTAATAGAAAGAGAATCAATTGCTGCATCATAAGTTCTTTTGGGTGATTATGGGCAAAAATCAATCTCGCCATGAAAAAAAGCACTACGAAAACAAGTGTGTTGACCGACAAAAATGGCCATCCTTGAATTCTGGACCCGTTGAAATTCGCTTGAATCCTCCACAAAATATACACGAAGAATATGAGCATATTCATTAGTGGCGCGTTGAAAAGTAGTAAAGATGATGTGAGCACTAGTGCCAATCCAGCACCATAACCGAGGGAATAATCGCGATTGTAAAACAGGAAATAAGCGATGATTCCTCCCATAATTGAGATGAATATCCATACATACGGCATTGCGGATCCAATTTCCCCTAGAAAGAAAATGAATACATAGGATAGGAGAAACATTTCGACAATTAGACGTTCAGATAGGTTGAATCGGTTCCGGTCTTTTTCGTATTTTGATTGTCCCAAATCCTTTCATTCCTTTCATGGGAATTGTCCAAAATGACTTCATAACGTTTCACCCATTGTTTTGCGAGAGCTTTTATACGATCATTTTCATGAGTGATCAAAACTACTGTTTGAGAAAGCTGTCCCGTCCCTTCCATATGTTGAAGCATTTCTTCAAAAGGCAATTTCGCATGTTTGTCCGATATTTTCGCAAGCATAACCATCAATTTCTGAAATTGCACTTTTCCTGATCCGCTAGGCAAAATCAAATACGGTTTTGCTCCAAAACTCCGTATATTAATAGCAACTGAATACGGAATATCATTCTTCATGCAGTAATCTGCATACGATACGAGACGCTCGACCTTTGTTTCAAAGTCCAAAAAACCTCTGTCTTTTTCAATTGTGTTCATCATCAGAACAACACTTTGCGAGCTGACCGGAAGGAATTCCTTCGTCTGCAATTTTTGCATCCTGGCACTTGCTTTCCAGTGAATCTGGTCAAAGCGATCTGTTTGTATATAATCCCGAGTACCAATTGGCTGGAATGAATCGATGAACAAAGATTGTCTCTGTTCGATTTCCCCAGGTTTGAAAGGCGAAGATTTCAATTCCCTACCGAGCGGAGTCACCCTAGGATACACTAAGCTTTGATAATATATCGGCTCATTCAGTTCCATAGTGACAAATCCATCGCCAAATAGATGAGGGATTTCTAACATGACCCTTGTCACTCTCGACATCCCCCTTTTTTTACCTTCAAGAGGAATTCGGATCTCCACTTTTTTATTCCCGCCTATAGCAAAAGGGACCGTCAAATCATAGATTCCACTATAATGCTTCTTATCATCCGCGCTTGGAGCAACAGCATCTTCAAGCGAGAGAGTCAATGTTCCATTCCATATGGGCACAGTTCCATTCTCGAACTCCATGACGAGCTCTTCCGTTTCGCCGATCAAAATCCGCTTCTGCTTCGCACGAAAAGCGACTGACAAACCATTTCCAACTTTAGAAAAATAGATATTTTGGAATGCGAGCATCGCAAATACTGCTGCAAAGCAAGCGGCAAGCCACACTTGCAAATAAATGAAGGCGAATAAGAAAAAAACTGCTGTTATGGTCATCCCTTGGTGAATCGATTTAAAACCATGTTCATAACGTATCCACTTCATTAGACAGTCGCCTCAAGCGGTGCTGTGATGGAACTTGCTATTTCTTCAAGCACTTCTTCGATTGTTTTCGTCAATACCCCTTCCGTCGAAAGTTCCATCCGATGCAATGCGGCTGGAGGAAGAATATATTTGACGTCATCCGGAGTGACATAATCCCTGCCTTCAATATAAGCTTTCGTCCTCGCAGCCTGTAGAATTGCGAGAGCGGCACGGGAACTTAAACCAAGATCTAAGTAAGGATGCTCCCTAGTTGCACGGACAATCTTCAATATATATTTCTCCACATCTTCATGTACTGTCACTTCAGCGGCTTCAGCAGCCCATTTTCCGACCGTTTCGGCATCGATGATCTCCTCTGTCATGATTTTGCCAGGATTCTTGCCGTATTGACGCAATATCTCATGCTCCTCTTCAAATGACGGGTAATCGATGTTCAGTTTGAATAAAAACCGATCCAACTGCGCTGCCGGCAATGGGAACGTACCTTGCTGAGATTCAATCGGATTTTGTGTCGCAATGACCATGAAAGGTGTCGGCAATTGAACCGTTTCCCCATCGATCGTCACTTGCCTCTCTTCCATTGATTCCAACAAGCTTGATTGTGTACGAGGAGTCGCCCTGTTTATTTCATCTGCCAATAATATATTTGTTGAGACCGGACCAGCTTTTAGGATGAATTCCTGTGACTGCGGGTTATAATAACGAATGCCAGTCACATCCGAAGGCAACACATCCGGTGTAAATTGGACACGTTTGAAGTCCCCTCTAAAAGCATTCGCAAAGCTCTTGGCCATCATTGTCTTACCGGAGCCGGGAACACTTTCAAGCAATACATGTCCCTGCTGCAATAAAGCGATGAGCATCAAATCGAATTCTTTCTCTCTTCCAATGACAGCTTTGTTCAATTCTGTTCGAAAGTCTTTAATTGTTACCAATGTAACCCCACCCTTTCTAGTTTTCTGTCCATTCCAACTGTCCAGGCATTCCTTCACGAGAATTGTATTCATTGATCAAGCGATCGAGCACTTGGCTTATCTTTAATGTCTCTATTGACGAGTAGCCCTTTTGGCCAGCAATTATGATCAATTCCATGCGCGTCGACTCAATTTCAGCTTCCAATTTCCGCTTCATGCGCAATACCTCCCGTGTAAGATATACCTAAAAGACCATTATACAGGATTCTATAGAGAAAAAGAAATTCAATTTCCGACATTTTCCGACAAATGAAAACGCTTTTATTTAGTATGAAACACTTTACGTATTACGCTTTTTCAGGCAAACTATAAAAGATAATCTGTTTAAGGAGTGTTTTATAATGAAGATTGCAGAGGTTGGCAATATTATAGAGTTTAAAGATGGTTTGCAAGGAATCGTAGAGAAAGTGAATGAGAACTCCGTCATCGTTGATTTAACTTATATGGAAAACTTCGATGAGTTGGAACTCGAGGAAAAGACAGTCGTCAATCATAAACGCTATACGATCATCCACGGAAGCGATGAATGAAACATTTTTCACCTTCGTTCGTCCAATTATTGAATAGGAGGGATTTTCAATGAAATTCAATTGGAAAATAGTGTGCACAGGATTTGCAGCTGCGATTCTCCTTACAGCTTGTGGAACTGATAATGCGGAACAAAAAGAAGGGGCAAACCCGGATAACGCAGAACAAGTTGTCGACGAGACAAATGGCAGCGTAACAGACGGTACGTCAACAGATTCTGATTCCAAGTCTGGTTCAGAAAGCGAAGGCGTCGAAGAGCCAACAGATAAGATGGCTGGTGCTGTATTGACTGAAAGTGATGAGCAATCATATGCAATTGAAGTACTGCCCGGCTATACATTGACAAGTGAAGAGCCTGGACGGGACAGCTTGTATGCTGAGGAGAATTCAAACGCTTTTATGCGGATTGAAACTCAACCTGCTGAAGACGGATCGTATGAGTATTTATTGGAAAATATGCAAGAAGTGTTGAAAGCTGCGAGTAATGGCGGAGAGCCAGAAGAATTGACAGATGTTTATTCAGACGTGGCTGATAAAGGCATCGATAACGTTAAGGCGTTCAAGGTGGATACAGAAACAGGCCCAGTTACGGGAGTTGTTTTTGAAAAAGATGGTATGGTCGTAAGACTTACTTTGTTTGACACACCAGAAGAAAACTACAAAGAAGATTTCTTGAATATGGGACAGACGATACAGTAAACAAAAGCGGAGGGCGCTCGGAACCACTGCTCGTAATGCTTCGCTTTTACTCCCAAAAGCTGTTCTTCGTCACAGCTTTAGCTGCGACAGGCATAAGACAAAGATACGAAGTGGCGGTCTTTGCCACGTAGTAGCTTTATCTTATGACCCGAGCAGCTAGCGCCCGGAGTATAGACGTGAATACCGTAAAAAAGCCGAACAGGTTAATCCTGTTCGGCTTTTTTATGGAATGAAATTAAGACAGATTCTTTATGGACAAACCTAATTTCCTCAGCAGTTCGATTGCCGTTTCCTGTTCCGAGTTTGAAAGGACGGACATCAATTCATTAATCTTTTCTTCATGGGACGGAAAAATTTCTTCGATCAATTCCTTGCCTGCATCAGTGATGGACATATATGTAACCCTTTTATCTTCCTTGCAAAACACGCGTTTAAGAAGCCCTTTTTTTTCGAGCTTATCGACTACATATGTCATTGATCCACTGCTCAGCAATATTTTTTGACCGATTTTTTGAATCGGCTGCCTACCTTTATGGTATAAAAGTTCGAGGACAGCAAATTCCGTAGGATTCAGCTTATAGGACTCTATCAGTTTATTCGCCTCTTCTAGGACAACTTTGCTTGCCCTTGAAAGGACGATGAATAATTTCAAAGCACGCTCTGTATCATTTACCATTGTTCGGATCCACCTTTTATTTTCCTGTCAACGACTCGACACTATTATATATATAAATGGACGAATGTGTCAAAACGAATCGGTTCAAGAGACGATGGACTGTTTGCTCGGCAAAGAATTGTTCACACCTTCTTTTGCCCTAGGAAAGGATAATGTGAATTTCGTGCCGATGCCGATTTGACTTTCAACACCAATTGCACCCCCGTGGTCTTCCACCGTTTTCAGGACGAATGGCAGACCCAAACCTGTACCGCCTGGCTTCGAGCTGAAGAAAGGCATGAATACTTGATTCACTTGATGGCGCGTCATCCCTTTTCCCGTATCCGATATTGACAGGATCAATTTACCGTCAGACTCGGCAAGATGAATGGAGAGCGTTCCCCCAATTTGCATTGACTCCAATGCATTTTTAAATAAATTCAAAAGCACTTGCTTTATCTTATCAGGATCGCCAAACATGAGAGGATTACCGTTAAGTTCCACTTGCTGAACAACTTCGATACCATCCATGACAGCTTTTGGGGATAGTATTGAAACCATATCTCCTACTAATACTTCGAGGGAGAAGACAGATTTCTTCTTTCCTGACGGTTTCGATAGGACAAGCATCTCCCCAAGGATGGACTCCATTCTTTCGATTTCATCCTCAATTACAGAAATATAACGAATCGAGTCCTCTGTAGCCGACACTTTCAACAGTTGTGTAAATCCCTTTAATGTCGTGATGGGATTTCTTATTTCATGGGCTATGCTTGCCGCAATCTGACCAACTGCAGATAATGAACCCGAATGGGCCAACTGAACTTGGAGATTTTCTTTTTCCGTTGAATCGGACATTTGGACGACAAACATATTTGTTTCTTTATCATAGGAAGTTATAATATGATAGTATCTTGTATCCTCCACTGATCTTTGATACGTTTTAATGGATTCAACAAACCCATGACCTTTTACCTTTTCAAGGATATCCTGAACAGGTTCGTCATGGTTAGGGTCAACTATAGATAGGACTTTGCTTATGCAATGACCAACCAATTCTTTTTTCGGTTGATTGATAAAAATAGTATGCATTTCGTTCACATCGCGGATTTTCCCATTGTGATCGACCAACAGCAAAAAATTGGACGATTGCCTGAATGCGTTAAAATATGTTTTTAAAGAAGGTATATCACAAGGATTCTGCATGTCAAACTTGGCAATGATCTTCTTGATATCAGGAATATAGAATAATTGCATATGACCTTGGCAATTTTCGTTGAAACATAAATTAATCGACATTTTTTCCATCAACATTTGTTCCGATTTCCCCGCTCGCTCAGAAAATGCTGTCCAATCACGCATGGAAGTCGAATCGATGATTTCATTGATATTTCTCTTGTTTATTATGTCGAATTGCATTTTAAATGGCTCATTTTCATAATAAATGTCTCCATTTAAATGTAAAATCAAACTTGGTCGAAAACTATCATCCACTAGAAATGACAAGTTTTTTCTCATATTATCGAAATCACTCAATTTGATACCTCCTGTGCCTATTACCAAACAGTATGTGAAACGACAAGATTTCATGCGAACGAATCGGAAGTGATCGGAAATTAATTTAAATTAAGAACCTTCAATTCTGATTATTTCATATTGTCAGTCGTAATGACATAGTACAAAAAGACTAAAAATGACAACTAATAATGAGTATTATACCAAAGGAGTAGGAATATGAACATAGTCCTGACAACATTAAATGCAAAATATATTCACACGAATCTCGCAATACGATATTTAAAATCGTATGCAATGCCCGAATACGAACCTATCTTGGCTGAGTATACAATTAAAGATCCGACTTTAAATATTGTATCAGACATTTATCAAAAAAAGCCAAATATTGTCGGATTCAGTTTGTACATATGGAATATAGAAGAGTCCATCAAAGTCATCAGGACCTTAAAGAAAGCGAATCCTGAGATGGTCATTGTCGCTGGAGGACCCGAAGTGACGTACGACTTTGACAAGTGGTTGGAAAAAGTGCCTGAAATCGATTTTATCGTGCTGGGCGAAGGGGAAAGGACCTTTAAGCAACTGCTTGATTACCACTCTGGGAAGATTGGTATTAACGAAGTGCAAGGTGTCGCCTATATGGAAGATGGCAAGTTGAAATCATCTGCTCCCGGTCCAAAACTCGACTTGCGTGAGCTGCCCTCCCCTTTCCGATTTCCTGAAGATGTCCCCCATCTTTCCAATCGGGTGACATACATCGAGACGAGTAGAGGATGTCCGTTCTCTTGCCAATTCTGTCTGTCTTCCATCGAAGTCGGTGTCCGTTATTTTAATCGGGATTCAGTCAAAGATGATATTCGTTTCTTGATGAAGAATGGTGCAAAGACAATCAAATTCGTCGACCGCACCTTCAATATTAGCCGGAGCTATGCGATGGAGATGTTCCAATTCCTAATTGATGAACATCTTCCTGGAACAGTGTTCCAGTTTGAAATTACAGGAGACATCATGCGTCCGGAAGTAATCGACTTTTTAAACGAAAACGCTCCCGCCGGCATCTTCCGTTTTGAAATCGGTGTTCAATCGACAAATGACCTGACGAATGAGCTTGTGCAACGTAGACAGAATTTCGAAAAGTTGTCCAGAACAGTCACTATGGTGAAAGAGGGCGGGAAAATCGCGCAGCATCTTGATTTGATCGCCGGACTGCCGGAAGAGGATTATGATTCATTCAGAGATACATTCAACGATGTGTTCGCCATGCGGCCTGAAGAGCTGCAGTTAGGCTTCCTTAAGCTATTAAGAGGGACCGGCTTGCGAATCCAGGCAGAACAATTCGGGTACACATATATCGATGAGGCGCCATACGAAATTTTATCCAATAACGTCCTTACATTCGATGACATTTTACGGATCAAGCAGACCGAAGACGTACTCGAAAAATATTGGAATGACAATCGTATGCCGCGGACGGTTGAGTATCTTGTTTCCGAAGTGTTTGAAACACCTTTCGACTTCTTCCAGCAATTCGGTACGTTTTGGGAAACGCAGGGTTGGTCCAGAATCGGCCACCAACTTCAAGATTTATATACAAGGCTGGAAGAGTTCCTCCTTGTATCTGGGAAAACGGATATGAACATTGTCAGAAGCCTAATGAAGATTGATTATTTAGCCCATCATACATTCCAACCACGTCATGTTTGGTGGAATGACAACCTGGATCCGGCAACATTGACGGCAATCGAGCGGTCGGTCTTAGGTAACAAAGAACTGTTAGACAAAGTGACGACCCCGACACGGCTTACGGAGAGGAACATCCGGAAGCATACATTCATCACACCAGTCGCCGTCAGACCGATGGAAGCAAATGAACAGGATTTTTCGAAGGAAGACGGTTACCTCATCACGTTCTTCTGCAAAGGGCAACAACCACAATTTCATTTTCTCGAAGAAGCAAATTGTGTAGTATGATAAACAAAAAGCATCTTTCCTCACTTTGAAGGAAAGATGCTTTTTTTCATCCGATGATGACACGTTCTTTAGGATAGGCGAAAGGCTTTTTGTTCGTCTTCCCGCCTAATGTATACAGGAACGAAATAAGTCCGACCCTTCCTATGAACATGAGGACCATAATGATCAATTTACCGATAACAGACAAGTCGGACGTAATTCCGAGCGACATGCCACAAGTACCGAATGCGGAAGTAATTTCAAACAACAGCGCGACAACAGGCACGTCCTTTTCAGTAAGGAGCAAAATAAGCAACGCTGTCATGACCATCACCGCCGCAAGCAAAATGACTGCATAAGAGCGGTAGACGTCTATAAGCTTGATTTCACGCCGGAATATGTTGATGACATTATTGCCCTGGGCAAAGTTGAATAGGAACAGCAGAGCAATGGCGAATGTCGTCGTCCTAATCCCCCCTCCTACCGAACTCGGGGAAGCCCCGATAAACATCAAGGAAGAAATGAAAATGTCAGTAGCCTCACTGAACTGGGTAATATCGTACGTCGTCAATCCGGCCGACCGTGAAGAGACAGAGTGGAACAATGATGCAAAGATCTTTTCATGCCATGCGAGCCCTTTGAAAGAGTGGAACGACTCAAGGATGAATATGAGCAGCGCCCCCCATATAAGCAGTAGACCGAAAGTGACAGTCGTAATTTTCGTGAAGAGAGAAAACCTGAAATTAGGCACTTTCTTCGAGAAAAAACTTTTCACTTCTATAAGAACCGGAAAACCGATTGCCCCAAGGACAATTAAAATCATCGTGACAGTTTGCACGAAGTAATCATTGAAGTAAGGGTGCAACGAGGATCCGGTAATATCGAAACCAGCATTCGTCGTTGCAGATACCGACATGAACATCCCATTCAATAATGCTTCACGGAATGAATCGTAATACTTCATAATATACAATGTCAGTATAATTCCACCAGTGAGTTCAATCAAAAAGATAATCCGGACAATATGTTTAATGAGCTCCACAACTCCGGCTAGCGAATATTGGTTATGGTCCACCATAATAAGCTGGCGTTCACGAAGTCCGATTCGCTTCTTGACCAATAGCCAGAAAAAGGTCCCGATCGACATGATACCGATGCCGCCCAATTGAAGGACGAGCATGAGCATGCATAGCCCGAAGACCGAATAGGTGTCCCCTATGCTAATAGGAGTCAGTCCAGTCACACTCACAGCACTTACAGCTGTGAATAGACTATCTATGAAGCTGACGTCGACGCCTGGCAAATAAACGCCTGGCAAATTCAACAATAGGAAGGAAAATCCGATAGCCAAAAAATAATAAAACACAATAACTTGTGCAGGTGTAAACCGACGGAGATTTTCCCTTGTGAATTTCATAAGATCAGACCTTTCTAAAAAGATGGAATCGTCTTCCCATTTTAGTGAACTTCTCTGAAAAAGGAAAGAAAACTACAATGAAATAACTTTGACCGGTACATTTAATATGTACCGGTCAATGTGTATCACGCTTTTTTTCGGTTTTTCGCCATGGCTGTCAAGTAACCGCCTACAGCAATTGCCAAAAGCACTACCCAGAAGGTCGACTTCCAAATTGTCGAATGTGGAAACGCCTCATCGATAATTTGAAGTTTAGGATGTGACAATGTCAACACGACCAATTTAACCCCTACCCAGCCGACGATGAGGAATGCCGCTGTTTCTAGCGATGGGTATTTTTCAAGAAGCACAACGAACTGTCTTGCAGCAAAACGGATAATGACGAGACCGATGATTCCGCCGAGTAACATGACGACGAATTGCCCTCCGTTTATTCCACCGATATGAAAGTCTCCAAGCTCCGGCAAAGTCACGGCCAAAGCGACAGCCGCAAGCATCGAATCGAGGGCGAATGCGATGTCTGCAAGCTCCACCTTAAACACTGTCATCCAGAAGCCGGATTGCTTACGCTGTTTTTTCACATCATTATGTTCATCTTTCCCTCTATCTAATAAGGCTTTGATCGATATGAATAATAGATACGCAGCCCCTAACGCTTGTATTTGCCAGATATTTACTAAGAACGTAATCATGAACAACGCAGCGAAACGGAAGACAAATGCCCCGAGTAGCCCGTAGAATAATGCTTTTTTCTGTTGCGGCTTCGGAAGGTGTTTCACCATAACAGCCATGACAACTGCATTATCCGCAGCCAACAATCCTTCGAGTGCGATCAATACAACTAGTACCCATGCGTATTCCAATAATATTGCTTCCAACTTATTTCCTCCTTATTTCTCCAAATAAAAAAACCCTCACCTAATAATAGGCAAAGGTCTCGCTAAGTCAGAAATTTATGTAGTAAAAATCCTGCTATCATAACCGATGGCGCTTGCCATGTATTGACGACTATGAAATAGGTTGCCCTATAGCTACTCCCCTTTGACAACTGTCAAAAGAATTATTGAGTTGTTGAGTGATTCTGTAGTGATTATACCATCAAATATTTCCGGACACAATTTATTCACCTATTTTTATTTGGAATGCATCATTAAGCTTATGTTCCACGTAAAATTCAGCCATTGAAGGGATCGTTTTTATGAAATCCGGACAGACGATTGCGCTGCCTTCAAGTAGTTTTTCGGCTAATGATGTATCAAAATGGGAATTCCAATTTAAATAATCCAATGTCTCGACTTCAACCCCCAGCTTCCGCTGAACAAAAGTAGGTTTAAGCGACAATTCAACAATTTTCTGCGGCAATCTTCCTTTCGGCTTTTTTCCGGTTAGCGCAATTGTCATTGCCCTGAAAACTTCTTCAACCGGGTGCGGCGAAGGATCCGTCAAATGGATCGTCTTGCCAACCGCTTCATCTTTGCCGGAGAGGTAGATCGTTGCGCTAAGTATATAATCAATCGGAACGACATTGATGCGTGCATGCGTCTTTCCGACATACGGAATGAAAGGCATCCATCGTAAACGGTCTATCATATTCATAAAGAAATAAGGACCGTCAAACTTCATCGTCTCCCCAGTCACAGAATGCCCACGAACGATTCCTGGCCGAATGATCGTAATCGGCTTTTCCTTTTTCAGATTTTCAACAAGAAGCTCAGCCTCGAATTTTGTCTCCTCATAATGGTTTTTAAAGGCTGTCGGGCGAACGAGTTCCGTTTCCAATAAACGCCCTTCCCTCCGCCCAGCTACATATGCTGTACTAAAATACATATACCGGTCAATTGACGGATGTTCATAGACAAATGCATTAACATGGCGCGTTCCTTCAACATTCACCTTCCAAGCAATGTCGGGCTTTACAGCGAGGTCGTAAATAGCGGCCAAATGCCATATGGTCAGCCTGTACCCACGTATTTCTGAAAGATTTTTCTTCGCCAACGCAAGATCAGGCTGTGTAATATCGCCGATAATTATTTTCACAGGAACCTCTTCGCCAACCTCTTGCATAATTTCACGAATCTTTTGCTGCGCATTTTCGGCTTCATGCTGCAAGACAAGTACATAAATCTTTCCAGCCTCGCCCTGACGAATTAACTCTTTAATGAGCTCAGTTGCAATGAACCCTGGAAATCCTGTAAAAAAATGAGTCCGCATAGTTTTTCCTCTTTTTCATCCATTATAGCATTATAATAAACCAATTCATATGATCATTCACACTATTTGAAAATAGAGAGAGCCCGGAGACACTTTGCATCTCCGAGCTTGTATCTACTATTTATTCATTTCAACGGCTCGCCTTCTCGTTTGCCGGTCGAACAAGCTATAGACGATCGGCACGATATACAGCGTAAGGAAGGTGGAACTGATCAATCCTCCGATAACAGCAATCCCCATAGGCTGGTTCATCTCTGTCCCCTCACCGATGCCGAGCGCTAATGGCAACAGCCCTAGAATCGTCGTCAAGGCCGTCATCAAAATTGGCCGGACACGATCCCGCACTGATGCGATAATTGCGTCATACGAAGACATACCCGCCTCTTTCCGCTGATTTATATAATCAACGAGGACAATACCGTTATTGACGACGATACCGACGAGCACGAGAATCCCGATGACTGCAGTCACACTTATCGGCGTATTCGTCACAATTAAGCCGAATGCCACCCCGATCACCATCAGCGGTACGGAGAACATGATAACGAACGGATACTTAAATGATTCGAACTGCGCAGCCATGACGATGTAGACGAGGACGACTGCAAGTACGATCGCCATGAGCATGTCATTGATGGCGCTCTCAAACAGTTCCCGATCGCCGCCATAAGACATTTCCGTCTCTTCCGGCAGATCGATACGATCAACTATTTCATTCACTTTGGTAGTCATGTCGCCTAATGATATTGACGATTCATATTTTACATCGAAGGTGACTGAGTGGGCTTGGTCAACACGTTGGATGGACACTGGCCCTTCCGCAATGGAAATCTTTGCGATGTCACGTAATGCGATGAATTCACCGGACGGCGACCTTAATTTAATCTGCTTCAGTTTCTCGATACTGTTCCGATACTTTTCATCATACTGGACGATGATCGAGACAACATTCTCCTTTTTATCTACGAATTGCGAAGCAAATTGACCGCGTGTTATTGAATTCACAGTTTGCGCGATTTGATAAGGGGCGAGTCCAAGGTCAGATGCCTTCTCTCGATTCACATCGATATGGATCTCTTCGACCGTATCTTGAAGATTATTCGAAATTTCAAGTACCGAATCCATTTTCCGCAGTTCTTCATCGAGTTTAGCTACCGATTCGTTCAGCCTCATCTCGTTCGTATCTTTCAATGTGAAGGATAGTGTATTCGGACTAGATCCAGCTGCAGTCTGCATCTCAAAGCTGACGCGTGCATCTTCTCCTACTAGATTCAGCACATCGGGTTGTACATCATCGACAAACTCAAATACCGAACGACTCCTATCCGCAAGCGGTGCGAGCTTAACGTACATTTCGGCACGATCCGATTTGGAACCGCCTTGCGCCATACTTTGCTGCGTCCCCCCGACAAGACTGACGTATACGTCAATATCTTTTTCCTCTTTTAACCTGTTTTCTATCTTTTTCACGACGTCATTTGTGGAAGATAGCGATGACCCATTCGGCATCTTAATTGAGATGCTGAAGAAGCCCTCATCCGTCGGTGGAAGGAATTCAGTGCCAACCTTGAACAATCCGAAACCGCTTCCCGCAAGAAGGACGATTGTCAAAAGAATAATGACAGCACGGTGCCTGAGCGACCATTTAACAGATCGTTCAAATCTGTTCAATGTCTTTGAACGACGTCTTCTCGCTTCGATATTCTTACGTGGCTTTGTAAGCATCCGACTTGCCATCATCGGCACTACTGTCAATGCAACGACGAGGGACGCAAAAAGACTGAAGGAAATTGTCAATGCGAATTCCGTAAAAATCTGCCCGATCAAACCACTAATGAAAATGACGGGGACAAACACGGCTAGTGTTGTTAACGTCGAAGCGGTAATCGCGCCGCTAATCTCTTTAGCACCATCCCTTGCCGCTTCCTTCCTGTCTTTCCCCATCGCTATATGCCGTTCGATATTCTCGATGACAACGATCGCATTATCGACCAACATCCCGATTCCTAACGCCAACGCGCCAAGCGTCATAATATTGAGCGAAAAATCGGCGAAAAACATAAGCACAAACGTGACGATGACCGAATAAGGGATGGCGATGCCGATTATGATCGGGCTTTTGATTCCCCTGAGGAATAAGAATAAAACGATCATCGCAAATAATCCGCCAAGCAACAATGATTGTCCTATATTTCCAACGGCGAGCTTCACATAGTCACCTTGGTCGAACAGAATATCCGCTTCGACACCTTTATATTCCTCTTGAGCGAGTAACTGATCCAGCGCATCCTTAAATGCTGTGGAAACTGTTGCGGTATTTGCACCAGATTCCTGCAGCACCGACATGAGGACAGCCTGCTGATCATTCGCCCTCGTTTCAGAAGTCGATTTTGCTTCAAGCATCGCAACGTCTGCAACATCTGCAACCCTCACTTTGCCGCCAGTCAGCGGATTGACACCGACGGCGACATTCCTGATGTCGGTTATTGTCGTCAGTGCACTTATGATCCTCGTTGTCAGTTGCTTTCCGTCGTTCGTTTCAATCGGTTCACCAGGCATCGATACATTGTTGGCTTGGATCGCCTGAACAATATCCGACTGGACGAGCCCAAGATCCTCAAGCTTTTTTTGATCTAGGATGACTTGGACTTCTTCCACTAATTTACCTGTAACTGTGACGCTCGCGACTCCTTTCGTCCGCCTTAGCTCAGTTTCGAGCCTTTCGGCGATATCCCGTATATCTGCTTCTTCCGAGCTCGTCCGAAGCGATAACTGAATGACTGGGAATTGGGCAGGGTCGAATTTCATGAATCTAGGAGCATTCGCACCTTCAGGAACTGGCACTTGGTCAATTCGTTGCATGATGTCCAGTTGCACATCATCGATTTTAGTGGACCAGTCAAACATGAGAAGAATGAAGTTTGCGCCTTCCTGTGATGACGATTGCATTGATTTTAATCCAGGTGCGGTAGATAAACTCGCCTCCAGCGGCTTCGTCAGTTTCTCACTCACTTCGGTTGAAGAAGCGCCTGGATAGTTAGTGACGACGACTGCTACCGGCGGATTCAACTCAGGAATGAGTGTCACCGGAATTTTGAAGAAGGAAACTGCCCCTAGGATGATGACTAAGAACATTGTCACAATCGTAAAGACAGGTCGTCTTATGGAAAAATTGCTGATTTTCATTTGCACATCCCTTTCGTGAAACAAACGCTTACTTCTATCATATTGAAAGTCGCATTTAACATCAATCGCGAGCTATCAGAACCGGATATCCGCTACAGGCGTACGCTTTCCGCGGGCGAGCGGTGAGCCTCCTCAGTCGCTATGCTCCTTCCGGGGTCTCCCCTGTCTCGCTTTCCCGCAGGAGTCGACGCCTTTCGCTCCAATCCCAATCATAAATCCAGTTCTACAACAATTGAAATATTCACATTAAAAAACCGGAGAGACTTGATATGTTAAGTCTTCCGGTGGGGTAATAATTATAATAAGCTGTACAGTCGGATGTCCGGATATTTGTCGCCGAACCAACGTAGTGCAAAGTCGTTTTCGAATAGGAATACAAGATTGTCATAACGGTCCTTCACGAGCATGGAACGTTGACCCGTCATCGACTCTTTCACGTCGCTCTCATTTTCAATCCAGCGGGCTACTTTGGAACCGATGTGCTCCATATGGACTTCCACATTGTATTCATTTTTCATACGGTGCTCGAACACTTCGAATTGGAGTTGGCCGACAGCACCTAATAAGACTTCTTCCGTGTGCAACGTTTTGTAATATTGGATGGCGCCTTCTTGAACCAACTGAAGGATCCCTTTATGGAAATGCTTCGATTTCATAACGTTTTTCGCTGTGACACGGACGAACAGCTCAGGCGTGAACTGCGGTAGTGCTTCGAATTGGAAGTTCGATTTCCCTCCGACAACAGTATCGCCGATTTGATAGTTCCCTGTATCATACAAGCCGATGATGTCGCCTGCTACCGCCTCGTTAACCGTTTCGCGGTCATCCGCCAGGAATTGCGTCGTCTGAGATAATTTGATCGTTTTCGAAATACGAGGTACGGTCACCGACATTCCTCTTTCGAATCCGCCGGAAACAATCCGGACAAATGCGATACGGTCACGGTGAGCAGGGTTCATATTCGCTTGGATTTTGAAAATGAAGCCTGAAAACTCCTCGGAATTCGGATCGACAAGTTGATCATCCTTCGTTTTCCTAGCTTGTGGGGCAGGTGCAAATTGAAGGAATGTCTCCAAAAATGTCTGCACACCGAAATTCGTCAATGCGCTTCCGAAAAATACAGGCGTCAATTCACCTTTAGCAACCCGTTCCACATCGAACTCATTGCCGGCTTCATTCAAAAGCAAGACGTCTTCAAGCGCTTGCTGATAATAGGAAGTTTCCGTCATCGGATGCTCAACTGCCAGCTCGCCTTCGTCGTTCAACGGAAGGAAATGGCTGTCCCCTTCGACACGAGCTTGCTCAATACGATTGTTATAACGGTCATAAACGCCGATGAATTCTTTCCCCATGCCGATCGGGTAATTCATCGCGTATGATTCGATTTCCAGTACTTCTTCCAATTCTTCCATCAACTCAAGGGGTTCTTTCCCTTGACGGTCCATTTTGTTCATGAACGTAAAAATTGGTATGCCTCTCATCCGGCATACTTTGAAAAGTTTGATTGTCTGCGGCTCGATTCCTTTTGCCGAGTCAACCATCATGACAGCTGCATCAACCGCCATTAACGTTCGGTATGTGTCTTCACTGAAGTCTTCGTGTCCCGGTGTGTCCAAAATATTGACGCGCTTGCCGTCGTAGTCGAATTGCAACACTGAGGATGTTACTGAAATTCCACGTTGCTTTTCGATTTCCATCCAGTCGGATGTCGCGTATTTGCCTGTCTTCTTCCCTTTTACTGTACCTGCGTCACGGATGGCACCGCCGAAATAGAGCAGTTTTTCCGTCATTGTCGTTTTCCCGGCATCCGGGTGGGAAATGATTGCAAACGTGCGCCGTGATGCAATTTCTTCATGTATAGGTTTTTGCATTTTGTCTGAACTCCTTCTTTTCCACTTTTCTAAGCATAGACAGATTGCAAATCATTTTCAACAATTTTTTCTCGTAACTTTGTAAATTATACTATTGATTTCCGTTACAGGCGGACGCTTTCCGCGGGCGGTCCGTGAGCCTCCTCGGCGCTTGCGCCTGCGGGGTCTCACCTGGACACGCTTTTCCCGCAGGAGTCGCCGCCTTCCACTTCAATCAAAGAAGGATAAATCAAACAATAAAGTAATACAGAACTGCCCAAAACAGAAAAGAGCCGCCCAAATGACAGCTCTTTATCCTCTTATTTCTCTATAAAACCTCTTCCAAATTTCTTTTCAGCTTCGTTCAAAGCAATGGAGGCGTCGGAATGGGGTAGCTTTTCCCTGCCGACGATTTGAAAGTCCTCATGACCTTTTCCGGCAAAGATGATTATATCTCCTTCACCCGCGACTGAAACGGCATGTCGGACGGCTTCCTCTCGATCTCCGATGCACGCGTACTTGTCGTGTTGCATCCCTGCTTCGAGCTCAGACAAAATCGTCTCGTACGCCTCATCTCTCGGATCATCCGTCGTCAATACGACATAATCGGCGATTGACGCTTTTTCTGCCATGATCGGACGTTTAATGCGATCCCTGTTGCCGCCTGTCCCGATGACGAAAATCAATTTACTCTCCGCATGTTTATAAGGAAGCACCGCTTGAATCGCCTTTTCAATTGCATCAGGCGAATGGGCGTAATCGATGTAGATTGTTAATGGCAAATCCGTTTCGACCTTCTCCATCCGTCCTTTAGCGGAAGGAATGACCGCAAGCCCCTCGAGGATCACGTCCATCTCAATCCCTTTCGCATACAAGGCTGCGATGACCGCTAGAGCATTGTATACATTGAACTCACCGATTAGCTCCATCGTGACGTCGAAGCCTCCTGCAGGTGAATCCAAGCGGAATGAAGTGCTGTCCACCGTCAGCTTAATATCCGTTGCACGGAAATCCGCATGATTATGGACACCATATGTCAACACCGGGAAGGAAGTCATTTCTTCCATCCGCTCTCCCCACGGGTCGTCTACATTGACTATACCGAATTTCGACTGTTCTAAGTCTTGTCCGAGCTGTGCAAATAAAAGGCCTTTTGCATGCCCGTAATGTTCCATCGTTCCATGATAGTCCAAATGGTCATGCGATAAGTTCGTGAAGATTGCAATATCAAATTCAGTACCCGCCAATCTTCCTTCCACAAGTCCGTGTGAAGAGACTTCCATCGTCATCGTAGAGCATCCGGCATCGGCCGCTTGCTTAATCATTTGTTGTGTCGTCAGCACGTCCGCGGTCGTATTTTCGGTTTCAAATAAGACGCCGTCTAAATTGAATCCAATCGTTCCTGTCACTGCAGACTTCTCGCCCGCGTGGCGTAAAACGGAATGGAGCATATTGCTGATGCTCGTTTTCCCGTTCGTTCCCGTAACACCGATCATCGTCATACGTTTAGAAGGATAGTTCATAAAACGGGGCGCAAGCAAAGAGATCGCCTTTGATGTGTCTTCCACATAGACGACCGCCACCTTGTCCAAATCGACTTCAACAGGACGGGAAGCCAAGATCACTCTTGCCCCGTTTTCAACCGCTTTCGAAACGAATGCATGTCCATCTACGGTGAACCCTTTTATACAGACAAAAACGCCTCCCGCATTGACAGAGCGCGAATCGACTGCGAGGTCCGTAACTGTTTCAGGCAGAGTTCCTTCCACCTTCTTTACTGGTAAAATTGAAAATAAATAACCGGTTTCCATAACTAGATCTCCTTTAGTTCATCATCTCGGATGTTACATATGCATGCAATAATTGTGCTGTCGCCTTCAAGGAATCGACGTGCGTCCTCTCCAATGCATGGGACGATTCGATGCCAGGGCCAAATAGCGCATGCCGGACATCGAAGCCCGCACGGATTGCAGCGGATGCATCAGATCCATAATAAGGGTAAATATCAAGCTTGAATGGAATGCTCCCTTTTTCACAAAGAGCCGTCAAATGCCTCGTCAGTTCATAATGGTAAGGACCGCTTGAATCCTTCGCACAGATGGATACGGTGTACTCATCGGAAGCTTGTCCATCACCGATCGCTCCCATATCGACAGCAATATATTCAACAGTTTCTAACGGTATATTCGAGTTCCCGCCATAGCCGATCTCTTCATTGTTCGAAATGTAAAAATGGGTCGTGTTCGGAAGTTCCGTTCCATTTTCCTTTAATGAACGGATCAATTCCAATAGAAGGGCAGTACTTGCTTTATCGTCAAGATGCCTTGATTTGACAAAACCGGCCGGCGTCACTTCAAATCTCGGATCAAATGAAACGAAATCCCCCACTTCAATGCCAAGCGCTCTCGTTTCAGCTGCATTCGTCACTTTTTCATCGATACGGACTTCGATATTATCCGCATTTCTCTCTGCGCTTCCCGAATTACGGTATACGTGCACCGTCGTTTGGTGCATCAAAATCGTCCCGCGGACTTCCTTGCCGGCAGCAGTATGTATATGACAATACTCACCTTCCACCGCGTTCCAGTTAAATCCGCCAATCATCGTCAATTTCAGTCTTCCATTGCTTTTGATTTCTTTCACCATCGCCCCAAGCGTATCCGTATGAGCGGTCAACAGACGGTGACGTGAATCATCCTTCCCTTTCAAGGTCGCGATCACCGCGCCTTTATTCGTCCGTTTGAACGGAACCCCGATGTCTCCAAGTTCATCAATGATGACTTGCATAACTTTTTCTGTAAAACCGGATGGACTTGGCGTTTCCACTAACTTTTTCAGCAATCCAATCGTGCTAGTTTCATTAAACTGATGCATCTTCCATTTCCCTCGTTTCTTTTTCTGAAATTTCTGTTTCCAAATTAAATCAAATGAGTTATGATACTTATATTACTACTACTTTCCGAGGTGCATCAATGGAAAACGGTCAATGTATTCAATCGAAAAATAAATACCTCATCATTTCTTTCAGTATTATCGTCTTCGTTCAATTGATTGCTTCACCTTTTTTTGCACAACCGTCATATATATTGCCAATTGCAGCCGGTGCACTCTTCAACCTCAGCCTCTTTGGACTTCTGCATTACGGCAAGCTTGATCAAAAAATAATTAGTTGGCTTATCGTCTTCGGAAGCAATTTTTATATTCTTTCCTTGCTATTCATAAATGCTGATTTTCCCTATCTTTTCTTTTTGCTTTTTCCAATTATCCTGTCTCATCTATATAGCGATAAATACTTGCACGTAACAATGCTAGTATTCACGACAATCGAATTGACCGTATTATTCAAAGTATTAGGTCCATACTTCAACCCAGTCACAGATGCAAAAATGGTTATCCATTATAGCTTTCTATTCGTCATCATTATGTCGCTCCTATTCTTTTTCTCGGTGAAAATCGGCCCACAAATGAAAAAGCTGCTCGTTGAAAAGGAAGTAATGAGCAAGACGCTCTCCTCGAAGGAGGGTTATTTGGATTTGTTCTTCGAGCATGCTCAAGATGCGATTGCAGTGTTCAGTCTTGACGAAAAGCTGCTTGCTGTCAACCCTGCATTTGAAGAGATGTACGGATGGAAAAAAGAAGAGTGTGTCGGCAAATCCATTCAACTTACACCGCCATCGGAATTCGAAAGAATCGCAGATCGGCAAAAATATCTTTTACAAGGAAGAAGCTTTAAAAATATCCGGTCAAAAGAGCTTCGTAAAAACGGGACTGTATTTGAAGCAGAAACGACCGTTGCACCAATCTATGATAAAAACAATGAAATCGTAGCACTATCCCTTATCACCCGTGATATAACGGAAAGACTTCAAGCAGAGCGCATGAAAATCGAAGCGATAAAACTGAATGCCATCGGTGAGATTGCTGCGACTGTCGCCCATGAAGTACGGAATCCAATGACTTCGGTAAATGGATTCGTACAACTGATGAATGAAGACCCGGAAAACCCTTATCGCGCTTACACAGAAATAATGGAAAGTGAAATCGAGAGGATCAATTTAATCGCGAATGAATTCTTAATTTTATCGAAACCGAATATTAAAAAACGAAAAGAGATAGATGTAGAAAACACGATCATTGGAGTAATTGAACTATTCCACTCGGAGCTGAAGATGCGACAAATCAATTGCTCACTGTTTTTAGCGGAGTATCCGTCAACTGTTTTCGGGAATGAAGAAAGCTTGAAACAAGTATTCATCAACCTAATGAAAAACTCGATGGAGGCAGTACAGGACGGCGGTAGCAT
Source organism: Sporosarcina pasadenensis (assembly GCF_047228845.1). Taxonomy (NCBI): domain Bacteria; kingdom Bacillati; phylum Bacillota; class Bacilli; order Caryophanales; family Caryophanaceae; genus Sporosarcina; species Sporosarcina pasadenensis. The sequence continues at coordinate 675,178 of NZ_JBFEGM010000001.1, forward strand.
AACGTTTTTCAATTCGATCATTAATAATTCAATTTCCATTACGTTGAGCGACAACGGCCAAAGTATGGAGCCAGAGATATTTAGTCAAATATTCATGCCGTTCTTTACGACGAAAGAAGGAGCTACAGGGCTGGGGCTCGTCATTACAAAAAAAATCGTGCTGGATCATGGAGGGAATATCGAGTTTAACAGACTTAGGAAGAACGGCACTGAATTGACCGTTACTTTCCCGATTTATTCGCTTCATAGAAGTAACGGTCTTGCTAAAATTGCGGACTGACGGCCAATTTATTAACCATACTAAACGTGCGAAGAAAATTTTCCTACATCACTTCGCACGTTACTTTATTTGGGTTCAACGCAACAGTGGTTTTACAATTGAAAGTTTATTGCCGTATGGCGGATATCCGAGTCTGATTGGTACTGTTGTACTTTTCTTCAAAATTGATTTCGAATGGGTGAACAGATCAAAGCTAGCTTTTCCATGATAGGCATTCATGCCAGATGCTCCAACTCCGCCGAATGGCAGATGGATGTTCCCCACATGGGAAATTGTATCGTTGATGCATCCTCCACCAAATGATAGATGTTCCAAGAAATATTCCTGTGCCTCTTGGTTTTCCGAGAAAATATAGGCTGCCAACGGTTTTGGCATTTGGCGAATTCGATGGATTATTTCGCCCAAATTCTTATACGTCAATATAGGAAGAATCGGACCAAATATTTCCTCCTGCATTGCAGGACCGTCCCATGAAACTCCATCCAATAACGTTGGACTTATGTATAGATCATCACGGTCCAATTTTCCGCCAAAGATGATATGGCTCTTTTCCTTTGTGATCATCTCGGTTAGTCGATCAAAATGCTTTTCATTTACGATTCTGCCGTAATCTTCACTTTCGGCACTATCTTCTCCATAGAAACCGTGGATGCAACTGATGATTTCCTTAAGAAGTTTCTTCTTCACAGTCTCATGGACGAGGATATAGTCAGGAGCGACGCAAGTTTGGCCATTATTTACGAATTTACCCCACACAATCCGTTCCGCTGCCCTTTTAATAACCGCCGTCTGATCGACGATGACAGGACTCTTTCCACCTAGTTCCAACGTGACCGGTGTCAGCCGCTCTGCCGCTGCCTTCATGACAATCTTCCCGACTGTTGCGCTTCCAGTGAAGAAAATGTAATCGAAAGGTGCATGGATAAGCGCAGAAGTTTCTTCGACCCCGCCTTCGACAACTTGTACATAATCTTGCGGATAAATTTCCGTTATTATATCTTTTATGACTTTCGCAGTATGTACAGTAGCTTCAGACGGTTTAACTACAGCGCAATTCCCTGCTGCAAGAGCGCCAACTAATGGGTCCATAATTAATTGAAATGGATAGTTGAAAGGCCCGACGATCAATACCGAACCATATGGCTCCCTCAAGATGAAACTTTTTGCTGGCTGTAGATGTGCAGGTGTTTTTACACGTTCAGGCACCATCCATTCCTTTAAGTGTTTCATCATGAAAGAAATGCTTGATAATACGAAGCCTACTTCCGTCACGTACGATTCAAATGAACTTTTTCCTAAATCCTTTTGTAACGCCTCAAATATTTCTTCTTCTCTAAATTCGATTGCTTTCTTTAATTGTTCCAACATATCCAACCGGAATTCAACATTTTTCGTTGCCCCGGAATAATAAAAGTTGTGCTGAAAAGCGATTATCGAGTCAATTTCTCGAGCAATTCCCACAGCAATCATCCTCCTTCAACAATTCAAATTGTCAATATAGCAAAAGAACTGAATTCATTTCTACAAATTCCGACCAATTACGCAGTTTGGGGAAATGGGTCCCAACATATACTATGATTACATAATTCATTATTTTGGTCCCGATATTTGATTACTTTAGCTTGTGCAATTAATGAAAAATGGCATGTTAAACGAGACAGCAAGCAATAGGTCTAATGGTTCCTTTTCGGAAGTAAGCGTTTTAGTCCTTCTCTTTCGAGGGTAAAGACATATCACATAGCCAAAACCAACAAGGAATGAAATGGAGGAAATGAACATGACAACGACAGATACTTGGTGGGAAACAATTTTTGAAGGAAATCTTTCATTAGGTCTCAACAAGGAGCGAATTACAGACCTAGATAATGAAACTTTCCTCTACTTTGACCAACAACATGAAATGGAACAAAATTCTAGCCAGACGCATACACATTAATTGACCAGGCTTCCCTTTTAACGGGAAGCTTTTTTATGTTCAGCGACGGATGGCTTATACTTTTTGTTATTCTATGCTTCTCCATAAATATAGCGCAGCATAACTTAAGAACGGCGACCATGACGGAAAGTGAGCCATCATTTCTTCAGCAGTCGGTTTACGGTCGAGGTTCCATAAATGTTTTAAAGCGTTTTGAAGACCGATATCCGCTAATGGAAATAAATTCGGCCGCCCTAACCCGAACATAAGGAAGTTTTGAGCAGTCCACGGACCAACTCCACGATGCTTGACCATTTCTTTCGTCACTTCATCATCGTCCATCTGCGAAAACTTCGACAAATCCAACTCCCCGTCCACGATCGAACGCGACAGTCCAATGACATATTCCGCTTTCCGGCCGCTGAATTGAAGCTTTCGCAAATCCTCCACATCGAGAGCGGCAATCGTTTCAGGATCTGGATATCTCCAAACTCCCTCCTGCCGGGTGCCGAACGATTCTACGAAGCGCAGCGTCAGTACATGGGAGAACGCTAGGTTCATCTGTTGATGGATAATATTTTTCATTAACGTACCATAGAGTGAGAAACTTCGGATGAGAGGCGTTCCGGCATGATCCTTGAAAAGCTGTTCAAGATCGGTACCTACGAAATGGTTTGCAATCGTATCCAACGGTCGGTCAAAATGAAAAATGGAGCGGATCTTATCAACCTGTTTAGCACCAATTGCGTCTCTCAGTATGAAGGTTGGAGATTCCGTCGAGCCCACGCTACATAGACTGACAATATTCCCTTCTTCCATCGGAATGCGAATTTCACGTTTCTTCAATTCGACGGCATTCACGGGATCACTCGCCAATCTTTTCAGCGCTCTATCAAAGTCATACGTAAACGGAAGCGAAAATTGAGTATCGATTATAATCACCTCTTTTCTTCATATTCTACCTTTTTTTCGTTGCTTTAAAAAACTTTTAGAAAAAGTGTTGACTTCTATCGCAAACAAGCTATAATAATAAATGTGCAGTAAGCAAGCACGACATTCCCGATTCCGTAGCTCAGCTGGGAGAGCGCTACCTTGACAGGGTAGAGGTCGCTGGTTCGAGCCCAGTCGGAATCATACACGACGGCAAAACGTTGATATAACAGCGTTTGAGCCGTTTTTTGTATTCGTTATGACTTGATACAGATAAGCGCTCCTAAACGAAACAGATAACAGCACGTCTTTTCATTACGATAACAATTCGTATTGAAAGGGCGTGTTTTTTTATGGGCGAAAATCATTCAGCTAAACGAAAAGGTAAACGGGTCAAGAATGATAGATTCGGCGTCTCTTCGTCTTCCAACAATGATTTAGACGTTCTATTTCAATTCTTCTATAATGCGAAACTTGCGGAAGGTCGAGCGAAACGAACGCTTGAAAAGTATCGAATTATTCACGGCAACTTTTGCAAGTATTTGGACGCTCACGGAATCGGTCGTGATATTCGACTTATTGACGTTGACTTGATTCGTGATTACATTTCGTGGTTGCTCGAAGATTACGTTCAATTCGAAGACCATAAATTCAAACCCGATTATGCGAAGAAAATAAGATTGAAGCGAATCCATTCGAAGAAGTCAACAACGTCAAATATACAGAAACCGAAATTGTCGTATTGACCGCCGAAGAATTGAAATCGCTACTTGAAGCACCGGACAAACGGACATATACCGGATTCCGTGACTTCGTTGTTATGACGCTACTTATCGATACGATGGCACGAATCAATGAAATATTGTCGTTGAAGATTTTGAATGTCGATTTCTCGAATGAAATGGTGACAATTCCCGCATCAATCGCAAAGAATCGAAAGTCCCGCATAATACCGATACAGAAGCACACGGCGAAATTGTTGCGGGAACTTATCAAGGAAATCGATGACTTCGATTCGGAATATATCTTCCTTGCGAATTACGGTGAACCATTGACACCCAACAACTTTAGAAATCAATTGCGGCGACATTATATCAAGACGGCAGGAATCAAGAAAAGAGTACATCCGCATTTATTTCGACATACGGCGGCGACTATGTTTCTTGAAGCGGGCGGCGATATTCGTCACCTTCAATTATTGCTTGGTCATTCTGATTTGCGGATGGTCATGCGTTACACTCACCTATCGAATCAAGCGTTAAAAGAGCAACACGCCCGTTATTCGGCTTTGAATCAAGTCACGGGGAAATTAAATCAGAAGCGAAAAACAAAACGATAACAAAAGGGGAAAACGTCAATGACTACATATACGGCCATCAATCTAAAAGAATTGCAGAAGCACGAAACATTTAAAAGCGTTGCGGAAATGGAAAAAAATATTTACGACTATATTGAACATATACGCCATGACGTGCCGAAATCGGTCATTGACGTTTTGCTATGTTTAGGCAAGGCGTCTTTGCGTTGCGTTGGCATATCGTTCATGAAACAAGCGACGATTGCGGCGGATACGGGCTATTCACGGAAGACAATCAACAAAGCATTGAAGACACTTGAAAGGTTGGGCGTCGTTGATTCTGTGCGGACAAAAACGCAGGCGGGTCGCCCTTCCGTTAAAGTCATGCGTATCCTTCCCTTTTCGATCGAAAGGTTACAACAGGCGGTTACATCATCCGAAGCGGACAAAGCCAACAGCGACAACGGTTTGACGCTAATTGAAGAGTTTGAACCATTTGTACAAGAATCAGTAAAACTAGAAAGTAATATTATAAGGGATTCTAAATCTATCATTGAAAAAGTACCGAAGTTATCGACAGATATCGACCTTGACGGCACTCTAAAGAACATTGTTCGCTATCTTACGTTGAAGGTCGGTGACAAAGTGAAACAGGGTCTTCAAATCGAATCATTCGGGGCGTATTGTGAAAAAGTATTCTCGAATGAAATCCGTCGCTTTGCCGTTATGCATAAGATTGCCGAATCCGTGTGAGGTCGATTTGTAGCGGAAACAAAAGAAAACGCCAATCCATTACGAATTGACGATTCTTTGTCGGTATTCTATTAACGATTGAATGATTTCTTCGTTTGTAAGGTCTTTCGCTGCCAATTCGTCAAGATATCGCCTTGAATCGCTTGCAACGTTTAGAACTTCATCTTTCTTGAAGTCTAATTTCGACAATATCATAAATGCGTTGTATTGGTGGACACGTTCAAACGGCGTTCCTTCTTCGTAATTGATCGATTTGAGGTCAACTGCTTCCCCTTCGGAAATAATGCGTTTATGTGCTTGGATTGCGTTCAAAGAAGTTTATCTTTCGAGTATGTCTTCAAACCATTCATTCCCCTCCACGTTTTCTTTTATTATAACATCACGCAAAGATTCCCGAAGGTATTGAAAAACTTATGAAATTGTTATCCCCGCTTTTGTAGCTTTTACCGCTAAATAGTTGCAAAAAGTAGAGCATGAGACCAACATGAATTTTGCATCCTCGAAGGTAACCGTTGGTTGATCCTTTAAAGCATGACGAATTCCTTCGGAATCGTTAGTATAACCGTAAATCTTCTTCAAACCTTCTTTTAAATCGGGGTGAAATTCAATTATTCCGGTATTTTCGATTTGATTTAATGCCGCTCCTAAGGTTGTAGTTGGATTATTTGTTATAGCTTTTGCGATACATTCTACCGCACTTATTGATTCCTTCATTGAATTTCTATAATCGGGAGACTGTCTGTCTGCCATCAATGTCAAAGCTTTAGAAATATGTGTTTTTACAAGTTCACTTGTTGATGAATTTATAAGAGCGTCCTCTATTTCTTGTATCTCTTCATGTGAAGTTATTTGGACAATTTCCCCACCAACAAAACGATATGCAGAAACCTCTCTTTCAAAAATACTATTACAGTAATCCATAAACTCAAAATTCACTCTTGCCGTTTGTTCAAAAGTATTAGGAATAAATTCTACCAGGTCATAAATTTCATACCATTCAGTATATTCATCAAAGATATAATCCCGTAGCATATCAATTGGTTTACGAGATTCGAGGTTAATCTCATCAAGTGGTTCTTTAAAATAATCTTTCACTAATTTTTTTGTTAATTCTTTTAGTGTTTCATAATTCACTTCAAAATGATATGGATCAAAATAATGGGAGTAATAGAATTCTAGGATTCCATTCCATATTCCATTTAACAAATCCTTATCAATTGAATCAACCTGAATTACACTTTTTACTTCCCTAAATCCCATCCGTTCAGAAAATCTCATTATGTCCCCTTCTTTCTCATACAAATAATAACAATTATATTATATCAATAGTGGGTATTGTTTCCAACGATTAATAGTGATTATGGATAAAAAGAACACCTACTTGTTAGTTCTATTGGGTTACGTTTTGGACGTTAACGGCTTTCGGCATGGCTTCGAATAGGTAACGTGCAAACCTCGCTCCGTGCGTCTGATCATGTCCGAAAGAATCCGACAATAAAACTCGAACAAACCGCATAACGTCGGTAGTTCGTCAAGCATTTCACCTTTACACCATCGGACATGCGACAAAAGAAAAAGCCGTCCCATTGGAACGACTACTTGAACGCTATTTCCTTCGCCTTCGCTTCCCTTCTCGCCCGTGTCAATGTCGAAGGACTTATTCCCGTAGTTTCCGACACTTCTTTATACGACAATCCTTCGTCAATCATCTTCAAAGCGTGTTCAATCTGTTTCTTCGTGTACTTCTTCGGGCGACCTTCTCGAAAGTCGGGGCGTTGCTTTGCGATTGCCTTCCCTTCTTGCGTCCGTTCAACGATTAGATTCCTTTCCATTTCCGCAACGGCTAAGATTCGCAGGAACGTCAAAAAGCAATGCACGACCAAATGAACGAGCAGGACAAAACGGACGAAAAGCAGGAACGAGAAGAATCGGTCAATGATTCCGACCAACTGGCAGCGGTGCAAAAACAGCTTGCGAAACTTCAAGAACAGCTTGCGAAACTTGGCGTAGGAGAATCCGACGATGAGTAATAAGAGAATAAACCTACGAGACGAAACCGACGAACTTCTTTCGAGAATGTCGGTTCGTCTTTATGGATTCGATACGACGAAATTGAACTGGCGTGAACAACAAGCGGCAGAAGAAGCGGCACACCGACGATGGGAACTCGAAGAAGAACTTCGTCGCCGAAATCCGCAACCCGAACCAATACTTTCGGAAGCCGAACATCTTGAAAAGCTACGGGTAGAATTGTTGACCGCAAAACTTCAGAAGGTTTCTTCCAAACCGTTGAGAGACACAACCGATGAAGAATTAAAAGAACAGCTTAAAATATTACGTTCTATTGTCGAAGGGGGTGTATGATTTGGACATTTACGCAGGATTGAACGAAAACGAAATTCGAGCAGTAAAAGAATTGGCAAACAAAGCCGGACGGACTTACGAAGAAGTTGCGAAAGCCGTCGGCATTTCCGAACGTCAATTGTATCGAATTAGGCAAAAGCCGCAGGTCAAAGCGGCGGTTCGAGAATTAGTGATTCAAGACGTTGAAGACGACCTTCCAGACATTATGCGTTCATTACGAAGCAAGGCAAAACGTGGGGATTTCCGCAGCCAAGAATTGGTCGTCAAAATGACGGGGCTTCTTGTTGAACGTTCCGAAGTGAAGCAAACGATCGAAGATAATCGATTCAAAGGAATGTCCGAAGAAGATATCGACAAAGAGCTTGCGAACATTGAACAACAATTGAAAGTTATTGAAGGTGGGGCGAATTGACGCTTCGCCTTTCCTGATGTTACGGAACAAATATCTACCTGTTTTAGTCGGGAATAAGTACTTTGATTCTTTTAAAAAATCGCAAGTATAGAGATGTTTATACATTAATGACGATTTAAAAAAGAGGTTTATGTAGTATTGCTAAAACAGTACCGAATAGACATAATGGAGGTGTAATTCATTCAACAAAACAGCACATTGTGGAAGTAGATTTAAATTATTGATTACCAAAATATATTCTGTGCTATAAATGTACCAAAATTTCATAAACAAGCAGGTAGATAAGTGTCTAAGAATGGAAGGTGGTTATTAAAATGAAAAAAGAAGAGTTGATCTCTAAAATAGATTTAGCGGTTGTTACAACTATCTTTATTGGTATTAGTTATGCTTTGACCTATTTATTCTATGCTGGAAAATTCTATTTTTATGGTATACCTATTGACTTCTTAGAAGTCGATGCAATAGATGTGTTTTCTACAATGCTTACACTAAGTCCATTGATTATTTACTTATTTTGGGGTGTGAAAGCCGAGCTGAAAAATAGAGATGGAGTTCCAAAAAATGCTTCAAGTATTACTATCAGGTTAAAAAATGTAAAAAAAATGATGGGAAAGATAAAAGCGGATATCGAAATCAATAATATTGAGGCCGATGAATTAGGAAAGTAAATAGCTGAGTTACAAACAAAGTTAAAGGATGATTTAGCTAAAGCAGAATCTGAAGAGACAAGAAGAGAACTGACAAAATATATGGCTATTACAAAAGAAAACGAGGAAAGACTAAAAAACAGAAAGAATCAGTATAAAGAATTCGAAAAAGAATTATTTGATGCCGAAAGATTAATTAATAGAGTGAGAAGGACAAGAATAACAAATATTACTTTACTTGGTACTACATTAAGTTTAATACTTACCGGAATTCTCTTCTTATTTAATGCTCAGTACTATTTTTTTGCATCCAGTATTACAATCCATTTAATATTTTACGTTGGAATTTATTGGTTGAATAGAAAAGAAAAATACGGATTGTTATCTATTTTCATTGTCCTAATTTTAATAACCTATTCAGTAGGCTTGGGTATTAATACTGCATATTCAACTGATAAATATATTACATTTGAAAAAGATAAGAATACTTATGTTGTATTGACTATCTATAAAGATCAATTTTTGTATGTACCTATAAATAAAAAAACAAATAAAATAAAGAAAACCTTTAACATTATTGATATAAAAGATGTTGAAAGCTTTAGTAGGGAATCAATTGGAAGAGTTAAAATGTAATAACTATCACTACATAAGAAATTTCTAAGCTATCGTTCATTTAGGTTCAAAAAACCATGTCTAAAACGCTCTGTTTTTTGAGCGTTTTTCTTCTTCCTTTTACATTTCATGTCCCCTCCTTCTCTCCCGTCAATGCGAAATAATAATCATGAAAAGCAGAGGAATCAAAATGACGTATGACAAATTATTATACGTTCCATCAAGCTATTCTACGGGTACGAGAAAATTCAAAGGTATGCGGACGAGTTTACTGTCTCCAACACTTCAGACGTACAATCAACGGTAAAAATCAATGTTGAAGAATCAATCAACGGTTTATTTGGGCACCGTTTGTTCAATCAATCGAGATAGTTATTGCAAAGTCGATTTTTCTTTACTAACACTTTGAATGAATTTACGGCAGGGATCAATCCCGTCTTTATTGTGTTTTTAATTAAATTGAACAGAACTCTAATATTTGTTAGAGTATTTGTAACGTTATGAAAGGAGAATTGTAGATTGAAAAAACTAAGCGTTTCAATCGGTTCTATTATTATCGGCGGAATGTTTATGGCAGGTTGCAGTGAAGAAGAACCCGTTGCACTTGCGGCAGATGAAGTCATTAACGAAGTCACGGAGGACTTTACGCCACAAACCGGACCATTTTCAAAATATCAGACTGTCACGGAATATATAAAGGGAATTGCGGATAGATGGGTAAATGAAACTATAAAAAGCGAAAATGATGTAATAACGAAGTCGGAGATGGAAGTTGTCAATGACGCATTAGTTTACGCTGATTGGTTTCAAGATGAAATAGCTGAAATGGGGTTAAAGGAAGACTTCGACAAATTGAATTCGGTAGGTAGTTCGATAGTAAATCTTCGAGAAAATGAACCACTTGGGGAACTTCGGGATAAATTTAAGAATCAGATAGGAGAAATCCTTTCACAAATCGAGGGAACGGGCGTTGTGAAGAAGTCCCCGAATTCTCAAATAAAGCATTGGGCTTCGGCTTCGATCGAAATACTTTCCGAACCAATCGAAGCGAATGACGCCGAAGGAATCGCAATGAAGGCACGAAAAGTCTTGGAAGGCTTCCCGAATCATTTGTTGTCCGATGACTACGAAACCGAAGAAGAAAAGATTCATTCGGGAATGTTCCTTCTTGTAAGCGAAATTCTTCACCTTCAATCCTTCGCCGAAAATGACGAAGACGTTGCCGAAGTGCGGGCGAAGTTCAAAGAACTGAAAAAGTATATGGAAGAAGTTGCGGCGGAAGCCGTAGGGAAATCGGAAGCCATGACGAAAGATGAATCACGCCTTGCAAAATTGAAGGAACAAACGGTTGAACATGGTGAATATTCGTCGTTGGAAAACTTCGTGTATGATATTTCGGATGGATTGCAAGAACCATCGATAAAGCGAAGTAAAATCGCAAATCCCGAATATCACCTTGCGTATGTTACCATTCCTTACGTGAATTACTTCGAAGATGAAATCACGGCGTTGGGATTGAACGCAGACTTTGACGAACTTCAATTGTTGGCGGACGATGTTCTTAAAAAAGAATTTGAAGAAGACTTCGATAAACAACACGTGGGAGCGTTCAAGGATAAATTGTCCGACGTTATTAGGAAGATTCACGAAGAATCAAGATTCGATGATATGCCGTCATGGGTTGCGGCTTCGATCGAAATACTTTCCGAACCATTAGGCAAGTTCGATGAAAATACAAAGATAGCCGCATGGAGAGCACGACAAGTCGCATACAGTTTCCCGAATCATAAGCTATCCGAATTTGGCGGCTTGGATTCCGAAGAAGGTAAGATTCATGCGAAAACGCATCTTCTTATGAACGAAATACAATTCAATCATTTCGTCGCCGATAGTGCCAAACACTATGAAACCGTATGGGCGAAGTACGATGAACTGAAACAGTATATGGAAGAAGTTGCGGAAGAATATCAATAATAGAAAGTGAAGGCGGAAGGATTGATTGAAATTGTGGAGATATCTTTTCAATAACGCACCTATGTTTGTTTTCTTGACGGCAATTTCGATCGTTATTGGAGTACTGTTCAATTGGGCATTACTTGTCGATATATCTACAAACGAAAACGCATCGGAACATTGGACGATTATCTTTTTCGACCTAACCTATTTTACAACGGAAGTTGGAAAGATTGCGTTGACCTTCGCAACCATATTGAACTTAACATACTACGGAACCAAAAGTATATTTCGTCCATTAAAAATCGAATAGTATCGATTCGAAGCGTCTATCCTCGCCGGTCGATGTGCTTTAACGATATTAATTGACCCCCTACCGCCCTTCTATCGAAATATAATAGAAATCGAAGAACGATCGAAACATTATCGGCGGGGTGAACGGGTGCAATTCGCCCTATCCCCCGTCAAAATATATCGCAGATAACAGCTTTTTGTTGTTGCAGATAACAGCGCCTATATGCTATAATCGTTATATCGTAATGAATTGACGTTTGACTTGCCGATGACTTTTCGTTGACATGACGGGCTTCGCAAGACTTTCGCTCGTATCAACGAAAGATTCCGTAGCTCAGCTGGGAGAGCGCTACCTTGACAGGGTAGAGGTCGCTGGTTCGAGCCCAGTCGGAATCATTGGGTGCCAAACCCTCGGAAGTATTGTCGGAACAACGATACTTCTCCGAAACAGTCCTATTAGGCCGGATGCCTAGGGGCTGTTTTTTTGTGTTCAAAATTGCACTAACACTTTAGTAGATATGACAGACTCCTGAAGACTAACTAATTGTCACACTTTTCTTTTACGCCTGATGTATGTCCAATCCTCCACAAAACTTCCACATATAATGTATTACTATTCATGAGGGAGGTGTTACATTATGGGTTCAGGTACAGGTGGTTATGGATATGGCAGCAACTTCGTATTAATCGTCGTTCTGTTCATTCTCTTAATTATCGTAGGCGCTTCCTTCTTCCATGGAGGATATTAAGTTGAGATTCACAGTAGCAAAAAACACTCAAAAATTTGAATAAGAGTATTCAGGACAAGTGTTCACTTCGTAATATCGTCTAAACTCCCCCTAAAACAGTATAGATATATTCTATCACCAAAATAATGACTCTTCCCTTCAAAAAGAAAACTTCTTCTCAATAAACAGACCTGGTAGACTTTGCCAGGGTCTGTTTTTAAGGGGGATTTCAAAGAAAAATGAGTAATCCCGCTGGAAAGCCTCTCGAATATGGCTTTCCGCAGGATTATTTTGTAAGCAAGGCATATTATGAAAACTCACCTACAAATTCTTGCTTTGTTGAAGAAGTTTAGATTCCCCAGTTCTTTCCCATTCCTCCACTGTCTCATATGCTTTTTCCGGTGTATATCCTTTTCCTACTAGAACCCCCATTAGAATAAACTCTTGAAGGATATGGGTAGCATTTATTCCCCTCTTAACATCCTCCAATCCTTTATTCACGAGAAACTCCGTGTATCGGACCCAATCATCGGGAGTTTTGCCTGAAACAACGGTCTTCCCATTATGACGACCGTTACCTCGCTCTTCATTCATTGCATCTGCTTTGGTAGGGTGAATAGTTCCAAATGGATGATTAGGCGGGGCATATATCGAATAAAGTTTTAATGGGACATCACCTGTATTTGTTAAGTTATGCCATGTGCCAGCGGGTACAAAGATGGCAGAATCATCATAGACATTTCTTCTAAAGTTTAAATCGCCCTTGCTCTTACCCATTTGGGTAATCCCTTGACCCTGTTCGATACGAAGAAATTGATCGACATCAGGATGTATTTCCAAACCGATATCTTCACCTACACCGAGACTCATTAAAGTAACTTGTAAATGTGTTCCCGTCCATAAAGCGGTTCGATACGTATCGTTTTGCTTAGTTGCTTCGTTAATATTTATGACAAAAGGATTAGGTCCATAATCTTTTAACATTCCTTTATCATTACCATTAATCACGCGGTTACCATGATTTATCCCGTAAGGATAGGTTAAGTAGTTTGAGTCTCTACCGTAGTTATACATTGACGCATTACAACAATTAGGGTTTTGATACAAATACCCGTAAGGATAATAATACATTTTCTCATCCCCTTCTCTGATCTCTATTATCATATGTTGCATGTTTAGAAACGTCCTTACGAATCCTGAACAACTAAAATTAGAATAAACAGCTATTTTTTTTAGAGTAAAACACCAAAAAAGTTTGACAACTTTGTGAACAAGGTCAATAATAGAGAAAAGGGGTGTTGGTAATGGAATCCAAATTTAAGATGTTGAATGCCGTTAAGGTTGTCGGTCTTACAGTGCTAGCAATCGGAATCTCCATTTTCTTGTACGGTTTCTTTGTAAGCGATTACAGCGCAATCACCGGCATCGGAATTGGAACTGTAATGGGAGCTATTTTCATCTTCCTAATGGGGGTCTTCTTTGTCGCAACGGAAGAAATGCTTGAAAAGACGGATAAAGGGATGCGAAGCATTCAATAAAAAAAGAAAGGAGCGCCCATAAAGGCGCTCCTTTCCATTTTATTACATATCCCAAACCAAGATTAACAACGTTCCGAAGATGGTGACGAGCGCGATAGCGATTCCGTAATAAATATTTGCGTAAATCGCCACTTTGTCTTCCGACTCACCAGCATGCATAAATCCGACAAGCTGTACTGCCGCTTGTATGAATGCAGTGGCCAAAAGTATCGTCATCCCTACAGCGAACGACAGATCCAAGAAGTAGACCGTCAGTGCTGCAGCAGTCAGAACTAACGAAAAGACAAATCCCATTACTTGTTTACGCGGGAATAATTCGCTCATTTTACATCATTCCTTTCAAGTAGATGAAGCTGAAGATGAAGATCCAGACAACATCTAAGAAATGCCAGTAAAGCGAGAAGATGAATGATTTATTGGCCGTTTCAGGCGTCAAACCACGTTTTTTCACTTGCATGATGATGAACAATCCCCAGAAGAGACCGAGTGTCACGTGGGCACCGTGCGTCCCTAATGTCGTCAAGAGAATGCCTGTGAATGCACTCACTTGTAGACCAGCACCAACATGGACGTAATGAGTGAACTCATAAATTTCGACACCCAAGAATGACAGACCGAGCAGCAATGTGATCGCAAAGAATGTGATCATCGCATTTTTTCTACCGAGCCGCATTGCGTGAACGCCAAGACCGATTGTAAAGCTACTAGTTAACAGCAAAATCGTTTCAATGAGCACCGGCGTGAGTTCGAAAATCTCCGCACCAGCCGGTCCGTTTCCGATCCGATTCTCCAATGTGAAATAGGTCGCAAAAAGCGTTGCAAACAGCATCACTTCGGCCCCTAGGAAGATCCAGAAACCAAGTATGTTCAATTTATTCTGTTCTGTACCATATTCGAGCGGAAGCGAGTTATCTATTTTCATATGCTAACACCTCGCTATCTTTTTCTGTTGCTTCAATTTCTTTGACGGAAATGTAATGACCGTCGTCTTTTTCAAATGAACGGTGAGCCATGCATGCAAAGATTGCAATCGTCGTAATGATCGCTGGAATCCACATGCTGAATACGAACGAGAAGCCCCAAACAAAGAAGATGCAACTCATAATAAACGGCACTCCACTGTTATTCGGCATATGAATCTTTTCAATATCCCCTTTGAATAAAGGTTGGCCATTTTTCTTATGATCCCAGAATGCTTCGATAGAATCGACATGCGGTGTTCTCGCAAAGTTATACGATTGAACAGGAGTCTGTGTCGCCCATTCAAGCGTACGAGCATTCCACGGATCGGAACTGATATCTCTTGAAGAATGCCGCGTGCTGTAATAAACGTTATAGACGATTAAAGCGAAGCCAATCGCCAAACCAACAGCTCCCACGAAGGAAAGCATGTTCAATGGACCATACCCAGATGCTTCAGAGTACGTGTACATCCGGCGCGCTTGCCCATCCAACCCAGTGAAGAACATCGGGAAGAATGTGACGTTAAAGCCAATTGTGATAAACCAGAATGCCCATTTTCCGATTCGTTCATTGAGCATGAAGCCGAACATTTTCGGCCACCAGTACGTAAGACCGGCCAGCATCGCGAATACGACACCTGGAATGATCGTGTAATGGAAATGCGCGACCAAGAACATCGTATTATGGTATTGATAATCAGCACTCGCCATACCGAGCATCACTCCTGTCACCCCGCCGATTGTGAAGATCGGGATGAACCCTACTGAATACAACATCGGAACTGTAAATTCAATTTTCCCTTTTCGCATCGTCAACAGCCAGTTAAAGATCTTAATTCCAGTCGGAATCGCAATCGCCATTGTTGTGATGGAGAATATACTGTTCGTCAAAGGTCCTTGCCCCATCGTAAAGAAATGGTGAGTCCAAACTAAGAATGAGAAGAAGGAAATGATCACGATTGAAGCGACCATCGATGTATAACCGTAAAGGTTACGGCGTGAAAACGTGGAAATGATTTCACTATAAATACCGAATGCGGGCAAAATGAGGATATATACTTCCGGATGTCCCCAAACCCAGAACAGGTTCGCCCAAAGCATATCCATTCCGCCATTTGTCATCGAGAAGATATGGGTTCCAAATAGACGGTCCATCGTCCCTAGCAAGAGTGTAACTGTAAGGACCGGGAATGCGAAAACTACGATTGCATTCGTAATTAAAGCAGTCCACGTGAACATCGGCATTTTCATCAACTTCATACCTGGTGCTCTCATCTTAAAGATTGTCGTAATGAAGTTAATGCCCGAAATCAACGTACCAATTCCGGCAATTTGAATCGACATCAAATAATAATTCGTTCCGACAGATTGACTGAAGTCATTCCCTGCAAGCGGGAAATACGAAGTCCAACCAGCATCAGGAGAACCACCGATAACGAATGAAATATTAAATAACATTGCACCCATAAAGAACAACCAGAAACTGAGTGCATTCAAACGTGGAAACGCTACATCGCGAGCCCCGATTTGTAAAGGTACAACGAAGTTCATTAGCGCATAAATGAATGGCATCGCCATGAAGATAATCATGACAACCCCGTGGGTAGTGAAAACTTCGTTGTAATGTTGTGCATCCAGCAATTTGTTGTCAGGCACTGCAGTTTGCGCCCGCATCATAAGCGCATCTACGCCGCCTCGGAATAACATGAGCAACGCGGCGATGATATACATAATACCGATACGTTTATGGTCGACAGTTGTCAACCATTCACGCCATAAATAGCCCCATTTTTTAAAATATGTCAAGCCTATAAGAATCGCAATCACGGTAAGACCAATGGCTACCATAGACGCGTAAATTGCAGGACTAGGATGAGGTATGGCAAATCGATCAAAGTAATCCATACTTGTTGTACTCCTTTCGGAAATTTATTTCGTTACAGATAAAGATAGAAATGTGGATTCTAGTAAAATTCATTAATGGCCTGAATGATCCGTCTCTACATCGTCATGAGCGTCATCTGAATGATGTGCATGATCGTGAGATTGACTTGATCCATGATTGTGCCCTTCTGGCGGCGGCAAAAACTCCAAGTGAGTTCCGCTAAATGTCATTTGCCCAAGATGGCCCGGTTTCAGCAACTCAGTGAACTTCTCTTCTGTTAGAGGCTCGGCAGTCGCCTTCACTTCTTCGACCCATTTATCAAATTCGTCTGCTGGCATTGCCTCTACATGGAAAATGTTTTCAGCGAAGCCTTTCCCGCTGAAGTTCGCATTTCTTCCCATATATTCACCAGGCACATCAGCTGCCAAATGCAAAGTGGTAATCATATCGGACATCGCATATTTCTGTCCGCCCAGTTGTGGAATCCAGAAGCTTGTAATCGGACCGTATGAATAAAGTCTAAATTCCAATGCTCGATCCGTCGGGATATACAAATAGTTCACCGTTTCAATATTTTCTTCCGGATAACTGAAATGCCATTTCCAGTCAGAGGAAGAAGCGTAAACAACCAATGGTTTCTGATTTTCATATCCTTTCGGAGTCGCCTCCACTTCATAAGTGGACTTAACCGTGACAATAGATAGGAAAATGATAATGATAATTGGTATTCCGACGATAATCGATTCAACGATTGGATTTCCTTCGATATGCGGCGGTTCATAATCCGCATCTTGTTTCGAAGCTCGATATTTTACAACGACGTATACCAACAAAGCGAAGACAGCAATAACAACAATCGCCATCGTAGCAATTGAAATCCAAATAACATTGGATATTGTTTCAGCTTGAGGCCCTTTCGGATCTAACACCATTACCGGTTCACATCCCGCCAACAATGCAAGAATGCCGAGAGCTAGGCTTAAAAGCGTCAATTTCCTTTTCATGGAAGTACCCCTTTCTTGCGTTCTATAAGCTATAGAAACAGCATTTGAAATTATCGTATTTAGCAGTTCCTTGAACTAGAGGTTTATCTTAATATAATAAAACGCGAAAAACAATTAGTAAGTGCACAGTTCATAAAAACTTTATCTAAAAAAGAGGAATCCCGTCACAAA
This sequence comes from Sporosarcina pasadenensis, assembly GCF_047228845.1. Classification (NCBI taxonomy): domain Bacteria; kingdom Bacillati; phylum Bacillota; class Bacilli; order Caryophanales; family Caryophanaceae; genus Sporosarcina; species Sporosarcina pasadenensis. The sequence continues at coordinate 692,926 of NZ_JBFEGM010000001.1, forward strand.
CCGTTCAATAAACAGTTATATAACTGACACATTTTATTCGTCAGATAGTCAAATTTTATAAATAAGTAATGAAAATTAGTTATTTTTTAGATTAAGTCATTTGGTTATCAAACAATGAAGTTAATTTTTTCATAGTAATCTGTCTCCATCATTTCAGTTTCCCAAATCACTACTTACGAAAGGATTGGTTGCTCCTTTTCATTCTTTCAGTGAGAGCATGATGTAACAAAAAAAGGAAGAATTTATTCCAATTAAGGTTTATATTCTTCCTATGTTTATACAGTTTTTCATTGTTCACTTTGGAGAGTGGAAATTAAAATACATATTGGATAAATTCTCTAAAATAAATGCAAGAGTATAATTCTACATGATGGTAAAACGTAAAAAAAATCCCTTAACACTACGGAAATAGTGCTAAGGGATTTTTCATACTATAGGTTCCTGCTTATGTGTTATCGCACATAGCGGAATAAAATACAATAACGATCATTTATTGCGAAGACAACTAAAAAAGGAGGGTTATATTTTGCCACACAAAGAAAATAGAGGTTTTCGTTTCTGTCTATTCCCGGGATATAATTGGTGTGGTCCACGTTGCAATGGGCCAGGCGGGCCAGTTAACGAAGTCGATGCCGCATGTAAAGCGCACGATAAATGTTATCGCCTATACGGGGATCGTTGCCATTGCGATCAGGAATTACTTCGACGTCTTCACCCTTATTTATATGAAGACACGCAAATGGGACGCCATGCACGTATCCTCTACAATTATTTACGCGTTCAAGTGATGTTCACTTGTAATAATTTTAGAAGATAACGTTGGCGGCCGTTAACCAAGCATTTAATTTCTGCTCATCCCCCAGTATCTTTGAATTTTTCAATCCTCCAACCAATTTCGTCTCGCACCCGCTGGAAGAATGCCCATTTCTCCTCTTCCGCTCCCTTCGCTTTTGCCGGATCATCGAACCCCCAGTGAGTACGTTTTATATGAGGCGGCGTTACCGGGCAATTGTCAGCGGCATCTCCGCATAAAGTGACGATGAAGTCAGCATTGTTTAGTATGTGCATATCAATGAGATCTGACGTTTGACTTGAAATGTCGATTCCGACTTCACGCATCGCTTTAATGGCGTTCGGATTGACTCCGTGTGCTTCAATGCCGGCGCTCTTAACCTCCCATTCATCACCAAGGATCCTCTTTCCCCATCCTTCAGCCATTTGGCTTCGGCAAGAGTTGCCGGTACAGAGAAAGTAAATAATCTTTTTCTCCATAGTTAACACTTCCTTTACCATTATTAGATAATCAATAACCATACGTACAATCCGACTAGGGTGATGAAAAGTGTAGGGATCGTCAGAATGATTCCGACTTTAAAGTAAGTTCCCCAGCCGATTTTCACTCCTTTTTGCGAGAGGACATGCAACCAGAGCAATGTTGCGAGGGAACCAATTGGTGTAATTTTCGGGCCTAAATCCGATCCGATGACGTTCGCATAGATGAGTGCTTCCCGAATCGGTCCTGATGTATTCGTTTCCGCTATTGCGAGCGCATCAATCATAACAGTCGGCAAGTTGTTCATGATCGATGATAAAAATGCAGCAATGAAGCCCATTGATAACGTCGCGGCAAAGAGGCCTTGATCAGCCGCCAGTTGGATGATATCCGCTAGGACATTTGTCAGTCCCGCATTTTTCAACCCGTACACAACGACATACATTCCGATTGAGAAGAATACTATCGCCCAAGGCGCACCTTTCAACACTTGTTTCGTGTGAACAGCTGGGCTCCTTTTCGCCATGATTAAAAAGAAGATGGCTACAATTCCAGCGATGAACGATACCGGCAGTCCAATGAATTCGCTCGAGAAATACCCAACGAGCAATATGCCGAGGACTCCCCAAGAAAGCCGGAACATCTTGTGATCTTTGATAGCTTCTATCGGTTGTTTCAATTCGGACACGTCATAATTTCCAGGAATGCTCTTTCTAAAAAACAAATACAAAACAACAATACTAGCAACTAATGAGAACAAGTTCGGAACTATCATCCGTGAAGCATATTCCGCAAAACCGATGCCGAAAAAGTCGGCAGAAACAATATTGACCAAGTTACTCACGACTAATGGCAATGATGTCGTGTCTGCGATAAAACCACTTGCGATAATGAATGGAAATATCATTTTATCGCTAAACTTCAAATTCCGAACCATTGCCAACACAATCGGCGTCAGGATCAGCGCCGCGCCGTCATTCGCGAATAAAGCCGCCACGATCGCGCCGAGGAGACTGACATAAACGAACATGCGCAGCCCGCTCCCCTTCGCTAACCGGGCCATATGTAACGCAGACCATTCAAAAAATCCAATTTCATCTAATATTAAAGAGATGATTATAATTGCAATGAAAGCGAGTGTCGCATTCCAAACTATGCCTGTGACATCGAGCACATCTGTATAGTCAACGACACCCAGCAGCAACGCAATGATCGCCCCGGCACATGCCGACCAGCCAATTGAAAGGTTTCTAGGCTGCCAAATGACAAAAATGAGCGTAATGATAAAAATCAGTGACGCTGTTATGATCGAATACAAAATTAGGTTCCTCCTTATTCACAACAAATACGCAAACCTTGCGCAACCAACTCCGATATCGAATCATCCTGAGCCGGCAAGTGATTAAGGATGCTTGAAATTAATGGATAATCTTCATGATCTTGATTAATCGAATAAAAGATCCACTGTCCCCTTCGCTCCTCTTTCACTAATTCAATATCCCTTAACTTCCGTAGATGTTGACTAATTGCAGGCTGACTCATCTTAAAGATCGCGACAAATTCACAGACACAGCAATCATGCGACTCAAGCAATTTCATCATTGTCAGTCTCGTCCTATCCCCGAGAAGCTTTAATATTTGAGATGCTTTTTGCAGATCAATCGACTCATTTGTTTTCATTTATCATCACTCCCGTCAGTATCATATAATTATATACTTATATAGGCAAGTAAAAAAACCGGCTCATTTTAAAGATAGCCGGTTCTCCAATCATTGTATAGGTATTAAGATTTCAACTACTTCTTCCTCAGCTCCCTCTTCAAGATAGAAGATCTCGATAGGAAATGATTTGTCATACCACTTTTGTTTATATCCATTCTCACTCATCCACGCAAATAATTTTGAATACCCTTGATCGATCGTTTTATTGGAACAGCTGATTTTTGCATATTCCATCATCGGAATTCTAAATCCGACCATCCCTTCTGGAATTTCAGTAAGATTGTCAACTTCCACACATGCGAAATAAGTAGCGACGATATCGTTGCACATATACGGACTTATTAAGACATGCTTATTCTTGCAACCCTTTACTTCATCGATCCGTTTTTCAAACTCCATTTGCACCTTCATAGCAGCATCCAGGAACGATTGTGGAAAATCTGCTGTTATGCTTTGTCCAACCAATTCGAATTCCCTTTTAACAACTTCACATGCAAACGTGGCAACCGTTTTTACATCCATACCAATCTCCCCTTTGAATCTATTTCCTTATGTATTTCTCTATTTGTTTTTGAAACTCCTTCCTTTATAGTAAAAATATAAAGGGGGCATGACAAGTGAAAATTTATTCGATACACGATAGAGAAGAGCTGTTCGAAGAAGCGGTTCAAGCTTTTTGGAAGCAATGGGGTAATGAATCAAATTTAAGGTTTTACGAAGATTGCATGAAACATTCATCGGTTACAGGTGAAGGCGTCCCCTCCTTCTATATTGCAGTAGAAGGTAGTGAAATCATTGGCACGTATGCGATTTTGCGAAATGATCTCGTTAGCAGGCAAGATCTCTCTCCATGGCTTGCATGTCTGTATGTCAATCCTAATTATCGCGGACAAGAAATTGGGTCCCAGTTACTTGACCATGCAATTGCCGAGGCGGGATTGAAAGGATTTACTAAGATGTATTTGACGACGGACCATATTGGATATTATGAGAAGTACGGTTGGTCAAAGATTGCGGAGTGCTTTGACCTTTTCGGGAATCCGTCCTCGGTCTATGAAAAATTCACATGAAAAACTCCAGTGCATCGTTCGTCGCACTGGAGTTTTCTACATTTACAAATATTTATCCAAAAATTCACGGATCGCTCGATAACCTTTAATTTGGTTTTCACGTTTCGTGAAGCCGTGTCCTTCGTCCTCAAAAACAATGTACTCAACTGGAACACCGTTTTCTTTCACTTTTTCAACTATATCATCAGACTCAACTTGCAGAACACGCGGGTCGTTTGCGCCTTGCAAGACGATGAGCGGCTTGTTGATTTTTTCCGCATGGAAAAGTGGCGAAATACTACGTATATAATCGGTCTGTGTATATGGATCACCAATTTTCTTGTATAACAGTTCACGCATAGCTTCCCACCATGCTGGAATGCTCTTTAGCGTTCGTTCCCAGTTGGACACCCCGAATATATTGACGCCAACTTCAAATGAACCAGGTTGGAATGCGAGTGCCGCGAGTGTCATATATCCGCCGTAACTTCCACCAATAATGCCGATACGGTTTTCATCAATTCGCCCTGTATCAATTAAAAACTTTTTTCCTTCAATACAATCAGCTAAGTCAACTTCACCGTGTTTCAGATCAGCCGCCTTGAAAAATGTCTTCCCGTATCCCGAACTTCCACGGTTATTCACCGCAAGCACTGCATAACCATGATTTACTAAATACTGGATCATCGGGCTGAAATCAACGGTTGACTGGCCTCCGGGTCCTCCATGCACCCAAATGAGTGCAGGTGCTTTTTCTCCTTCTTCTAAGTGCGGCTCATAATAAATCGCTGGGATCTCCAGTCCATCAAATGAAGGGTAGTGAACAACCCGTGCATCCACTAAGTCACTCTCTTTAATTTCGGGATTAAGCGTGTCTGTTAAGCAGCTTAATTCCTTAGCTTCAAAATCATACACATACAAATTTGCAGGTGCTGTCGAACGGTTTACTAAAAACGCCATATACTGCTCACTTCTCGAAATTGATAACCCATTAATTTGCCCTTCCGGAAAACCCACTATTTCAACATACTCACCTGTTTCCGACTCTAGTACTTTCACTTCAATTTTCCCGTCATTATTCACATAATAGTAAAGGTATTTATGATTAGGAGAAAAGCGAGCGGTTAAAATATCCCATTTTTCTTTCGCGACATCCTCACTGTTTCCTGACGATAAACAAAGCCGCTTTACATATGAAAACTCATGATTTTCATCAGTTAAGAAATATAAGAATTTGGAATCTGAATCAAATGCGACTGGTTGGTACTGAACATCGCCAACATGCTCAGACAAATGTTTTACACCGTCTTCTTTTGTGTAAATAAACATATCTGAATCATTTGATGTCCGCGGCTTGTGTAAGGCAATATATTTTTTATCATGTGAAATTGCCGAGACAAAATAGCCATCTTCATTTTTAAACAATAATGTCGGTTCTAATGTGTCAATATTCATTTCATACAAATCCATATAACGTGGATCCCGCTTATTTGATTCATAAAAAAAATGCTCTTCATCCCGACTCCAACGATGGAACTGTGCTTTTTCTTGTACCCCAGGGGTTAGATCGATACTCTTCCCATCTTCAGTCTGCATAAAAAGATGTGTAATTTCATTTCCGCCTTGATCACTTGTGTATAGAAACTTTCGACCATCCGGGAAATAACCAATTGGTATCATTCGGTCATCGTCAGAGTGTGTCAATTGCTCGACATTACTCCCAGTGCGGGAAACTGCATACGTATTATATACCCCAGAACGATCGCTCCCATATAAAACCTTCTCATCGTCAGGAGAAATTGATACCCCAAGTAGACTCTCACAATTGATAAATTGTTCGATAGAATACTTTTTCTTTACACTAATCATTTCCTAGCCCCTTTTCCCTTAATTAAAATGCATCCCATAAATATTTTATACTATTTAGACTACTAAAACAAATTCATCCTAACGTCAATTAATTCAACAAAAATAAAAAAGCATTCTTCATGACGAAGAAATGCTTTTTAAGAGTTTTTATTCAACAAATGATGCGATGAAAATAATGATGATGGCTAGCGGTGCAATGAATCGGACGATGAACTTCCATGCTTTACTCAACCCACTATTCATTCGCAGCTCATCATCGGTATCAGCAGTCGATAACACATGACCTGCAAATATAGAAATAAGGAGCGCCCCTATCGGCAATCCGATCCGGCTTGTCAGGATATCTGCAAAATCAAAGAAAGTTCCTCCGGGAAGCTTCACATCGGATAATACGCCGAATGACAAAGCACTTGGAATGCCTACGATGAAAATCAACAATCCAAACACCCATGCAGCTGTTCGTCTCTTTTCAAGTTTCTTACGAATCCCCGTAGAGACGACAATTTCCAACATGGAAATCGATGACGTCAACGTCGCAAACAATAATAAAATAAAGAACAGAATCAAGAAGAATCCGCCAAACGGTATTTCATTGAAGATAGCCGGCAAGACGACAAAGATCAATCCCGGTCCTTCTGCAGGCGATTGTCCTAGTGCGAAGACGGCTGGAAAAATGACAATTCCCGCAAGTAGCGAGATGAAAATATTTAATATAGACACATTGAAAGCGGATTGGCCAAGCCGCTCCTCTTTCGGCAAATAGGACGCGTACGTCATCATCGCTGTGACACCGACACTTAGTGAGAAAAATGCTTGTCCGAGTGCAAGCAAGAGTGTCTTCCCGGTCAAATATGACCAATCCGGCACGAACAGGAATCGAATTCCTTCCATCGCCCCTTCGAGTGTCAAAGAGCGTATTGCTAAGACGATGAAGAAAATGAAGAGCAAAGGCATCATCCAACGGCTAGCACGTTCAATTCCACCACGAATGCCGCTTTGGACAATCCAGATCGTCAAAATCATGAACACCGCCTGAGCGATGAGCACTTCCCCTGGGTTCGCAATGATTGCATTGAAAAGCCCTGCATAATCGGAAGTATCCAAACGAAACAGCAATGCTCTTGCCAAGTAAGAAAGAATCCATCCGCCCACAACACTATAAAATGATAAAAGGATGAAGGAACTTAGCAATCCCATCCAACCGATCAAAAACCACGGCCGTCCTGGCGCCAAGTTTTGTAAAGAAGTGACGGCATCTTGCTGTCCCCTTCTCCCGATGACAAATTCAGCCAGCAAGATAGGCAATCCAATTGCCAATGTACAAATAATGAATAGCAATACAAAAACACTTCCGCCGTTCGTGCCCGCCATATAAGGAAACTTCCATATGGCACCCAGTCCGATGGCACTGCCGGCAGCAGCTAATACAAATCCAATTTTTGATGTCCATTGTTCACGTTGTTTCATTTAATCACTCACTTCTATTCCTAGTGTCTCCACTGAATTTTTATCATTATAACGTATGAAGGATGGAATCAATACTTTTTTTATTATTCCGCATACTTCTGTCTGTTTTTTGTTTTATTAATTGGTTGAAGGGAATTATGTACATTATTAGGAGGTGGTACATTGGAACTTTTGAAAGTGAACGGTCGGATGGACGGAAAGCGGCTAGCTGCCGGCATTCTGATGCCGATTATTGGCGGATCTATTACGGGGTGGTTGGCAAACCGGAATGCTCAGGAGAAATATGAAAAACTTAGAAAGCCTTCTTTTTCTCCACCCCCATCAACATTTCCGATTGTATGGACAACTCTTTACGGATTAATGGGACTCGCGAAGTACCGGGTTGAGATGAAAAAGGAGCAAGGACGAGGCAACAAAAGCGCAATCCCTACTTATGAATTGCAGCTCGGGATGAATTACCTCTGGTCTTTTTTATATTTCAGATGGGGACTGCGTGGCACAGCCCTTGTCGAAATGACCATTTTACTTGCAGCCATCGCATTGACGACGTATGAATTTTACCAAATTGACCGAACCGCAGGATCACTACTGATCCCTTATATCGGATGGGTCGCTTTTGCTTTGTCCCTGAATTATGCAACGTGGAAATTGAATGATTAATGCTCAGAAAAATCCCTTGTCTGAACTTAGGCAAGGGATTCTTCTATTCCTATTCAAAATTGAATATCCTGGGGTTCTTCTCCTTTTTTATTCATCAATCGCATGGCGTCGGGAGTGACTTTTAAAATGACAAGGTCCGGATCGTCGGGCCCACTGAACCATGGTTTCATATGGTCATTCCAGACCTTCTCTTTCACGTTTTCCTCATCGGAAATCGTTACGGTACCCATGATTTCCAAATATGAATCCCCGACACCTTCCCCCTCATAACCAATGAGAATATGCGTATTCGGATTCTGCTCAAGCTCTTCCACTTTATCGGTCTTTTTGGAAGTCGCCGTATAAAGCGTAAAGTCCTCATTGAAAAATGTCATATACCTGCTGAAAGGCTTACCTTGCTGGACAGTCGCCATCGTTCCGACATAGCTTTCATCCAGAATTTTACGGGCTGTTTCTTTTGCATCCATTTCCAATCACTCCTCATTTGTTTGTCTCCCTTAACTGTTCCTAAATCGGAGGAAAACTAAACATCTGGGAGCGTCAGAGTCAGTTCTAGTATTGTTCATGTAAAAACAGAACCATTAAATCTTCATCCAAATAAGTGTGTTCGACTTTCAATGCTCTTTTATCAGTGCCGTACACTTCGAACCCGAGCGAAAAATAAAGATTTTTTGCTGCTACATTTGAATTTACAACCGTCAAATACACTTGTTCTATCCCTTCCAAAGACCTTGCCTTATTGATCGCTTCATTCATAAGCGTCTTTGCGACGCCCTTTCCTCGCTTTTCAGGTGTCACGTACATCGCCACGATTGTTGCACGATGTTTCATTTTTTTCGTTTTCTCCGTTAATAGCGTAATGACTCCGATTAGTTTCGATTCATCAAAAGCACCGAATGTAAAGGAATCGGCAGGGCCAAACCTTTCTTTATACTTGTCGGCAGTTTGCTTCTTCTCCTCTTCATAACTTGATCCGAATGCTTCTGGATTTGTATACAAAGCCTCTAATCGAATTTGAAAATAGGCTTCAGCATCTTCTGGGCATAACTTTCTTATCTCCATGTTTCAACCCCCTATTTACAGTGAACGTAATTACTATTTATTGTAGACCGAAATTCCAGGAATTGATAGATTAATAATTATCTTTTGATCACAACCTAACAAACCATTTTTACAACAAACTATGAATCGTCACGTATAATAGACATAACTCAAACGTGGAATAAAGGATGTGTCTTTATGTCAAAGGAGCTTTTCATCACAACTGATCTACAAAGGAAATGGATGGATAAATTAAGCAAGCTCGAAAATACAATACGGGGATCTGCCGAACTGACGGACAAACTTGCCGCGGTTAAGTTTGCTGTGGTATATAGCCCGAATAGCATTCAAGAGAATATTTCCGAATTGCCCAATGTCCAAAATCATATCGCTCACATCGATCTGGAATTGATGTCCGAGGCAGGATTGCATAATCCGCCTATGGATGACATGGTCATTTCAAAATTGGCGCATTCCGCGATCGAGGATATGAGCAAATGATAAAAAGACTTGTTATAACAGGCTATAAAGCGCATGAATTAGGCATCTTCAATGATAAGCACCCTGGCATCGGCATTATAAAAAAGGCGTTGGAAAACCGATTGACTCCCCTACTCGACAGCGGCCTCGAATGGGTAATCATCAGCGGACAGCCGGGAGTTGAGACGTGGGCTGCGGAAGCTGTAATCGACTTGCAAGAGACCTATCCGGAATTGAAGTTCGCCGTTATCACTCCCTTTCAGGAACAGGAGAAAAATTGGAACGAGGCGAAAAAAGAAGCTTATCAATTCATACTTGCACATGCGGATTACTCCGTCAGTTTAACGAAACGCCCTTATGAAGCCCCATGGCAATTCATCGAGCGCGATAAGTTTCTGCTGCGGAATTCGGATGCAATCCTAATTGTCTATGACGAAGAAAATGAAGGTTCCCCGAAGTTTATGAAGAAGATGGCTTTAAAATTTGCTGAGACGAGCGATTATGAAGTGCTGACGATTTCTGCTGATGATTTGCAGCTTGTTGCGGAAGATATGCAGAGGCAGGATTGGGATTGATCACTTTTCTGGTTTATGATCACTTGCAGAGATTTATGATCATTTGTAGAGATTTATGATCATTTGTAGAGATTTATGATCATTTGTAGAGATTTATGATCATTTGTAGAGATTTAAAAGCTGTCCGCCAGTGCGGACAGCTTTTAAAATTCCATTTAGTTTTGATGCTTCTCCAAAAACTCCAGCATGCGGCTATACACGTTTATTTCATTTTCTTTCTTCGAGAAGCCATGCCCTTCGTCATCCAACACAAGATATTCAACATCGCGTCCTAGCTCTGACAACTTCGCAACAATCTGGTCGGATTCCTCTTTCACGACACGCGGATCCTTGGCACCTTGGATGACCAGCATCGGCTTCACCATACCGTCGAGATATGTGACAGGTGAATCTTTGATGAAGCGTTCCTTATCCCGCTCCGGGTCGCCTAACCATCGATCCATGATTGGCTTCCAGTGAGGCGGCACAGAATTGACGAATGTAAATAAATCGGATACTCCAAAAATATCCACAACCGCCTTGAAGTATTCTGCATGACGACCGTGCAGCAGCAATGCCATATAGCCACCATAGCTGCCACCTACGAGAAATAAGCGGTCCCGGTCAGTGATGCCATTGTCGAACAACCACTCGATTCCTGCCAGACAATCGAGGCGTGGGCCTTCTCCCCAATCCCGCTCGACCATTTTCGTGAATTCCGAGCCATAGCCCGTGCTTCCTCGGAAATTTGGTGCAAAAATGTTATAGCCTCTGTTCAGGAAACATTGGAACATCGAACGGAACATTTTGCGTTCGGACGACTGCGGACCGCCGTGCGGCCAGAAGATGGTGTAACCATTTGCATTTTCCTCTTTCGCTTTGAATAAGAGAGCCTCGATTTCCAAACCATCGAACGAAGTATAGGAAACGACGTCAGGTTCAACCATGCCTTCTTCACTTACGCCGAGCACTCTGTTTTCAGTAAGTCTTGTCCACTCGTTCCCGTCCTCCGATTTGTAAATATTATGAGGAACTGTAGCACTTCTACCTAAAATATATACGTTGCCGGACTTTGCAATACGAATTTGATCGACGACATCGACTGGCAAGGAGCACTCTTCTAGCTTTCCACCATTTATATCAGTTCGATAGTATTTGTCAGCTACACCTTTGACCGTAAGGAAATGGATATCCCCTGTTTCTTTATTCCATTTGATCGTCCTTACACTCTCCCCTTCCACTTCCAACACTTTCGAAAAGGATTTCGCCGCCAAATCAAACTTCGCAATGTAGGTTTGGTCGCTCTCATAGTCCGTCACGAAAAGAATCGTGTTATCATCCGTAAATACAGGATCATAGGCGACATGTACTTTATTCGGATCAGGCGTCAAGTGGAACGTTTCTTCCCCGATTTTAACGAAGCTGACGACATACGTATTTGCGAACGCTTGTGAGTAGATGAATGCCGTTTCATCATCCGAAACTGCAGCAAGTTCGGTCGGTGACGTCTCCCCAAGATGCAATAGCGTATCGATGCCGCTTTCCAAGTTGTGCATATGCGTATTCAAAAATGATGGATTATCGACAGACGTTACATAACAGATACGTTTCCCGTCATCACTTAAATGACTGAAATAATATTTCTCGTCCGTCTCTCCTGTAATAAGCGGTTGCGGAAGTCCCCCTTCAAACGGGATGGCGTAAATTTGATAGTTTTCGTCCCCATCATTATCATACCCCGCCAACACATACCGATTGTCCGAATCGAACTTGATAAAATTGCAAGATTCATCCCGATGAGCGAACAGATACGGGTAGGAACCAGGCAAGTCCATCGCCCATAAATTCATCTTGCCGTTAAGATTCGAATTGAAAATAAGCTTTGTTTCATCCTTGTTCACTGCGAAATTTGTAATTGTGTACGTCCTGAAAAACTGCTCCACTGTCGGTTTTGCAAATGGTATCATCATTTCCCTCCTCAGGTAATATAAGCTTCTCTATCCAATGTATAGTATATCATTTCTGAATTGATGATAGAATGCCATTTTACTATCCTCTCAGAATATTTACATTCTTAATCCAAGTTCATTCAATTCGTCCTTAACTTGTGCATACGCTGAGAGAGTGGGGGTGATGTCGTGGAAAATGAAAACCAACAAACGAACGGCATGGCGGTCAGTTCACTTGTGTTAGGAATTTTGGGAGTCGTATTGAATCTTATTCCTATCATTCCTTATCTATTGGGTATTTTAGCTATTGTCTTTGGTGTCGCAGGGAAGGAAAAACAAATTGGAAAAGGAATGGCGGTTGCAGGGGTCATTTTAGGCAGCATCACATTAGCGATGAAAGTATTCTTTTGGATATTTATTTTTTTGGTAGGGGGCTTGAACTATTAAGTCATTAAAAAAGCAAGCCGCTTGGATGTACATCATCTAGAGCGGCTTTTAATTATGGCTTTTCCAATTGATTTTCCACCACGTCCCCAATGAACGGAAGCTTGTAATAGTTTCCTTGATAAGCTTGATACATCATAAAGATCATGAGCGCAAATGCGAGTGGGCTTAATAGCAGGCTAGCAATAGCGCCGAAGAGTGGAATGAAGCCCAATACAATGCTAATCAATAGAATCGCAATTGACATAAACACGGATTGCAATGCGTGGAATCGGATGAAACGGTTTTCTTTTTCCATAAACAGAAAAATAAGACCGATGATAAAAATATAACAAAGCAATCCTCCCACGTTCTCTGTTAATCCGATAGAGGTATTGTTGCCTTCAGCCTTGGCAGGTTGATTAGCCTTTTCTTGCGGTTTTTCCTTTTCATTTTCATTCAATTAATTTGTATCCTCCTTTCCCTCCTATTATATTGAACTGTTGTGAGAATAATGCCTGTTATAGGCTATAGAGGGGGGAATCGTCAAAAAAGTCCGTCTGCAAAATGCAAACAGACATGTCTTCCATTCAGTTGGAGTCGGAATGATTGGATTTCCCCCTCAAGCTACCAATATAAGTCGTTGTAAGTTGGTAGCTCTTATCGATTTTCTCTGCTAGAAAATGCGACCGTTCAAAGATGACCGACCTTAGAAAATCCATTTGCCTCACCATCTTTTCAATTAACCCTTCATGCTGCTCAATCCGTTCCACAATTTCATTTTGAGCCGTCTTCTGCTCTTCCAATGATAGGGAGAATTGATCCTGCTTTTCGATTTGTGCATCCATTTTCGTAAGGAGCTTCTCTTGAACGATATCGAAATTCTCCAACCGTTCTGCAATTTCAGCGTTTGATTGGGTCAGCATATTGATTTGTTCAACAAGCTCTTCGTTCATTCTCCTTTTGTTTTCAATCATTTTTTGAAGCTCAATATGTTTTCGATCTAGACGTTCCAATGTTTCCATCGCTTCCCGTTCAAACTGGCGATGTTGCGATTGATAATCCAATATTTCATCGAAGCGCCTTCCTGTCGATTTCCATCGAACGGATTGGATTCTTCTTTGGTTTTGTAGTTGTTTTTCCATTTCGCTATATTTTTCATTCATCGTGTCGAATGCTATCTTTTGTTCTTTCATCGCCTCTGACAATGAATCAGTTCGATAGATGGCCTGGTTTCTTTCTGCAATGTTATCGCCTTTGTAAAGATCCGTGTGGTTCTTCTTATTAAAAAACAATCCCATAGTTCAACCTCCCATCGATCGTTTTCTTTATGATATGTTGACGGGGGTGTATTCGTACAATAATAAAAACCGTCCCCAACATAGAGACGGTTTAATTGGATCTATTTTTCAAAAACTTGATGTAACACTTTACTCGATTCGACATTGTTCAGGTTTTTATAAATACAGTTATTAGGCTTAGTGCGAAGCGTTTTGGCAAATGAGTTTGCTAATTCCGCTTCGCCTACTACGTATAATTCCTTCCAGTTACGCTCTTTCCGCATCTTTTCGACAATTACGCCAAGTTCTTTGTAAAAACGTTCAAGATTTTCTCTTAGACGATCATCGAGCCCATCACTCTGGCCTCCTCCAGAACCGCGTTGTAATGATGAACGCACGCTCTGTTGTTCTTTCCACACTTCTAGACCCGAGTCGAATTCATAAGTCTTCTCGCCATTCACAAATCCCATCGCCGTATCCAAAATACGTACATCTCCAAAGCTCGGCAAAATGATGCCCGCCTCTGGATATGCCTTTAACATATACTCCATTTCTTCAACTACCGGATGGTCTTCCCAGTGGAAGCTTGTCTTCACTTGCACTTGTACATAATGGACGGACCATAATTCAGGATCTAATGACGCAAAAATAACGACCCCCTTATTCAAGTCGTTTTGATTATTTTCGATTTCCTTCGTCACTTTTTCTTTCAGTTTTTTATACGCTTTAATTTCATTTTCATCTTTAGAAGCTTCTAAATACTCGTGAATGCGCTTCAAACCGTTTTTTAAATGGATTTTCCATGCTCCATTTTGCTGTTCCGGATCTGCAGGGTTCGTATTTAAGTACACACTCAACACACAACGAGAATCACATTTGAATTCCTTCAATTTCTTCAGTTCTTCACTAAGTGACATATATCCCGAACCTCCTCATAAGTATGCTTCTATTTAACATACCCTCTCCACTCCAATCTGAAACGGGAGCTTCGGCAATTATGGCCTCCAAAACATTCTTGACGTTCATGTTCAGCATATTCAACGAACCAAGAAATTGACCTGATGCGGCATAAAACAATGTTTGAAAGCCATAGTATGTAGGATAGCAATTTGAAAGGAGCGAACGTAATGGGAAGAGATAACCATAATAATAAAACAGGTGGAAATAACACAAATTCCTTGCCACAAACGCCAAAAAACCAGAAAATCAAACCCGGTGATATGAATGAAGAAATCGCGAAGGAATTTGCCGAGCTGCGTAAGGCGAAAAAGAAAAAACAAATTAGATGGCCGTAAATTGTATGCCCCTACATCCTTCGTCCGATGTAGGGGCTTCAACTTTAGCTATTGAATTAATTTAGTTGTTCCAAGCATTCATAAACAGCCATCATATCTCGTTTATCCAACTCGCGGATACGGTTGAAAATTGGAATGGCTGCAACCTCTTCCGTATATAAGCTTTTATCAATAGCATCGCTTACTGTTCCAGTGAGCCATGTTTGCACGTCGATGCCTTCAACGATTTCCTTCAAGCCGTCATTATTGATGCCTGTAACATGACAACTCACACATGGAATCGTTAATTTATAGACACCGTCATGCAAATTATCTTCAGATATCACTTTCTTGCCTTTACAGAATGGACATGGATTACCCTTTCTAACTTTATTGATGAGGGTCACTATTTTTTTGAAACCGAATGCTTCATATACATACGTCAGCTTTTTATATTTTCCATTTGTGAAATACTTATCTATGATCGTTTCTCTTGTTTCATGGATGTTTTCGAAATCACAGATTATCACTCGATTATTGTTGCTGACCGATTCTATATTGTCTTTAATTTCATCCCAAAATGGCAGTGCATTTTGTAACACCATTTCATAACCTGCAAAGCTTGCCTGTTCCAATTCAAACATTTTCAGTGCGACTTGTGTATCTCTTGGCAGCAAAGAGACATCTTCTGTCAATATCATATCGCCGCCTACGATCGATTTCAATTTGACGAGCGGTGGCAAGTCGCCAACGACTATCAATACTTCGTCAATCGGCAGTTTGATCAATTCACGAATATCAGTTTCTCCAAATTTAAGGGGCATATGGTGGTTTAAAACAGTCCCCTTACAAATAGGACAAGTCATCATTTCTTTAGATGCTTTCATTTTCTCTTTAATAACTGATTTAGATACAACCATATACATACCGAGAATTGTATTAAATCCTACCCATGTTCTACGCGCCTTGCCTTCCTTATCATAAAATGATTTCTCAAAATATCCATACCAAAAAGTATGTATTTCTTCAGCTGTCATTTCATTATATTTTTTCGTCAGGTCATAACCTAACTCATTTTTTATCTCTTCAAATAGAAATTCCAACTTCTCATGTTTATAGTATTTTAATACTTCCATTACGTCTGGATGGAGCAAACCTTCCCAGAACGGAACGTTTTTGTCTTGAATGACAACATCTTTATCAAAAACTTCAATCTCGAGACGTCCCGAGCAGGATGGACAATGATTGTCCTTATTATAGAAATCGAAGCTTCTCGTATCTTTGTTCGTCGGATGCGCGGCCACGATATGGTTGATAAGACCGCCTAACTCATAGAGAAAACTATATTGACTATACAAATGCCTTTCAAGGTCAATAGCAATGACTGGAGCGATTTTGTCAGAATCATATTCACCGTAAATCAACCGGGCCATTGATGACAAGCTCTTTAAGATACCGCCTTTATAGATATTTTCCGCATTTTTAAAATAGGCAATATGATTTTCTTTTAAATAAGTAATACCATTTTGCTCTTTAAGTGAGGAGGAAATATGCGATGGCAGCGTAACATCCTCCTTGTTTTTATTCTTGTAATAGTCGTGATGACTATCAATGTCTAGATGTGTGACTGGTTCACTCTTTCTCTTCCCGAAATCGACGATGAAATCTGAGCTTTCCATCATATACTCATTATGTTCAATCATTATAATTGAAACGGTTTCATCCTCAAGTATTAGCCTGATACTATCGATGAACTGATTGAGGATATTTTGGGATAAACCTTTTGAAGGTTCGTCAAAAATAAAAAGTGTATGCGGTTTTCTAGAATTCGCAAACAGCTCCGAAACTAAATGCACACATTGAAACTCACCGGTCGACAAAGTTTGTGTCTTTCTTTCCAAAGTCAAATAACCTAGTCCAAGTTTGATCAATAAGCTCAAACGTTTATGAGCGACGTCTTCATTCGGCAATTCATCGATAATATCTTCAATTGACCGTTCAAAAATGTCATCAATCTCATCGCTATATTTATTAAGCTTCTGTTTAATATCAAGAAACGTTGCAACAGTGGACCGACTCGTAATCGATTGGTTCCGGTCTTGCCCTACCACGACCAATTTATCTTTTGGATACCGCTTTATAAAATCTTTAGCTACACATTCATTGATAAGTGTAGATTTACCGCAGCCGGACTCACCCGTAACTGTTACAAGTCTATTTTTCGGAATTTCAAATTCAGCCATTTGTATATTTCGGCAATAAAGATCTTTAAACAGATAGGTTTCTGTTGGCTTTTCCTCATTCAGTTCCTGAAAAACAGGTTGTGGACGAGGTGATTTTTCTACAATTTTTCCGCCGTATTTACCGCTACCTGGTCCGAAGAATAATTGCTCATCCGTTATATCGAGTACAGTGTCCGAATGGTCGATGAGCCAAATTTGATTTTTAAAGCCTAATCGCTTAATCTGCTCTAAAATTTTCAATAGTGTTTGGCGATCTAGACCTACGGAGATTTCATCAATGATTATGACGGTGTTTTCACTTGCCGCCATGAATTCCGCCAAGTAAAGGAGTGTCAATTCACCACCAGATAATGTACCCATTATACGATTTACCGTTAAGTAACCGATATTCATATTAATAATGTTTTTGAGAATCAGTTGTTTCGATTCACTAATATGTAATTCATTTGCTAGTGAGAGAATGGTTTCTACGCTCAAATTGTTAATCTCTGAAATTGTATGAGGTTTACCGAGTAAATCAATCGTATATTGTAAAACTTCCTTATTGTATCGATTACCGCCACATGTCTTACATTCAACATTACTGTTACTACCTCGCCCTTTACATTTCGGACACCAACCTAATTCATTGTTGAATGAAAACACTTCTGGAGAAAGATTAAATTTGTCGGCAATACTAGCACGAATTTCTGTGAAAACTCCCGTATGTGTACCGATTGTTGAACGCGGATTGGATGAAATAGATGATCTTCCGAGAAAAAGAACTAAAGGCATCTCTTCCATTTTGATCGCGCTAAAATTTGTTTCCATAATATTTGGGAATAAATACTGGTATTCAGCCTTTGGCAATAAGGAAACGAGACGCTTCTTCGACTCTTCGCCAATTGTTTGACTAAATGTTGTTTTTCCAGATCCGGACAATCCCGCAATGCCTAACGATTTATCTTCTGGAAGCGCAGCATCTAATCGGTTAATATTGTTTACGATTAATTGTTTTATTTTCATTGTGGCATCCTCTCCATTCTACGACCTTAGTATTGCCATGTGAGTGAGACTTCAATACAAAACTTGGTTGACTCAATCATTTGTTCCAATAAAAATGACGCTTTCCATGTAGCGGAAAAGCGTCTTATGAAATTACTTTGGTTCATTTTTCAATTCTTATCCACATTCAATTTGTCTGAATCTATGAATGTGTACCACAGCTCAAAATTATATTCGTATCATTTACCATACTATATTTACATTGATTCAACAACATCGCTTGGAATGCTACCCACTATCTGATTATCAACTGTCCAGGCAATCATCGTAGTACTGTCTCTTACATTGTTCTTTTCAATTTTGGAAAGAATTGAGGAAAAAGCCACTTCAAGTTTTTCAATATCCAATAGTTCAACTATATCCATTGGATTCGAGTAAGGTTCCCCAGGGCATTCAAGCAAGCCATCCGTCGTCATAAATATGTGATTGACCCCATTCCTTAGTTCCCGAACTCCCGAGGAGAAACACGGTACAGCCTTATCAAACGTATTTACTTGGCCAATCCATTCATAGAACTGCCTTTGATTCAATTGAAATTGACCGAGAGCGATTAAATCAGGATGAAAAACGTAAACTACACAATCCCCAATTGATAACCACCAAAGATAGTTTTTTTTTCGAATACAGATGAGACAAGCAGTCTCTCCTTTGACCTTCTTGCATTGCTCAAGAAATTCAACACTTTGGAAGATAGTAAGAAGCATTTCTTGCACGTGAATAAATCCTGGCTTAGCTATCATCCTAATAATTTCTTGATCGAACTCTTCAAGTGTACGGATAACAAGTTCTGCACTTTCAGCACCATAATGTGCATCTAAAACCGCAGCGAATTCCCAATCCTCTCCTACCCAAACCAAGCAGCCATCCTCATTCTTATACTGTCCGGCTGAAGAATTGCCCCCAAACCGTCCAACCGTCACCCGATCAACCAACTGCACTTTTTTCTCGTCTATAAAATCCTTTTCACTTCCAACCCACGAAAACCTATTGCACATCGTTGTTCTCCAAGTATAGACGTACTCTTTCACATAGCTCGATCACTTCATGATTTCTCCCAATTGGAGCTCCGGACCATTCACGGACAGACATCGGTCCCCAATATTGTTCAGGCGTACCCGGATAACGCGGGACAATGTGCATATGCAAATGCGGCACCAAATTTCCTGAAACCAGTGAGTAAATATGCTCCGCGCCTTCAGTCACCATAAGCGCCTTACTCACTCGTGCCATCGTACTTCCAAAAAAACATGCTTCTTCTTGAGTCATATCTCCAAGTGTGTGCGCATGCCTTTTCAAATCAATCATCAAATGTCCCAAATACACTGGTTGTCCATTGTTATCAATATGGCCTACGTAAACTAATTCATCTTCATAAATGGTAATGCCATATGTCTGAATTTCACCCCGATGTTTTTTACAAATGAAACATTCCATTCCCTCATCCCCCATTTTTTAAAAAGATTGAACGGCGATTCCTTCAGGTTCAATTACTTGTGGAACGGTCGCTTTATGATAACCAACTAGGCCATTTTCATCTAAATCCATAATGCCGACGTGGGAAGGTTGATTTGTCATTACTATCTTTCTCATGATAAAATCCGAATCATATTGAGTAATGTGCTTCCCCTCAACTTCATCCAAACGAATAATCTTCAATCTTTCTCCCCCTCGTATGGATATATTCTTGTAAAATTGGAATTTCAGGGGGATTTAGATTACTCGGCAGATCGTCAATCGAAAAGAATTGTAAAGACAACACTTCTTCTTTATCCTCCCGTAATTCACCCTTATAATTCGAACAAACAAAAGTGGCAATGACATTAAAAACTTCATCACCATGAGGATATTTATAATAATATTGCTCACCAGAGAAGATATTAAAAAAGGTAAGTTGATTTGCTGTTAAGTTGCATTCTTCATATAGTTCCCGCGTTGCTACCTCTTCTAAGGATTCCCCGGGTTCCATCGAACCACCTGGCAACCCCCAGCAGTTATTATCTGCCCGTAGTTGTAATAGCAATCGATTCTCAAAATCAACTACTATTACATTCGCACCAACCATTATAATTGGACGAGGTCCAATCAGTTCCCTCAATTCGCTAATATACCCCATACCCTTGTTCCCCCTGATTTTTCAGTGACTTTGTTTCCTAAACGATGGACTTAATTCGCTCCAAACATCGAAATTATTTCCATCAAGATCTTTGAAAATGAAGTTAATTCCCGAATGTCCTCTATGTTCAATTTCTCCGACGTTAATCTCGCGTTCGGTAAAGTCCTGATGTAACTCCCTTAATGTATCCTGACCATCTACCTCAAAAGTAAGTGAAAAACGTTCAGTTCCATTTACATCGTAAAAATTAGCGGTCTCACTTTCTTTCGCTTTCACTAGAAAGAAACTTTGATCGGCCAAATTCAATATCGCCTTGTCTTGATCCTGATAATTCAATTGCGCATCCAGCTTTTCAACATACCATTTAGCAGCCCGGTCAACATTGGAGACAGGAATATACGTAGTGCCAACCCTAAGTAATTTAGGGTTCACTCGCTCTACTTTATGTTTCACATCAACTAACTCAAATCGTTCACAGACTAGCAACATATCTTCGGTGAACTCTAATCCAACTTTGCCTAGTTCCCGCTTGAAGTAACGTTCATGAATCTCCTTCCAATTCCGATAAGAGCCATCACCTTCCGCCAAAGCAAACTCCTCCGTCACTTCGTTCATAGGGATTAGGGATACATCCACCGTTTTAATAATTGCGACCGGCTCTTCATGACTATTGAGGATGATGCTGTATTCTCCAATTACCGGAACCGGTTCTTTCTCCAGTTCATATAGTACATGCGCTGAACAAGTTGCCGTCTTCCTCCCATCAATAACCGACTGGGCTAGTTCATCAGCTGCTTCGCCAAACATCCATGCACTGACTAACGCGGGATGCTCTTTCTCTCCCCAAAGTTGATCCCAATAATCCTTTGCAGCTTGATTCATTAATTGTCCTCCTCATTTTCCGCAACTCTTTTCACTCGTTGAACAAAATCGACAACAACTCTATCATTTGCAAACAGTAAAAATAACTTTACGAACCATTTCAGCGGTTTGTTAGTTGTTGTATAAATAAATCTAGTTTTTTCATCATCAACCTTTACAAGGTCATATCCAGCCGTTATCTCAAACATTCCACCAAGCGTAAAGCCGACTTTCATCTTTTTTTCGCTTGGAGTATCTAAATAGTCGAGTGTTTCAACCTCATACTCCATGACTCGCTTGCCTTCTTTATACTTTTGTAAATAAATACTTCCAACCTTTTCTTCTGTAATGGTGACGGGTTCATTCGAGACGACTTGGGGCATGATCTTTTGCATGTTCTCAAACGATCCATCTAGATATTTCCAAACCTGTTCGATTGGTGCATCAATCTCAATTTCCTTCGTCCACTGCTTCATACAAACAACTCCTTGTCCACTATCTAGTTAACGGTGCTCAAAAACGTATAATGTTGCAATAAAAACTCATCCAAGATCTCTTTATGGCTTTTAACGATATTCGCAGGCAACTCATGGGGATGAAAGTATTTGAATGTGATGGATTCAGCCTGATCGACCACTAAGTCCCCTTTTGCATTTTCTGCATAATAGGCGATTGTCACGACATAGAATTCATCTCCATTTGCGGCTCGAATGAAATATTCGGGGCCAGAGTAAACATTGATCAATGTCAGTTCATCCACTTGCAGCTGAGTCTCCTCGAATAATTCACGCCTCACCACGTCTTCCGTGGATTCCCCTAATTCCATTAATCCGCCTGGAATTCCCCAAGCACCTTCGGGAAATCTCCGCTGTTGCAACAATAGCCTTCCCTGTTCATCAACAACGACGACGACCGAACCGACAAATATTAATGGTCGATGTCCTACAATTTTTCGTAGATCTTTTATATACCCCATTTCAAAGCCCCCTTTGGTTATGTTCGCAATGGTGAAATCAACTGCACGTATGAAGAATTACCTTCCGGCTCAATGACAGCTGGTTTCATCACTCCACAAAAACTGATTGTCACCTGTTCTTCCTGTATCCCTTTTAACGCTTCAAGGAAAAATCTACCGTCGAAGGTCATATCAATTGCGGGTACCCCTTCTACCCTACTCAATCTTTGTAGTTCTTCTATCATTCCGATTCCTGCTGAGTTTGTTGTTATTTTCAAAATGCTATTGTTGACTATAGCTAAGTGCACATTGTTATGCTTCCATTCCTCAGAGAAAACACAAGCTCGGTCAATCCCTGCTATCAATGCCTTCGTGTTCAGCGTCATCTTCGTCACAAAGTCGTTCGGAATTAATGATTTGGTATTCGGATAGTTCCCTTCAATCAGTACAGAATACAAAATCGTGTTTTCTGTTGAAAGCACAATCATATTATTCGCTATCGAAATATGTACTGTAGCAAAGCTGGATTCCTTCAAATGTAATAGTTCCATTAAGCTTTTACTTGGAACAACGACTGAATGAGACCCTTCACTGTTAGTGATTTGTATCTCGCTACGTGACAGGCGATGCGAGTCAGTTGCAATACAAATAAGCTTGTTCTTTTCAAACTCCATCTTCACACCTGTTAGCACTGGCTTCGCCTCACTTTTAGAGACAGCAAATATCGTTTGTTTGACCACTTCTCTTAACGAGGAAAACTCAACCTCAACAGAATGAAGTATTTTGATCTCCGGCAGTTTTGGATAATCGATTGCAGATAAGCCATTCAGTCTCGTAACAATATCACCAGACCTAATGAGTACTGACTGCATATTGTCAGTTGAAATCTCAATGTCTTCAGGCAGTTTTTTTAGGAGATTCATAAAATGCTTGGACAATACAACTACACTTCCAGCTCGATGTACCTCAACGACTGTTTCTCCACTTATTTGTAGAGGGATTTTCTTTTCAACGAATACTTCTGAATTGCCGCCAGTTAGAATAACGCCGTCTTTGTTTGCTTCTATTTTAATTCCCGACAGGATCGGGAGCAGACTTTTATTCGAACATATTTTATGCAGTTCAGAAACAATCGCTGAAAATAAGGAGTTCTTTATGGTGAATTTCATGAATATGCTCCTCTAGTATGATTAATCATCAATCCAATACTCCTTCCCATCATCGCTACGATGCATGAACCCGTAGTCGATAAAGAAACGTCGAATGGTCGCAAAATCGGGATAAATCTCTTTAAGACTCGCATTTATCTCTTTTTCCAAATACACTTTACCAACTTCGAATCGCCGTATTATTTCTTGGGCAATGATGTACTTTCTTTTGTCTTTGCTTGGAAACGTCTCAAGCGGACCATCTAATCCTTTTCTAAAATAACTTTTTAACACTTTCTCTCTTTCAATTTCAGTAACATGAAATCTCTCTTTCATATTAATCATTCCTTTTGTTCTTTTTCTACACAACTACCATGTCTTGTCCAGTTTGTCTGAATAGAAACTAATTGCTCTCTCATAAGATTTGATATCCGGATCGTTAGTAGTTTGGACAAGGCATGCTAGAAGAATCTCCATCGCCTCCACATGTTCCCCAACGTTATATAAAGTCATGGCATAGAAAGTCTTCAATGCATTGTTTTCGGGAAAACGCGCTAGCCCGCTTTCAAAGACAGCCTTTGATTTTTTATATCTTCCCAAAGTTCGGTATGTACTCCCGAGTCCAATAGTTGCACCTAATGCATCTTCATCATTTAATCCTAATTGAAGCGCTTTTTCATAATAAGGTACAGCTTCCGCTTCCTTTCCTAAAACGTCAAAGCTCCATGCACATTGGTAGTTGATCTCGGCACTTTTTGGATCATCTTTTGCCAATGCCTGTAGAATTTCATTCGATTCTGTGAGTTTACCTTCGCTACGTAGCACGATAGCTTT
Source organism: Sporosarcina pasadenensis (assembly GCF_047228845.1). NCBI lineage: Bacteria > Bacillati > Bacillota > Bacilli > Caryophanales > Caryophanaceae > Sporosarcina > Sporosarcina pasadenensis. The sequence continues at coordinate 717,165 of NZ_JBFEGM010000001.1, forward strand.
TGATAGATTATCCATAATTGTCACCCTTCTAATTCCCCCTTACTATTAGTAGATGCCCATGAGTCCTTTCAAGTAGATCAAAGCTGTTTTCGGCTACCATCGTTTTAATTCGATCAAACTCCGTCCATGCAAGTGCAAACTCATCATCTGAAATTACTTGACTGCTGTGCGCAGCTTCCAATTCGTCAATATCTTTCTCTATTATTTCCCCACTAGGCAGCACGATCAGATCCAAGAACAGATCATCCATCCATGGACCATTCATATGACAATAGCCATTCTCCCTGCAAATATCGATATACCATTGGACAATTTGGCCGGATGAATCAAACACAGTCGTCACCGAAAAATGCTTTCCATCGGGGAAATGCTGAAGCCAGCTGTAGCCTTTGTCAGCAATGCAAACTGCCCGCCCTCTATAATTTTTATAAAGCGGCCCGGTCACATTGTGCATTTGAAGCAAAGTGATATACCCTTTAAATTGTGGTGTTGAAATATATTTTTCTACATATCCTCTCTCCACAATCCGCTTCCAATCATACCTACTACCAAATTTGCGCTTTAACATAATACCCCCCTAGCTTGGCCTCTCACTGTATAGATGGAGTTGACCGACCAAGAACATCGATACTCCAGCGAGCATGCCCGTACCGCCAATAACGAGTGCGTGATTATATCCCCTCTTCAATCTCCATCTCTTCCATTTCTAATATAGTCTTTTGCTAAATGGTAAGCCGTAACTGTAAACAACTGAGTGATTTCCTTGTTCCGAATCATTTCTCCCATGCTTGCAAAAGGAAAACGTCTTACTTTTAGAACTTCCGTCTCATCCAATTCTTGCTCATGTGTACGTTTTGCATCGGTCATTAAAAAAGTAATCACCTTATTCGTCTGGGTGGCCGGATTAACCATGAACTCCCCAAGAGGAATCAGCTCATGCTCCGAGACATAGCCAGTCTCTTCCCGGACCTCGCGTCGAATCGCATCCTCATATGATTCGCCATCTTCCACTTTCCCCGCAGGTATTTCAAGATAAAAACCTTTTCCAGGATGACGATATTGCTCTACAAGAACGATTTCCTCTTCCTCTGTCAATACGATTGCGTTCACCCAGTCCGCATACTCATTCACATAATAATCCTCGATAATTGTTCCATCAGACATTCGGCATGTATCTCTTCTCAAATTGCCAAATGGTGATTTAAAATGATATTCAGAATGCAACACTTTCCACTTTCCCAACCCACTCTTCCCCTTTAAACCATATGTATTTCCCGGACCGCCCCTGTGAATGAACACAGGGAGCGGTCCTTCTCAACTGCCGTATTCCATATAATCCTTATGCAACTCGATACCCATTCAACTGAACCGTAGTATATGTGTCGTTTCAGAAGCAGAATCGTCGAATGAAAAACCGCCCGCGCGATAAAAAGCATCCGCCTTCGCCGAATCTGTCCGAACGGTAATTTCATTGAAATGGTGTTTCGCTTGTTCAATGATCGATTGTAGCAATAACGTACCGACCCCTTCCCGGCGGACTTCATCCAGCACGTAAAATCTTCGTAGACGCCCCACATCTGCTTCTTCTGAAAATGGGGATTGATTGATGCCGCCAATTGCCACTACGGAACCTTCATTATTTTTGACACAGTACAATACTTCTCCGGGCTTATTAAATGTATTGGTGCCATCCTCAAACTCATTCACTAAGCGAGTGACGAAACGATAGCCCTCTTCTTCACTTTCCTTTACCAGTTTTGTAATATCCAATGAACGCAAGTCTTCTACCCGTTCCACAGCGTATTCCATTTGCTATTCCCCCTCAATTTACGTACTTACTAGTACATTCAACGAAATGTTTGAAAATACCTGCAAATTCGTAAGAAAAGCCGGAAATCCTTTCTGGATCCGGCTTTTCCTATCAATATTGAAATTGAACTCTTAACGTTGCGGTTATGAGGATCTGCCCGCCTTCTATTGGAGTTGTCACTTGATCGGTTTTCGCAAATGTTTGTAACGGAACCGGTTGTCCGCCTTGTTCTACCTCAATTATTTTTACGGGCTGCGGCTCGACTTGCACTTGCAATTCAGCGGCAATTGTTCGGGCTTTCATTTGAGCATTCCGCAAAGCTTGAACGATCGCTCCCTGCCTATAACGCTCGGTGTCCTCCACAGTAAATTGTATATTCGAAACCCGATTTGCCCCATTTTCCACAGCTGTATCAATAACGCGTCCAACTTGTTGAATATCTGTAATCTTTACCGAAATAGCATTGCTTACTTCATATCCTCTAAAAACTTGTTGTCCATCGACGTAATCATATCTCGGCGATATAGTATACGATACCGTTTTAATATTTTCCCGCGGAATACCTAAGCGCAATAGCGATTGGATTACGTTATTCATTGTTACGGCATTTTCCTGTTGCGCAACGCTCAGTTGCTCATCCATCGTGACGACTTCCAATTGGACTGTCGCGATATTCGGTTCAACAGCAATCGCCCCATTCCCGATGACGATAATCTTCCTAGATGCCCGATTCACTTGTTGGTGCATTATAGGATAATAAATTCCCTCTCCCCCTCTTCCCGATTGTTCTTCTCAATTGTATGCAATTGAAAAAGGCGCCTATGACTTATAACAGCCATAGACGCTTTTGAATTATAGAATCTTACTGAAAAAAGCCTTCGTTCTATCGTTCTTCGGATTCGAAAAGATTTCATCTGGCGTCCCTTCCTCTACCAACAAACCTTGGTCCAGAAACAACACCCGATCTCCCATTTCCTTCGCGAATCCCATTTCATGAGTGACGACGACCATTGTCATCCCTTCGATTGCCAACTGCTTCATGACGTCCAACACTTCCTTCACCATTTCTGGATCGAGTGCTGATGTCGGCTCATCGAATAACATGACCTTCGGCTTCATCGCAAGCGCCCTAGCAATGGCGACACGTTGCATTTGCCCACCGGATAATTGTTCAGGATAAGCGTTTGCCTTATCAGACAGCCCGACCTTTTCAAGAAGTTGCCGCGCCAACTCTTCCGCATCCTTTTGATTCATTTTCCGGATTTTGATCGGTGAAATCGTTATATTATCGATGACACGCATATGAGGAAACAAGTTGAATTGTTGGAAGACCATCCCGACTTCCCTCCGGATATCATTAATATCCGTTTTCGGGTCATTGATTTTCACGCCGTCTATGAACACTTCGCCCACAGTAATTTCTTCAAGTAGGTTGATGCATCTCAAAAATGTACTCTTTCCCGATCCACTTGGACCGATGACACAGATTACTTCCTTCTCTTTTATGTCGTAATCAATGCCCCTCAGTACATCCAATTTCCCGAACGATTTGTGCAAATTTCTTACTTTTATCATCACAATCTCACTCCCGGTTCAGAACGCCTCATTGAAAAAATATTCTTTCTTGAGGAAGAGATATAGCTATTGCTAAACCTGTTTTCAATATAACTGATGAGTTTCCCGCAGATAAACGTCAAAATGAGATAAAGGACGGCGACCGTTAAATACGGCTCCCAGAATCTCGAATAAGCGCCTGCGACCACTTTCCCAGCGTAAAGCAGATCGCTTGCAGCAATGACAGTGACTAGGGAAGAATCCTTCAGCAACGCGATTAATTCATTTCCGAGCGGCGGAATCATTCTTCTAAACGCTTGGGGGAGGATGATTAATTTCATTGCCGTATTATGCGGCATGCCGAGGGATCGCGCAGCTTCCATCTGCCCCTTATCAAGCGATTGAATTCCGGCACGGATAATTTCTGCATTATAAGCGGCACTGTTAAGTATTAATGCCAACGATCCCGACACAAAAAATCCTAATGAATGCCCAAATATACTAGGTATCAATGCGGTATGAATCAGCAGGATTTGCACTAATAATGGTGTTCCCCGGAAAAAGTCTACATAGAATTTTGCCGGATAGTAGATCCATTTCCGCTTTGACAACTTTCCCATTCCGACAATCAAGCCTAAAATGAATCCTCCGATATATCCTACCGCTGTCAATCCGAGAGTTACCCAAATCCCCCGGATGAAAAGCTCCCGGTAACTCCATATGTTTTCGAACATCTCAATTCGTAAACCTAAAAACTCCAAGAACATCACCTCCAAGATGTGTATAGTTGTTGCTTAAAATGATCACTCCACATCAAAGCCGGTGATTTCTTTCAACTTTCCATTTTCCTTAATCTTTTTAATTCCTTCATTCAACAAATCGAGTACTTCCTGATTTCCCTTTTTCACCATCAACCCATAATATTCTTTTTCAAAACTGTCGTCTTCTATCGTTTTCACCTTCACGTTAGGGTTATTTGCCTTGTAATCAATGATGACTGCATTATCACCAACTGAAGCATCCGCATTACCATTGATCATTTCAGTAATGGCAAGTGGCATTGTTTCAGCTGCGACGATTTTTGAACTTGTCTTTCCTAATAGATCCGCAACGACAATATGCCCTGTTGTATTGATTTGAACCGAAACCCGCTTATCCGCCAAATCATCGAATGAATCGACATCCGAATCTTCGGGCACGAGGATCAATTGATTCGCCACGAAATATGGATCAGAGAAATCGTATGATTGCTCCCTTTCCGGAGTAATTGTAATGGAAGAAACCGCAAAATCGACTTCTCCGTTATCAACTGCCGGGAATAATGGCTCCCACCCGTAATTTTTGTATTCCACTTCAAAACCGGCAGCCTCCGCTATAGCATTCACGATATCGATATCAATTCCGACAATATTCCCTTTTTCGTCCATATACTCCATCGGTGCATAAGTCGCATCCGTTCCGACGACCAATTTCCGTTTTCCACTTGTATCATCCCCGCCTGATCCGCTCGTTTTTGTAGAACTCGCTCCGCATCCGATCAGAAAAATGGATGTGCACACTAATGCAATCCCTACCAGAAAACGTTTAACTGATTTCTCCATTTCGACTCCCCCTTATGTTTCGCTCAATTTACAGAATTGATTGATACTTTAATAGATTATATACGAAAACGTTTTCATTCACAACTGAATATTTTTAATTGAAACCCAATAGCGAAACTTCAATTATCCACGCGCAAAAAAACGCTCCGTTGTCAACTTTCGACGAACGGAGCAGTTTTTAGAAAATCGGCAGCGTCACAGCTACCATCAATAAGAATAAAATCGCAATATAATTGACGGAGTAGATGAACATCACAAATGCCCATCGATCATCGTCTTTCGTGAAAAATCCACGGATGGAGACAATCAAGAAGCCAATATTCAAAATCGTAGCAAGCACGATGAATACCATACCCAATGATCCTAAGTAAAACGGCAATGGTAGAAGGCATGCAATGTAGACAAACATTTGACGCTTCGTCATTTTAAATCCACGAACGACCGGCAACATCGCTACATTGGCCGCTTTGTATTCATCGTACTTCCTCATCGCGATTGCGAATGTATGAGGCATTTGCCAGATGAACAAAATAATGAAAAGCAAGATCGGAACGATATGCCATGATGGCGCAATAGCGGCCCACCCGATCATCGGCGTGACGGCTCCTGAAATACTTCCAATAACCGTATTCAACGTGTATTTACGCTTTGTCCACATCGTATACATAATGACATATGTGAACCACCCGACAAATCCGTAGATTGCTGCTTCCATCGTTGTGAACAGCAGCATGATCATCCCTATCGCCGACAGTGATATACCGATTCCGAGCACGGTCTTCAACGAGATGTTTCCGGTTACGGTCGGACGTTTTTGAGTCCTTTTCATCACCGTGTCGATATCAACGTCATACCAGTTGTTAAGGACAAGCGCGCCGCCCATCAAAATCGTGCTTCCGATGATCGTCAGCCAAAATAATTTGCCATTCGCAAGCAATGATCCCCCAGTGAAATGTAGAGCAAGCCAAAAGCCGACAAACACAGGCAATGCATTAGCAAGCAGAACAGGCGCTTTAAAAAGCGATTTTAAATCCGCAATGATAGTGCCTGACTTTGTCTCATCTATGATTGTGCCATTTTCAGTATAAGTAATATCAATTTTTTTCGTCATATCTATATACGCTCCTCAGAGGTATTTCTGTAAAGTTTCATCCCTTCTATCATATCATTTCAACCGGCAGAATTTAAAGGTTTCTCGATTTTTCGTTGGATATTCACATATTTTCTCTTTCGTTTGACACATTTTATTCAAAACTGGCGTTGTAGTATATATGATCTGATTGCCGGTTATGTTAGAAATAGTGGAATCGAAAGGATGAATGATCGGATATGAAGAAATGGATTTATTTCATTCTGGCATGCTGTTTCATTATCATGAGTGGGTGCAGCAACCAAAATCTTGTTCCAAAAACTGAAGCGAGCAATGTCGTCGATACATATGGCATCACCTCATTTACCGTGACGATTGATACAAATGAAAAGCGAGAGGCGCTGAAAGCAAGTTTTAATGAAAAAAAGGAAAGATCTGAAGCGGAATATAAGAATAAGAAAGAAGATGTCGCTCTACATGGCAAAAAGGCGTTAAAAAAAATAACGGAAGCGTTCGAAAAGATGCAACCTGACCCGGAAGCCGAAGAAACCGAATTGATTAATAGCGCTGCGGAGGCATTTGGATTCAAAGAGTATAAAATGATAAGGTTGGAAGTTAAATTCAAAGGATATGACAGTAAAGAAATCATGTTCTCCAAATAACACTGGATATCGGACTCCGAAAGGATTTCGATATCTTTTTCTATGTTTGCCTATAAATCATTGAAACAGGGTAAAGCATAAGTAAATCAGTGGTAAATGCAATGATGTTTTCAAGGAGGATATTTTAATGGAATGGAAAGGCAGAAGAGGAAGCAGAAATGTGGAGGACCGAAGAGGGATGGGAGGTAAAACTCTCGTTGGCGGTGGAATCGGCGGCATCGTCATGCTGCTCATTGTCATGTTTCTCGGTGGTGATCCGGGGGATATCCTTAACAATTTGACGACCTCCCCTTCAAATACGGAATATGTAGAAACGGAACAGGATAAGGAGCTTGCCGAATTCGTCTCGGTCGTTTTAGCGGATACGGAAGATGTGTGGACAGAGGTTTTCGAGAAGGAAGGTATGGTTTATCGTGACCCGACCCTCGTGCTCTATTCAGGAAGTGTCCAATCAGCATGCGGGATGGCTGGTTCAGCTGTGGGCCCCTTTTATTGTCCAGCAGACGAGAAATTATATATCGATTTGAGCTTTTACGATGAATTGCAGACGCAGTTCAATGCGCCCGGTGACTTTGCGATGGCCTACGTTATTGCACACGAAGTCGGCCACCATGTCCAAAAGCTATTGGGCATCACCGACGATATGGCGAGAATACGCAGCCAAGTGAGCGAGGAAGAGTATAATAAATACTCCGTAAAACTGGAATTGCAGGCGGACTATCTTGCAGGCGTATGGGCTCACCATGCGCAAGGAATGGGCGTCCTGGAGAAAGGCGACTTGGAGGAAGCGCTGAATGCAGCAAGCGCTGTCGGGGATGATACGATTCAGAAAAGGGCTCGTGGCTATGTCGTACCAGATAGCTTCACGCACGGAACTTCCGAACAGAGGAAAAAATGGTTTTATCGCGGATTTGAGGCGGGGAATCTTGAAGAAGGAGATACCTTTGGTGCCGGGAATCTTTGATTAGTGTTCGAGGTAGAGTGCTTTGGACGCGCGGGCGCTCGCTTTGGGCGCGGAACGCTTCACTTTGGGCGCGGAACGCTTCACTTTGGGCGCGGAACGCTTCACTTTGGGCGCGGAACGCTTCACTTTGGGCGCGGAACGCTTCACTTTGGGCGC